>CAZUZS010000001.1:0-30517 GCA_964624795.1 uncultured Calditrichaceae bacterium
AGCCGCATAATCTGGCGAGACAGGCTCAGCCCAATTCCCGAGCCTTCCTTCTTGGTGGTAAAAAATGGTATGAAGATTTTGTCCTGCGCTTCTTCGGTGATCCCGGTCCCATTATCGGAAACCTGGATGATGACCCGCCCTCGGGAATCCAGCCTGGCACTTAGGCGGATTTTGGCATCCGTTTTCCCGTTCACCGCCTCGGCGGCATTTTTTAGCAGGTTTAACAAAACCTGTTCGATTAGCTCCATGTCGGCAGTCAATTCCAGGCCGGGCGGTTCGATGCCGGAGAAAACATCGATCTGTTTCTCCCTGTATTGCACACCGGTCATTTGTTGCACCCGCGCAAACAGTTCTCTAACGGGAAATATCTGAAAATTCGGCTTGGGCAGCCGTGTAAGACTACGGTAGGCTTGCACAAAATGCAGCAGCCCTTCACTGCGCTTCTGGATGGTCTGGACCGCACTGCGCACATCGGCGATGGTTTCGGCGCTGTTTTCATCTTGTAGATTTCCGGGGGCGCCATCCGACAGCATCTCGTTAGCGGTGGAAGCAAGTGAGGAAATTGGTGTCACCGAATTCATGATTTCGTGGGTCAGCACCCGGATCAGCTTTTGCCACGATTCCATCTCTTTTTCTTCCAATTCGCTCTGGATATTCTGGATGGACACCAGTTTGATGGCATCCCCCCCTAACCGGAATTCAGTAGCATATATAACCAGTTGCAGAAGTTCGTCATCGTCCCACACCTTCACCAGGGTTTTATCTCCGGACTTCATTGCGAACAGTGTTTGCACCAGGCTGGGGCTGAAACTGCCAAGCATGGTAAGATTCAGGATCTGCGATACATTGAGCAGTCGTTTGGCAGCATTGTTAATGAGCACCACTTCGCCACCCTCCTGGAAGGCGATCAGGCCGATTCCCACATGCTGCACAACGGTCTGCAGATAGCGGTAATGCTCCTCCTTTTCGGAGCGGATGCGCTGGAAATCCTTTATCACCTCGGCAAATGTGGCGTTCAATTCCTCAAAGGAAGAACCCAGACCGCTCCCGGTGAAGGATTGTGAGAAATCCGCGTAGCGGATAGCCTGGAGAAACCGGCTCAGGTTCTGATTGGTCTTTTCCGAATAGTGAATGAGGCTGTAAACCAGGTAAACGGCAATCATCCCGACAATGGTGGCTGAGGCGTAAAGCCGGGTCATCAATAAAAGATAAAGAAAACCGTTTACTGCAATGCAGATCAGGACAATACGAAAAATAATTTGCAGGCGAAAGTTTCTATACATCTTCTGCCGGTTTGGTGGTTTGGATTTTTGATATTATTTCTTTTCAATGCGATCGGCCAGATTTGGTCAGCAGTCAGTCGCTGGAGTGTCAAAAATTATTTTGATCAATCTGTCCTTTTTCCGAAGGCGTGCCCTCGCAAGCCCTTTCACGTTTGACGTTTCACCTGTCACATCGTTATCGCCTACCTCACCTTGAGGGCGATCATGGTCATGTCGTCATGGGGAGGCGCGTCGGCTATGAAGTCTTCGATGGCTGAGCAAACGGCATCAATCATTTGTCCGGCAGTTTTGCTGCTGTTCGCGCGAATCACCTGCGTCAACCTTTCCTCGCCGTATTCCTGCAAGTTCCTGTTCATGGCTTCGGTAAAACCGTCGGTGTAGAAAATGAACCAGTCGCCGGGCCGGAGGTGAATAGTTTCAGTTTGAATCACTTCTTCGAATATTTTGCCTTCTTCCAGGCCCAGACCGATTCCCGCCGGCCGTATCATGCGAACCTCGTCATCGGCAGCGGAATAGTGGAGAGCCGGATTGTGCCCGGCGCGGCTGCAGACAATCGTGCGGGACGCGGCATCCAGTAGCGCAAAAAACAGGCTGACAAACGAACCGCGCTCCATCGTCCGGTATAAAAGATGATTTACCTTAATCAAAACATCCCTGGGAGAAATGTGGTTAATGCAATTGGATTGGATCATCCCTTTAGTCAGCGTCATATAGAATGCAGCCGGCACGCCCTTCCCGGAAACATCGCCGATCAACATTCCCAGCCTGTTTTCTCCTACTGAGAGGAAATCGTAGTAATCGCCGCCCACCTCTTCTGCGGGGAGGCAAACGCTGGCGATATCGTAGCCATCCACCTGCGGATCGGATTTAGGCAATAGGGAGTTCTGCACCTGGCGGGCGATTTCCAACTCCCTGGACAGGCGCTCGCGTTCAATTTCACTCTGGATGTCCTGTAAAGAAACCAGTGTATAGAGCTCGCCGTGCAACTTGAATTCAGTCGCGTTTATGGCCAGATGCAGCAGCTTCTCATTCTCGCCGATCTTTACCAGGGCATTTTCACCCGGCTTGAGATGCAGAAGCGTCCGGGTGAGCGAACCGCTGAATTTTTCCAGCAGCTTTATGTTTTTCAGTTGATTTACATTCAACAGTCGTTTCGCAGCGTTGTTGAGAATCTCCACCTCTCCATCGGATTTAAAAGTGATGACGCCAATCCCCACATGCTGCACAACCGTCTGCAGGTAGCGGAAATTCTCTTCCTTTTCCGAGCGCAATTCCAGAAATCTGTCGGTCACCCTGCCGAACGCATCTGCCAGCTCGCCAAATGAAGGGCCGAGGTGCCGAATCGAGACGGTTTGCGTGAAGTCGGCATGTTCGACTGAATCCAGGAACCGGATTAATTCCCGGTTGGTTCGCTCGGCGAAAACAATCAGGGAGTAGACCTCGAATATGATGATCAACGCGACCAGGAATGGCAGCATGGTAAAATGGGTTTCCTCCAGCAAGTAAAGGAAGAGGAAGATTGTTGCACTCAGCAGCAGGACGCGGAAAATAAGATTTATTCGAAATCGGTTAAACACCATATTTCTCCATTCTCCGATAAAGGGAAGCACGTGTCAATCCCAATTCCGTGGCCGCCTGGCTCACATTCCCGTTATGCTTTTTCAATGTTTTTTGAATGACAATTTTCTCAACCTTTTCCAGGTTATAATCATCAAATACCAGCCCCTCCGCCCTGGCTTCGGACGTGGAGAAGAAGAAATCGGACGGCTGCAGAATTTGCGAATCACTCATGATAATGGAGCGCTCGATGGCGTGCTGCAATTCCCGAACATTTCCCGGCCAGGCATATTTTTCAAGCTTTTTTAAGGTGGCGGGAGCGAGACGTTTCAGCGGCTTGTTATATTTTTTTGAATAATGAGAAATAAAATGATCGGCCAAAAGCCGCAGATCTTCAACCCGTTCGCGCAGCGGCGGCAACTTGATTTCCACAGTGTTAATACGGTAGAGCAGGTCCTGCCGGAACTGGTTTTCCGCCACCATTTCGGAGATCGGCATGTTGGTGGCGCAAATCAACCGGATATCGATCGGCTGCGGCTTGTTCGATCCCACACGGGTCACTTGACGATTCTGGATGACGGTCAACAGCTTTGCCTGCAGTGCCAGCGGCAGATTCCCGATTTCATCCAGAAAGAGCGTGCCGCCGGAAGCGATCTCGAAACGCCCCGCCCGATCCTCTTTGGCGTCCGTGAACGCGCCCTTCACGTGCCCAAACAACTCGCTTTCGAAAAGCGTCTCGCTGATTGCACCCATGTCTACACTGATAAACACTTTATCTGCCCGCAACGAATGGCGGTGAATGGCCCTTGCCACCAGCTCCTTGCCAGTCCCATTCTCTCCCAGGATCAGGACATTGACATCCGTTTTGGCAACTTTTTTAATATTGGCAAATACCTCCTGCATGGCAGCGCCGCTTCCGATCATTTCCTGGAAACGGTGATCGATATCGGCGCTGAGCTGTTTCTGTTGCGAACGTAACTGGTCGGCTTCCAATCGTGAAGCGCGAAGCTGCAGGGCAGCCGAAATGGTTGACAGCAGTTTTTCATTCTGCCACGGTTTGAGAACAAAATCCGTGGCACCCTCCTTCACCGCCCGCACAGCGGTTTCCACATCGCCAAAGGCGGTAATCAGAATCACGACAGCCGAGGGATCGTTTTCCAGAATTTTATCCAGCCAGTAAAATCCTTCCGCACCGCTTGCTACATCCTGCGTAAAATTCATATCGAGTAAGATAACATCATAGGATTCATTTTTTAACAAAACCGGAATCATTTGCGGATTCTTTTCCGTATGCACGAGTGCCACATGCTTTTTTAACAATAAGGAGGCGGCAAATAGAACATCTTCATCATCATCAACAATCAAAATTTTTCCGGTTCTCTGATGCATTGCAATCTCCGGTGATTCGCATAAACGCTATAATAATATACTGTTTTCCATTTTTAATTAAAAATTATTTTAGAGAAACGGGCAAAATCCATTCCTTAAAAACAATTCATACGATGGCAGACGGGAAAAAGTTAAGACAAAGATGTTTCGCGAGTCACGACTGCCCACTTATTTTGGATATGAGCATCGAAGCTCGCAAATGTGTCCGCTGGCGGACACGCACTGTATCGCCAGCGAACAATGAAAAAGATAACATGTTCAAGAATTCCAATGTATTCAACAAAAACAATTTGGCATATTCTTTGACGCAAATAAACAGAGGGATTACTGTAAGCTGTAAATATTGAAGGAGTGAAAATGGATCGAAAAATCGAAAGAAAAAAATGGACACCTAAAAAAATCGGCGTTATCGCGGCAGCATCGCTGGCCGTTTTTTTAATCGTGTACAGCTTCCTGTTCGGAGACAGCAGCTCCAAACTGAATGTAGAAACGGAGAGGATTACAATCTCAACGGTTTCCAAAGGACCATTCCAGGAGTACATACCGGTGACCGGCAGTGTTGTCCCTATTAAAACCGTTTACCTGGATGCCATCGAAGGCGGCCGTGTGGAGACGAAATACATCGAGGAAGGCAGCCTGGTGGAAAAAGGCGACCAGATCCTGAAGCTGGATAACACAAACCTGCAGCTTGATATCATGTATCGGGAGGCGGAGTTGTTCCAGCAGATCAATAATTTGCGAAACACACGACTGGAAATGGAACGCAATCGTCTGGATTTGAAAGGGCAGATACTGGATCTGAATTTCCAGCTTCAAAAGCAGAAAAGGCTGTTTGAGCGCAGCAAGGATCTTTTCAGCAAGAGACTGATCTCGGAGGAGGAGTTCGAGCAATCCAGAGACCAATACCAGTATCTGACCAAACACCGCCAGTTGATACTGCAGACCCACAAACAGGATTCGCTTTTTCGGCAGGTGCAGATACACCAGTTGGAGCAATCGGTGAACCGGATGCAGACCAACCTGGAGATCGTAAAGCAAAAACTGGAGAACCTGGTAATCCGGGCGCCTATCAGCGGACAGCTCACATCACTGAATATTGAGATCGGCGAATCCAAGTCGCCGGGCGAACGTCTGGGCCAGATTGACGTGCTGGACAGCTTCAAGGTGCGGGTGGATGTGGATGAATATTACATTGCACGGATTGAGATAGGCAAAAAAGGAGCGTTCGATTTTGCAGGGAAATCTTATGATCTGGCAATCAAGAAAATTTACCCGGAAGTGGTTAACGGCCGGTTCGGTGTGGACATGTATTTCGAGGGCGAAGTGCCGCAGGGAATCCGCCGCGGGCAAACCCTGCATATCCGCCTGGCTTTAGGCGATCTCTCGGAAGCGACGCTGTTGGCGCGTGGCGGATTTTACCAGAAAACCGGCGGGCAGTGGGTCTACGTTCTGGACAGTTCGGGTAAAGTTGCGCATAAGGAGGCCATCAAGCTGGGCCGCCAGAATCCCCAATATTTCGAGGTCCTGGAAGGCCTACGTCCCGGAGATAAAGTCATCACCTCCTCTTACGAAACGTTTGGCGAGAATGACAAGTTGGTGTTGAAATAAGCTGTCAGCGTTCAGCCGCCAGCACTAAGCTAAGAATATTAGTAGATAATGGGACATTTAATGAAAGACTTCAGAAAATTGCAGGTGTGGGAAAAGAGTCACCAACTAATTCTGGCGATTTATAAATCAACTAAAAATTTTCCGAAAGAGGAGATGTACGGATTGACAAGCCAAATTAGGAGGGCTGGCATCTCTATCCCTTCGAACATCGCTGAAGGTTGTGGCAGGGCCAGTGACGCCGAATTTTCACGCTTCCTCCAAATCTCATTTGGATCAGCCTCGGAACTTGAGTACCAAATTTTGCTTTCACGAGACCTGGGTTTTCTAAACGATGTAACTTATGAAACACTAAATTCACAACTTATCGAAATAAAACGTATGCTGATTTCATTAATACAAAAGCTGAAAGCTGATCGCTGAAGGCTGACAGCTCTCAAAAACCAAAGGAGAACAACACACATGACCAGCAACAACAACTCAATCATCAGGACAAAGGATTTGCAAAAAGTGTATACCACAGAAGAAGTGGAGACAACGGCCCTGAATAATGTAAATGTGGAAATCAGGAGCGGCGAATTCGTTTCGATCATGGGACCATCCGGGTGTGGTAAATCTACCCTGCTGAATATCCTCGGTTTACTCGACAATCCGAATTCCGGCGAGTATTTCTTCCTGGAACATGAAGTGTCCAAATTTTCGGAGCGAAAACGGGCCAGCCTGCGAAAATCCAATATCGGGTTCGTGTTCCAGAGTTTTAACCTGATAGACGAACTGACCGTCTATGAGAATGTGGAGTTGCCTCTTCTCTACCTGGGAATGTCCGGTTCCGACCGAAAAAAACGGGTGGAAGAGGTTTTGGAACAGATGCAAATCATGCACCGCAGGAACCATTTTCCCCAGCAGCTTTCCGGCGGCCAGCAGCAGCGTGTGGCAGTAGGCAGAGCGGTGGTCGCCCGTCCCAAGATCATTCTGGCCGACGAACCAACCGGCAACCTGGATTCATCGCACGGCGATGAAGTCATGAAACTGCTTACCGATCTAAATGGAAACGGCACCACTATTGTAATGGTTACCCACTCACCCGCTTACGCGGAATACGGCCACCGCACCATCCACCTGTTCGACGGCCATGTGGTGACGGAAAATATTAAAGAGCAGTTTCACGTTTAGTGCGAACCTTGCATCCGGAAGCCGAACTCAAAATAGACATGTGGAATCTCTATTAGCACGATTAGTCGGCTGATCCGTTGTGGTTGATCTGGATACTTTCCAGCATCCGGGGGCAAATAAGGCTTCCCGGGCGAAGATAAGTGCCAGGGCCAGCTAATAATGCAGCATTGAATAATTTCCTCTTAGACAACATGGGGGACGGCGCTGGGAAAATCCCAATTTTTCACTGGATGATAAATATAAAGAATATCCGGTTAATCCTGTCTATCCTGTCAAAAGGGAAGATCAATTTAAATAAAGAACATCAAGGAAAAATGGAATGCGACATTTCATACGCGTAATTCGAGCAAACAAATGGACAACCTTTGTCACAATCTTTGGTTTTGCCAGCGGTTTGGCGGCAGCACTGCTGTTGTTGATTTTCATCCAGCATGAGCTCAGCTACGACAGACAGTGGCAGAATGGGGATCGTGTTTACCGAATGCACACCACAATAATGGAAAATAACGACCTCAAGGAATTTCCAATTTGTCTTCGAAAGGCATACACGGAGCTGCCGGGCATGGTTCCGGGCATCGACGCGGCCACACAAATCTACCGTACCATCAATCCTGAAATAAAACTTAACGATCAACGTTTCCGCAACCTGCGCTTTTTTTATGTGGATTCAACCTTCTTCCGGGTCTTTCAAATGCAAGCCGTCGCGGGAAATCTACGGCATGTTTTGGACGCGCCGGATGCAGTTGTTATGAATGAGCAGACTGCCAAAAGCCTGTTTGGTGATGCCAATCCACTCGGTCAAAGCATAAATATATCGGAATATTCGTTGCCAAACCAGGAGCAGGTTTTCCGGGTGGCGGCCGTTGTTCCTGATCTTCCAAAAACAACCCATTTCGACTTTGATGTTTTGCTGCCGATGTCGGCAAATAGTTATTTGAAATGGCTGGGTGGGCTGGAATTTTTCACATATTATGCTCTTGATAAAAATGCCCCGATGACGGGGACACTGGAGAATATTAGCCGAACCTATTCTCACCTAAGTGAGGAGTGGGCAAAAAACATAGGGCTTTCCTCGCCACCGGCAGGGAGGCTGATCCCCCTCAGGGATATTTACCTGCACTCCCACACCAACAACGGCATCGGTCCGGCCGGCGATCCCGGGACGATTCGTATTTTTGCAATGCTGACCGCCCTGATCCTGTTGATCGCCATCGCCAATTTTGTCAACCTTTTCCTGGTGCAGGGAAGCCGCCGGTCGCTGGAAACCGGTATCCGGAAAACGCTGGGAGCAACGCGCCTTCAATTGATGCGGCATTTCCTGAAAGAGTCTTTTCTCATGACCGCCATCTCGTTTGTCATCGCCTTGTATGCGGTGTCGCTGCTGGTTGATCCATTCGGTGAACTGGTGCGCCGGCGGCTTTCAATGGATGCGCTGCTGCAACCGGATTTCTTCCTGGGAATGGTCGGGCTCTTCCTGTTGACAGCATTTTTAGCAGGAATTTATCCGGCCTGGCACCTCTCAAAACAGCGACCGGTGCAAGTGTTGAAGGGCAGCGGTGCAGCCGGAAAGCAAAAACAGCGCTTGCGAAAAGGCATTGTTCTGGCGCAGTTTGCGATCTGTATGTTGCTGCTGACCAACCTGCTTGTTCTGCAAAAACAGGTGGATTTTATGAGCAGCAGGCCGCTCGGCTTCGATGCCAAGGATGTTGTGGCCTACCAGGGTCTGAGTCCGCAGTTACGGAGCGCTTTTCCGCTCATCAAAAACGACCTGCTTCAATTTCCCGATATTGCATCGGTAACCGGTTCTCATTCCCGGCCCGGACAGGGGGCCAGCGGTCAGTCCATCAAGTGTTTTGGCAAACCGGACGATTCGCAAATATCCATTCGCGAAGTCCGGGTACAGCCGGACTATCTGAAAACTTATGGGATGAAGCTGCAAGCCGGTCGCAGTTTCGAAGCAGGCCGTGCCACCGACCGCAACGCGGTTATCTTGAATGAAGCAGCGGTGCACGCCCTGGGCTTGACGGAACCGGTTGGCGCACAGGTTGTCCTGTTCCGCGATCCCATGGAGGTCATCGGGGTGGTGCAGGATTATCATTACGCTTCGCTGCGGAATCCCATTAAGCCTGAGGTTTTTACATACTACAAAGACCAGATTTTCACCATTTCCATCAGAACAAAGAGCGGCGATTCGCAAAAAACTGTAAGGGACATCAATAGTGTCTTTGCCAAATACGATCCGGACTACACACCCAATTATGTGTTTTTGCAGGACGCTTTTGCCGCCATGTACGGCGGGGAATACCGGCTCATCCAATTAGTGAGGGCAGGTTCTCTCCTTGCTGTTCTTCTTACTATGTTGGGTTTGGCATCAATCACCGCCATTACCATCCAGCAGCGCACCAAAGAGATCGGCATCCGCAAAACAGTCGGCGCTTCCAGTAACGAGATCGTGCGCATGCTGGTCGGCTCGGAAATAAAACGGCTTGTTATCACCACTTTTATTGCCGGGCTGCTGGCACTATGGACAATTCAAAAATGGATGGAAAACTACGCTTACCGGATTCATGTGAATTTCTGGGTATTCCTGTTGGCCGGCACCGCCATCCTGTTTATTGCTTTGACAGTGACTGCTGTGATCAGCTACCGGGCTGCCATAACCAATCCGGTGAAGGCGCTGAGGTACGAATAAAATGATTTCAGATTGCCATATTGTGGCAAGCATTTCGCGGATTGCGAATTTTTAAAGGTATTCGGCAAATCGTTCCAAATACTTTCGGCAGAACTATAAATTGAAATAGGAGAGAGTTTCATGTTCTCAAACTACCTGAAAACTGCATTCAGAAACCTTTGGAAATACAAAATATTTTCATTTATCAATATCACCGGCCTGGCAATTGGAATGGCAGTCTGCATCCTGATTCTTTTGTGGGTGAATGACGAACTGTATTTCGACAGATTCCAGGAAAACGCCCCTCAGTTATTTCGGGTGATTCAGGAAGCCGATTATGCCGGCCATGACATCCAGATAGCCCGCACCCCCTTCCCGCTGGAACCCGCGCTCAGAAATGATTTTCCGGAAATTGCCGATGCTGCCCGGGTATTCATCAACGGAATGACGGTAAAAGTGGGAGAGAAAATTTTCGAAGACGATAAAATGATCTACACCGATCCCTCCTTCCTTAAAATGTTCTCCTTTCCACTGCTGCAGGGAGATGCCGCCACAGCCCTCTCCAATCCGCTTTCCATTGTTCTGACAGAGAAAATGGCAAAAAAATATTTTGGAACCAGGGACGCATTAGGAAAAACGCTGACGGTGGAAAATCAATTTCAGGTGCAGGTTACCGGTATCATAAAAGACATTCCCCGCAATTCCCATATACAGTTCGATTTTATTGTGCCCCTGGATATCGTAAAGGAATTCGGCTTCGACATCGATCAAATGCCCTGGACGAATTCCAACAACTCTCTTTACACCTACGTGATGCTGCGGGAAAACGCCAACATGCAGGAGGTGAACCAGAAAATATCAGACATCATGGCCGGGCATGTTTCTACTTCTGCGAACCGCATGTTTCTTCAGCCATTTTCAAGGATTCACCTTCATTCCGATTTCCTGGGCGATGTGGAAGGCCAGGGAGACATCAAGTACGTTTACATCTTCTCGGTCATGGCGATATTCGTTTTGCTGATTGCCTGCATCAACTTCATGAACCTGACCACTGCACGATCCGGTAGCCGGGCAAAGGAAGTGGGAATGCGCAAGGTAATCGGGGCCTCCCGGAGAGACATTGTCAAACAGTTCTTCGGCGAATCTATCTTGCTTGCGCTGATCGCATTGGGGTTTGCCCTTTTTATGGTGGAGATTTTCCTGCCTGTCTTCAACCATCTTTCAGGCAAGCAACTGGCAATCGATTATCTGGCAAACTACCAGATGCTTTTCGGATTAATCGGAATTGCGCTTCTTACCGGGCTGGTGGCGGGCAGCTATCCGGCTTTATTCCTATCATCTTTCCGGCCGGTTAAAGTGCTGAAAGGCAGCCTGAAGTCGGGAGCACAGCGTTCTTTCTTCCGCAAAGTGCTTGTGGTTACACAGTTTTCGCTTTCCATTATTTTGATTATCGCCACTACCGTCGTGTATTCGCAGATAAATTATATGAACAAAAAGAACCTGGGATTCGACAAAGAACAACTCGTCTATATTCATCTTAATTCCGAGGCCCGGAAAAAATATGAACCGCTGGAAAATGAGCTGCTGAAAAACCCTAACGTATTAAATGTGGCCGTGGCTTCCCACCTTTTGACCGATGTCACCCATGCCTTCGACCATGTAAGCTGGGAAGGGAAGAATCCGGATGAAAATGTTACGATGAACGGCATTTCGGTGGATTACAATTTTATCAAAACACTGAAAATGGAATTGGCCGCCGGACGTGATTTTAACCGGGAACACAGCACGGATGCAACCGGGGCATACGTCATTAATGAAGCGGCAGCCAGAAAAATGGGATTTGCCTCGCCGGTGGGCAAACAGTTTTCCCTCTCGGAAAAAATGAATCGTCCGGGAACAATAATTGGAGTTGTGAAAGATTTTCATTTCAAACCGTTGAGCAAGGAAATAGAGCCAATGGTTATGTTCCTGGGGGAAAGGGAACGCTTCTACCTTTATGTGCGGGTGAAACCCGGTAACATTTCGAATACCATATCCGAACTGAAAAATACCTGGAAAAGCCTGATTCCCGGCGCTCAATTTCACTACGGTTTTTTTGACGAGGCCCAGGCAAAAATGTATGACAATGAAAGACGGGTTGGCACCCTGTTTAATTATTTCACCGTTTTGGCAATTTTCATCTCCTGTCTGGGGCTGTTCGGATTGGCTTCTTTCATGGCAGAGCAGCGCACAAAGGAAATCGGTGTGCGGAAAGTGTTGGGAGCATCCGTGCCAAATGTAATTGTTCTATTGTCCAGGGAATTCAGCTTGTGGGTGCTGCTATCGAACGTGATCGCCTGGCCGGTTGCCTGGTTTTTCATGAACAAGTGGCTGCATAATTTCGCGTATAGGACGCAACTGGAGCTTTGGATATTCATCTTTGCCGGTATTTTGGCGCTGGTCATCGCACTGTTCACGGTGAGCTGGCAGGCCATTCGAGCTGCCACCGCCAACCCCGTAAAATCACTTCGTTATGAGTAATAACAAGGCGGAAGAATTACACCATGAATAGAGGAAATTCAAATAAAACACATTATGCCTGAAGCGTCGGTTGCATGACGCAAAAGGGAGAAAGAAATGTTAAAAAATTATTTAAAGATAGCCTTCCGAAATTTAATCAAACACAAGCTGTTTTCGTGTATCAATATTTTCGGATTGGCGATCGGTATAACCGGCAGCATTCTTATTATACTTTTCGTCAATTATGAAAAAAGCTATGACCGGTATAATGAAAAGGCAGACAGAACCTACAGACTCGCGGTCAGTGCATTAGTCGGTGACACCAAAATAAATCAGACCTTTTCATCGTCAATTACCTTTACAAAATTGTTGGAGGATTTCCCCGAAATTGAAACCGGTGTCAAGTTTTTGAAGATTGGCAAATCGCCCGTTTTTATTGGAAATAAAATATTTTATGAGCCCAGGGTATTTGCGGTTGACTCTGTCTTTTATGATGTGTTCTCGATCCCCCTGTTGCATGGGAATCCCAAAACCGCCCTGGTTGAACCGCGCTCAGTTGTATTATCCAAAAGTTCAGCGCTGAAATATTTCGGGACAACCGATGTGGTCGGGAAGGTATTAGCACTGAACACATCTCGTGAAACGGGGAATGTTGATTTTAAAATAACCGGTGTTTCCGAAAACATGCCGGCCGATTCCCATTTCCATTATAACATGCTGCTTTCGCTGACCAGTTTTCCTGAGTATATAAACGACAAGGGATGGAGCAGTAATAATTTCATTTCCTATATCGTTTTAAAGGAAAATACCTCAAAGGACAATTTTGAGGAAAAGCTAAAGGATTTTACCCGCAAATACATGGGCGGTGAAAAATTTGATGAATGGGTTGCAAAGGGGAATTACTGGAAATATTATTTGCAACCGTTAACCAGCATCCATCTGAATTCCGATCTCAACGGCGAGTTCGAGCCGAACGGAAACATCACATACGTACGTATTTTTTCGATCATCAGCATAATTGTGTTATTAATTGCCTGTATCAATTTCATGAATCTGTCCACGGCAAAAGCTTCATTGCGCGCAAAAGAAGTCGGGCTCCGCAAGGTTGTGGGTGCAGACAAGAAAAAATTGATTTTCCAATTTTTATCCGAATCAACACTCCTGAGTTTTCTTGCATTGGCAATTGCAGTGGCAATGATTGAATTTCTACTGCCATACTACAAGGAGTTTGTCGGTCGACCGATCACCATCAACTATTTTGAAAATCTGAGTATAATTTTTCTCCTGGTTTTTTCCGGACTTACGGTTGGCATTGTTTCCGGCTCCTATCCTGCGTTTGTATTGTCTTCATTTAAACCAGTAGCGGTGTTGAAAAATGAATCCACTCAAAAAACAAGCCGCTTCAATTTTAGAAATATCCTGGTGGTAGTTCAGTTTGCCGTATCAATTATTCTTATCGCAGGGACAATAATCGTGTACCGCCAGATTCAATATGTGCAAAACAAAAACCTGGGTTTTGACAAGGAGCAGGTGCTGGTCGTTAAAAATCCGGGCACCATTGACAAAAACATACAGCCTTTCAAACAAGCCTTATCAGATTACAGAAATATTGTGAAGGTTTCGGGTTCGGCTTCATTGCCCGGTACGCCATTTAGTAATATCGGTTTTGGCGCAGAAGGTGTGCAAGGATTTACCTTAAATCTTTGCATTTGTGATAATGATTTTCAGAAAACTTTAAACCTGGAGATGGTAAAAGGCAGGTTTTTTTCCAGGGAATTCCCATCCGACTCGAACGCGGTAGTTCTTAACCAGGAAGCGGCTAAATTATTGGGCTGGGACGATCCAATTGGGAAAGAGATTAATAATTGGCGCAAGCACCGGACCAATTTCCATGTAATCGGCGTCGTAAAAGATTTTCACTACGAGTCCCTTCATCAGAAAATCCGGCCAATGGCTTTATTCCGGATTGGCGGATATTATAAACGGAGTGAAAGCTACATTTCTGTCCAGGTTAAAACGGGCGAATTGGCTGAAACCATAAAATTCATCGAGAATAAATGGAAGCAGTTTGCGCCCGGCGCGCCTTTCGAATATTCATTTCTCAACGATGATTTTAACAGCCTTTATAATAATGAAAAACAGACTGAGCAATTATTCCTGATCTTTTCGTCCCTGGCAATTTTTATCGCATGTCTCGGTTTGCTTGGCCTCGCTTCATACATAGCCGAACGACGTACTAAAGAAATCGGGATCAGGAAAATTCTCGGTGCTTCAGTCGCAAGAATTGTTTTTTCGATGTCCGGTGAATTTGTCAAGTGGGTGATATTGGCAAATATCATCGCCTGGCCGGTTGCCTGGTTTTTCATGAATAAATGGCTGCAAAGCTTTGCCTACCGTATCCATATCAGTTGGTGGGTATTTGCCCTTGCCGGAGGTTTGGCGCTAATCATTGCACTTCTGACTGTAAGCTGGCAGGCAATCCGGGCCGCAACGGCAAACCCGGTTGAGTCTTTAAGATATGAATAATAAGCACCAAGGGACAGGAGACGGAAACAGGCTAAAAAAACTCAGAACGTAGAGTTCAGTGTGCACGTCTAAGGAGAGGACAGGGAAAACAGGATTCCCGAAATTTGTTTGAATAAAGGCAAAAGGTCATAGCAATGCGCTTTAATTCCATGAAAATAAGAAAATACTATTGGGGCCGTAAATATCATCCACCGGTTATTATCGGGTGTGCAACTGCCACTTTACCAGGAGGATAAGCATGCTAAAGAACTACTTCAAAATCGCCTTCCGGAACATGTTCCGGCACAAAGTCTTTTCCGGAATTAATATTGCCGGTCTGGCAATCGGGATTGCCGCTTGCATGTTGATTTTGCTGTTTATTCAGAGGGAATTCTCCTTTGAAAAGAATCATCATAAAGCGGGGCGGATTTACCGGGTGCTGACCATCGACCGGGCGCTGGGAACCCACAACCAGCGGGTAGGAATTACCATGCCGCCGTTGGGGCCGGTGCTGCCAGAAACCTTCCCGGAGGTGGAAGAGGCGCTGCGGCTTACCGGTGGTGGAAAAAACCTGCTGAAATACGGCGACAGGCCGGGAATTTACGCAAAAAATATGCGCTCCGCCGATGCCAATTTTTTTGATTTCTTCGATTTCAAACTGCTGGAAGGCAAGCGGGAAAAGGCCCTTTCCGAGCCTTTCAGCATTGTCCTGACCCAAAGCCTTGCCAAACAGCTTTTTGGAAACGAGGAACCATTGGGAAAAACCATTCAGACCGGCAGCGGGAACGATGTGAAGGTTGCCGGGATTTTGCAGGATTTGCCGGACAACAGCCACCTGGATTTCGATGCGCTACTATCGATTTCCACCTCGATTTCCGTGGCGAAAGCAAACCAGCCGCCCAATGCCACGCAGCCTATCTGGCTCGAGAACTGGAACATGGTTGCCATGCCGACCTACGTCCTTTTGAAAGACGGCGTCTCCCCGGAGGGGCTGGATGAGAAGTTTACAAAGCTCTGCCGGGACCATGGCGTGGGAGACAATTTCAGCATTACGCTGCAACCATTGCTAAATGTTCACTTGCATTCCACCGATATCATCTTCGATGGGGTGGCGAATAAAAGCGACATCAAGAGTATTTATATATTTTCTGCCATCGCCCTGCTCATTTTGCTAATCGCTATCGTCAATTACATGAATCTCTCCACTGCCCGCAGTACCCGCCGGGCAAAAGAGGTGGGCATGAGGAAAGTGGTCGGCTCCCTGCGCAGCCAGCTTTTGTCCCAGTTTATGGGTGAATCCCTGATTACCACTTTTATTGCATTACTCATAGCACTCCCAATAGCGGAATTTACGCTCCCACTGCTCAACCACCTGGTTGGCGCATCCATGTCGCTGCATCTGTTCCAAAATTACATAATGATTATATTTATGATTTCCGCCCTGTTCCTGGTAGGGATTTTAGCGGGAATCTACCCGGCCCTCGTTCTTTCCAACTTCAAACCGGTTACCGTTCTGAAGGGAAATTTTTCATCCGGGCGAAAAGGCACCGCACTGCGCAAAGCACTGGTAGTCTTTCAATTTACACTATCCATCGCGCTGATCGGCCTCACTGTCGTCGTTCAAAGGCAGATGTATTACGTGCAGCACAAAGACCTGGGTTACGACCGCGAGCAGGTCATGGTTTTTGATATGACAGATCGGAAGATGGGCGAAAAGATCGAGACATTCCGCAAGGAATTGGCCAAAAGCGGCTCTTTTGTGTCGGTAGCTGTCTCCAGCAACGTACCGGGACGAACCTTTGGCCGCACCGGCGTACGCCCGGAGGGCGCTTCCGACCAGGATATTTGGATATGGAGCAATTTCTTTGTCAGTCCCGAAACCATTCCTACGTTGGGAATGAAGATGGCACAGGGGCGAAATTTTAGCCGCGAAATAGCCAGCGATACCAGCGACGCGGTCATCATCAACGAGATCGCAGTGAAACAGTTGGGCTGGGACGATCCCCTGAACAAGCGAATCTATTTTGGCAGGTCGGATTCCACCGGGGCACAGGTGATCGGGGTGGTAAAGGATTTCCACTTCATCGGCATGCATCAACCGATCGAGCCGGTAGTCATTTTCCCGCTGTCCCGTTTTCCGGGGGGTGTGCTGACTGCCAGAATTCAGGCTGGTCGCATTCCAGAAGCGCTGCAGTATGCGGAACAGAAATGGCACGAGATCTATCCCAACTATCCGTTCAGCTACAGTTTTCTGGATGATGAATTCAATAATTTATACCTGCAGGATATCAATACCGCCAAGATTGTGAATATCTTTTCCGTATTGGCGATTTTCATTGCCTGTCTGGGACTCTTCAGTCTTTCCAGCCATTCCACCGCTATGCGAATTAAAGAGATCGGGGTGCGGAAAGTAATGGGAGCTTCCACCGGACTCATCATCCGGCTGCTGGTATTCGATTTCATCCGCTGGGTGCTGCTGGCCAATATTTTCGCCTGGCCGCTGGCCTGGTTTGCGGCTACCACATGGTTGAATAGTTTTGCTTACCGGATTACCCTGGAACCCCTGCCCTTCCTTTTGGCCAGCATCATTGCCCTCGCGATAGCGGTTGTTACGGTATTGAGTCAATCGTGGCGCGCGGCAGTGGTTAATCCCGCCAAGGCACTGAGGTATGAATGAGCAAAGGGCGGAGGGCATAGCACATAGCGGGCTACCGGAAAACGGAGTACGGAGACCGAAGAAGAAATCGCAAAGCGCAAAGAGCATAGTACATGGCGAAAAGTGCCGGAATTTATGAGGAGACAAAAGGAGGGAGCAGGGAGAGTGGAGAAGGAATCAATAATGCTTTATAATTCAAAAGGAACGAAGAAGAGAAAATTTTGAAATCGACTACCGGTCTCCGTCTATAATCGCTATACCATTTTAACTGGAGTTCGTTATGTTTAAAAATTACCTTAAAATTGCATTCCGCAACCTGTTCCGTCAAAAGGTCTATTCATTTATCAACCTTGCCGGACTTGCCATCGGCATGGCAAGCTGCATTCTCATTCTCTTATGGGTAACGGACGAGCTGAGTTACGACCGGTTTTACCAAAATGCCGACCGGCTCTACCGGGTGACTGATCATGAGAAATATACCAACGGTGAGGAAGTTAATTTCTCCATGAATCCGGCGGATTTGGCGCCGACATTGTTGGCAGAGTACCCCGAAATTGAAAACGTGGCCCGTCTGCGGAGAGTGGGGAGTGTGGTGATACAGTATGGTGAAAAATCCTTCAGTGAAGAAAATCTGGCCGGAGCAGATCCGGCCTTTTTGAAAATGTTTACGATGCCGTTCATCGAAGGGGATGCAGCCCAAGCACTCTCCGGCCCATCTTCAGTGGTCATCTCCCAGAAAATGGCGCAAAAATTCTTTGCAGGGGAGAATCCCATCGGAAAAACGATCCGGATAGATGATCGGCTGGATTTCCAGGTAACGGGGGTGATGCAGGATATTCCCTCCAACTCCCATTTAAAAATAGATTTCCTGGTGCCTTTCCCGGCGCTTAAGGAATTTGGTTATCCCGTAGAAGGGTGGGAGAGCTGGGCCTTTACCACTTATGTTCTTCTTCAAAAGAACGCCGATTATCACCTGGTCGCCCAAAAAATTACCAACACCATCAAGCAGCACCAGAAAGAATCTATCGCTACCCTTTCGCTGCAGCCGGTGACAGATATTCATC
This sequence comes from uncultured Calditrichaceae bacterium, assembly GCA_964624795.1. Lineage (GTDB taxonomy): Bacteria > Calditrichota > Calditrichia > RBG-13-44-9 > RBG-13-44-9 > CAZUZS01. Next base: position 18,403 of record CAZUZS010000001.1, read on the forward strand.
TCCGCTCCGGCACCATGTGGGGAATCGGTGGAACCGGCGATATCAAATATGTTTATGTTTTTACGATTATTGCCGGCTTCATCTTGCTGCTGGCGTGCATCAATTTCATGAACCTGGCTACCGCAAGGGCCGGAAACCGCGCAAAAGAGGTGGGGCTTAGGAAAGTTGTCGGTGCCCAGCGACGGGAACTGATCAATCAATTTTTCTCAGAATCAATTCTGTATGCCGTTATTGCCCTGGCGCTTTCCATCCTTATCGCAATGGAATTTCTGCCGCTTTTCAACTCCCTCTCAGGCAAGAACCTGCATTTTGGCATTCACAACAGCCGAACCATTTTTCTTTTTCTGGCGGGTATTTCAGTCATCACCGGGATGGTGGCCGGCAGTTACCCGGCGCTGTTTCTGTCATCATTCAGACCGGTTAAGGTTTTAAAAGGAAAACTCGGGACAGGCGCCCGCGGCTCACTTTTCCGCAAACTGTTGGTCTCGTTTCAATTCCTGCTCACAATCGTTCTTATCATCAGCACCATTGTGGTGAACCGCCAACTGCATTTCATAAAAGATCAGAAGCTGGGTTTTGATAAAGACCGGGTGCTGTGCATCAAGCTGCAGGGCGATCTTAACAAAAAAGCGGAATTCATAAAATCCGAATTGAAGAAGGATGGGGATGTCGAGGATGTCTCCGGGGTATCTTATCCTCCTTCGCAGATAAGAAGATCGACAATCATAAGAGAATGGGAAGGAAGAAATACCGACGACCAATTCCTGATGTACCTGCTTTCGGCCGACCTGGATTTCGCCAAGACAATGCAAATTCAGATGGCAGAAGGCCGGTATTTTTCAAGCAAAATTTCAACAGACACTTCGCAAGGGATTATTATCAACGAAGCTGCAGCGCGGGCAATGGGGATGAAATCGCCGTTGGGAAAAGAGATTTTTGGCAGCCGTATTATTGGGGTAATAAAGGATTTTCATTTTGCATCTCTGCGCTCAAAAATAGGACCGCTGGTTATCTATTACGATCCCCGGGAAATCCGGTACCTGCTGGTAAAAATGAATCCGGGAAATCTGAGCGCTTCCGTGCAATCAATAGAAAAGGACTGGCATAATATTTTACCAGGGTTTCCGTTTGATTACAATTTTCTGGACGACCAGATTAACGAGCTGTATCATTCGGAACAGCAGGTCGGAAAAGTCATAAACACTTTCAGCATTTTGGCATTATTTGTCGCCTGCCTGGGATTATTCGGATTAGCCTCATTCACCGCCGAACAAAGAACAAAAGAAATCGGAATACGAAAAATTTTGGGTGCCACGGTCGGGGGAATAATCTTGCTGCTGTCGAAGGAATTCACACGCTACGTTCTGCTTGCCAACATCGTCGCCTGGCCGCTTGCCTGGTTCGCGGCTTCCAAATGGCTAAACACATTTGCTTACCGGATCGAAATCTCCTGGTGGTTTTTCCTGTTAGCCGGCGGCATGGCATTGCTGATTGCGATTCTCACCGTGGTCACCCAGGCGGTCAAAGCAGCCACGGCAAATCCCATCGATTCATTACGATATGAATAAAACAGGAGCAGGATGATGTTAAAAAGTTTTATCAAAATCGTTTTTCGCAATCTCAGAAAATACAAGAATTATTCGATTACCAATATTATCGGTCTGTCGGCCGGCCTGGTCTGTGCCATTTTTATTCTCCTATGGGTGAAATACGAGCTGAGCTATGACAAATTTAATGAAAAGGCAGGGAATATTTGTCTGGCATATTTAAAGGGGACCCAGGAAGGCGGCGAAAGTTACCAGCCAACCACATCTCCCATAATCGCCGGGATCCTGAAAGATGAGTTCCCGGAAGTGGTGAATGCTGCCAGAATGGGCGATCTGGGCGAAGTGGTGTTTAAGCATAACGATAAAATCATTCTTGAGCCGCGGGGAATGGCGGGCGACCCATCAGTGCTTGATATTTTCACTTTCAATTTTCTAAAGGGAAGCGCCTCAACCGCCTTGGCGAATCCCAATTCCATAACGCTAACCGAATCACTGGCAAAAAAATATTTCGGTGACGAAAATCCGCTTGGCCAGATAGTGACGATCAATAACAAGTATGATTTCACTGTTTCCGCGGTCATTGAAGATATTCCCCCAAATGCTCACCGCCGGTACGATTTCCTCGTGCCATTCCAGTTTTTGAAGGAATTAGGATTTCAAATAGAGGGCCGCAATTTTTATCCATGTAATTACTACAATTATGTATTATTGCGGGATGGCGCATCTTATCGGGATTTAAGTAAAAAAGTAAGTCAACGCATTGGGAGCAAAGGTAAAGAAATAACCTTTCAAATTATTCTCATGCCTCTAACCTCGGTGCATTTGTTTGAAACCGGGGGGAACCAAAAAATCTACATGTTTCTCTCGATTGCCTTTATTATCGTCCTGATTGCCTGCATTAATTTTATGAATATTGCTATCGCCATGTCCATGAAAAGGGCAAAAGAGGTGGGCGTGCGAAAGGTACTGGGAGCCGGCCGTAAACAAATTATTCTGCAGATCATCAGTGAAAGCATGGTCATGGCACTGCTGGCAATCCTGATCGCCATATTTGCCGTCGAATTGCTGCTCCCGGTATTTCACGGGATCACCCAACAGCCAATACAAATCGATTACTTCAATTTGGACTGGCTTATAATTATCGCCGGACTGGTATTGGTAAGCGGCATTATTTCAGGAAGTTACCCGGCGTTTTTTCTTTCCTCCTTTCAGCCGTCAAAAGTACTGAGGAGTGGAAGGCAATCCCTGGCTGCCAAGTCCGGCCTCCGGAAATCGCTGCTTATTGTCCAATTCAGCGTTTCCATAATTTTTATCATTACCACGCTGGTAATGAACAGCCAGATGAAATACATCAGAAATTTCGACCTGGGCCTGAACCCGAAGAACATTTTTTATGTCAAACTGGAAGGAGATATTACCCAGAAAATTCAGGAAGTGAAAACCGAGCTGCTAAAAAATCCAAATATAATGTTTGTGGCTTCCTCCTCACGCCTGCCGGTGGCAATCAGAAGCGGTTCCTACCGCAAATGGGGAAAAATGGACGATCGCAGCCGGAGGATCAGCGAAGTCTATGTTGATTACGATTACCTGAAAGCATTTGGCCTGCAGATGGCTGAAGGTCGTTTCTTTTCCGAAGAACACCAGACAGATGCAACCGATGCAATTGTCGTGAACCATGCAGCCATCAAGAAACTGGGGACGGAAGCGGCTATCGACCAGCCCTTTTACTATGATACCCGCAATTACAATTTGCTTGGGGTGATGAAGGATTTCCAGAATATATCGCCCATGTTTACCGCCCCAACACCACTTGCGTTTTTTGTCCGACCGGAGGGGAATCAATACCTGTTCGCCAAGATCGATCCACGGGTTTCGGATATTCATGCCATCGCCCAAACAACGAATTATATCAGGAAAGTGTGCGATAAATTTAGTCCGGCCTACCCACTGCACTACAGTTTTTTAAGTGATTACAGCTACCAGGAAGAAGTGCTAGTTGGAATTCGGCAGAAATTGATTCTTTATTCAACGTTTCTTGCTATTCTCATATCCTGCTTGGGGCTTTTGGGATTGTCTGCTTTCATAAACGAACAGCGAACCAAGGAAATTGGCATTCGCAAGGTCGTCGGGGCCACAACAGCGGACTTAATGATGATGCTCACCAGGGATTTTGCCAAATGGATATTAGCAGCCAATCTTATTGCATGGCCGGTAGCCTGGTTCGTGATGCACAAATGGCTGCAGAATTTCGCGTTCCGCATTGAGATTACCTGGTGGATCTTTGCACTAGCAGGCGGGTTGGCGCTGGTAATCGCATTGCTGACGGTAAGCACACAAGCCATTAAAGCGGCAATGGGCAATCCAGTGGAGAGTTTGCGGTATGAATGAGCAAAGCGCAGAGAGCAGAGCGCAAAGTGCATAGCGGAAATCCGGGAACGGAGTAGGGATACCGCAGACCATTTTTCGTCTTCGCCATGCACCTGAAATCATGGAAGATTTCATCCCGGCAATGAAACAGGATATTTCTGCTTTTGTCGGGAATGCACCATGCCTTTTGCGCCATGCTAACCAGGGAGACATGACATGATCTACAATTATCTAAAAGTCGCCTTTCGGAATCTTGCGCGGCAAAAAACCTATACGATCATTAATATTCTGGGATTGTCTGTTGGACTCTCATGTGCCTTGCTCATCATGCTGTGGGTGCAGGATGAACTCAACTTCGATGCCTTTCATGAGAAGCTGCCGGATATTTGCCGGGTGGTTGGGGAATACGATGGCATCCGCACCCCCACCACTGGCGGGCCAATGTCCGCTTTTCTTAAAGCGGACATTCCGGAGATCATCGATGCCACGCGCTTCAAAAATGACCATGCAATTCTGCGCTACGGTGAAAAGAGCCTTCGCCTGGAGGGAATAAATGCCGAACCTGCTTTTCTGGACATATTCACTTTTCCGACAATAAAAGGAGATTGCCGCAAGGCATTGGACGACCCCGGAAAGCTGGTTCTCACCAAATCTGCGGCACAGAAATTATTTGGCAACGAAGAGCCGGTGGGCAAAACCGTCACCATGGCCAACAAATGGGAATTTATGGTGGGCGGCGTTGTTGAGGATGTGCCGGCCAATTCAAGCCCGCCCCTCAAATTTGAATATCTGGCACCATTTAAAATCTATTATTTCTGGCGGGATCCGGACAGCTGGAACGCCAATTCCGACTATCAAACCTGGGTGCAGCTTGCGCCCACTGCATCCCTGGACGCAGTGAATGGGAAAGTCATGGACTTGATCCGGCGCTATAATCCCGATCCAAAACTGCGAGTCTTCCTGCAGCCGCTCTCCGGCATTCACCTGCGGCCAAACACTCACCGCTGGGACGGCCCGCATAGTGACATCAAATACGTGCTGATTTTTTCTTTGCTCGCTCTGGTCATGTTGTCCATAGCTTGCATCAATTTCATAAATCTTGCCACTGCCCAGTCGATGGTACGGGAAAAGGAAATCGGTATTCGCAAAATCATTGGCGCCAGGCGCTGGCAGATTTTTTCACTGGGATTTACCGAATCGCTGCTTCTCACGGTTCTGGCTATTCCGGTCACCATGCTGATCGTAGAACTGGCTTTGCCGGCGTTCAATCAGCTTGCCGGCAAAAATCTGGTTGCTGATTACACTGCCCGGTGGTTTCTTTTGAATTCAGGCCTCATTATTCTGTTTACCGGTTTATTGGCCGGCATCTATCCGGCGTTGTTTCTTTCCGGGCTCGCTCCAGGCCGAACCTTGCAGAGCTCGCTGCAATCCAGACCAGATTGCACCCGAACCCGCAAACGTCCATTTTTGCGGCACACTCTTGTAACCGTTCAGTTTGCCCTGGCTATTATTGCTATCGCCTGCACCCTTATCATTGCGCAACAATTGAATTTTGTGCGCAATACAAACCTGGGTTTTGAGCACGATAATCTGATTTACCTCACTATGGGAAATAATTATGGCGAAAGCAATTTCACATCATTGAAAACGGAACTTAAGCGCATGCCGGAAGTGGCCAGGGCTTCCTATTCCAACTCTATTCCAACCGAAATCGATTTTATCCCGGCTGTAAAATGGAAGGAAAATGAGGAGCAAAGAACTGGCGGTTTCGCGACGTTTCAGGTGGATGCAGACTATCTAAACACGATGGGGATCAAACTGCGCAAAGGACGATTTTTCAATGATAAGTTTCCAACGGACAAAACAGAAGCGGTTGTGGTGAACGAGGCAGCAGTTAAGGCGCTGGGGCTGAACAAACCGCTGGGCGAACCAATTGAAATATCTGACAGAAAAGGCAGAATTATTGGCGTTGTTCAGGATTTTCATTTTGAGACCTTCCGTGATGAAATCGAACCGCTTTTTCTAATCTTTGCCTCAAACGGTTATCTCCTCAACGTGAGAATCCATTCTGGCGATTTTCAACGATCCCTCTCAAATATCGAGAAGCTGGTTGGCCGCCACTTTCCCGGATTGCCGTTCAAATGGCATTTTCTTGATGAACAGATCGACCGGCTCTACCAGGCAGACCGCCGCATGATGCAGATTTTCGCCATTTCTTCCCTATTGTCAATCTGTATCACATGTCTCGGTTTGTCCGGGCTGGTTTCCTTCGTCGTGCAACTCAAAACCAAGGAAATTGGCATCCGCAAAGTATTAGGCGCCTCAGTCAGACAGATTATTGCTTTATTGTCAAGAGATGCTATGAAGCTTTTTGTGTTATCCAATCTCATCGCCTGGCCAGTGACTTACTATTTCATGAATCGCTGGTTGCAGGATTTTGCCTATCGAATCCACATAGGCTGGTGGGTGTTTGTGCTGGCCGGCGGGTTAACACTGATGATTGCACTGCTAACCGTTAGCTGGCAAGCTTTCCGAGCGGCAACGGCAAACCCGGTCGAGAGTTTGAGATATGAATGAAAATGCAAAGCGCAGAGAGCAGAGTGCATAGCGAAAGGAGTACGAAGACGGGAGTACGGACACCGGATTACCAAGCAGGGAAACCGGCATCGAGTGTAAGCAAATAGATCTGGTATATGTGAACGAAAGAGGATTTAATTATGGTGCTACCGCCAATCAGCGCAAGAAAAGAAAAACGTTGGTCGCAGTGTCCGGTTTTCAGTCTCCGTACTCCAGTCTCCGCTTTTGCCATGCGCCATGCAAGCAGGGTCCAACACTAAAACAGGAGGAAGTTCATGCTAAGTAATTATATAAAGATTACCATGAGAAACCTGGTCAAAAACAAGCTTTTTTCCGTTGTGAATATATCCGGGCTCGCAATAGGAATAGCTTGTTTCATCCTGATTGGATTATTTGTTGCTGATGAGCTCACCTTCGACACCTACAACGCGAATGCGGACCGAATCTTCAGGGTGAATGCGCATTACAAGATTGGTGAAAACAGGTTCAACCTCGCGAATTCCCCGGTGCCGCTTGCAAAGGTTCTGGTTTCGGAATATCCGGAAATAGAAAAGGCGGTGAGAGTATTTCCGGATGAAAACATCTACGTAAAAAAGGAAGATGAGTATATCAAGGAAGAAAGATTTTTTTACACAGACTCATCTCTCTTTGATATTTTCACTATCGAATTTGTCAGCGGAAATCCCAAAACAGCGCTCACCAAACCAAACAGCATCGTAATTACTACAAAAACTGCTAAAAAATATTTCGCTTCGGAAAATCCGGTTGGTCAACAAATAATTCTTTCAAACGGAATGGAATTTATGGTCACCGGTGTAGTAAAGCCCCTCCCCCGAAACTCCAGTTTTGAATTTGATTTTGTTGCTTCCTTCAATTCAATTCCTGAAAGCAGCGAAACGAACTGGTTCGGGCAATTTGCCCACACCTACGTTTTGACGGATAAGGGTGTTTCGGAAAGACAATTGAACGACAAAATATATTCCATTACCGATAAGCATGTCGGCCCAATAATTAAATCCGCTTTTGGCGTGAGCTATGAAGATTTCATCAATAACGGCAACGACTTTTCTTTCGTATTCGTCCCGCTAAGAAAAATTCATCTATATTCGAAAGTATTTAATGAATTTAAAGAAACCGGCGACATAAATACGATTTATCTTTTCTCGGCAATAGCTATTTTCATACTGATAATTGCTTGCATTAACTTTATAAATCTTGCCACGGCAAAATCGACCCAGAGAGCAAATGAAATCGGCGTCCGAAAAGTGCTCGGCTCCAACAAAACACAATTGATAAAACGGCTACTGGCAGAGTCAATCATTCTCTGTTTTATTGCCGTGGTGTGTTCGATTACGCTTGTTGAACTCGCACTCCCGCACTTTAATGATTTGACTGATAAGGGATTGTCGCTCGATCTGTTTGGGAACGTTTTGGCAGTTCCTGTCCTGATACTATTCACGCTGCTGTTGGGAGCTGCCGCTGGTTTGTATCCTGCCCTGCTGCTTGCCTCGTTTAAACCGGTTTCTATTTTAAAATCGAAGGCGAGCGTAAATTCGAATAAGGGTGGACTAAGAAAAGGACTGGTTGTATTTCAGTTTGCGACATCCATAATTCTGTTTGTGGGAACGTTCGTTATTTACAACCAAATGGAATACATCAAAAATAAGAACCTCGGATTCAATAAAGACCATGTGTTGGTGATTAAGAATTTAAATGATTTAGGCACACAGCAGATCGCATTTGCCAATGCCGTTAGAGAAAACTCAAATGTAATTAACGCATCTCTTTCAGAGGGATTGCCGGATTACAATTTGAGGGCTAATATTTTCCGGAAGGAAGGAACGGATAAGGAAAATCAAACCCTGGTAATACTTCGTGTCGATTACAACTTCCTGGATACTTACAAAATTGAAATGAAAGAAGGAAGGTCTTTTAAAAAAGAAATATCTACGGATACAACAAGCCTGATTTTGAATGAGGCAGCCGTAAAAAAGCTCAATTACACTGAGCCACTGAATGCAAAACTACTTTACAATCTCGGGAGTAACAATAACAGGCAAACATTTTCTATAATCGGTGTGACAAAAGATTTTCACCTGGAGGCCTTGAAAGATGAGATTCGTCCGGCCGGACTGATTTTGTTGAGAAGACCGTCGGCGGAATATCTTTCTGTAAAAATATCTTCGCATAACATTCAGGAAACTATTAAATTTTTGTCTGATAAGTGGAAGGAATTCGGACAGCTTAAGCCCATGGAGTATTCATTCTTTGATGACAACTTCGGTGAGTTATACCGGGCTGAGATCCAGTCCGAAAAAGTGTTTACAATATTTGCCGTGCTGGCAATCGTTATCGCCTGTCTCGGATTGTTCGGCCTGGCCGCTTTTACTGCCGAGCAAAGAACAAAGGAGATCGGCGTCAGGAAGGTGCTTGGCGCAACAGTTTCCAACATTGTGACGATGCTTTCCAAAGAATTCCTGATCCTTGTTGCCCTGGCGAATCTCATTGCCTGGCCGGCAGCATACTACCTGATGCACAAATGGTTGGAGGATTTTGCCTACAAAACCGAATTGGGAATCGGCGTTTTTGTGACTGCCGGTTTGATGGTGCTGGTCATTGCCCTGCTCACTGTTTCATTTCAGGCGGTTAAGGCGGCCATGGCAAATCCGGTGAAAAGCCTGAGGTATGAGTGAGCTGGGCGTTTGGCGCAAAGAGTATGGGGCAAGCGCGTGGAAACCGGTGAACGGAGACCGGAATCAGGTCAAGGCGAACAAATCCGCTTCGCGAATGAATGAGATTTCTATGATGTTGCTAATTGCAATCAAAACAGGAATAAATAGTAAAACCTCGCTGATGTCCGGTTCAATCAGCTAGCTAAATAACCTACCCCCACTTTCCCCCTCCCTTACGCATAAGGGAGGGGGATTATGGGGAAGGATCAGGATAAGGATCATAATAGAGGTTCCACCCATGCGTAAGCTCTTACAAGAAATATTTTGGGACGGTTTTTTTCCGGTCTCCTTTTTTCTGTCTTTGGACTCCGGGTTCGTTTTGATAAATATTTCAAACAGAATGTATCAAATTCCTTTGTCTCCACGTAATAATTGGTCAAATTTTGCTTTACTCCATGCGAGTCGCGATTTAACGAGGAGAAACCGATGCTTCGAAATTTTCTAAAAATCACACTGCGAAATTTATGGCGGCAAAAAGGATATACCTTTATCAACATTGCTGGTCTGGCAATTGGCCTGGCTTGCTGCTTCCTGATCATCCTTTTCGTACAGGATGAGCTCAGCTACGACAAGCAGTACGCCAATTCGGACCGGATTTACCGGGTTGCGGTAAAAGGCACCGTGGGCGACCAGGAAATGAATCTCCCGCAAACCCCCTCGCTAATGGCACGAACACTGGTCGAAGAATACCCGGAGGTGTTAAAGGGCACCCGCATGGTACACACCCCCAACATGCTGGTTCGTTATGAAGACCGGGTATTTAACGAAACGCATTTTATGTGGGTCGACACCAATTTCTTCGACGTTTTTTCCATTCCGCTTCTTTACGGCGATCCCAAAACAGCCCTAAAGGACGATCACACCGTAGTGATGACTGCTGAAACGGCTTCCAAATATTTCGATAACCTTTCGGAAGCTATTGGCGAAATCGTCACTTTCGAGGACGGAACCCCCTACCGGGTGACCGGCATCGCCCAAAACGCGCCGGAGAATTCGCATTTCCATTACGGGATGCTGTGCCCGCTTTCTTCCTGGGAATGGAGATGGGAAGAGTCCTGGCTGGGCAACTTTATGTACACCTATATTTTGTTGCAGAAAAATGCTGACCCGGCTCAACTGCAGGCCAAATTCCCCGCTTTTATCGAAAAATATGTGGGGCCGCATATTCAGCGCCAGATGGGAATGTCCATGGAGGAATTCAAAGCATCGGGGAGCAAGCTGGCATATTATCTTCAGCCGCTCACAAGTATTCATCTGCATTCACACCTGAACAGCGAGCTGGAACCGAACAGCGACATTACCTACATCTATATTTTTTCGCTCATTGCGTTTTTCATTTTGTTCATTGCCTGCATCAATTTTATGAATCTCTCCACTTCCCGCTCGGCCGGCCGCAGCAAGGAAGTCGGCATCCGGAAAGTGCTGGGTTCCCGCCGCAAGCAGCTCATCGCCCAATTCCTGCTGGAATCAATTTTCCTTTCACTTGTTGCCGTAATCATCGCTATCGCTATTGTGCAGGTGATGCTGCCGCCCTTCAACGCCATCGCCGGAAAACACCTGGAAGCCGGTTACCTGAACCACTGGTATATCATTCCGGGAATATTGCTCGTATCGGTCGCAGTCGGAATTTTGGCGGGGAGTTACCCGGCTTTTTTCCTGGCTTCTTTCAAGCCCGTTTCAGTTTTGAAAGGCGTTCTGAACAGGGGAACGCAAGGAGCGACCTTCCGCAATGCCCTTGTGGTGTTTCAGTTTTCAATTTCGATAATTCTTTTTGTGTGCACCTTTGTAGTCGCTCAGCAGTTGACATTTATCCAGAATAAGCGACTGGGTTTCGAGAAAGAGAACATCGTCATAATCAAACGAGGTTGGGCAATTGGCCAGAAACCGGACGGTACGCCAATCAGCACCGACCCGCACAACCTGGTCATCGATGCTTTCAAGCACGATTTGCTTCAGAATCCGGAGATTATCTCTGCAGCCGGGACTACCAACCTTCCGGGAAAAAATTTCGAGAATACTATTTTCATGCCGGAAGGTGCCCCTCGTGAGGAACAACATCCCATCAATTATTTTATGGCGGATTACGACTTTGCCGAAACATTCAAGCTGGAGTTCGTGGAAGGCCGTTTCTTCTCCCGTGAAATGGCCTCAGATTCGGTGGGCGTGGTGATCAACGAAACGGCTGCCAAAATCCTGGGCTACGAACCACCGTATGTCGGGAAGCGAATTGGTTTCCCGGGCAACTCCCGGTTCTTCCTGCATATTGTCGGGGTGGTCAAAGATTTTCACTACGAGTCGCTGCACAAGAAGATCGATCCGCTGCTGATCGGACTTCAGAATCTCGACCGGACATATATCGCAGTCAGAATCTATCCGCACCGGATTTCGGAAACGGTAAATTTTATTAAAAAGACCTGGGATAAGTATATCCCTTACAAACCGTTCGAATATTTTTTCTTCGACCAGGATTACGACAATCTCTACCGGGCAGAACAGCGCACCGGAAGGCTGTTTTCCATTTTTTCGGTGCTGGCCATTTTCATTGCCTGCCTGGGACTTTTTGGGCTGGCATCTTTCACCACCGAACGGCGTACGAAAGAGATTGGCATTCGCAAAGCGCTGGGAGCCACGGTACCCAACATTATCTTTCTGCTTTCCAGGGATTTTACAAAGTGGGTGCTGCTGGCAAACGTAATCGCCTGGCCGGTTGCCTGGTATTTCATGAATCAATGGTTGCAGGATTTTGCCTATCGAACCAACGTCAGCATTATTGTTTTCATCTCAGCGGGGGTGGTGGCTTTGCTGATCGCGCTGCTCACGGTGAGCTGGCAAGCCGTTAAGGCAGCTATGAGAAATCCTGTAAACAGCTTAAGATATGAATAGCTTACTTTT
>CAZUZS010000001.1:30617-150532 GCA_964624795.1 uncultured Calditrichaceae bacterium
AAAGGAGGGCCAAGAAATGGTACTCAGGGAAATCTTGCAGAAACTTGTAAGCGAGGGGAACTCGGCATCGCTGATTGATGGGGATAAAACGTCACAAGCGAGTCTGCTTCTTGATACACTTTCCGAACAAATGTTAAAACGGCAGGCTTATTTGCAGCCGGGAATGTACATTGCGGAGATCAATGACCAGGGGTACCTGGGACGGGTGCTTTACCGGCTCTCCAATTAACACCGGGCTTAAGCCCGGTGCTAATGAGACCAGCCTTAATTTCATAACCGTTTTAACGGCTTTAATTTTTGATTTGTAGGAAATTGTCATGTTTAAAAATTATCTGAAAATCGCCTTCCGGAATCTCATCCGGCAAAAAGGCTATTCGTTTATCAATATCACGGGCCTCGCAATCGGCATCGCCAGTTGCCTGCTGATTTTTCTCTATGTACAGGATGAACTGAGTTACGACCGTTACAACGAAAAGGCGGACCGCATATACCGGGTATGCATTCACGGTATTGTAGGCTCGAATGAGTTCAACCAGACAGTTACCGCCGCACCGATGGCACAGGCACTGGTAAATGATTACCCCGAAGTTGAGGCCGCCACCCGTTTTTGGAATTTTGGCTACCCGGTTCTGCGATACAAAGATAAAGTGTTCAGCGAGGAACGATTTTTTTCCGCCGATTCCAACATTTTTGATGTATTCACCATTCCGTTCATTGAAGGTAATCCCAAGACCGCACTAAACAAACCAAACACCCTGGTTTTGACGCAGTCTATGGCTCGGAAATATTTTGGTGATGAAGACCCGATGGGAAAAGTGCTGAACGCCGATAATCGCCGCGATTACATCGTTACCGGCGTGGTGAGAGACGTTCCTCACAATTCACATTTTCATTTCGATTTCCTGGCATCACTCTCCACTTACGAGGTCAGCAGGAGCACGCGATGGCTTAACAACAATTATTTGACCTATATCGTGCTGCGAAAGGGGATTTCTCCCAAACTGTTAGAAGAGAAATTTCCCGCCATGGTACGTAAATATGTAGGCCCGCAGGTGCAGGAGGCATTAGGCATTTCCCTTGACCAAATGGCCGCGAATGGAAATCTGTATGAATTTTACCTGCAGCCTCTGACTGATATTCATTTGCACTCTCACTTGAGTTTTGAAATAGAGCCGAACGGCGATGCAACTTACGTCCTGATTTTCTCAATAATCGCTATCGGTATTTTGCTAATTGCCTGCATCAATTTCATGAATCTGGCTACCGCCCGCTCCGCAAATCGCGCCAGGGAAGTGGGAATTCGCAAAACCCTGGGATCCAATCGTTTGCAGCTTATCCGGCAATTCCTGGCAGAAACCATTTTTACCAGCTTCTTTGCAATTTTCTTTGCCCTCATCTTTGTGGAAATGTTGTTGCCCTATTTCAACAACCTGGCAGGCAAGAACATTTCTATGCATTTCTTTGATAACATTCTGGTTATCCCGGCACTTGTTGGGCTGGCAGTATTTGTCGGGATTATGGCAGGCAGCTACCCGGCGTTCTTCCTGGCCTCTTTCCGGCCGGTGCAGGTTTTAAAGGGGAACGTGAAAAGCGGTAACAAAAATCCCTGGCTGCGCAGCGGCCTGGTAATTTTCCAATTTGCCATTTCTATTATCCTGATAATCGGCACTTTTATTGTCTACAACCAGATGCAGTATATTCAGAATAAAAACCTGGGATTCAACAAGGAACAGGTTGTCGTCATCGAAAAAACTGATGACATCGGGACCCAAATCAAACCATTTAAGCAGGAATTGCTGCAAAACAGCAATGTCATCAGCGTCAGCAATTCGAGCACCCTTCCCGGCAAAGATTTCGGAAGCAACGTCCATAAAGTCGCCAATACTTCAGGGGAAGAAACTCACTTACTATGGACGCTTTTTAGTGACCGCAATTTCGCAGAAACTTACCAGATCAAAATGGCAGAGGGACGGTTTTTCTCCCCGGAAAGAAAAACCGATTCCATGGCGGTGGTGCTCAACCAGACTGCCGTGAAAGTGCTCGGTTTGACCGATCCCATCGGAAAAGACCTGGTTCAAATTGGCTCTACACCGGAGCGATCGGTCACTTTCAAGATCATCGGTGTGACGAAGGATTTCAACTTTCAATCCCTGCACCAGAAAATACGACCGCTGGTGATGAAATCCTATGGCAGCCGCGGCTTTGGCCGATATACATCGGTAAGGATTGCGCCGGGACACATCAAAGAGACGTTGGCTTACCTGGAAAAGACGTGGCACAAATTCGCCGGCGCCCAGGCGTTTGAGTATGTATTTTTCGATCAGGATTTTGCCAAAATCTACCAATCGGAACAGCGAACATCGCAAATCCTTTCCGTATTTTCGATCCTGGCAATCTTCATCGCTTGTTTGGGGCTGTTTGGGCTGGCATCTTTTGTCACCGAGCAGCGCACCAAGGAGATTGGCATCCGGAAATCGTTGGGCGCATCGGTGGCCAATATTACACTCCTGCTTTCCAAAGAATTCGCCCGTTGGATGGTGCTGGCAAATCTTGTTGCCTGGCCGGTTGCCTTTTTCATCATGAAGGATTGGCTGAATAATTTCGCTTACCGGATCGACCTCAGCATATTCACATTTTTATCGGCAACGCTTATCGCCATTCTGATTGCGCTGTTCACGGTAAGCTACCAGACCATCAAGGCCTCGCTCACCAATCCGGTGGATGCACTGCGGTATGAGTAGCCCAATTATCAATGTTCACTTATCAATGACCACCATTTTGGAACAACAAGGGATATGAAATGAAAAAAGTGAATGTTGGTTATGAAAAGTCTTATGAATTTGCGATCCGAACGATGAAAGCATATCAATACCTCACAAAAGATAAAAAGGAATTTTTGTCTTCAAAACAACCCGAATCAAGACTGCAGAAAATGATAATTGTTAATTGATCATTGGTTATTGGGGAGTATCGTGTTAATAAATTATCTGAAAATTGCGCTCAGGAATATCGTAAAAACCAGGATTTTTACTACCATTAACATCCTCGGGCTGGCCATTGGGATGGCGGCCTGTCTCCTTATTTTGCACTATGTCCTTTACGAAAAAAGCTACGACCGATTTCATGAAAACAGCGAACGAATTTACCGGCTGCGCTATGAGCGAACCGATGGACAGGGAGAGTCAGTTCGATTTGCATCCTGCTGTCCCCCGGCTGCCGCCCGCATCCGGGACAAGTACCCGGAGGTGGAAAAGATTGGGCGGATAGTCAGGTACCGGGCAGCCGTTTCTTACCGGGACATGAACTTCATGGAAGAAAGGATGTATTTCGCCGAGCCGGATTTCCTTGAGATTCTCAAATTCAAATTCATCGAAGGCAATCCCCTCACCGGCATCCGCGACCCGAACACCGCCTTTATTTCTCAGAGCACGGCGCAAAAGTATTTCGGGAATGAAAATCCCATCGGGAAAACCGTAAGCTTGGACAAAAAAACAGACTACCTGATCACCGGTATTTTCGAGGATATTCCACAAAACTCGCACCTGAAATTCGATATTTTGTTACCCTGGGAAAACCTGGTTTCCCTTTATGGCCCGGAGTATACCGAGGCGTGGGGTCATACCGGGTCATACACTTATCTTATTGTCAAACCGGGAACCGATCCAAAGGAATTTGAAGGCAAATTGAAGAAGCTGGCGGAGGCGGAATGCCCCTGGCTGAAAGAATATAAAATGACCATCGATTTAAAAATGCAGCCGCTCTCCGACATTCACCTGAATTCTCATTTTATGCAGGAATACGAGGTGAATGGCCGCCGGGACACCGTTAACTTCCTATTCATCATTGCGCTGTTTATTATGGTTATGGCGTGGGTGAATTACGTGAACCTGTCCACCGCCCGCTCGCTGGACCGTGCAAAGGAAGTCGGATTGCGCAAGGTGGTTGGCGCCTCCCGCCGGCAGTTGATGTCCCAATTCTTTTTCGAAACAATTCTCCTGAACCTGGCAGCGCTAATCGTTGCCACTGGGTTGGTGGAGTTTTTCCTTCCCCTGTTCAGCGTAGTTACCGGCATCCCGACCGATTACGGCTTCATGATCCACAGTTGGTTCTGGATTGCAGTCTCGATAATGTTCTTGGCCGGCATACTCTTTTCGGGATTGTACCCGGTAATCGTCTTGTCCTCTTTCAGACCGGCAGTCGTGCTCAAGGGTAAACTGAGAAATTCAGCAAGCGGAATCAATCTTCGAAAAGCGTTAGTAGTATTCCAGTTTGTTGTGGCTTTAGGCCTGATTGCCGGCACCATCACAATGTCTGAGCAGCTATCGTTCATGAAAAACCAGGATCTCGGTTTCAATATCGAACAGACGCTGGTTGTTCAGGCTCCCCGAGTGAGAGACGATGCGTACGGTGAGAAGTTCAAGCTATTCAAGGAAACCATATTGGCCAATCCCAACATTCTAAAGGCCTGCCATGTTACCGAAGTGCCGGGCCGGCAAATATACTGGGATGCAGGCGGCATTCATAAAGCAGGGGAAGATATCTCGAAAGGGAAGAATTATCAAATTGTTGGGATCGATTATGATTTTGTAAATGTCTTTGATATTAAACTGGCAGCCGGAAGAAATTTTTCCAGGGAATTTTCAACCGACTCAAAAAGTCTTTTGTTGAATGAAACCGCAGTAAAATGGATGGGTTTTAACAACAGCCAGGAGGCAATTGGCCAAAAAGTGGACTATTGGGAAGAAATATTTACAATTGTCGGCGTCGTGAAGGATTATCACCAGCAATCGCCAAAAGCTGCGTTTGAACCGCATCTCTACCGCCTGCTCCCAACCGGCCGGGGCGTCCGCGGCCAGTTTGCCATTAAGCTGAACAGCAGTAATCTGAGCCAGACGATTAAATTGATTCACCAGCGCTATGATGAATTTTTTCCCGGCAATCCCTTTAATTATTTTTTCCTGGATGAATATTTCAATCAGCAATACCAATCGGATTTTCTGTTGGGAAAGGTTTTCAGCCTCTTCGCCGGCCTGGCTTTGTTCATCACGGCTTTGGGAATATTCGGACTTTCGGCATTCAATGCCACCCAGCGCACCAAGGAAATCGGCATCCGAAAAGCAGTGGGGGCGAGCGTTCTTCAGGTTTTTCAACTGCTGGTAAAAGAGCTGTTTGTGTTGCTATTGATATCATTCGCGATTGCGCTTCCAATATTAATAATCGGATTAAACAAATGGCTGGAAAGCTATGCTAACAGAATGTCGCTGAACTTCTGGCTGTTTTTAATTCCACTGATTATCACCGCCGGTATTACCTTTCTAACCATCAGTTGGCAGACAATAAAATCGGCTGCCACAAATCCGGTGGAGGCGTTGCGGTATGAGTGAGCGTGGGTGTGGCGCTTGGAGCCTGGGACAAGGAGCAGGGCGCGATAGGAGAATGGAATATGGAAACCGGAGACCGAAAAATAGAGAGAATCCGGAAAAAGGAAACCGGCCAGATCGTAATTAATTACCAGCACTTGGTTTTGGAAATTCCATTTTTAACAGAAAGTGAATTATGTGAATAGAATTTATTAATCTGGCTGCCAGAGATAATCGGCACTTGCGCAGTCTTGGTGGCTCTTTGCGCCGTGCACTCTGCGCCATGCATCATTTAGCGGTGTTAACCGTAAACAGATAAAAAAAGGAGATGCAGTTGATACGCTTGCGGAATATTTTCAAATTCTATACCAACAAATTTGTCAAGACCTATGTTTTGCAGGATATTGACCTTGATATTGAACAGGGTGAATTTGTCACTATCATGGGGCCGTCCGGCGCCGGTAAATCCACCCTGCTTTACATTCTTGGGATGCTGGATGAACAAAACAGTGGTGAATATTTCCTGAATGACATTGCCGTTCACACATTGAGTGAGAAGCAGCGCACCAACCTGCACAAGCACGAAATCGGGTTTGTTTTTCAGCAGTATCACCTTATCGATGAAATGACAGTTTATGAAAATATCGAGACTCCCCTGCTCTACCAGAAGGTGAAAGGCGGCGAGCGAAAGGCCAGAGTTGCGGAGCTGTTGGATCGTTTCAATGTGGTTGCAAAAAAGGATCTGTTTCCCTACCAGCTTTCCGGCGGACAGCAGCAGTTGGTGGGCATCGCCCGGGCGATTGTTGGGAAGCCGAAGCTCATTCTGGCCGACGAGCCCACCGGAAACCTGAATTCCGAACAGGGGGAAGAGATCATGAACCTGTTTAAAAAATTAAATAAGGAAGGCACAACCATTATACAGGTGACTCATTCAGAGAAAAATGCAGCCTATGGGAATCGAATTGTTCGCCTGCTGGATGGAAGAATCGTCTCATAGCATAAAAATCGAAGCCAGAGAATTGGTTTCTTGACAGGATTTGCTGGACGAACAGGGTTTAATCCGGCGCGGAAACCTAAAATAACAGGAGTTTGTGAAAGGTTGAGAGAATGCCGAATCAGAGGAGCGGGTGTGGGCAGCTATTTTCCAATCTGAAATGAGAAACAGAAGTATTCAGCCACATCCTCCTTATTGCCGGCCGTGAACAGGAATAGATGAGAATGCAGGTGAAAGACAACCATAATTCGGTTAATCCTGTCACATAGTGATGCCTACGGCATTGATCCTGTCAAAAATTAATGACGGGAAATATCGGAAGAAGATCGGAGAATTAAATGTTCAGGAACTATTTTAAGATTGCTTTTCGCAATATTTATAACAGCAAGATTTACTCATTCATCAATATAGCCGGGCTTGCCATCGGTTTGGCGTGTTTCATTCTCATCACCATTTTTATCAAGAATGAACTGAGCTACGATAATTTTCATAAAAAGGCGGATCGTATTTACCGCCCGGTTGAAATCCAGTTCCCGCCCGGAGTGGGAGTGCAGCATGTGGCCGTTACGATGGGACCGCTGGCGCCGGCACTGAAAAACGATTTCCCGGAAATCCTTGACGCCTGCCGCATAAAGCCAATAGGGAGTACTTTTTGCAAGTTGGGAGACAAGGGATTTTACGAAAATGAGGCCGGCTACGCTGATCCGGCGACTTTTCGGATTTTCACCATTCCCTTTGTGGAGGGCGACTCGGCAACAGCGCTTAATGATCTGAACAGCATTGTTATAAGCCAGGAAATTGCCAAAAAATATTTCGGCAATGAAGATCCGCTGGGGAAAACCCTGAACCTCAATAACTATTTTGGATCAGAAGATTATAGAGTAACCGGCGTTTTTAAAGACTACCCGGAAAATTCCCATCTCAATTTCAATATGCTGGCATCTTACATAACCATTGAGAAGAAGATGGATTGGTTGCAAGGCTGGTTCACCAACACGCTGGCAACGTATGTTCTGCTGGCGGATAACGCTTCGGTTCCGGAGCTTGAAACGAAGTTTCCGCAATTTTTGAAAAAATACCGCGGCGACGATCCCAACGACAAAATGCAGATGTATCTACAGCCGCTGAAAGATATTCACCTGCGCTCCGGCCATATTGTCTACCAGACCTTTAATCATAATATGGGGAGCATTAGTAGTGTTTACACCTTCTCTATTATTGCTATCTTTATTCTGCTTATTGCATGCATTAATTTTATGAACCTGGCTACCGCGCGGTCGGCGAAACGGGCCAAAGAGGTCGGCATCCGGAAAGTGCTTGGTTCGGCGCGCCGGGAATTGGTCTACCAGTTCCTGGGCGAATCCCTGATCATCTCCTTTATCGCTTTCTTTATTGCGCTGCTTCTAGCAGAGCTGGCTTTTTCCTATTTCCAGACCCTTTTTCCAGACCGGATAATTCTCAGCTACACAAAAAACTGGTCATTCCTGCTGCAGCTAATCGGCCTTACGCTTCTGGTCGGAATTGTTGCCGGAAGTTACCCGGCTTTTTTCCTGTCTCGCTTCAGACCCGCAGAAACCCTGAAAGGCACCTTTACCACAACCAGCAGAGGTGCTTTTCTGAGAAAAGCACTGGTGGTATTCCAGTTTGCGATTGCCATAACGCTCATCGCAAGCACCGGAATCGTGAGTGACCAGATGAATTACATCCGAAATGCCAATTTGGGATTCAACAAAGATCAGGTTGTGTACATGCCGCTTCGCGATCAGGAAACAAAAGATAAATTCGAGATTCTGAAAAATGAGCTTCTCAGAAATCCCAACATTCTTGATGTTTCCGCAACTGCAGGACTGGCCGGCGCCAGCGGTTCACAGGGCACAATGCACGCCATCGACGCTGACGGGGAAGTAAAAATGATGATGCGCTTCAGTTATGTCGATTTCGATTATCTGAAGACGATGGGAATGGAATTGGCGCAGGGCCGGGATTTTTCGCCGTCCATTGCATCGGACACTGTAACCTCGGTCATCATCAATCAAGCGGCGGTCAAAGAATTCGGGTGGCAAGATCCGATTGGGAAGCAGTTTAAGGCGGGGGATGAACAGGAAAATTATTCCGTGATTGGAGTCGTAAAGGATTTCCATTTTTATTCATTTCGCCAGAAGATAGAACCGTTGATAATGTGGGTAAATCCGCGCCGCGCCAAATACCTGGTGGCCAAAATTCGTCCCACGGATGTCCAATCGACACTTGCTTACATGGAAAAAGTCTGGGATTCTCATCTGCAAAGCCATCCGTTTGAATCGTCTTTCCTGGATGCGTATTTTGAGAATATTTACCGCACCGATCAAAACACCGGCCGGCTGTTTTCCTCTTTCTCATTCCTTGCGATATTCATAGGGTGCCTGGGGTTGTTTGGCCTCGCCTCTTTCACGGTGGAGCAGAAAACCAAGGAAATTGGCATCCGCAAGGTGTTGGGCGCGGGGATTGGCAGCATCGTTCTGCTGCTTACCAAAGAATTTACCAAATGGGTTGCTTTTGCAACTATCATCGGATTTCCGGTTGCTTATTTTGCCAGCCACAACTGGTTGGACAACTTTGTTTACAAAACCAATATCCATGTTATGACTTTCGTGTTGGCCGGACTATTGGTAGTGGCGATTGCATTATTGACGGTCAGTTTCCAGGCGGTGAAGGCATCCTTGACGAATCCGGTGAATGCAATGCGGTATGAGTAAGCAGGGAGCAGAGGGCATAGTGCCCACAGAGTATATAACGATTTTCCCCTTCTGAAGGGGGATTGAGGAGATGTAAACCATGCTCGACCAGCCCTTTGACGAGTATCAAAGCAACCAGGCCGCTTGAGAAGTCAAAAATAAAGTGACCATGAAAAATTTCAATAACTAAAGGGGGTACAAAGAATGGCAAATATTTCAATCCAACTGCCCGCAATCGAAGCGGAGCACTCCATTGAGATTGAAATCAAGATCAATGGAAATACCCAGAAATACCATTACCGGGTGGAAATTGTGCCCTGGCAGGAATGCCCTAATCCGGATGATAAAATACAATGCCTGCGCACTGCCATTTCCAAACAAGAGCCACAGTGGAAACTGGTGCAAATTGGCAACGCCACCGAGCAGAGCGTGCCGCTAATGTTCCGGGAAGTTATGAATCCGGGCAATTAACACCGGGATTAATCCCGGTGTTAATAAGAATGTGCCACGGCCCAATCCGTTTCAACGGCTTACAAAAGAATCTTTCGCTGTGGTATTGGGCCGCCTCTGCAATGCACAGAAGGCAGTAAATATATATAAATGAAGCCACTTTTCAATACTATCATATTTGACTTTGATTACACCCTGGCCGATTCTTCGGCAGGTGTCGTTACCTGCGTCAACTTTGCGCTGCATGAGATGGATTTACCAACAGTCCCCCCCGAAAAAATCTATCCCACAATCGGCCTTTCCCTGCCGGAAACCTTGCGGCAACTGACCGGGATACAAACAACCGAAAAGAACATTGAATTTTCCCGCCTGTTTATTCAGAAGGCGGAAAAAGTAATGGTTGATTCCACTAAAATATTTGAAACAGTTCCCGATACGATTCGGCGTCTCAAAGAGCAGGGAATTTCTTTAGCAATAGTCTCCACCAAATTCCGCTACCGGATCGAGGCGATTCTGCGCCGCGAGAAATTGCTGAAATACTTCGATGTTATCGTGGGTGGAGAAGATGTGGACAGGCACAAGCCAGACCCGGAGGGGCTGCTGCTGGCGTTGGAAAAGCTACGATTTTCGCCTGCTGAATCTGTGTATGTGGGCGACAGCATTGTAGATGCCCAAACCGCCAGAAGCGCCGGACTTCCTTTTATCGCGGTTCTTTCCGGCGCAACGCCCCGCGATGCTTTTATCGACCATGATGTTTTTCATTTTCTGGAAAGTATCCGCGACCTGCCGGAATTTCTGCGACCCTGATCGCAGCCGAACAAATCTACGCCCTAATGGTATTTGCCGGTTTGACAGTTGCAAAGCGGCATTGCATTTCGTAAAATGATGCCAAATTAGCCGGGATTATTTTCGCCGGCAATCTGTTTCACAGAATCGCCTTATTATTTCCATAACCTCCATGAAGAATGAAAGGAAAACAGTGTACTCCCAATCGGCAGAATACTACGACCGCATTTACCTGCAATTTAAAGATTACCAACTGGAGGCGGAACAGATTGACCGTCTCATCAAGAAATTCCATCCCACAGCCAAAACCATCCTGGACGCAGCCTGCGGAACCGGCAGCCACGCCGCCGCGCTCGCTCAAAATTACAATTATGCAGTCGATGGTTTCGATATTGAAGAGAAGTTTGTCGAGTTAGCCGGCAAGAAACATTCACTGGGAAATTTCTGCAGGGCCGACATGTCCGATTTTGAGCTCGGCAGAAGATACGATGTCATCACCTGCCTTTTCAGCTCCATCGGCTATATGAAAACAACCGACCGGGTGATGACCGCTCTTCAACGGTTCAAAGCACACCTGAATCCTGGCGGAATTGCGATCGTTGAATCGTGGTTCACGCCCGAGAAGATTAGGCCAATCCACTTCGATATGCAAACCATCGACGAAGAGGATCTCAAACTGTGCCGTCTCTCCCATACCGAATCCGACGACAAACTCACCCGAATCCGGTTCGAATATCTCCTAAACGATGGCAGTGGAATCCGGCACTTTTCCGAAATCCACGAAGTGGGAGTTTTCACTGTGGAAGAAATGAAGAACTGTTTCGCCCAAAGCAGATTCGCTGTCACTTACGATCCGGATGGCTTAACCGGCCGGGGGATCTACATCGGCAAATTAAATGCGAAATCCATTTAGACAGGATTTACATGATGATCCGGGTGGAGTAACAACCTGCAACCGGCGAAAGAAAGTGAATTATTAATTCTTTCGAGCTATTTTGAGAAATGATTTGAAAAGGAGTGAGTACGGATGACAGATAAGAAGACCATAGGAAACTCAAACGATTAAGCTACTGATAAAATCCATGTGCTTCAAAGTAAATCCGCGGTTAAAAATATGGAATTCAATATGAAAGAGAAGAAACCCTGGCACGAACAGGATGATTTTTGGGAAACTTTCGAACCGTTTCTGTTCAGCCGCCAGCGAATAGCGGAAGCAAGCCGGGAAGTGGAAGAAATTATCAATCTGCTGGAAATCCGGCAGGACTCAAAAATCTTGGATCTCGGTTGCGGTGTGGGCCGGCACAGCTTGGAACTCGCCCGGCGAGGCTTTCAGGTAACCGGAGTTGACCGCACAAAATTCTATCTGGCGAAAGCCAGCAAGCAGGCGAAAACCAAAGGATTGGAGATTGAATTTGTGAATGAAGATATGCGGTCGTTCCGGCGATCCACTGAATTCGATGTGGCGATTAACTTTTTCACCACTTTCGGATATTTTGACGATCCCGGGGATGATGACCGGGTGATTGAGAATGTCTTGGCCTCACTCAAACCGGGCGGCAAATTTTTATTGGAAATGCTGGGAAAAGAGATACTGGGAAGGATTTTCCGGGAGAAAGACTGGACTGAGATAGATGACACGGTGGTATTGGAGGAACGAAAAATTGGCAAAAGCTGGGAGAAAATCGAAAACCGCTGGGTCGTCTGCAAGGACGGCCTGCGCAGCGAGCACCGCTTTACGCTGCGGCTCTTTTCTGCTGCCGAAATTTCATCCCTTTTAAAAGCACACGGATTTTCGAAGGTCAATATTTATGGGAGCATTCAGGGTGATGGTTACGATGAGAAAGCGCAGAGGCTGGTGGTTGTGGCGCAGAAATGAGGAGTATGACAATGGAGATCCGCGCGGGTGGAATTCTAATTCCTCAGGCTTAACTCGGCAATCCGCTGTTTTACATATTCAATGTGTTCCCGGTAGCGCTTCGGGGCGATTTCCACAAATTTTCTGTAGGCGGCAACCGCCTCCGGAAAACGATCGAGAAGTTCACAGGACAATCCTTTATTATAATAGACCTCAAAAAAATCCGGCAGCAATTCGATGACCTTATCATAGTCCGGAATTGCTTTTCTGTTTTGTCCTGAGTTCGAATAAGCTATCCCGCGCTCGTTGTAGGCGTAAGCAAAAGAGGTATCCAGTTTCAGTGCCTCCGTTAACTCGACTATTTTCCCGTCGAAATCCATTCGGTTCCCAAGATCGATCGCCTTAAAATAATGGCGCACTGCTTCCATGTTGAGTTTCTGCGCCTTCAGTTCAGCTAAAACCTTCAAATTGAGACTGGCTGGTGAGTAGTACGGATTCGCTTCCAGCGTTTTTTCAAATTCATCGGCGGCGGATATAAAATTTCCTTCCGTTGCGGCGATGATGGCATTATTGTAGTGCAATTTTACGGGATTTTGCCCGTGGATCAACGCAATTCCGCACAACAGATTTAAAAGCACCATTAAGTACCACCTTTTACTTGTCATGAGGGCTCCTCTTTAAGATTTCATCGGAAAACACAGATTACTTCAATGGCAGGGGTCACTGCGATTTAAGCGAATTCGAAATGCGGTGATTCCCATCGGAATATTATCGGAGCATTTTGAAATAGGATAAGAAAAAAGAAGGATTAGATTACCGAATCTTCAAAAGCCACTTTGCCGCAGCCCGAACAGGCCAATTCTTACTCGTAATCATAATCGTAATCGGTTTTCTGAAATCATGCTGATCACAAATAAGATCTTAACTCCGGAGAGATTCGCTTCATTACCAGCACTTTCTGTAGATTCCATTTTTCCCATCATCGAAATCCTGCAAAAAAACGGCCCCTTTGCCTTTTTGTCTGCTCCCAGAATGCTATTCACAAACCAGTCCGCCTGGCAGCGCCAAGTTGTTTAAGAATCATCTCGTATTTTTCTAAAATTTTTGTAAATTCATTCTTTTCACTGAGGGCGAGGTTTGTGGCTTTGACAAAAATAAAGAAATACCACGAACGACATTATTTTGGACTATTTGTGGTTTTCACCCAAAGCCTCCGATAAGCAAAATGACCAAAGCTCAAATATATCCGCCGGAATAATTTTGTGATCCGTATTGCACAAGTCGTCTTGCGGAGAAAATTTTTGCATACTGCCGGCTAAACATAGACGAAATTCTATGAAATTTGTAAATCGTTTTTTCGCACTATTTTTCCTGATCATCCCGCTAACCTGGGCCGGTTCGTTCATTGCCGGGAAATATGTCGTTCAGGAAGTCGATCCTATAAGCAGTGTATTTTTTCGATTTTTCCTGTCGGCGCTGGTTATGTTTCCCGGCTTGCTCCTTTGGCACCGCCGGGCGCACCCCGAATTCCGGGACACCAGGTTTCTACTCCATCTGGGAATGGCGGTGCTGACTGCCGGTGTTGGTTACCATATTTTCTTTTTCTGGGCACTGGAATACACCTCTCCAACCAATACATCGTTGATCATAGCACTGAATCCATTTTTCACCGCCTTTGGCGAAGTCATCATTTTCAAAAAAGCGAGGCCCTCACGCTTTTACCTGGGATTTCTGCTGGCTTTCGCGGGAGCCATCTGGGTGAACATTTCGCGCAGCGGGCACATTGATTTTTCTTCGCTGGGCATCGGCGAACTATTTTGCCTGATTGCCTCACTTCTCTGGTCGGTTTACACCATTTTAGCCAAACTCACCAAAGAGCCGGAATGGGATTCGCTGTGGATCAACGCCTACAATTATCTGTTCACCGCATTGCTGATGGTTCCTTTCATCGGTTCCTCACTGCTGCCCTCATTTCTGAGATCCCTTTCATCCGCTTCATGGATTGGATTGTGGTATATGGCAATATTCCCCACCGCGATTGGCTACACTTTCTTTTACGTGGGTGTCCAAAGAAAAGGCCCGGCCTGGGCAGCGACTTATGCTTACCTGGTGCCTTCAATTACCGTTGTTCTGGATCATGCATTTTTCGGAGCCGGTCTCACCAGCGCCATGATTACCGGTACGATTCTCGTTGTTGCGGGGTTGTTCATCGGTAACATCAAAGCGCAGCAACTCCGGCAGGTGAAGAAGATATTGACGCTTGCGAAATAAAGACGTGAAAAGTGAAACATGAAATGTGCGACTCTCGACTCTCGTGTCTTGTCGTGAAATAGGTTGACAATTACTAATGACCCATTCGAGCCAATAGCTTTCAACTAAAGGCGCTGTTCTTTCAATCGATCTATTCTTTGCATTATGCACTTTGTAATTCTGTGCAATGGCTGCCACAACGGACAACTGGCAACGGGCATCCGCAATCCAATATCCGAAATCCGCAATGGGCAGGATTCCCCGATAACGCTTGAATATCGTTCTATGCTTTCGTATCTTTCAGGCGATGAATACGGTGACGCCACAAGGTGAGACAGTACGGAAAGCTGTAAAATGGATCTCAGAACAATTAAACAAACAGGAGAAGAAGACAATTCAACAACTGCTCAATGAGGCGATTTTCCGGTTCGACTTATCGCCAAAAGATGCTGAGTTCCTGAACAATTTCTACCGCAATCACTTTCACCGCTGATTCCGACCCCGGGTTCAGACTCAAAAGGCAGAGAATAGAGGCAGCCAATGCCTTCCGGATTTATTAAGGTAATTGGTTTGAGATAAAAGACACTCCGGCACTCTTTTGGATTTTTGTAAAAGAGGGTCAAAAACAAAATAACGAATGGAGAGCCAAATGAAAGAACAAACCGATCAAACCCCGGAAGAACCGAAAGAAACCAAAGGCCACTGGGTTGTTCTGCTTTTCCTTCTGCTATTCATTGCGGTGGTGGTGGTAGGAATTTTAGCGGACTAATTCCTGCTAACCATTTTTGTTATTGTGGCGCTGCAGCATGCAAGCGTTCATTCCTGTATTTTTGCAGCTCGCTTTAATTCGGACGAACGGGCCGCCAACCCTAAAATATATAGCCCACCGATATATAAAGCTGGCTTCTCTCGGTCCTGCTCCATCCGTACATGAAATGAAGCGGTCCAACCGGTGATGATACCGCCAGACCTGTAGAAACCCCCGTGATCAGCCCGCGCAGACTGAACTCCCTTTGTTTCGGGAAAATATTTGCGGCGCTCCAGGCGATCTGCCAGTTGAAATGCCGGTAGAAATTCCAGCGATACCATATACCCAATTCCAACAGATTATTTCCCCACACTTCATCTCGATGATAACCGGGCAAGCCCAAGGGTCCTCCCAGCCGAAATTCTTCATAAACTGGAAGCTTGCTTCCGGTTAACCCTACCTGCGAATATACAGTAAAAATGTGATCTTTCCAGGCCAATCCGGTCGCCTGGAAACTCCCTTCAAATTTTGTAAATCGAATGTTGCGCTGCCCAACATCAGGAACATGCTCGGCCTGCAAGGAAAGGTAAACTCCGTGCGTAGGGAAATAGCGCGCGTTGCGATTGTCAAATAACGCTTGTGTAAACAGACTCCAGTACTGGAACGTTTCCGCAGGCAGACGGTCCCGGACGACTTCCCCAAGCCAGCCCCTCTGGCCGCGAAGTCCGGCAGTGAATAGAAATTTCCGGTACGGCTGTAATCCGAGCGAGAACTGTCCAACCACCCTGTTCAAATCCAGATTGCCGGTTTTCCTGCCGTCAGCATCGTACAAAAGAGGCCGTCTATCTTCGTAATAAGCCCCGGAATTAAAAATGAAAGGGGTCGAGAAAAATCGGTTATTGGAAATTTCCACGCCGGCCTGCGTGGCAATTTCCCCGTAGCGAAATAGGGGCATCAGCTGGTAACTCCAGCCAAAAATATTGAACGGCACTATCTGGATAAAAGCACTGAATCCTTCTTCATTGATGTAATTTGCTCCCAGGCCAATAATTCGCGGGTACTTTTCGATGTAATGAATATTTACAGCAACCCGCTCTTCACCCGCATTTTTGACTTCCAGCCAGACATTCTGGAACAGCCCGGTTGCATACAAATACTCCAATCCCTGTTGTGCCAATCTAATGTTGAAACGGTCGCCTTTTTTTAGAGGAAAATCGCCCAGAATCGTTTGGGCAGGGACACTTTTTTGATTAATTACTTCCAGTCTGGCTTTATTTTTCTTCGGTGTAATCATACTCAAATCGGAAATGCGATGTCCGACTACAGCGATTTCGGTAATTGTGGATTTCCCCAATTCGCTGTTATCGAGATAGTGGCGGGGCATGGGGCGCATAATTCCTTTTCGCTGCAAAAGCGATATTATTTCCGGCATTTTTTCCATCGTCGCTTTGTACCCGATGTCAATCAATGAATCAAGGCGGCTGTAATTGGTGGAAGAATGTTGTCCTAAATCCGGTTTTATGAGCACATCGGCCAACGCCAGATTGGGTTTCTCGAGCGCTTTTATCATGATATCGATGGTGTGATTGGCAACATCCACAATGTTAGAAGGCTCTTTCCCCTGGGGAAACATTTCCGCCACGTCCACCGCAATGATCACATCGGCGCCCATCTGTTTTGCCACATCCGTCGGCAAAACATCCAACACACCGCCATCCACCATCAATTTGTCTTGAAAAAGCGCGGGATAAAAGAGTAAAGGAATCGCCATGCTGGATCGCATCGCCTGCGCAAGGCTGCCTTGCCCCAAGACTTCGCGATTGCCGGTTGAAACATCTACTGCGATTGCCCGGTAGGGAATGGCGAGACTGTCAAAATTTTCCTTGGCAGCGAAATTGGGCGCTGCTGCCAGCCGGAACAGCTCCTCGCTGATCCGCTGACCATTATCCAGCCCATAAGGAATAAATATATCCCAAAATTTGAAATGAACCCGCAGAATGGGCTCCATAAGGCCGTATCGCTTGCTGACCCACATTGCAGTTGGCACCGGTTTTTGGCTGAAAATGGCTACCCAGTCGATCTGCTTCACCAGCCGGCGCAGTGCATCGGCTCCATAACCGGCGGCGTACAATCCACCAACTATGCTGCCCATACTGGTGCCAGCAATTAAATCGATGGGGATATTATTCTCTTCCAGGGCAAAAAGCACGCCTATGTGCGCCGAACCGCGGGCACCACCACCACTGAGTACCAGGCCGACTTTGGGTGTCTTCCCTTCAGCCTTTTGAGTTTCGCCCTGTCCCTGCACATCCGCGCAAAGAATTTGCCAGGATACCAGCATAAGAAAAACAAGATAAAATTTACTAACCGATCGAAAATCGGGCCGATGAACGTTAGAATACTCTTTCAAAACAAGAGAATCATTTCTCATAAAATTACCGCCTGAGTTTCTTTTGGCAACAACAAGACAGTCTGTAAAGGTAATTCAACAACTCCGAAATGCTAATTTACGATTTCGAAATTAAATTTGCCAGATTTTCTTTGGCGGCGCTCAAAAATGAAGAAAAATGGGGTGGCGAATCCTGCTATTTATTGCCGGAAATCAAAACCAGATTGTTTGATCTGTTTTCTTCATACGGTTCGAATTCCATATCTCCGAAAACCTCGGGGTGGCCAAATCCAGTTCTGCGCAGGGCAGATTCAAGTTCCTCAATCATGTATGGGTGCAATTGCGTGCTCAACAAACGATGGCCGGGCTTTTCTCCGCTCCAATCGATGGAAAGCACATTAAATCGAATATTATCTGGGAGGAAATCGTAAAACCTGACAAACTCCCGGTTGGCATGACGGTTAACAGCAACAACCCTGTTCTTTTCCCTCAGAATTTTGTGGTAGTTCAATATTTGGATAATCAATCGGCCGCCGGGCTGCAGCATGTGGTTGAAGCCCGATAATGTTTTGTCTAAATCCTCGTTGCTCAGCAGGTGCGGCAGGGAATTCCCCAGGCAGAGAATGGTGTCGAATTTTTCGGATGTCTTTTTATCAAGCTCCTGCATGGAAGCAGTGATCCAGCGAATCGCGACCTCATTCTCCTTCGCATGATGCCGGGCGCTTTCAATCATTGCCGGCGAAATATCGGCTCCCACGACATGCCGTCCCATCTGCGCCAGGACTATAGCATGAATCCCGGTGCCGCAAGCCGCATCCAGCACCGATTCCATCCGATAACGCTGCGTCCATTTTTCCCAGCTTTCCTTCTCTTTTTCCAGACGGGTTGAAAAACGGGTCATCTCATCGTAATCGGACGCCAGCTCTTCATAGAATTGAAGCCCATCCGGAAAATTGGTTTTTTGTTTATGCATACGGTATCCTGCAAATCTTTAAAGCATGATTTTTTGAGGAGCGGGTGGAGTGGCGGAGTAATAGAATGACGGATTGCCGGGTAATGAATTCACTCTTGTCCATCTTGATCGCTTGCCACACACTCAAATCTCCGGTTCTCTGTTTAGCCAAATTGAATCCGAGTTTCACCCCACCAGCGTCCACAAGGCAGTGCTCTTTTCCCTCATCGGGAGTCCGCTTTCGATGCGCCGGGCAGCGGCGGGTAACCCTGGTAATCCGGAACATGCCCCCGGTTATGAAAATATGCCGGATCGCTCAGGTGCCGGATATGATACTTGTATTCCTTTGTGGAAATGCTGTTCTGCCAAAATCCGGTAAGACGGGCGATAGTCATTCCCAGCAGGAAAATCAGTACAATTGCCAAAGCATAAACCTTGCGCGGAATTTTTACCTTTTTCTTTGTGAGGGAAAGAAACAGGGTGTCCTTTACCGGGCAGGCATCCACGCAAGCCAGGCAGGTGTGGCACTCATCCGAAAACACAGTCTTGGCCGTATCCACCTTAATTTTAGATGGGCACGCCCGATTGCACTTCCCGCAATCGATGCACGAGACCGGATCACGGTGAATCTTGAACGGGCTGAGCCAACTGACGGCACCGAGCAGACCACCGTAGGGGCAAAGGTAGCGGCACCAGAAATAAGGCACCGCAACCGAAAGGACGACCAGCGCAAACAACACCCAGAAGGTGAAGGATGACATACCGGCAAAAAACAACAGCATTTTGATGTCGGCAACTTTATTGTATGGACTGTAAATAAACCTGTGAAGGTCGATCAAATTCATCTGTACAAAAACCGCAAAAATAAAGAAGAACATCAGCAGGTATTTCAAGCTGCGCAGTGGGTAATCCAGCCAGCGAGGTAGATAATGCTGGCGGTCGAACAGTTTGATGTGAAGCTTTGCAAGATATTCGGACAGCAGGCCGATTGGGCAAACCCAACTGCAGAATCCCTTTTTCAGTAAAAGCGTAATTGCAAGGATGACAAGCAGGATCACCAGCGCAGCCGGGTGGATGGTGTTGAAAATGCCGGTGAGCAGCCAGTAGCGCAGGCTGATTAGCGCGCTAATGGGCAAAAAAGCCTCGACGCCCGGTGGCCGTGAAATGACACTTTCCGAGCCACTCTGCAACTGATGAACAAAGATCGTAAATTCGACCCCAATCCAGGCGGTCACCAGCAGAAATCCCCACTGGATCAACTTCCGGTATGGTTGGATATTAAACTTCTCTGCACGGATATATTTCCGGCCAACGCCTGCCGGGCTTGTCGTTTGTTTGGTTGATGCTTCTTTTAATTCAACTGGCATATCCAAAGACTCTGTTCGTGATTTCAAAATTCTGTTTTGCCCGCTGGTTGCGGTGTCCCTCACCCCATTAAATTCAGGTAACCAAATCCGTGATTCGAAAACGATTCTCTTTTATTTTGCGGGCCAACTCCTCCAGTGTCGCGTTAGCAAAAATGTTCTGAACGTCGGAACGTGCCGCAGCCCATTTCTCATGAAGAGGACAGGGATTCACGTCACTGCAGCGATCAAGCCCCAGCAGGCATTTCTGAAAAAGATCCGGCCCGTCAATCGCCAGAACGACATCCAAAATTGTGATGGAACCTGCCGGCCTGGCCAACGCCACTCCCCCGTTCGGGCCGCGAAACGAATTCATCAAATTTTCCTGTGTAAGAATCTGCAAAATCTTGGTGAGAAAATGAAAGGAGATGTTCAGCCCGTCCGATATTTCGCGAATGGGGACAAACTGTTTTTCCGTCTGTGCCGCTACATAAAGCGCGGCACGAAGTCCGTAATTACATGTTTTCGAGAGCACCATAATCTTTTTCCATATTTAAGACTCTTTTGTCTTAAAATAAGCGATCTCAATCATTTTTCCAAGAACAAATTAGAAATCATGTCGGGACCTTCTAATGCGGATTAGGGGTTACTTCATTCAAAACGAGCTGCAATATTTTCATAATTTCCTACAATCTTCTTGACATTTTTAAATAACGTTATAAATTATACGAGCCGCATTGCTGTTTGGCAAAAATGCTTTTCTATTTTTCGAACATCATTTTGGCTTTGGTATTACCATAAGTTTCACAATATTCCGCATGACATCGATTTAAAGGAGACTTGTGTATGAAAGAAAAGTCAAAACCACGGTCTATCTCACGCCGCAAATTTCTAAAGGATCTTGGAACAGGGGTGGCGGGAAGCGCAGTGATCATTAAAAGCATTCACGCGTCTCCCCAGGGGGAAAAACCGCGTGCCGCTGCCGGCCATCAGAAGAATCGTGTTCCGCTTTCCCTGACAGTGAACGGAAAAACGGTGGAAGTGCAAGTGGAATCGCAAACCACGCTTGCCGAGCTCCTGCGCAATCATCTGCAACTGGCCGGGACGAAGGTGGTGTGTAATCACGGCGAGTGCGGTGCCTGCACGGTGTTGATGAACGGAAAAGCAGTTTACTCTTGCCACATATTAGCGCTGGATGCAGCCGGATCGGAGATTGTCACGGTGGAAGGATTGTTGACCGGTGAAAAACTGCATCCCATCCAGGAAGCGTTTGTCGAGCACGATGGCCTGCAGTGCGGTTTTTGCACACCGGGACAGATCATGTCTGCGCAGGCGCTCTTGCTGGAAAATCCACATCCTACCCGCGATGAGGTTCTGGTCGGTATGTCCGGCAACCTCTGCCGATGCGCCGCCTACCCCAACATTATCAAATCGGTGCTGGCAGCCGCCGAGGCCAAATAATCAACAGATTTTTAAGCAACCAATCCATGAAATAGCGGAGGAAGATTCATGCCTTCCCGAAAAATAGTCAAATCCAAATATTTTTTTGAAGATGAGCTGGTTGAATCGCTGGCGGAAGTATCGACCGAGCAAAACAAGTTCTGGCCGGATAATAGCAAGCTCAAAGTAGTTGGCAATCCGGTTCCCCGGATCGATGGCTATGACAAAACCAGTGGAACAGCCAGATATACTTTTGACATCCAACCGAAACATGTGGTTTATGCCCGAACACTGCGTTGTCCCCTGCCCCACGCCAGGATAAAAAAAATCGATACAAGCAAAGCCTTGCAGCTCGATGGTGTCTTATCTATCCTGACCCATGAAAATGCCCCCAAAATCAAGTGGTATTACACCAGCTTTCTGTTCGATCCGCACCTTCGCTACGAAGGGGACGAGTTGGCCTGCGTGGCCGCTGAGAAGGAGGAAATCGCGGAGCGGGCAATGAATTTAATTGATGTGGAATATGAAAGCCTTCCTTTTGTGACGGATCCTGGTGAAGCAATGAAGGCGGACGCCCCAAAGCTCTATGAATCGGGAAATATCGTCAATGGAAAGCCCAATATTTACGAGCGGGGGGATGTGGAAAAAGGCTTCGCCGAAGCCGATGCAGTTGTGGAGGACACGTTCACCACGCAAGTCGTAGTTCACAATCCCACCGAGGCGCACTGCAGCGTGGTAAACTGGGATGGCGATCAACTGACCGTCTGGGATTCCACGCAGGGCGTGTTTCATGTTCGGGACAGCGTGGCAGAAAGTCTGAATATGCCGCAAAGCAGCGTGCGGGTGATTAAGAAATACATGGGCGGCGGATTTGGCAGCAAGCTGGAAGCCGGAAAGTACACGGTGATGGCAGCGCTGATTTCCCGCAAAATCGGACGACCGGTTAAGATTACCCTGGATCGCAGAGAAATGAATCTGGCGGTGGGCAATCGCCCGGACTCCACCCAGAAGCTAAAATTTGGCGCCAAAAAAGACGGCACTCTTACCGCCATGCATCACTATTCGTACGGTGCGGTCGGTGCCTACCCAAACGGCGCCGGCTGCAGTTGGCCGCTTCGCCTCATCTACAACTGCCCAAATGTCAGAACTGAAGAATACAGTGTCTATATCAATGCCGGAAGAGCGCGGGCATTCAGGGCGCCAGGCTTTGTGCAGGGCGTTTTTGCGCTGGACTCCATGATAGACGAATTAGCCGAAAAAATTGGCATGGATCCGCTGGATTTCAGACTAAAAAATTATGCAGAAATCGACCCTGTTGAAAAGATTCCTTATACCAGCAAACTGCTGAAGGAAGCATATCTGCAGGGTGCTGAAGCAATCGGCTGGAAGAGCCGCCGTAATCCGGCCGGTGCGGACAAAGGCTACTTGAAACGGGGCATTGGTATGGCATCGCAAATTTGGTGGGGTGGCGGCGACCCGCCGGCATACGCCACGCTGAAAATGAACCGGGACGGCAGTGTACAGGTGCTGGCGGGAACGCAGGATTTGGGAACCGGCACTTACACTTTTATCGCGCAGGTGGCAGCGGAGGTACTGGAGATTCCAATGAACCGGGTGCAGGTATTGCTGGGCGATACGGCCGCCTGCCCTTATGGTCCGAGCAGCGGCGGCAGCACAACGGCGCCCTCGGTTTCTCCGGCAGTGCGCGATGCCGCTGAGCAGATGAAAGCCAAACTGGTTTCCGGTGCGGCGGCAATTTTGGAAATGCCCGAGGATAAATTGAGTTACAAAGATGGCATGATCAGCTCGGTGGACAATCCGCAAAAATTGATAAAGATAGAGGAAGTAATACAGAAATTAGATGAAAATGTGCTGGTAACCACCGGCGCCCGCAATGCCAATCCGGACGGTTATGCCATCAAGACATTTGGTGCCCAGTTTGCAGAGGTGGAAGTAGATACCGATACCGGCAAGGTTCGGGTGCTGAGAATCGTGGCAGCCCACGACATCGGCCGGGTGCTCAACCGCAAAACGATGGAAAACCAATTCCACGGCGGCATCATGCAGGGTTTAAGCTTCGCGCTGATGGAAGAGCGGGTCCTGGACAGCAATACCGGCAAGGTGCTGAATACTAATTTCCACGACTACAAAATTCCAACCATCATGGATACACCGGATATCAAAGTGATCATTGTCAGTGAAGGGGATTCGATGATCAGCAATACCGGAGTGAAGGGCTGTGGCGAGCCGGCCATTATTCCCACCGCTGGCGCGATTGCCAATGCTGTTTATAACGCTATCGGCGTGCGGATAAAAAGCCTGCCAATTACGCCGGATAAGGTGCTTCAGGCGCTTTACAAAGCATAGGGAAATAGAATGTTCGAAATATGGAAAATTTGATATACTGCAAAACAATTAGGATAAGTTAAAGCGGGAGTTTGAAATGAAGAACTTTGAATACCTGCAACCAAAAACCATAGAAGACGCTTCGCAGCAGTTGGGAAATGACTGGATCACCTCGCTGCCTTATGCCGGAGGTACCGACCTTTTGGGCTTGGTCAAAGACCGGGTCGAGATCCCGGAAAAGCTGGTCAACCTGAAATTGCTTCCTGGGATGGACAGCATCGAATACACTCCCGGCAAAGGACTGCACGTGGGTGCGCTGGTGAAACTTTCTCAAATCGCGGCAGACACACGAATAAAGGAGAAATACCCGGTTCTGGCGCAGGCTGCCTTGGAAGTAGGCTCACCCCAATTGAGAAACTTGGGAACGCTGGGCGGCAACCTGTGTCAGCGTCCGCGCTGCTGGTATTTCCGGGGCGATTTTCACTGCCTTCGGAAAGGCGGCGATATGTGCTACGCGGTGGATGGCGAGAACAAATATCATTGCATCATCGGTGGCGGTCCCTGTTTTATTGTTCACCCATCGGATACTGCGGTAGCGCTGCTGGCGTTGAATGCCAAAGTCACCATCGCTGCCGGCGAAAAGAGCCGGCAAATTCCGCTGAAAGATTTTTTTATCCTGCCGGAAACGGATGTCACGAGAGAGAATGTTTTGAAACCGGGAGAAATTCTCACTGAAGTATTGGTGCCCGATTTGCCGCCCGGTACAAGAAGCACCTATCTGAAATTTACCGAACGGGAAGTGTGGGATTTCTCGGTGGTTAGCGTTGCTGCAGTGATACAGAAATCCGGCAGTCAGATTCGCGCCGGCAGGGTGGCGTTTGGAGGGGTGGCGCCGGCACCCTGGCTGGAAGAAAAAATCAGCGGCTCGCTGACCGGATTGATGTTGGATGAGAAAAAGATTACCGATCTCGCAGGAAAAGCATTCGCCGATGCGACACCATTGGAAGAAAATGCCTACAAAATTCCATTGGCCCGCAACCTCCTCAAACGGGTGCTGGTCAATCTGACAACAGCCTGGATTAAAAAATAACGAGGCACGATCAGATCGCGCCCCGCTTTTTCTTCCCTGCTCTCAGAAATCCTTCCCTAGATTTTTTTCGAATATTACTACATAACCGTAATATGCACGGTTGCCGTTCCTTTAGCACCTGCCGTTGTCGTGGCGGTGAGGGTGATTTTATGCTCGTTTGCTGAAAGAGTAGTTACCTCCAGAGACTCGCCTGTTCCCAAAACGCCATCCTTGTCAGATGACCAGATCATGTTTTCGGGTGGTATCGTCTGATAGGTAAACTCATCATAGGCATATCCCTGGAGTGGAACCGGCATTCCCTGCTGGTAAACAGCACTATCCAGGGGCGAGTAAATGTAAACATAGACCGTCGGGTAAACCTCCAGCATTACTTTGTTCGGATGATCTTTTTCAATCATACCGAAATCAGCTCCCCAATAGGACGTCCTCCCATTCTCACGAAGACAGAGAAAGAAATAGTTCAGGCCGGCATTGACAGATACTGTACCTTTTGCCACTGAGTCCTGTATTGTGAGGTTGTATTCCCCGGCATATTGATAATAATCGCCGGTGTAGCTATTAAAAACAGAAGTCTCATTTTCCCAAATATCGCGGGTGGAATCCCAGAGTGTCGTGTCGAATAACAGATCCTGGCCAGTGCTATCCCATGCTGTCAAAAACTCCTCCATTGTATTCCATTGGGTCATATCCAACACCAACAGCTTTGCCTCGCTGATCGCATTCGGTTTGCCAAAGTTTCCACTGAATGTTGAATTAAATTCTCCCGCAGAGTTTTTTGGAACAGGATTGGGCATTTGGCCGTGATGTATCCATTGTTGAGAATTTGCCGGTGTATCTGAGAACTTGAAGCTGAAATCCACCACCGGTTTGCCCTGCTCCGGGGAAGTGGCGCTTTTTTCACACGCCAGGAACAGCACTATGCCGGTAAGCAGAATTGCCAGAAAAAAAACAGGTAATATTTTCCGGACATTCATGTATTTAATCCTCCTTGTTATCAGTTTTATATATCATATTCGAACCCTTATTATTGCAACGGAATCCGGTTTTGATTTAGCCTAAAGTTTGAATCGCAGCATAGCACCAACTTCGAAACCGGTAATGCCAATGGAATCCGAGCGGTTTTTGAGGCTTCCTTTCAAAAACTTAAACTGACTGTCCAGGAACATGCGGGACGACAGTTGATATTGCAAACCGGTTCCCACTCCGAAGACCAGTGCCCCGTTGCTCTCATACTCATTTTTCGAATATATTTTGGATTCGAGAAGCGCTTTGAGACGAATCGCCTGGTTCATTGGGAAATAGGAAATACTGCCGATCTCAAGCTGATTTCCGTTACTGTTCAGAGTCTCGGTACTCAAGCTCCCCAGCCCGCGATCGTTTTTGCCTTTGGTTCGATCCCGCAGATACAGGAGGAAATCCAAGGAAGAGGCGTGGTAAAGTGAACGCAGTTCAAACAGCATTTTGTTTCCGGATTTGAATACTTCTTTCCCGTCAACCTGATCCTTTCCATAAAGGGTAAGCGTAAAATCCCCGGTTAATCGCAGGTTATTCGAACCCATTTCAATATTTTTGTCCGCCCCCAGGGTCGCTGTAATTTCATCGCCCGGATTATATTTCAAATCACTTTCCTTGTAGGGTTGAAAGCTTCCTTTCATCAGGTAGCCCACGCCGCCACCCAAAACAATGCTGCCAAATTCCTGGGCGAAGGCGGCGCTCGCCTTGATATCTAATCCCTGCCCAAGTGTCGGCACCCGGAAGTCCAGCGCATTCATTGCCAGTGCCGCAGCAACTGTCGGCTGATCACCTTCCAGACGACTCTGCCCGGTAGGCAAGCTGACACCGCCGGTCAACAATACTTTGTTCTCCATCGTAACATACGAGGCACGAATACGGGTGTCCGTCAATCCGGACAGGTTTTTTTGCGCACCATCCAGGCTGGCATAGGACGGCGAGTTGACAAGATCAAGGCTCAATTGCTGGCTTATCGGCATAATGAAAACCACCGGCAGAACAAATTGCGAAATCTGCTCGCTATTGGCAGAACTCCAGGACTGGTAGTAACCGCCAATCCGGAAATCATTATTGCGCAAAAAACCGGCATCTTTCACTTGCGCGAAAAGGGAAACAGCAAAGATGAAATTGAGCACCAAGTAGAACACAAGTTTTTTTATTTTCAAATTCTCTTTCATAATTTTGGCATCCTTTATATTTTTTCTCTTTTGCTTACCTGGGGATAGGTACTTCGATCTCCACCTCTACACCGCCGCCGAAACCGATCGTTTTTGTCTGCTCCTGCACCGGCTCCCGCGAATCAATACTGGGTATGAAACCGGAATCGATATTTGACATGCTGGATTCCAGCCGGGTGCGCGTGTCGTATTCCACAGTCGTTGGCTGAGTATCCAAACTTGTCTCCACTTGCTCAATATCAGAAGTGCCCATTTCCATGGATTCCGCCTGGTTCATCCGTTCACCCGCCGCGGAGAAACCGGGGTCCAGCTTCACCGCCTCGGAGTACTGTTCCCTGGCGACTTCGAAATCCCCGCGGTCTTCCGCATCCAGCCCCTTGGAGT
Organism: uncultured Calditrichaceae bacterium; assembly: GCA_964624795.1. Classification (GTDB taxonomy): domain Bacteria; phylum Calditrichota; class Calditrichia; order RBG-13-44-9; family RBG-13-44-9; genus CAZUZS01. Next base: position 57,908 of record CAZUZS010000001.1, read on the forward strand.
AGGCAAGAAAGGCCAACATGGATTCGGTGGGAATGTATTGGATCGCCTTCCGTTCTGCGTCGGTCAGTTGAATGCCCATTTCATTGATGATGCTGAAAACCAGGTTCTTTTCAAGTCGGAAAAACCGTTCCAGATCGCCGCTGCTCTGGTCGGTTTTCATAAACTTTCCAGTGGTGGTCTCAATCATCCCACCGTCAATGCGAATCTGTTGTTCATTCAAATCGACGAAGGTTCCTTTCACCATTCGTTTTGCGCCCAACAATTTGCCCATCCGCGGCGCAGTGCTCTCGTCCACCAGGCCGGTCTGCCCCAGGCCAATTTCTTCCAACATTTTCTGCATTCTCACCCGTTCCACTACTTTCAGATCGTGCACCTGCGAGAGGTCGGTAATGATCATGTCTGCTAATCCTTTCTGCAAAGGATCCAGTTGCGTGGATGTTCCCAGGTTCTGGAAATAAAGTACCGCCACACTGTTATCCGGGATTGATGCAACATTAATATAATTCTCGTTGGCTACCGCTTGTTGTGCCTGCATCTCCATTTGTTTCCGGCTTAACAGTTCAAGACGGCCTTCGATTTGCCCGCGCATTTTGCTTAGTCGCCCCACCTTTGTGTATTGACGATAATACTGAATAGCGTTTGTATAATCGCCTTGCGCTTCATATGCTGCTCCCAGGTAAAATATGGTCTTCCCATCATTATTATCGAGCTGGTAAGCCTGCAGCAGTGCCTTTTCGGCTTTTTCGGTCTCTCCTTTTTTCAGATAGGCAATGCCGAGATCGCGCCAGGCATCCCGGTTATTGCGATTTTTTTTCAGCTCCAACAGGAATTCGCCGATGGCGTCGTCATAGCGCTGCTGTTTGAGCAGGGAAGTTCCCCTGCTCCCGGTTGCAGCGCATCCGAACATGGACACCACGACAAAAATAATAAAACTCAGAATTATCAGCCGTTTTAGCATAGAATATCTCCCGTGTTGTTTTGGTATCAATTGGAACATCACATTATCTTGCTTACAAGCCTGAAATTACAGACTGTATTTCACTAATTTTGTCCTTTGCACCTTTAAATTCTTTGCTCTTCTTCACCGCCTGCTGAAACATTTCCAGAGCCCGGGTGTAATGCTCGCGCGCTTCGACATTGTCTCCTGCCTTCTGGGCTGCCCTGCCGGCATCTTCGAATTCAATCCCTTTGGAAAAGTAAAGATTTGCCTCCAGGTTGTCGCCGCCTTTGTGCTGTTGCAGACGTTGCTTGTCCGCTTTGCTGAGCTGCACATTAAAATATTTCGAAATCTTTTGTGTCAACTTTTTGACCATGTCGAAGAGATCGTCAACTTTGCCGGTTTCCTCTTCCGCTTTCAGCGTAAGCCCGGTTTCGACTTCCACGATACGAACATCCATCCGCATCTTTCCGCCGAACATATTCACAAACCCGCCCAGCAGCAGGGTCTGTGCTCCCAGCAACCGGCCAACCTGCTGCGCGGTGGCGCCGTCGATTGCGCCGCTTTGGCCCAGACTGATTTCGCTCAACAGATCCTTCAATTTTTTTCTTTCAACAATCTTGAACGACTCAATTTGCGAAATTTCGGTGCTGAGCATATCAGCAAGACCTTTGCTGAGCGGTTCAAGCTGTTCCTTGTCTGCAATACTGTTATTATCGAAATCCAGCACGGCAATTGTCCTTTGACCGGAATCCTGGGCCATTACATTTGCGAAAAAAATGAGGGCAATAATCGGGGACAGGATGAGTGGTTTTAGAAATCTCACGAGGTGCTCCTTTTGTATTGAATAATATGAAAAATAGCTTCGAACAACGGGTATAAACCGAACACTAAAGCAAACCACCGCCTCAAGATGGAGTCGGTGCCGGACACGGTCATCCGCCAGGGGGAGTGACAACCTGCATATTTCTTTAATTGCCAGTAACAGGCAACCACATATATTTATCGACCGAATGCATTAGAACTTGATCCCAAAACAGGATATATTAATGCCCGGCACGCAGGTAGCCGATTCCCCTAGAAGGGCGTGTTTGACGGATTTTCGCTAGAGTTTTTTACATTATATGCATTGCAGTCTCTGCTGTGGGTAAATTGAGATACACGGGGCTTTTCTTAATCTTTATTTGCGGACAGAAATGAAAATGTAATTGAAATGATATTCGGATGCCGTAGTTGGAGTGGAAGCGGCAGCGCTTAGAAGAGTGCCGCGGAAGAATTTTGTGCAAACGGCTAAGGCTGAGCCAGGCGAGTGCTAATTCAGTCTTTGATCCCTATTTCTTTGAATTGACGAAACTTATCTATATCGGTCGCTTTCATGGCAGCCTGCATTTGCTCCATGTTAACACCAAAGCCCTCAATTTCAATATGAAAACGCTTTTCAACCAGGAGCTGTATCTTACCGCTTTGTGTCTGTGTATTATATTCTTCGTAGGCCTTATAGCCTTCATAAAGGCACGTTTTCTCATAGCCAGTATCCGATTCCCGGTTGAAATCTCCCATCATCCATGCCAGGTTCGCAAATGTGGAGAACCCATGCATCTTGCCCATATCAGTGATAGTGATGATAATATAGCTCCCATCAGGTGTTCGATACCCCGCCTCTGCCCGCGAAACCTCCATCCCAAAAGCGGATGAGATCTCTGCCACAGCATCCTCACGCTTCATACTATTGATTTCCAGGGGCAAGAGATCTTTCAATTCATTAAAATCGACAACATCATTTGCAGTGGCATTATTTTCCGGCCCCTGCTGGTCGGAGAAAGCCGGCTGCTGCCCGTGGAGATTGGTATCTTCTCTTGCTGTAAGTCCCGGACTGGTGTCCTTTGTAATTATTTTGCCCTCGCCAAGCCTCCCTGTATTCTCGTTTTTGCTGCAACCCAGGGACAAAATAAGAGTCCCCAAAAGAATGATTTCCCAACGCCTTTTCATTTCATACCTCTTACTCGTCTGATCGGATAAATATGTGTTAAAAATATAACAACAACATCATTGGAAAACGAGAAATATTTTGTGTCTGCGAAAAATTCATATAGGATCCGAATGCAAAACGCTAAAGCCAAAGATTAAATTGGGAGAGTTATAAATCCAATTGGTGGGCAATGAAGAACCGCATTGTGAGCGAGACAGGTCTTGTCAATCCCGTATTATATTTTTCCCCGCTTATTGGCAACTGCTTTTCCGTGGTGTATCTCCGGAAAAGGCGGATTCGTCATGTGGGACGGAGGGAAGCTCACCGAATGATAATCCAAAGATGAAACCAGGTCTTGGGCCAATTCTGCCTTTCGCATGGACGGATGGGAAATAACTACTGGTAGATCCTTGACACAAAAGGCCCCGCGAGAAAGGCATCAGGATCAATCTGGCTCTGAAGAATGCATCCCCGGTAATTGCCGGTGAGAAGCAGCCGGGCGGATTCCACTAATCCTGCAGCGGTAGTAGCCTGAATTGCCCGCATGCGTTTTCCGCCAATTTCCATTGGTTTGATGTGGTAGGATTTCTCGATAGTGCGTAATTTATTACCGGAGTCTTTGCCGATTACCGAGACATAAATGACTACCAGGTCTTCTTCCACCGAGGGAATAAGTTTCTCCATTTTTTCCTGCAGCTTTTGGACACGGTCTTCGCCATGCCGAATTTCCCTTAATAACCCATCTATCCAGCCATAGTGCCCGGGGTACCGCAGCGTTTTGTAGTCAAGGCTGCGGGTTTTTCCAGACAGGGCTACCGGCAGGTCGGCTGCGCCACCGGAAGTCAGATCCTCCTCATACTGAATTCCGTCCAGCACAATTTGTGAGCGCTCGGTAAGAGATGCCTTGCTGGTCGTTTTAAAGTCGCGGATTACTTCAGCCGGTTTTACGTACAATGTAGCGACGCCCACCGGACTCCAGGTAAAACCATAGAAGTGAGGCGGATACGCGTTTTGGGTAAGCGCCCCGACTTTCATGTTGACAGATTCGACCTTCTCCTTACCAAAATCCCTGCAAAATTGCCGGTAAAGTCCATTTGCCAGAACATCTACAAAGCCGGGCGCAAGACCGGTTTGCAAAATAAAACCCTTTTGGGCATCGCCGGCGATTTCCAAGACCTGATTCGTTTCGTAGACATACTCGGTAAGGTTCGCGTAGTGGAGGTCATGCTGTATAGCCAGCTTTGCAATCCGTGGCGCCTGGCTGCCCGGCAGGCAGTCCAAAACGATATCCGCCTTATTTAGAATTTCACTCAATTGTTCGTTTGTTCCGCTACGGGGCATAACGAAATGTTCCACGGTTCCTTTTTGAACGGAATCCCGCCGGATCCAGCTTACTGCCTCTTTAGCCGCTTCCTCGATGGCATCGCCCAGGTAAAGATCGACTTCAAAATCACCGACTTCTCTTAGTAGCAGCCCAGCCGCGCGACCAATACCACCGGTGCCGGCGATCGCAACTGTGTATTTCTTTTTTGACACCACAAACCTCCCTTTAGTCTAAACTTTATGATATGCCTGCTAATCATTAGCCTCATAATCCTCAACTAATCATAATACAGGCCAAAGGCATCCTGTTTTGGAAACGTTTAACTGCTAAAAATCTATTTTTCTCCAAGCGGTTCCCACAGTCCATATGATTCGATTTTTATCTGCACCTGCGGATCGGTTTTATAGGTTTCGTAGGAATTATAGTACCATCCCATATATTGGGAATCTCCGCCACCCTGGGTAGTAATCAGAAAACGATTGGAAAGGTGCCCGATGTTCATCGCGCGGTCGCGCGGCAGGGGTTTGTCGCCGCCTTGCGGGTCAATGGGAATCCAGCCGTAGTTCGGGAGATAAACTTCCGGCCAGCGATGAAAAACATCATCCATGCTGGCGTCATCTCCCCGTACCACAATACTGCCTACATAGCGGGCCGGCAGGCCGGCTGCCCGGCACAGTGCAATAAAACTAAAGGTATATTCCGAACAGGATCCGGTCCCTCGTTTCAAAACTACAGGCGCTACGTTCCAGCCGCCCTCCAGTTTGTATTCCAGTTTATCTCTTACATAATCAAAGATCTTGCGGGCAACCCAGTAAGGATTTTGTTCATCCCCGACAATCTTCTTTGCTAAATCCTGAATGTACGGATCGTCGATCTGGTATTTGCTGCCGTTGGCAGTAAACGTCTTCTGTATGTCACCGGGCATATCAGCAAGCGTACCGCATTTATCGGGAAAAATAAAATATTTGATCTCGGAGATTTTCGCATCTACTACCATTCGTGATGTGATTGCAGCTTCGCTTTGGATACCCGCAGAATGGAAATGTGCAAATTGCTGCCCCCAGCGGTCTTTTACGGTGGTAAAATTCTCCGGAATGAATTTCTTCGATAGGATTTCCTGCTGATTTAAATTTTCAGGAATGGAGATGTAAACATCCAGGTCCTTCAACCGGCCGGACCCGTAAATTTGGGTTTCGTGGGTAAAGGTAATCCGCGCGGTCCGGGTATTATCCAATTTGAACAAATCATTATCGCTGCGAACCAGTTGGTAAATCTCACCTTTTTCAAAATCCACATTCCAGATGGTTTTGCCATCCCAGGCCAATCCGCGGGGATAAGGACCCGGCGAGTCGAGCACCAGGATAACCTCCCCGTTGCCGGGATCGATCATATAGATCTCATTCATGATGCGGTCCGAGCACCACAAATACCGGCCATCCCAGGTAAGCCCCTGTGCATATTTGGCAGGCGCCGAAAATGTTTGGATTGCAGTTCCATCGCTCAAATCGATTTTCATGATCTCATTTGCGCGATAATCGCTGACCCACAGCGTCTTCCCATCCCAAGTCAATCCCTCTGCATTGGAGCTCGGCGAGTCTATCACTCTTAGAATCGTTCCGTCCGCCGGATCAACCTGGAAGATCTTGTTCTGCCTGCCGTCAATATTCCAGAGATATTTCCCGTCCCAGGCTAAACCCATCGGCCAGAATCCGGGGGACGGTATTTCCCGGACTACTTTTCCGGTCGCCGGATTCACACAGGAGATCTTATCAGCCTGGTAATCGGCGGTCCACAGGTTACGCCCATCAAATGTCAGCCCGGTTGAAAAATGATAGGGTGTCTGGATACTGCGAATTATTTTGCCTGGATAGGCAAAAACCACAGTTGATATTCCCAGAACGAGAAAGAAAATCAGTTTCTGAATTTTAAGCATGACAGCTCTCCTTCTAACAAATGTGTTACTCAAATCCAAACCGGCGTTAAGTCAATTTTCGGAGTTGGTCAATCAAAATATCCAAGAACAGGTTTTTCTTGTTTTTATTTTTTGCATCCTGCGGCGTCCGGGACGTTGCATTCTGCTCTCCGGGGAAGAAATGGAATTCTCCGGCTTTCATAAAATGTGGCGCATGTATTGACCGCTCTTCATGCAATGCAGCATCTGAATTCTTATCAACAGAATCCCGCGGCCACTTTGATATTCATTTTCGTCAGGCGGGCCAGACAATAAAAATAGTTGATTCGGGCAAATCCATAGCTGAGAGGAGGGCTGCACAGGCATCCAAATGCGGATTTAAATGCCGCGAGATATTTAATCTTCTTCTTTCCCCATATTTGCTTCGTCCATAAGGCGAAGCGCTTCCAATAAAATGTTCATAGTTGAACCATTGATGTTTGGCGTAATCTTGGCTTCCAACGGTTCAAATTTGAACAAGCCATCACTTAAAGCCACCAACCTGTTGATTGCCTCGACTCCCTCCTCTTTGCCCGCGGTCGCAAAAATAATATTGCCTTGTTTGAATACAATTTTGCCCGTAACGATCGAGGTAATTTCCAGCGTTCCGTTGCGTTTATTCTGATTCAGCAACTGGATAACTTCCGCAAGACTGAGATCCGCCAGGTTGCCTTCGAAGCCTTTTACCTGAGCGGTCGTTTCGCTGTCCATTGCCCTCACCCGTTTGGCCCGGTTTAATAGCGTTTCCACCTTGGCGAGCAGCACGTTGCGGTCCACCGGTTTTACCAGGTACTCATCGGCGCCGGCACGAAAGCCCCGTATTTCCATGTCACGATCTTCAAGGCTGGTGAGAAAAATGAAAGGCACCATAGGCGTGGCAGAGTTTTCCCGTATCATCCAGCAGAATTCAATACCGTCGGTCTGGGGCATCATCACATCCGAGATAATGAGATCCGGCTGGATTTTATTAACCACCTCCAGACCTTCATCCCCGTTCTCGGCGGAATGAATCTCGTAGCCGGCCTTTTCGAGGCTGATCCGCAGCAGTTTCAGAACATGCGGATTATCGTCTACAATCACTATTATGTCTTTATCAGCCATGGTTCAAGACGAACAGTTTATTTTCTATTCTTTGCCCTCGTAGCACACATTCAGCTCTTTGTTAGCCTTTAATTCATCTACCCGGCGAACAGGCGTATGAAATGGCGCATGGTGCATTTGCTCCGGATCGGCTTTTGCCTGTTCCACTACTTTTTCGAAAATATCCGCAAATTGATCCAGTGCGTCCCTGCTTTCCGATTCAGTAGGCTCTATCATCAGCGCTTCCTTTACAATCAGGGGAAAATAAACGGTGGGTGCATGAACACCATAATCCAGCAATCCCTTGGCAATGTCCATCGCTTTCACACCGTGTGACCGGGCCAGCGATTCGGCGCTCAGCACGAATTCATGCATCGGCCGAGTTTCATATTTCAGCTCCAGTACTTTTCGCAGGCGACTGAGCAGATAATTCGCGTTAATGATGGCATTTTTGCTGATCTCTTTCATGCCAGCCTGGCCGTGCATCCGGATATAAACATAGGCACGCAACAAGGCCGCAAAATTTCCATAAAAGGTAATCATTCTGCCTATCGAATGCGGGATGTCGCTGTTCAGGAAATAACTTCCACCCTTAACATCAACTATCGGAACCGGGAGAAAATCTTTCAACCGCTCGCTTACTGCCACCGGCCCGGCGCCCGGTCCACCGCCGCCATGCGGAACGGCAAAGGTCTTATGCAGATTAATATGCAGAACGTCAAATCCCAAATCACCGGAGCGAACAATCCCCAACAGGGCATTGAGATTCGCCCCATCCATATAGAGAAGGCCTCCCGCATCGTGGACAAGTTTTTCTATTTCAACGATGCCGCCCTCAAAGATCCCTAAAGTGCTGGGATTGGTCAGCATGATACCGGCAACCTCATCATCCAGCTTCGACTTCAGATCATCGATATCCACCATGCCGTCTTCGCGGCTTTTCACCTGAACGGAATGCATTCCGGCAATCGCGACCGAAGCCGGGTTGGTTCCGTGCGCGGAATCCGGCACCAGCATTTTGGTGCGGTTTTCCCCACGCACAAGATGGTATTTGCGAATCATCATACAACCGGTCAGCTCACCATGAGCACCGGCAGCCGGCTGGAGGGTGATGGCAGCCATGCCGGTAATTTCTTTCAGCATTTCCTGTAATTCGAACATGATTTGCAGTGCCCCCTGGACGGTTTGCAGGGGCTGCATCGGGTGCAGTGAGCTGAAACCGGGGAGCGCCGTCACATCCTCATTAATCTTGGGATTGTATTTCATTGTGCAGGAACCGAGAGGATAGAAACCCTTATCGACATTGTGATTCAGCGTTGAAATATTAACAAAATGCCTGACGACTTCATTTTCGCCGACCTCCGGAATATCGGGAGAATTTTTTCGCAACATCTCACCCGGAATCAACTTCGAGACTGGTTGTTCGGGTACATCCAGATTTGGCAGGTAATTCTTTTTAATTTTTTCACGATCTAATTCGAATATTAGCTTTTTATACATCCTATCACCTTTATGCGTTATCATTGTCGATTCTGGAGTAGCGAACCGTCTGGTTTCGTCCGTTGGATTTTGCGACATTCAACGCCTTTTCGGCTAATTGAATGGTCTCTGCGGGGGTGCTCACCTGTTCGAAATCGACCTTCACCAGGCCGGCACTAATGGTAATATGCTGATAATTTTGCTTTCGCTTGGGCGATAATTTTTTGAGCTCATAAAAATCCTGGTCAAAAAAACCGGCCTGATCAACCGCCGCACGAATTCGTTCCGCTTCGTAATAGGCGCCATTTTCATCGGTATGCGGCAAAACAACGATAAAACGGTTGCCTGCGGACCGGAAGACAATATCCGTATGCCGGGTGTTGTTGAGTATCACGTTGGCTATGCGCATCAGGATATAATCGCCGGTCTGCTCGCCAAAAACATCATTTATTTTATGAAAAAGGTCAACATCCAGAGCCACAAGGGAAAGATCGCTGTGGTAGCGATGGGAACGGGAAAGCTCTTCTTCCAGTCGTTTTTGGAGAAATGCCTTATTGTAGAGGCCGGTTAACAGATCGGTAATCTGGCCGGCTTCCAACTCGGTGGCCTTTTTCCGCAACATTTCGAGTTCCTTAAACGCGTGGCTGTGCTCTTCCACCAACTGCTGATTATCTGCCCGCAGGCGCTCGATGAGGTCTTTTTTGTGTAGAAGCGATTTGACCCGCGCGATCAGTTCTTTTGCGTTGAACGGCTTAAGAATATAATCGTCCGCGCCCAGTTCCAGGCCCAATACCCGGTGCTCATCCTCAACATAGTTGGCAGACAGAAAAATGACTGGAATGTCTTTGGTGGTATCTTTTTCCTTCAGAATTTTGCAGGCATCGAAACCGCTAAGCACCGGCATGAGCGCGTCGAGGATTATAATATCCGGTTTCTCTTTTTCGGCTGCTTCGATGCCTTCCTTCCCATTGGCTGCCTTCGCAACATCGAATTCATAAAAATGAAACAGATGTTCCAGAGTATCGAGCATGTCTTCGTTATCGTCGACGATCAGAACTTTTGCCATGATTTACAATAACCTGCTATCTCATCTCTTTCAACAAACCGACCAGGTAATCCATTTCAGCCCGCGTACGTTTTTCCGTTACCGCGACCAGCAACCCGTTGCCCATCTTCACCTCCGCCAGGTCGATTCCGGCAAATACATTTTTTTCCGCCAGGCGATCGATGATCTGCCGCGCCGGAACCGGTGTTTCCACTGCAAATTCCTTGAAAAACGGACCGGGGTATTTGAGGCGGTAACCGTCCAGCCCGCTGATCTTTTCCGCCAGGTAGTGACTCTTCTGAAGCGTCAGATCGGCTACTTTTTTTACGCCGCTTTCTCCCACCAGAGAAAGGTAAACCAGTGCGGCCAGAGCGCAAAGCTGCGAATTTGTGCAAATATTGCTGGTTGCCTTCTCCCGCCGGATATGCTGTTCGCGGGTTTGCAGGGTCGTGACGAACGCCCGCTTTCCGTCCACATCGGTTGTCATTCCGACGATGCGGCCGGGCATCTTGCGAATCAGCGCTTTGGTGGCAGCAAATACACCCAGGTAAGGTCCACCGAAATTCAGCGCATTGCCGAACGACTGTCCCTCGCTCACTACAATATCTGCCCCGGTTTCTCCTGGCGTTTTTAATATGCCCAGGGAAATGGGATCCACCGATTGGATAAACAGCGCACCCTGCCCATGAATCAAGTCGGCGAGGCCGTCGAGATCCTCCAGCAAACCATAATAATTCGGGTTCTGGACCACAACCGCGGCGGAATCCGAATCCAATTGTTTGAGTAGTGAATCCCGGCTGATTACGCCGTTGGAAAGTGTAATCGGGACAATCTCAATATCCTGATCCTTTGTATAAGTGCGAATGATATCGAAGTAAAAGGGATTAATATTTTCGGCAACCAGAACCCGGCGTCTGCCAGTCTGGTGAGCTGCCATCAGGGCCGCCTCCGCCAAAGCCGATCCACCATCATACATGGAAGCATTTGCGACATCCATGCCGGTAAGACGGCAAATCATGGTCTGGTATTCGTAAATTGCCTGCAGGGTGCCCTGGCTGACTTCCGCCTGGTAAGGTGTATAAGCAGTGTAAAATTCCGAGCGCCATAAAATATGCCGGACCGCGGCAGGCACGTAATGATCGTAGGCCCCTCCGCCCAGAAATGAAATACCTGTCCTGTTTTTTGCGGCAAGATCGTTCATCGCCCGGGTCGCTTCGAATTCGCTTAATTCCGGCGGAATGTTCAATTCGCCCGTGAAACGGATGGAGTCCGGAATGTAGTCAACAAGACTCTCAAAATCTTTCACACCAATTGCATCTAACATGATCTCACGATCTTTTTCAGAATTCGCGATAAAAGCCATCAGTTTCCCTCGATTTACAAAATCGTGTTTTCAGAACATTTCGAAGTCTTTAAATCAATTCTTCGTACTGCGCTTTATCCAGAAGATTTGCCGCTTCGGAATCGTCGGACATTTTGATTTTAATGATCCACCCATTACCATAGGGATCTTTATTGATCATCTCGGGCTGATCGGAGAGTTGATTATTTACGTCCACGATTTCGCCGGACAGGGGAGCAAACATATCCGAAACTGCCTTCACAGCTTCGATTGTACCAAAGCTCTCGCCCTGGGTGCTGTCCGAACCAACCTCGGGAAGCTCAACGTAAACTATGTCTCCCAATTCGCTTTGCGCGAAATCCGTAATGCCGATTGTGGCAACACCATTTTCAATACGAGCCCATTCATGATCTTTCGTGTACTTCAGTTCTCCGGGAATCTGCATTAGGTCCTCCAATCAAATTTCAATTAATTTTTTGCTGTATATTTTTTCGATAAAATTGGTATCAAAATCACCGGCCTGAAACTCCGGCGTGTTGATGACATATTGATGAAACGGAATAGTGGTTTTTATTCCTTCTACCACAAATTCATCCAGCGCCCTTCTCAATCGGGCAATCGCCTCCTGGCGATCTGCCCCGTGGACGATCAGCTTGCCGATTAATGAATCGTAATAGGGCGAAATTTTGTAAGTGGCATAAATGTGCGTATCCACCCGTGTTCCAGGCCCGCCGGGCTGGTAAAAGGAAGTAATCTCTCCGGGTGAGGGGATAAAATTGTTATCCGGGTCCTCGGCATTTATCCGGCATTCGATGGCGTGACCGACCGGCTTTAGATTTTCCTGCTTCAATTTAAGCTTCTGGCCGTTGGCAATCCGAAGTTGTTCCTTTATAAGGTCCACATTGTAAACCATCTCCGTCACCGGGTGCTCCACCTGGATCCGGGTATTCATTTCCATAAAATAATAATTCAGATCTTTGTCTACCAGGAATTCAATTGTGCCTGCACTTGTGTATCCGACGTGCAGTGCCCCTTTCGCAGCGGCTTCGCCCATCATTTTGCGTACCTTCGCCGAAATTATTGGGGACGGGGACTCCTCGATCAGTTTTTGGTGCCGCCGTTGGATAGAGCACTCACGCTCCCCCAGGTAAACCATGTTTCCTTTATCGTCGCCCAACAACTGGATTTCAATGTGGCGGGGATTTTCGATGAACTTTTCGAGGTAGAGGCCGGAATTTCCGAATGCCGCTTCCGCTTCGGCCCTGGCCATCATGTAACTGTTTTCCAGGTTTTCTTCCTTCCACACAATGCGCATTCCTTTACCGCCGCCACCGGCAACCGCCTTTAATATCACCGGGAAGCCCATTTCCTTTGCTATGCTTCTGGCATCGGTCTCCGATTTCACTATTCCTTCGCTGCCGGGAACAACCGGTACTCCGGCGCTGGTCATGGATTTTTTGGCTTCCGCCTTGTCGCCCATTTTTCGAATGACTTCGGGCGTGGGGCCGATAAAAGTAATTTCGCAGGAATTGCACATTTCGGCAAACTGAGCATTTTCCGCCAGGAAACCGTAGCCCGGATGGATGGCGTCCGATCCGGTAATTTCTGCCGCAGAAATAATGCGGCTGGCATTCAGGTAACTCTGGTTGCTCTGCGGCGGGCCGATGCAGACTGCTTCGTCGGCAAATACCGTGTGAAGCGCATTCTCATCGGTCGTAGAATAAACGGCAACCGTTTTGATGTCCAGTTCCTTGCAGGCGCGAATAATCCGGATCGCAATTTCGCCCCGATTGGCAATGAGTACTTTATTGAACAAAAAGCGTTCTCCCCGTGGATTTTACGTGTTATGCTTTTTCGATGAGAAACAGAACCTGGTCGAATTCCACCGGTTGGGCATTTTCCACTACAATTTTGGTGATGCGGCCGCTGAATTCGGATTGGATTTCATTCATCAGTTTCATCGCCTCAATGATGCACAATGTCTGTCCCGGTTTTACAGTATCGCCTATTTCCACATACGGATCCGCGTCGGGAGCAGGCGCCCTGTAAAAGGTGCCGACCATCGGTGAGCGGACCTCAACGACGTTGGCCGCCAACTCCGGTTCCGGTTTCTTCTCCGTTTCGGTGGCTGCAGGTTGTTGGGCGGTTACGCCGGGTGGCGGGGCAGGTAATGAAACCTGGTACGGCGCGTAGTTACCGCCATTGGGTGCGGGAGCGGATTGGAGATAGCGGTTATTCTTGGTGATTCTGATCTTTCGTCCCTCTTCAACAATCTCGATTTCCCCTATTTCGCTCTTTTCTACCACCTTAATAAGTTGCTTAATTTCCTGGAAATCCATCCATCCTCCGGATTTTACTATATAATTTTTTCAATTTAAAAGGTACACCTAATTTTTGCAAGAGTTATTTTCCTGGCCTATCTATACAACTGTTTCTCTTGAATATAGAGATCAACTGCATCGGGCACCAAATAGCGCACTGAGTGCCCCTCACGCACCCGATTTCTCACGAACGTGGAAGAGATTTCCAACAGCGGTACATGAACAAACCGGATCGATTGCAGGAATGGCTGCGCTGCCTCCCCCGGCTTGAAACCGGGTCTTCCGAAAGCGACCACCTGGCATTTCTCCAGAATCTCATCCGGTGCCTTCCAGCGGTGCAAATCGTTTACATTATCCATTCCGATAAGAAAGTAAAAACTCGGCGAAATTTCAGCGAACTGTTCAAGAAGGCCATTAATCGTGTCAATAGTGTAGGAGACACTATCTCGTTTCAGCTCGATATCAACAACCCGGAGATATTGATTATTTGCGCAAGCCAGCTCGGCCATTCTCAGACGATGCTGTGGACCAACAATGTCCTGGTTATTTTTGAGCGGGTGAATATTAGCCGGAATAAACCAGATTTCCTCCAATCCCAGCTCATCCCGCAGGTATTCGGAAATGATAAGGTGACCATTGTGGATGGGGTCGAAAGTCCCCCCGAAGAGTCCGATTTTTTTCATTGGCAGATTATTTATCCGTTTCCTGATTGACAGCTTCGCTTTTGTTATGGTTCTCCTGGATATTCTCTATTCGGGAGCGGGCTTGTTTCCGGTACTCGCTCTTGGGATATTTCTCAATGAATGCTGTGAAATTTGACAGCGCCTCATCATACTGCTTCAGTTTATATTGGCATTCAGCCTTCCAGAACATGGCCTTTTCGGCATAAGGTGTGTCGTAATACTGGTCCAGCAGAATATCGTAGTATATGATGGCCGAATCGTAAATCCCCATTTTGCGGTAAACATTGCCGCCGCTTTTGAGTAGTTTTTTGGCCAATTTATCGCGCAGTTTGGCAATCTGCTTCTCCGCGTCGGGGCGCAGGTCGGACGAAGGATAGGCTTCTATAAAATTCTGAAAATGGCGAAGCGCTTTTTGGGTGTATTCCTGGTCCAATTCTGCGCGCTGGGACAACTCCGCGTAGCTCAAGCCAATTTTGTAGAACGCCTTTTCCACATAAGGGCTTTCAGGGTAATCGTCCACAACTTTTTGATATTCGGCAACCGCGATCAGGTACTCCCCGTTCCCAAAATGAGATTCCGCCAGGTAATACTGGGCATCATCAATCACCGGGTCGCCGCTGAACTTCAGCACAATTACGGTGAATTCAGTGATGGCGGTGAGGTATTTGCCCTTGTCGAACAACCCTTTTGCATATTCGAAATAGGCCTGCGCACCCAGATCCGATCTGTTTATTTTTGGACTGCAACTTGCCAATAACAGAATTCCTGATAAAACAAGGAAAAAGTATTTTGAAATCTTGCCTGTCATTACGAACTACTCCTCAAAGTATAAAATAAATAAACTACCCCGGCTGTCGTAACAGTGACCAGAGCCGGCTCAACCAGCCATTTTAAGAATTTCGACTCCGATTTGGTTCCGATAGTGAACGGATAGTCTACGTTTTCTACCAGTTTAACAGTGGAACGCTCGATCACATCATCATATTGATGAGTTTTAGTGCGCGAGTGAAGAATGGAGTTTTGACCATTCTCAATAAAAAAAGAAACCGTCGCTTCAATCTCCCGCGCATATTTCGTAGCCCGGAAAAGCAGGTTACGATCCACCGTGCGGTATCTGATACTATTGTTAATCTTCTCAAATACAATTTTCCCGACCTCCCGGGAGGGTGAAGTCAAAGAATCGTACAATATATAATTTCTTTTCAAAAGCGCTTCACGCAGATCGGCGACTGCCCATCTGCCCACCTCATTTTTATCTTTCAGCACGATCTGAATGCCATCCTGGCGGTGTGCCTGCGAATCCAGGGCCGCAAGAACCGGCTGCACAATCAGGTCGGCTAACACCTGTTGGTTGGTCGGCACCTGCGCATTCCCCGTATTGAATATGAGGAGAATTGTTGCTGTGAGGATACCGGATATATGTAAATTTTTCGGTTTACTCATGCCCACCATTTATATTATTGCCTTGCGTTCGTACCAAATCCAACTGATTAATTTAAACAATAATATAAGGAAAGACACTATGAGTGTAAATTTTCCAAACCACTCGCCGTGCTTTGTGTAAAAGCTGTGCTTTTTGTCGACTGGCAGGTATGCCACCATGTCTTTTCGTATGTTCAAACCGGCCTTTTGCAATACCTTGCCGGTGGGATCGATGAAGCAGGAAATTCCCGTATTGGCATTTCGAATAATACTCACCCGGTTCTCGATGGCGCGGAATACCGCATACCGGGCATGCTGGTAAGGGCCGCTGGTCAGACCAAACCAGCCGTCATTGGTAATGATAGTCAGCAGATCCGCACCGTTTTTAACAAAGCCGCGAACCACGTGCGGAAAAACAGAATCGAAACAGATGACCGCCGCCAATCCCGTCTTAACATGTTGCATCCCCGCCGGCTGGTCGGGCCGGAAGGCGCCGTTATCAAAACGCCCGCTTCGGGCAGGCAGATCGATTTTAAATACCGTAAATTTATTACCGTGAAAGAAATCGCCGCCGCCGACATTCAGTTTTCGCAGGAACGGAAACACATTTTTGAAAGGCATGCTCTCCGCTGCCGGCACCAGGGCCAGCTTATAATAATAATCGAAAACAGGGTCTCCGGGACGGAAGAAAAAAGCGGCATTGTAAGTTCGATAATCGTCATCCTGTGCATTGAAGGCATAATCCGGTGTTCCGGTAAGAAGATAGATGCCGGTAGAATCCACAAAGTTGTTTATTGCGTGGCGGCTTTCAACACGGGATCGCAGGTAAAACGGCGTGGCGGTTTCCGGCCAGACAATTATCTGTGGTTTCAAGGGCAGCATCTCGCGGCTGGCATCCATCAACATGTCGAAAGCTTCTTTCTGGAATTGCGGCTCCCATTTCTCATAGGGATCAACATTCGGTTGCACCAGCCCGGCCTTGATGAGCGGGTAACTGGCATTTTCAATGGTGTCGATGCGAATTTGACCGTAAATAAAAAGCACTGCCAGGATGGCCGCGGTGGTGGCCGGGGAAATCCACAGCCAGCTCTTTTTCCAGCGAAACGCCGCGTAAATCAAAGTAGTTATGACGATGAGCAAGAACGACAAACCCAGGTAGCCGCTAATTTCGATGATTTGAATGAATGGCCGGTAGTAGGTCTGGGTATAGGCCAGCGTCATCCAGTTGAACCTGATGTCCGAAAACAGCCGCAGGTATTCCATTGCTGTCCAGATGAACGGCAGGCTGAAGATCGCCAGCTTTTCGCTCCGTTTTTTCAGCAGCGCGTAAATCCAGAACACAATGGCGTAGTGCAGCGCATTAATAGTGATTGCCAGGATGGCGCCGGTCAATGTGCTGGCAGCAATCCAGAAAAGCGTCATGGCGCCCCATATCAGGCCAAGCCAGTAACCCAGCCGGAAACTTTCCCGCGCCCCTTTGTCTTTCAGAAACCACAGAAAATAAGCCAGTGCAAAGGGAGCCATGATTCCTGTCGGAAACGGCGGAAAACTCAAGGCTAAGAGAATGGAAACCGGTATGAGTTTTTTAAATTCTGTTTTGTTCATGTAGTTGTTATGTTTAGCATGGATTCTTACAAGGTAGTGAAACGCAATTCGTCCCTAACAGTTTCACCTTCAAAATATTTGCAGAGCGGCAGTTTTGCAGATCCTTATATTATAATTCAAGCACACCTTCACGGGACGTTGGGCGGGTATTTCTCCGCTTTGCGATTATCCCACCCGATTTTGTGCCGCTAAGCTTTCGCCTGACAGGGAGGCAATGATGCGGTTACTCTTTATCAAACGTTATTTCACGCCCATCGTGGAACGACTGATAGATGGCATCAGTAATCGACAGCACCTTCACTGCGTCGTCGATCGGAGATTCAAGCTGGCTTACCCTGCCTGTGAGGTAATCAAAGAAATGATTGACTTCATTTTCGTAGCCCTTTTTAAAATGAGCGATCCGGGAATCTTTCACATCAGGAGTAATATTGACGATCTGCCCGTGCCAGAATTTTTGCAGACGCAGCGGATTCAACATCCCGGTGCCGTTTTCGCCTGCAACTTCCAGAAAGAGCTGATCCTTGGTAACAGGGAAATCCCAACTCACTTCCAGGGAGAGGGAAATTTGGTTATCGAAAGTCACGCATGCTACGCAAAAATCTTCAACCGCCAGACTCTTTTCAACCTTGAAAGAAAACGCTTTGGTCGCGAGCGGATCTGGTTTATCCAGCAGCCACCAGGCCAGGTCAATCATCTGCACTCCCAGGTCCAGGACCACACCGCCGCCCGACACATTCTTCTGGAATAGCCACGGTTGCTTGATAGCCTGGTGCCGCGCCTGCAGCCAACCGGCCTTCAGGAAAAACAAGTCTCCCAATTCACGGTCTTTGAGAAAAGTCCGAAGTGCATTGGCATCGGTGCGGAAGCGGTTGTGCATTCCCACAAAAACCATCCGCCCTGCCGAAGCGGCCTTTCGCCGGATGCGTTCTGCTTCATCTGAGTTGCGGGCAGCTGGCTTTTCCAGAAAAACATGAACACCGTAATCCAATGCGATCAGGCTCATGGGTAGATGCAGGTTATTGGGAGTAAGAATAAAGACCGCCTCCAATTCCTCGGCCCGCAGCATCTCGGCAATGTCATCATAGATATGAGGTATCCCGAATTTGTTCGCAACAACCGCCGCCTTGCTGGCATCGGCATCGCAAAGCGCCTGAACCTTGACATCCGGATGCCTGGTTAAGACCGGCAGATGAATCACCTGGGCGATGTTGCCTGCTCCAACCACTCCCACCGGAATGGGAATTCCTCCCCCGTTCGGATCATTCATAAAACCCTCTCGCGTTTTTCCCTGTCCAGAAAGGTCTGTAAAATAGTTTGTGCAGCCATTTGGTCAATTTTGCCCCTCTCTTTTCCGGCTTTTTTTCCCATCTGGTGCAGGGTGAGGTGTGCCTGCCGGGTTGTTAGCCGCTCATCCATGAAAAAAATGGGAATCCCCGTGAATTGGGTGAGATTCTCACGGAATTCACGAACCTGCCGGGTTTTGTCCGAATCGGTTCCCTTCATCGTAAGCGGCAAACCCAGCACGATTTTTTCAACTGAATATTCGACTACAATATCCCGGATTTCCTGCAAAAGCTTTTTCATGGAATCGTAATGGAGGGTTTTAAAAGACTGCGCAATGAGCAGGGTCGGATCGCTCAGTGCAAGGCCAACCCGTTTCTCCCCGAAATCTATTCCCAGGTAGCGCGCCATATTTCCTCACTATAATAAAAAAACCGCTCCTTAAAACAAATTAAGGAGCGGTAATTTACGTTAAATAAATAAATTATGTCAAATTCTTTATTAATTTAAAAATCCTTTAATCGTTCTCTAAGGGGAGTTTCAAAATATCTTTCAGTAGCTTCCCTGGTTTGAAGTGCGTCTTCCGCCGAGCCGGTACGTAGATAATCTCGCCGGTTCGGGGATTTCGGGCCTTGGGCTTGGGTTTCGTTTCCTTAACCTCAAAGACGCCGAAATCACGAATCTCAATCCGTATTTCCGGATTTGCCTCGCTCAATATTTCCCGCAAGGCCTCAAAAGATGCGTTCACAAATTCCTCAGTAATGTAGATCTTCTGCCCCAATTTTTTCGCAACCCGTTTGGCAACTTCTTTTTTGGTAACAGTTCTCATACACAACACCTCGCTAAATCACCATAGTCAATAACTTGTTATTTTTGTAAAATTTAATCGGCGATTCTGTGCATTGCAAGAAAAAAATTGTTAAATTTATGATTAATAATCAGTAAGGGAATTTAAAATCGTGAACCCGGTTTTACGATGTGTCTGTGTGCCGCCAATATCATCCTTAACATCAATTTCCAACACATATTCCCCGGGAGTAAGGTTTTTTATATCCATGGATTGAACGACAAAATCGGTGCTCTTTTTTCCGGTGTAATCATTAACAATGCTGACCTTTTGCTTATCTTTTCCGAAAATGGAACCGAGGATACCGCCGCCGCTCCGCGGCGTAACCGAATTGACCACAGTATAATTCACACTTCCGTCCGCATCGGGAAGCAGATTATATATTTCGAAGTATATGAAGAGTGTATCTTCCCGGCTGTAATTTTGTTCGATGTTGGGAAGAATGAACAGGCCATTTCGAACCAGATTGCCCGGTTTCCGGGCGGGATAAACGCGGCGGGCAAGCAACAGATCCGACACCAGCAACGAATCTTTATCAAAATCAGGGACATCCAATGTTTGCCGGTCCACAAAATCTTTGTCGAGAGTTTTATTGAGTAATTCGAATGAATACTTGTAATGTCCGGGTTGGAAGCGCAAAGTCAAAGTATTAACCGCAAAACTATCGATTCTATTTTCCGCAGGTTTGCCGAAATCCAGTTGCAGGGTTTGCTGGAAATTATATGCCGGCAGGTTGCTGTCGTTAAGGAAGAAAAAGCCGGCTTGGAATTGCTGCTGCGGCTCATAAAGTTCTTCTTCAGCCGGAACAGCATAAGTCAGCAAGCCTTCGGAGCCTTTTTCTCCTTTAAAATATGTGATGCGGTATGGCGCCGAAAATTTCCCTCCCGGCAATTCAAAATCGAATGTCTGTGGATAGGTTTGAAAAACATTTTCCGCAACCAGTGTGAAATTGACATTGGTGCGTTCTTTAAACCGGGAAGTGGTGCTGAGGGTCGGCTCGGTAAAACGGTACTCCCCATTCCAGAATTCATCGGTAAAGGCCAACTGAAATTTGGGGTAATTCCAGACCTGCATGGGAGAATAGATCGCATTCGGCTCGATGGTCTTGCCATATTCAAAAATGTATGTCGGCTTCCCGTAGCGAATATAGGTTTTGCCACGGTCGGTTTGCCAGCCTTCAATATTCAGCCGCGGGATCCCGAATCGTAGATTGGCGTAAGCTACCCGCCCGTAGTGTTCCAGCAGGCGTTCGTTTTCTTTTGTCAGAAACATCGGGTCTTTTTCTTTCCAGTAACCGACAATTTCCGAATCGCTTTCAACAATGTCCTTTTTATCTTTGATCAGGTATTCGGGATTCATGAACAACTTCTTTTCTTCTCCCGACATTTGCTTCAGGGCATTTTGGAAATAGCGGTTCGCCTCCTCATAATTGTGTTCCCCAAGATAGGCCAAGCCCATGAACAAGTTCAAATCTTTGTCGTCCGGATACTTTTCGAGCATGTCGTCGAAAAGGGAGATCATGGAATTGTAATCTTCCAGTTCATAATGCAGGCTGCCTAAAATGTAAGCCGCGCGCTGATTGCCGGGATCATATTTCAAAGCACTGTGCAGGTAACTCACCCCCAGATCATAATCCTCCAGCGCATAATCCCGGTAAGACAACGGCACGCTGGTATCCGAGATGCGGTTGTAGTAACCCAGCATATCATGAAGGTAATTATCGCCAAGCTCAACGTAGGCATCCACAAATTTGGGGTCCTGCTTGATGGCTTTCAAAAAATATTTGCGGGCAGTCGATGGTCTTCTCTGTGCTTTAAAAAGCAATCCTTGTGCGTAATTGCCAAAGCTGTCATCGGAAAGCCTCGAACCATATCGATCTATAATTTCGGATGCTTTGATTCGATTTTGGACGGTTGGCTCGTTGAGCAGCAGCAAGCCATTTATCAGGTTGGCAGTGGGATTTTGCGGGTCGTCCTGAAGGAGGAGACGGGCTGCAATGCCGGCCTCATTTATTTCGCCCCGTAAAAAATAATTCCGTGCGGATTCGGCCAGATTTTTGCCTGAATGGTTCTGGGCGGCTAAGCTGCCGCTCAACAGAATCTGACAGCAGAATGACAGGAATATTATGAAAATATGGCGAGACATTATTTTCCTCAGGAATCGCTCTTTATCATTTCTTTCAACTCATTGAGCTTCAAAAGCGCTTCCAGCGGCGTCAATTTGTCAATGTCCATCTTTTCCAGTTCTTTCTCCACATGGGACTTACTCAAAAGATCCAGCAGGTTGAGTTGATTCTTATCCACTGACGACCCCGACCGCCGGTGCGCAATTCGCGGAAAGCGGTTGGGAGACATTTCATTGGCTTCCAGGTTGTGAAGCACTTCCCGGGCGCGCTCAATGACTTCCGGCGGCAAGCCGGCCATCTGGGCAACATGCACGCCGTAGCTATTATCAATACCGCCCTGCTCTATCTTACGCAGAAAAATCACCGAATCTTCAACTTCCTTCACCGTTACACGGAAATTTTTTATCCGGGGATAAAGCACTTCCAGTTCGGTCAGCTCGTGGTAGTGTGTCGCGAACAGTGTTTTGGCCGCCACATTTTTATTGTTGTGAAGAAATTCGGTAACTGACCAGGCGATGGATAAGCCATCGTAGGTGGATGTGCCGCGACCAATCTCATCCAGGATAATCAGGCTTTGGGGCGTTGCGTTGTTCAGAATGTTGGCGGTTTCCAGCATTTCCACCAGGAAGGTGCTCTCGCCAAACGCCAGGTTATCGGAAGCACCGACCCGGGTGAAGATGCGGTCCACCACGCCCAGCCGCACTTCTTCGGCGGGAACAAAGCTGCCGATCTGCGCCATAAGGCAGATGAGCCCAACCTGCCGCAGGTAAGTTGATTTTCCAGACATATTCGGTCCGGTTAAAATAATAATCTGGGTTGAATTATTCTCCAGCCTTGTCTCGTTATCGATAAACGGTTCGTCGGGCGGGAGAAGCTGCTCCACCACCGGGTGCCGCCCGCCTTTTATTTCAATCAGGGTGGAATCGTCCACAAGCGGCCGGACATACTTGTTTCGCGCCGCGACTTCCCCCAGCCCTGCCAGGCAATCCAGGCGGGCAATCAATTCCGCATTCTTGCGGATGGCCGGTCCGAAGCCCGCGACCCGTTCCCGAATATCCTGAAAAATGCCGTATTCCAACTCTCCGATTTTGTCTTCTGCCCCTAAAATCTTTTCTTCGTACTCCTTCAGCGCCGGTGTGATGTAACGTTCAGCGTTCACCAGTGTCTGCTTACGGATAAAATAATCGGGCACCTTGTCCTGATGAGATTTGGTGACTTCAAAATAGTAACCAAAAACTTTGTTGTAACCCAGCTTTAGTGCGGCAATCCCCGATTTTTCCCGCTCTTCCTGCTGAATCTTAATCAGCCAGTTTTTTCCCTCGCGGCTGATTTCCCGCAGCTCGTCCAACTCTGCATGATATCCGTCTTTGACGATGCCACCCTCCTTCAGCGTCAACGGCGGATCATCCCGGATGGCCGCGTCCAGAAGTGCGATAACCTCGTTCTGTATCTCTATTTCGTCGATGAATGATGTCAGCGCCGCATTGCTTTGCGATTGCAGCAGCTCCACTACCGGTTGTACCAGCTTTAGGGAATTCTTCAATACCACCAAGTCGCGCGGAGTGGCGCGGCCGGTGGAGATCCGCCCCAACAGCCGCTCCAGGTCGGCGATCTCTCCCATCACTTCCCGTAATTTTTCGCGCAGCGCAGTCTGCTGAAAAAAAGCATCCACCCTTTCCAGCCGTTCGTGAATGAGGGGAAGACGCACCAGCGGGTGTGTAATCCAGCGTTTCAACATCCGTCCCCCCATGGCGGTCACGGTTTTATCCAGGATCGAGATCAGCGTGCCTTCCTTCCCCTGCCCAAAAATGGTGCTGGTAATCTCGAGATTACGCCGGGTGGTGGTATCCAGCGTCATGAAATCGTCCAGGGACAGAAAGGAAATGCGCGAGAGGTGCGAAATCCTGCTCCGGTAATTCTCCTTTACATAGTGAAGAATAGCACCGGCGGCAATCACGCCGAGAGCTAATTCCTCAATCCCGAAGCCTTTAAGGTTGGGTGTTTTGAAATGCTGCCGAAGCGTTTCATACCCATATGTCCGGTTAAAAATCCAGTCGTCCAGCTTGCTGATAATACCTTCCAGCCGCCCATGAAACAGGGAGACGAAATCTTCATAATTGTTGGCAGCCACCAGGATTTCTTTGGGCGCAATTTGCTGAAAATAATCCAGCATTCGTTCCGGGGACACCTCGCTTACAAAGAATTCGCCGGTGGAAATATCGCAGTAGGCGATGCCGCTACGATTTGCATCCACGCACACCGCTGCCAGGTAGTTGTTGGATTTGTTCTCCAGGATTTTATCGGAGAGCGTTGTCCCCGGCGTGACCACTTCGATCACTTCCCGCTTCACCACCGTTTTGGCCAATTTGGGATCTTCCACCTGCTCGCAAATCGCCACTTTATGCCCGGATTGAATCAGTTTTGGCAGGTAGGCATCCAGCGCATGGTAGGGAAAGCCGGCCAGCGGAACCTGGGCGGTCTTCCCGTGCGAACGCTTGGTCAGCGCGATGCCCAGCACCTTGCTGATTGTTTTGGCATCTTCATAAAAGGTTTCATAAAAATCCCCCATGCGATAAAGGAGAATCACTTCCTGGTATTTAGCCTTTATCGCCAGATACTGCTCCATGAGGGGAGTTGTTGAATTTGTGCTTTGCTTCGTTTTGGCCACTTTCCTTCTCAAACCGGTTTCAAATCTTTGCGCCAAAATAAAAACAATTTGCAGGTAATTCAACTTCTTAAATTGATAGGAACTTCGGCATAAGGAAAGTAGAAACTGGACCATCGTGCGGATTTTAACGGAAATCAAAATCAGATATGCTACAGTTACTACCCGAAAGACTTCACTCGCGGGTGGGATGATTCGGATCGGCCAGTTTCCTTTAGCTTTATTTTAACCTCAACCCTTTCCCCCGATGAGCTTGAAAAGTAGCCAGGATTCTCTCTGCCCCTTCCCCTTCTCCAACGTGGAGAAGGGGAAGGGGATTTTGAAAGGCTTGATAAGGAATATTGACCGGGGGATGGGGATGAGGTCGAAATTATGTCGCCCGAAATCCATCCAGATAATTACACGTACCAATCAGCGAGATCTTACCACTCCCCTTCATTTTTTCTTCATTTGGAAAGGATATTTTCGCCACCGTGGAAGAATAATTTGAATCTGATTCCACAAAAGGGGAATGAAATTCTGCTCCCCATCAACAATAAACAGGGTTGGTCATAATTTCGTTTTTGGGGGAGGGAGATTTGCATTTAATGCTGACCAAAAAATCTTTCCAAAAAGAATATCACCACAGTTTTCAACCTTTTGTCATGACAGCGACTAATTGAGGACATCCAAATGCATCATATTAAAATGAATATCCTGGGCAACTCGGCTATCTTTTTTCTTTTATGTTCAGGAATTTTTATCTCCGGCTTTGCGCAATCCCCGGCGGACACGCTGCGGTTGACCCTGGACAAGGCAATTGAAATCGCCCTGAAAAACAACCAGGATGTGCTAATTGCCAGGGAGGAGGTAGACAACGCGCACCAGCAGATTCGCGCCGCCTATGCCGGGGTTATGCCTCAATTTTCGGTCTCCGGGCAATACGAGCGGAATATAAAACTTCCTGTTCTGTTTATTCCTCCCAATTCGCCGTTTAACCCCACCAACCAGACACAGACTATTTCGCTGGGAGCCAACAACAATTACAGCGCATCGCTCTATGTGCATCAAACGATTTTTGATCCCAGGATCGGGACTGCGATCCAGATTGCCAAAAGATACGGCAACTATTCCAAACTGGGCTCCCGCTCTACCCGGCAGGATGTGGAATTGAGCGTTAAAAAAGCCTTCTACGGAATCCTGCTTCAGCAAAAAATGGTGACGGTGATGCAGCAGAGTTACAACCTGACCCGGGCGAATCTGGAAAATGTGCAGGCATTATATAAGGAAGGAACGTCGTCCGAATACGATTTGCTGCGCGCGCAGGTGCAGGTAGCAAACAGTGAGCCGCCGCTAATCCAGGCGCAGAACAATCTGGAGCTGGCGGTCACCAATCTAAAGAATCTGCTGGCGCTGAAACTGGATCAGCCGCTAAAAGCGGAAGGAGAATTTCGTTTCGAGCAAATTCCGCCGGAGGAAATGGAAGCCGCCAGCACCGCGGCGCTGCTTTCCAACCCGGATATCCTGCAGCTCAAGGTGCAGAAATCCATTTTGGAAAAAAAGATTACCGTGCAGCGCGCGGAATATTTTCCCAGCCTGTCGGCATTCGGCACCTACCAGTATCAGACCCAGGACAACTCGTTCAACTTCAATAATTACAAATGGGTCAACACATTTGCCGCCGGCCTTCAACTGTCGTTTACGCTGTTTGACGGATTCAACCGGGCGGCGCAGGTGCAGCAGGCCGAAATCGGCGTCCGGAAACTGGATTTTTCGCTGCAAAAGGCGGAAGATGGACTGAAGATTCAAATTCTGCAGGCGCAGATGAACATGCAGGAGGCCAAAAAACGGATTTTTGCCCAGCAGCAAAGCCTGGGGCAGGCTGCGAAAGCGGTGCAAATTGCCGGCACCCGCTACAAAAGCGGGGTGGGGACGCAACTGGAACTGTTAGACAGCCAGACCGCGTTGACCCAGGCACGCACCAATTACACTAAAGCGATCTACGATTATCTCATTGCCAAATCGGAATGGGAACGGCTGGTCAGCTATTATCCGGAGACGGAGTAAATGATTCCATCAGTCAGAAATAATCAACATATAATAAAGAGGCATCGGTTCATGAAAATTTTTACCCCCACAAGACTCATACTGCCGGTTATTGCATTTTTATTATTAGCGGGATGCGGTTCGAAGAAATCGTCCGAAGACCAGGCTGCTCCGAAAACGATCACCGATTCCATCGCGGTTCAAAGCAAAAGAGTGGAACTGCAGACCATCAGAATATCCAAGAACTTTCCCGGCTCGCTGGAAGGCGAGGAACAGGCCAACATCGTCGCCAAAATCTCGGAGCGGATTACGGCAATAAAGGTGCAGGTTGGTGATATGGTCAGCGACAGCCAGTTAGTGTTAACGCTGGATAAATCGGGCGCATCGTCCCAGTATTACCAGGCGGACGCCAACTACCGGAATGCGAAGAAGAACTACGAACGTATGCAATCGCTGCTGGCGGAAGGGGCTATTTCTCAGCAGGCGCTGGACGGCGCTCGCACCAGCTACGAAGTTGCCCAGGCAAATTTTGAGGCGGCCAAAAGCGCGGTGGATCTGATAGCGCCCATCGCCGGTATCGTTACCGCGGTTAATGTCAATGTCGGCGATTTATCGACCCCCGGCAGTCCGCTGGTAACCCTGGCCAGGATCAATAAAATGAAAGCAACTTTTACTGCCGGGGAATCGGATATTGAAGAAATGTATATCGGCCAGCCGGTGAAAATCTACTCGGAGTCCCGGCCGGACTTAATAAAGGAAGGAAAAATTGTCGAAATTTCACAATCGGCGGATGTGCATTCCCGGATGTTTGAGGTGAAGGCGCTGTTTGACAATACGCCCGACAAATGGTTCAAGCCCGGAATGTTTGTCGATGCGGAAGTGCTAATCGTCAACCAGCAAAACGTTCTGGCGATTCCCAATCCCGCCATTACTCAAACCGATCAGAATTCCTACGTTTTCGTGATCAAAAATAATGTTGCCCATAAAACATTTGTGCAAACCGGGCCCACCAACGGAGAGATCACCGAGATTATAAGCGGTTTGCGCAAAGGCGAGGATGTTGTTGTTCAGGGTATGAACAACCTGCAGGACGGCAGCACGGTAAAGATTTACAATCCGA
This sequence comes from uncultured Calditrichaceae bacterium, assembly GCA_964624795.1. Taxonomy (GTDB): domain Bacteria; phylum Calditrichota; class Calditrichia; order RBG-13-44-9; family RBG-13-44-9; genus CAZUZS01. The sequence goes on from CAZUZS010000001.1 coordinate 85,129, forward strand.
AAGGGAATGAAGAAGAACCGATCTCAGGGAGTAATCAATGAAATTAGCCGATGTATCGATAAAGCGCCCTGTTTTTGCCACAATGATGATTATGGCCCTGCTGGTGTTGGGTCTTTTCGCCTTCACCAAATTGAATGTGGAACAATATCCCAACGTGGATTTGCCGGTTTCGGCGGTAACCACCGTTTTACCAGGCGCCGGACCGGAACAGATTGAAACGGAGATTACCAAGCCCATCGAGGATGCCATCAACACCATCGGCGGCATCGACAATATTCAATCAATTTCGCAGGAAGGGGTGTCGATTGTCATCGTGCAATTCCACCTGGAAGTGAACGGGGTGCAGGCGGCGCAGGAAGTGCGGGACAAGGTTGCCAACATCCAGGCGCAGTTCCCGGACGGAACCAAAACGCCTGTCGTGCAGCGCTACGATCCGGCCAGCCAACCGATCCTGATCCTGGCGGTCTCCGGTCCGGGGACGGAGAAGGAGGTCACTACTTTCACTAAGAATACAATCAAGCCGCGCCTGGAAAATGTGGAAAACGTGGGAACCGTAAACCTGGTGGGGGGCGCCGAGCGGGAAATCCGGATCGAGGTCGATCCTTCCCAACTGCAGGCATACAACCTGTCCATTCAGGATGTGATTAATGCAGTGAGCGCTTCCAACGTGGAAATCCCGGCCGGAAACCTGATTCGGGGAAAGCGCCAATTGCTGTTGCGCACCATGGGAAAATTCAAAACAGTGGACGATTTCAACAAGGTGGTGGTTGCCACACCTGATAACCAGTTTGTTTATCTTTCGGACCTGGCGACCGTTATCGACGGCGTAAAGCAACAAAACAGTCTCACCCGCTTAAACGGCCAAACCGGGGTGGGCATCGAAATTTTAAAGCAGTCCGGCAGCAACACGGTGCGGGTAGCCAATGCGGTGAAGGCGGAAGTTGACCGCCTGAACAGTGAGATTCCGGCCGGCTATCATGTCGCGGTTGCTATCGATTACAGCACATTCATCAAACAGTCGGTAGACGATGTTCTGTTCGATATCATTTACGGCGGCTTCTTTGCCATTTTCATCATTTTCTTTTTCCTGGCGAATTTTCGCAGCACCATTATCAGCGGTATCGCCCTGCCCACTTCCATAATTGCCAGCTTTTTCTTTATGTATGTATTTCATTTTACCCTGAACGTGATGTCGCTGATGGCGCTTTCGCTGGCGGTAGGTTTTCTTATCGATGATGCCATTGTGGTCATCGAAAATATTTACCGCCACATGCAGCTCGGCGAATCGCCCCGCCAGGCGGCGCACAACGCCACCGATGAGATCGGGTTGGCGGTGATGGCCACTACTTTCACGGTGGTGGCGGTATTCGTTCCGGTGGCATTTATGCCAGGCATCATCGGTCGCTTTTTCTTCCAATTCGGGATCACGGTGACGGCAGCGGTGCTGGTTTCGCTTTTTGTGGCATTCAGTTTTACCCCCATGCTGTCTTCCCGCTGGCTGCGAAAGGAAGATGAAACCCTCACCAAGGAGGGAAGCTTTGTCCAGAGAATCCTTTACAACTTTCGCCGGTTTTTTGAATGGCTTAATGAGAAATATCGCGGCGCACTGCGCCGGGCACTCGACCATCGTAAGACGGTGGTGTTTGGCTCCTTTGCTATCTTCATCTTCAGCCTGTATTTGGGAAAATACGTCGGCGCCACGTTCTTCCCCCAGGAAGACCAGGGACAGCTTTCGGTGTCGGTAACCGCCGCCCCGGGAAGCTCACTGGAACAGACCAGCGCAATCTGCCGGCAAATTGAGCAGGCGGCGGAAAAACGACGTCCCATGGTGCAACTGGTTCTCACCACTATCGGCGAAGGCAACAATCCGGTCACAGAAGCGACCGTGTATGTAAAACTGGTGGACAAATCGCAGCGCGATGAGAGTGTTTTTCAAATTATGGACGACATGAGAAAAGAGCTTCGTTACATTTCCGGGGCCAACCTCAGCTTTAATCTGCCGGGCGGACCCGGTGGACCGCAAAAGCCGGTGCAAATCACGATTCGCGGCGAGAACCTGGATACGCTGCAGGTGTTAGCGAACCAGGTGGAGAGAATTGTGCAGAGCACGCCGGGCGCGGCAGACGTGGAAAACAGCCTGCAATTATCCAAGCCGGAAGTGCGAATCCGGGTGGAGCGCAACAAAGCATCCGACCTGGGGATCAACCCTCTGCTGGTGGCTGCCACGGTGCGTTCTATGGTGGACGGAACGGTGGCTACCCAGTTCCAGGGGGAGAAAGACCAGTACGACGTGCGGGTGAACCTGGTAAAAAAAGACCGCTCCAATATTACCGATGTCTCGAGTTTTTACATCAAGAGCAACCACGTTCTGCCTAATGGGGAAAAGCTGGTGGTGCCGCTCAGCGCAGTCGCGGACATTTCGCAGGGCACCGGCCCGTCCGAAATAGACCGTTACAACCGGCAGCGCTCCATCACCATAAGCGCCAACCTGTTAGGCGGCGCCTTGTTGGGAAATGTTATCGGCAACATCCAAAGCGGAATGGCCGGTATTCAAAAACCGGCAGGATACTACATCCAGGTCATCGGGCAGGGAGAGACGCAGGCGCAGTCATTTGCCGATATTTTTATGGCGCTGGCCCTGGCGATGATATTTGTCTACATCGTGCTGGCTGCACAATTCGAAAGCTTCATTTACCCGTTGTCAATCATGCTGGCTTTGCCGATGGCTGTGGTCGGTGCCATCATCGCCCTGCTTATTTTCCATAGTGCATTTTCGGTGATGTCCATGATCGGCATTATCATGCTGATGGGGCTGGCAACGAAGAACGGCATTCTGCTCGTGGATTACATAAACACCGGCAGATCGCGCGGCCTTGATCGCCGGGAAGCCATATTGCAGGCCGGGCCGGTGCGTCTGCGGCCCATCCTGATGACCACCTTCGCCATTATTTTCGGCATGTTGCCCATTGTTTTCGCATTAGGACAGGGAAGCGAGTTTCGGGCGCCGATGGGCCAGGCGGTGATCGGCGGCCTGATCACTTCCACCCTGCTCACGCTGTTCGTTGTCCCGGTAGTTTACACTTACCTGGACGATTTTTCATTGCGGGGAATATTTCACTGGATCAAGCGGGTTATTTTTCGGGTGAAGGAGGGGTAAACTTTTTAAACAGGAATATCTTTCCCAGAACCTGACGTAAGGGCAATCGGCCGCCCCAACCACTTCCGGCCGGTCTTTCGAACCTTATTTCTTTTGGGCGGGCTTAGTAGCACACATGATCCCACAATAACAAAGCGTTATTGGTTTAACGTGATTTCGGTTAAGAACACCCTGATGTTTAATTGTCATTCCGGCAGGGATTGCCGGAATCCAGAGGATCAGCGAAGAACAAATCCCAATACTGGTGCAGTAGATTCCCGCTAAAGACATGCCCCGTAGGGGTATACTGGGAATGACATCTGGGAATAGATATTGATTTGGCTTAACAGGAACCTGCATTGCGTCGAACTCACGTTAGTTTACCCCATTGTGCCAATCAATTTAAGAACATCCTAACTCCCGGCTGGCGGAACATTCTCATCCGGCAGCCCCGGTTTCACTTTCAACACAATTTCTTTGCGAATCTGTACCGTGCCCGGTTTGGCGCCGCGCGGCTTGGTCACATATTTTCCCCGGGTGCAGGAGACCGCAACCGTGCCGCCGCTCCTGGCCTTGCTGTGGTAACCCGCAATTGCGGCCGCCTGCTTCAGAATATCTTTTTCCGGTTCCCGATCTTCCCCAACCTGCAAAACCACGTGGCTGCCGGGCATTCCGCGAACATGAAACCAATAATCGTTGGGGCGGGCAACTTTCAGGCTCAACCGGTCGTTATCCGCATCGGTCTTGCCGGCCAGCACGGTCCACCCACCGGGAAGCATATACTCGAAAAATCCGGAGGCTTCTTTTTTCGCCATGCGTTATTTCAGGAATTTTTCAATGGAAGGTTCAATAGGCAGGGTAAAATAGAAGTGGCTGCCTTTCTTGAGTTCGCTTTCCACCCAGATATCGCCGCCATGCAAACTGACAATCTCACGGCAGATAGACAGGCCCAGACCGGTGCCCGCCGATTTGAGAGAGATCTCCGAATCCACCTGTTCATATTTTTCAAATACATATTTCATTTTTTCGGAGGGAATGCCGGGGCCATTGTCATGGACGCCGATGCGCGCGAACATTTTCTCTTCACCCTTCATGGTCTTCTGAAAAAAGTCTGTAGTGACCCGTATTTTGCCGCCTTCCGGTGTAAATTTAACAGCATTGCTCAGGAAATTGGTCAACACCTGCTCTATCCGGAAGCTGTCGAAAAAAAGAAGCGGCAAATTTTCGTTGCGTGCGAATTCCGATGTAATGCTCTTGTTTTTCAACAAAACCTGGTGATTTTCCAGCACCCGCTGGATCAGACCGTTGATCTCGCTGACTTTCGGATCGACACTGAATTTCCCGACTTCGATCTTGGAGGCCACCAGGAAATTGTCAACCAAGGTGAGAACTTTCTTGACGTTCTCCTTCGCAATATCCAGCAATTCTTCCTGCTCGCCGTTTATTTCTCCCACCACCCGGGTCCGGATCAATTCGATAAATCCCTGGATAACATTCATGGGAGAACGGAGATCGTGCACAATCATGGAATTAAAATCGGCTTTCAAACGTTCCAGTTTTTTCACTACCCGCAAATCGCTCAAAACCAGAAAAAAACCTATTTTTTGCCGTTGTTGATAAAAAGGAAACGCAAAAGTGGATACCGGGATTGTCTCGCCGTCGGCGGAAATCACTTCCAGCTCTACATTTTCAATATTCTTGCCATCTCTCTCCGAGGCATCCATAATGCTTTTGGCGATATCCTGCAGATTGTCCTGGCTGTCCCTGGCGAAGAAATTTGAGATCGGTCTTTTGATCAGGGCTTTTTTATTGCGGCCGACCAGTGCCTCAAACGCAGGATTCAAATAAACGATATTGCTGTCCGGGGAACAAGTTACCAATGCCAATGTCATCGTTTCCGCCAGCGAGCGATAGCGTTCTTCCGAGGCCAACAGATTTTCGTACAGCATTGAATTTTCTACCGCTACCGCAGCCTGGTTGGCGAAATATTCCAGAGAGGTAATCTTGTCTTCATTCGGTTTCATTCGATCCACCGGATCGCGCACCACCAGAAAACCAAGCTTCTTTTTCCCGGTTTCGATGGGAACCGACAATAGATCCTGATCGTGCCAACCGGTGGCTACCTCGTCCAGGAACCCGGTTCCGTTTCCATTCTCGCTCAGCGGGAAGGAATCATAAAAGAAGGAGTTCCTGATCTTTTTGCAGTTCAGCAAAAATTTCTCAAATTTCTCGAACCCCACATTGTTCAGAATATCCAGCGGCTCGCTTACTTTTTTATCGAACCCGATCTTGCCAATCGGCTCGTAGAATTTCCGGAAGTTTTCGCCGCGCAGGACAACCACATCGTTCCAGCCCAATGTCCGGCGGACACTTCTCATAATGCGGGCCAGAATATCCTCAAGATTCAGGTCGAGTTTTATCTCATTCCCCAATTCAAAAATCCGGGAAAGCTGTTTCAACTTAAGATTGGCTTCTTTAACGACGAATGTATCTTCGAGCACCTTGCTGATCTTGTCCATAAGCCCCGCAACCCGCTCCATTTCCCATGCTCCAAAACCGGGTTCGCTCCCTCCGCGGTTTGCGATAAAGACACCCATCTCTTCATTTTGGATTCTGACGGGTGCCACAAGCAGATGATGGTAACCCAGGCCCTGAAATATTTTCACGGTTGCTTCTGAAAAATGCGAATTCCCGTCAACATTTTCCAGCAGCGAAAGCTTATTATTTGAGATAAGCTGATTGAGTTCCTTGTCGTTCGTCCAGAAAAGCATGTTTTTTTCCAGCGATCGCCAGTTGGCTTTATTCTCACTGGCATAACTGAATTTTGGAAAAAGGAAACCGAATCCGCGATTAATCTGCCAGAAAATTGTATTATCGCCCCTGGAAACTTCATTTATTTGCCTGCACGAGAGTTGTATCAGCGAATCTTCCGAAAAGCGATTATAGATCAACTGTTCGGCGAATTCATCCAAACCGGGCCGGCCTTTTTCCTGCCAAATCAACCCGTGGATTTTTTTCGCCAACTGGCCGCTGATATCGGTCAGCAGTTCCCAGACATATTTCGAAGTATCGGCCAGGCTCATGCTGCCAAGAATAATACCGCCAATCGGAACCTTCTGAACCAGAAGGGGGAAAAAATGCAATTGCTTTATTCCCCAGCCCCACTCCCCAAGTTTCCGGAATAGCTGCGGGTCTTCCGAAATCTTCACGTGGAAACTCTCCTGCTTTTTCAGCCAGATTTCCGCCAACTTTTCAAGATTCGGAGTAAGCACGGCAATATTCCTGCGGTGCGGCGGGACAAATTGCTTGAATTCGTTTACTTTCCGTAATTCCGGATCGGCGGTAAAAATTGCCCAGTAGTCATAAGGCAAAATTTTTGGCAGGTAGTTCGTCAGTCGCTCGAATATGGAGCCAACCGTCTTTTCTTCATTAATAATGATCGAGCAGGTCAGCAGATTTTCAATTAATTCACGATCGGTTTTGAGTGACAGATCACTCTTTTCCTCCTTTAAGAGCGTCTTCAAATTATGGGCAATGATCTCCGGTTTGGTGCCCTCAGAGAATACCATGGATCTCTTAAGATCAACGAATTCCTCAACTTGCTGGATTGTGATTCCCGAAGAAAGGATCAGCACCATCCAGGTATTTTTTAGCTGCCCGGTCTTAAAGAGCTCGGCGCCCATTTTGCTCGCCAGGATCCCCCGGTCGACATGGGTCACAACGATCTGGGGATTAATCCGTTGGATAAACTGGTGAATTTCCATCAGGTTGGGAAAATAGAACATTTCCACATCCTGGTACAGCATATTTTTTTGCAGGTAGGAAAAAAGGTGCCGGTCCGGCATGTTGATAATCAATTTGATATTCGTTTTTGCTGTCATAACCTCTCTGAAGGATTCCGGTTTATTGAACGAGCTGATGCATTAGTTACCATAAGAATCAGATATTTAGTTTATAAATTCGGTACAAGCCGTCCAATACCAGGTAAGGGAAGTCCGACTCAATAACGTTAGTGTGAGGCCTGATCAACCGTGCCAGCCCACCGGTGGCAACTACCCGGGGTTTTTCTCCCAATTCACCGGTCACCATTTCCAATAAGCCCTCAATCATTTTGACCGTACCCAGCATAATCCCGGATTGCATACTCTGGTTGGTGTCACGTCCGATGGCATGTTCCGGGAATTCCAGGGAAATCTTGGGAAGCATGGCTGCCCGCCGATGAAGCGCCCAGGCGGTGGTCTCCACACCGGGGCAAATGATTCCGCCTAAGTACTCCCCGCTTCCATTCACTACATCAAAGGTAGTTGCAGTACCGAAATCGATTACAACCGCAGCCTGTTTGAACCTGGAATATGCGGCTACCGCATTGCAGATTCGGTCCGGCCCAACCGCCGCCGGATCGGAATATAAAATCTTTATTCCCAGGTTTAAAGTGTGATCCACCACAAGCGGCTTGATATTCAAATATTTTTCACACATCTTTTCGAAAGTGCTGGTGATGTTGGGGACTACCGATGAAAGCGCCACGCCTTCTAAATTCTCATGTTCCGGATTTTCCTGATCCAGGAAGTGCCGGACAAACAGCATGAACTCATCTTCCGTGCGGTCCACACCGGTGGCGATTCGCCAGCTCTTTCGCAACTCCCCATCTTTAAAGATTCCAATTTCGATGTGGGTGTTTCCGATGTCAACAGTTAAGATCATGGATTCTCCTGGTTCGGTACTTCCCAAACATCTCCGGTTGTAATTTCTTTTTCACCTGTTTCGGTTTTCAACAAAAGATACCCAAACTCATTAATCCCCTGAAGAATCCCCCCCACCGTATTGTCCATTAATTTAATGCAAACTTGCTGGTTTTTGTAGAGCATTTTCGCGCTGTATTTGGTAATTATTTCCCTGAAATCAGTCCGGATAGCATTGAGGATTTTATTATGAAAATGCTTTAAGAAATCGGCCAAAAACTCCTCGCGTCCCCATTCCACGCCGGTAGCAATACGGAGCGAAACCGCTGTCCCCCCCAACTTCTGGTGAAAATCCGCCGGAGTCTGATTGATATTCATTCCAATCCCAATCACCAAATATTTTAGCCGGTTGTTTTCAGTACCGCTTTCTAAAAGAAGGCCGCAGATCTTGCGATCGTTTATCCATACATCGTTCGGCCATTTAAGGTTCACCCGGGCCTCGCGGCAGACGCCGCATTCCTCGATTTTCAACTCCAAAAAATCGGCAATTGCAAGCGCAGCAGCCAGGTTAAGCAGGTTGATTTTTGCGAAATCAGTCTCCGGCCGGAGAATCACCGAAAACCACAGGCCAAGCCCGGCAGGACTTTCCCACCGCCTCAGGTAACGCCCGCGTCCGGCGGTTTGCTCGTCCGCGATCACTACAGTCCATGCCGGGGCACCCGATTTTGCCAATCTAACCGCTTCTTCATTCGTACTGCCAACTATGGGCAAATAGGAGAGACCGTACGAATGTTCTGCGCCGAGCCTATTTTGCAAAAAAGTAATATCCATAATATCTTGCATCTTTATGAACAAATATAAAAATTCTCAAATCAAACATCAAACCTAATTTTAAGGAATCCGGAGGCGTTCAAATAAATATTCATTTTTCAAGATTCGAGCAACCACAATGAACACCTATTTTCTGCGGCGCCTCCTGCCACTGCCCGGAATTTTTGAATTCAGGAAATTACAGAACGAAATTGCGGATTTGAACCTATTCCTGGTATTCACCCCAAACCTTACGCAAAACGTTGGAGATTTCTCCCACCGTCGCATAATGTTCGACGCAGTCAATAATATGCGGCATCAGGTTTTTAGCACCGCCAGCCGCCTTTTCCAGTCTCTGCAGCGAGGCGGAAACTTGCGCGGCGTCCCGGGAAGCCCGCAACTGGCGGAGGCGTTCCACCTGCCGGGCAACCAGCTTTTCGTCAATCCGCAGCAGTTCTGGGGACGTTTCGTTTTCCAGCCGGAACTCGTTTACGCCCACCACTATATTTTCTTCTTTCTCCAGTCCTTGTTGGTATTGGTAAGCGCTTTGCGCAATTTCATTCTGAAAATATTTATTTTTCACCGCCTGAACAGCACCTCCCATTTTGTCGATCACTTCAATATACTCGAATGCCTTTCTTTCGATTTCATCAGTTAGATGCTCGATGAGGTAAGATCCTCCCAGCGGATCAACCGAATCGGCCACGCCGCTTTCGTGGGCCAGAATTTGCTGGGTCCGGATGGCAATGCGCGCCGATTCCTCAGTTGGCAGGCTAAGCGCCTCGTCACGTGAATTGGTGTGCAGCGACTGGGTTCCCCCAAGCACCGCAGCCAAAGCCTGGATGGTGGTACGAACCACGTTATTATCGGGCTGCTGGGCAGTAAGTGTGCTGCCGGCGGTCTGGGTATGGAAACGAAGCATGAGGCTGCGGGGGTGCTGCGCGCCGAAACGTTCCTTCATTATTTTGGCCCACATGCGGCGGGCAGCGCGAAACTTGGCGACCTCCTCCAGCAGGTTGTTGTGGCTGTTGAAAAAAAAGGACAGGCGTCCGGCAAAATCGTCCACATCCAGACCGGCATCGATGGCAGCCTGCACGTAGGCGATGGCATCTGCAAAGGTGAACGCGATTTCCTGCACGGCAGTGGAACCCGCTTCGCGAATGTGGTAGCCGCTAATGGAGATGGTATTCCAGCGCGGCAGATTTTCGGCGCAGTATTTGAAAACATCGGTAATGAGGCGCATGGAAGGCTCCGGTGGGAAAATATAAGTACCGCGCGCAAAATACTCCTTTAAAATATCGTTCTGGATCGTGCCGGAGATTTTTCTCAGATCGGCGCCCTGTTTCTTCGCAATGGCAATATACAGGGCCAGCAGGATGCTTGCTGTGGCGTTGATGGTCATTGAAGTTGTCACTTTATGCAACGGGATCCGGTCGAACAAAATTTCCATATCCTGCAAGGAATCGATGGCGACTCCTACTTTGCCTACCTCCCCTTCCGCCATGGGATCGTCGGAATCGTAGCCGATCTGCGTAGGCAGGTCGAATGCTACCGACAGCCCGGTTGTACCGCTGTCCAGCAGGTAGCGGTAGCGGCGGTTCGATTCTTCCGCGGTCCCGAAACCCGCGTACTGGCGCATGGTCCAGAAACGGCCGCGATACATGGTGGGCTGCACGCCGCGGGTAAAGGGGAATTGGCCGGGAAATCCCAGTTTTGTATCGTAGTCAAACTTGGGATCGGGCAGGTAAACGCGGTCGATCCGAATATTCGAGCTGGTCTCAAACTGATTCTTTCGCTCCGGAATACGGCTTAGTACTTTGTTGACAATCTCTTCTTCCCACTGCTTTTTTTTCTCCGGCAGAGAATCCATCGTCTTTTCCTCCTTTTGCTGTGCAGAGGAAAAATATAAACAGATTACTAAACTTTATCAAATTAAATATGTTAGCGCAAGAAGAGCCCCGTTTCCCGACGAAGAACACGTCTTTCTATAACATAATTGTAAGAAAAATCATAAACTTATTCATTTGGCAACAGGATACTTTGGGAGCAGGGGGAACAACAGCCATCGATGCGGGCGCAGGGATTGAAACCAAAACATTCAAAATCCACGGTTGATTTGTAATTTAATCGCTGCGAGAGGGCATCAAGCATTTGAAAATTTGAATGCCTTTATTCGAGGAAACAATTTATCGTTACTTAGTGCGCCTGCCAGGAGTCGAACCCGGAACCTCCTGATCCGTAGTCAGGCGTTCTGTCCAATTGAACTACAGGCGCATTTGCATCAATACTTTGTGCCCCAACTCTCTCATAATTGGGAGCCAAAATTTAAATGACATCATTCCGCAAATCAACCCAATTTTTAATATCGCCATTCTTTTTTCCGCTCGTAACCGGAAATAACGTTGATGCAAATCGGGCGGTGTGAAAACATGTTAATTTTGATTTTCAGGGCATCGCGCCAATGGCTATATTTAAAGCCGGTTGGATGAAAGTAAGTCCGGGCACTTTTTGTGGCAACTATTCTTCAATAGGTAGTTTGTTGAATGCAGAGTACAAACAATTCTTGTGGGGGGCAGCAACCTCCGCATTCCAGGTAGAGGGAAGTCTGGAAAACGACATGACCGAATGGGAACGCCAGGGCCGGTTTTCCGGAAACGGCAAAGACCTGAGTTATGCAGAAGCCGCCGGGCATTGGCAAAAATGGCAGGAGGATTTTGCCCTCCTGAAAACGCTTGATCTCAACGCCTACCGTTTTTCCATGGATTGGGGAAGAGTTGAGCCGCAGCCGGGCCAGTTTGACGAGCATGCACTGGATCAATACAGCCGGATGGTCGACCGGCTGCTGGAGCTGGGAATTGAGCCAATGCTGACCCTTCATCATTTTACCCACCCAAAGTGGTTCCATGAAAAATCTCCCTGGCACCGGGAAGAATCAGTCGAAAGGTTTGCCGTTTTCTCCAGGAAAATAAGCAAAGGATTTTCAGACCGCATCTCGCTTTTTATCACATTCAATGAGCCGCTGGTTTGGCTGCTGGCAGCTTATGGCGAGGGCAAATTCCCGCCCGGCGAAAAAGACCTGCAACTTCTGGTAGACGCCCTGCAAAATATCCTGAAAGCGCACGTCATCGCGTACGATATTTTGAAAACCGCCAATCCGCAGGCGCAGGTGGGCATCGCCAAGAACCTGATCGTTTTTAATCCGCAGCGCTCGTGGCACCTCCTGGACCGCGGCCTCACATTCAAGATCCACAATTTTTACAACACCATGCTGCTCAACGCCTTTGAAAGGAACCGCCTGTATTTCAAATTTCCATTTCTGTTGAATATTGATTTCCGGATGCCGCTATCCGACAAGCTGGATTTCTGGGGCATCAATTATTATTACCGCTTGCACATCCGCTTCCGGCCGCACCTGGCTGCGCCATTCTCTATGAGCTTTTTACCGCGCTCCGGCGAGGGGGTCTCCGACCTGGGATGGGAAATTTACGCAAAGGGATTGTGGCAGGTCATGAGCTGGATAAGGAAGACCGGGAAGCCCTTCTATATCACCGAAAACGGGATCGCCGACAAGCAGGATTCCCACCGCGCCGCATTTCTCAAGGCGCATCTGAAATACGTTAAAAAGGCACTGGAAAAAAATCTTCCCCTCCGCGGTTATTTTCACTGGTCGCTGCTGGATAACTACGAATGGCTGGAAGGAAAATCAGCCTGTTTCGGGCTTTACAGGGTAGACTATGAAAACGGGCTGCACCGTTCGATTCGGAAAAGCGGGGAATATTTCCGCGATTATATCGCCGCCAATTCTTCCGAATGAACCGCCCGGAAGCTGCAATTTTCCCTTAGAATCCCAACAATATTTTACATCAGGCCGGTCACACATTCTGCAACAGAAACTAATCCTCACCGTTTGCAGGATCGCATAACTGCAGTTTCTAAATTGTCAGGATTACCCCTGCTCTTGACCATTACTCCGTTTTCTTAACAAATTTTTAATATAGCTTTAATAAAATCTTTAAACAGGCGTGCGATATTCCCACTGAATTTTACAGTGGAGTTTGTTTGGAGACTATTATAGATATTGTATTTGCAGCGGCGCTTGGCATTTCGGTTCTCTACACGTTGCTGGCATTTCTTAATATTTTGTTTGAGTTAAAATCTGCAGGTGCAAGGCCACCCGGTGCGACTGTTTCGCTACACCCGGTTTCCATTCTCAAACCGATTAAGGGTGTGGATAATCAGCTGGATGCTAATCTTGAGACATTCTTCCAACTGGATTACCCGGAATATGAGATTCTTTTTGGCATTAATGAACCGGACGATCCGGCTATTCCGATTATTCAACGCCTGCAAAAAGAATATCCCGGGACGGCTACGAAGTTGATTGTCGATACTCGCAGAACGGGCCTGAACCCGAAAATCAACAATCTCGCAAATATCTATCCCCACGCCCGCCACGATTTTTTGCTAATCAGCGACAGCAACGTCCGGGTGAAAAAGAATTATCTGAAAGACCTCATCTCGCATTTTTCCGACCCCAAAATGGGGCTGGTTACCTCGACCATTCGTGGCATCGGCGCCCGCAACCTGGGCTCAAGATTAGAGAATCTGCATCTGAACGCCCACATTGCGCCGGCGGTCTTTTTCGCACGGCAATTTTTTTCAATTCCCATCGCCATCGGAAAATCATTTCTATTCAAAAGAGAAACGCTGGAAGAGATTGGCGGATTCTGGAGATTCCGGAACGTACTGGCGGAAGACCATCGCATGGGAGAAGAAATCGGCAAATTGGGGCTGAAGATCCGGACCACCCCCGAGTGGATTGACAATGTAAACCAAACCTGGAGCCTGCGGCAGTTTCTGAACCGCCACATCCGTTGGGCAAAGATGCGAAAGAGCGTCAGCGAGTTGAATTATTTAGTGGAAGTCTTCTCCAATCCGGTTGCCATTGGCGCGGTTTATGCCGTTGTCAGGCATTCTCCCGATGGCCTGGTCACTTTTGGTGCAATTATTATTTTTAAAACTGCCATCGACTTTGCAATCAACAGGCTAATGAAATCGGATTTGAAGTGGTATCACCACTTTCTGGCACCTGTAAAAGATATTTTAATCGGTATTGTCTGGTACACCCCATATCTCAACCGAAAAATCAATTGGCGGGGCAACCAGTTTATAATTCAAAAAAATACAGATATTTTACCATCAACGAAAGGAGCTTAAGATGCAAAAGTATCTCATAAATAATGTGATCCTCAACGAGATGATTGGCCGGGTCCTGGGCAGCGACCACAATATTGCCAAAAAAATGACGCTCGGCGCCATGATCATTTTCTCACTCCTTTTCTACGGATTCGAGAGCGCACTTAATTCCCTGGTTGGCAGAAATAGTTAAGGAAGCTGGGAAAAATGGGAAGATTAGTTTAAGGCTTAGGCAAAGGTTTGGTCTTAGAAAATTCACATAAATTAAAAAAGAAATGGAAAATAAAGACAATGTTTGATTTTGATTATAGTAAGCATTTTCATTCCGGTTATCTGCAGAAAAGTGAGGTGGTGGCCGACGAATTCACCCGCCAGGTTCTTGAGAAGATCTCATTCCCGGATTTTTCGGACACTTTCGGCAAGCCGGTATCGGTTTTCGATACTATCATTTTGAGCGATCTGCACCTGGGCAGTAAAGTTTCGCGGGCGGAAGACTTGCTGCAATTCCTGCAAGGTGTGAATTTCAAACGGCTGATTATCAACGGTGACATTTTTGATTCGATCAATATGAAACGGCTGAATCGCCACCATTGGCGAATACTAAGCTACCTGCGGGAGCTTACCGACAAAGAGAACGAAACGGAAGTCATCTGGCTGCGGGGCAATCACGACGGTTATGCGGATTTGATTTCGCAACTGCTGGGAATAGAATTCCTGAATGAATACCTGCTGGAGTGGAACGGAAAGCGCGTTCTGATTTTTCATGGCGACATTTTCGACAAATTTATTACCCGTTACCCGCTGTTAGCGGATATTGCGGACCTGGTGTATCGCAGCATTCTTTACATGGATTTGCCAGACAAAAAGATCGGGCGCTGGCTGAAGCGGAATTCCAAAACCTTTATCCGCAATTCGGAGCTGGTGCGGGAGGGCGCCATTTCCTACGCCCGGCACAAGAATGCCCAGATTGTCATCTGCGGGCATACTCACCTGGTTGAAGAATTCGAGCACAACGGCATCCGGTATCTCAATCCCGGCAGTTGGACCGATACACCGGCCCATTTTGTTGGGTTGACCGAGGATCAGGCCCAGGTAGCAACGTTCCGGTGATCCCGGTTTTCGCAAAATGTAACATCCATTTGCAGCTTGTTTCGAAATGAGTTCTCAGCCGGCGAACTTGTTAAAAAACAAAATATCATCCAGCGCTTTCTTCGCTTTCCCGGAGGGAATCGGTCTCGCGGGATAACCAACAGCCAGCAGAGCAGTCAATTTCCAATTTCGCGGCGCTTCCAGAATCTTTGCTCCCTTTTTTGAATCAAACCACCCAATCCAGCAGCTTCCCAAACCCTGCTCCTCCGCCTGCAGCACAATGTGCTCGCCGGCGATGCCAATGTCGATGAGATAGTAGCTGGTTCCCTGTATCTGCTTCCCGATGCGGTTGGCAATCCAGTCCAGGTTAGCGAAAATGGCAATAATCACCGGTGAATCCATCACCCAGCGCGAGAAACGGTAAACACCGGAAAATGCTGCCTCACCGAATCGCCGGATTGCTTGCGGCTCATCCAGAACCACAAACCGCCACGGCTGGACATTTTCCGCAGACGGTGCCAGGCGGGCCGCCTCGATGCAGGCAACTATCTTTTCCCGCTCCACCGGCTGTTCCGAAAATTTGCGGATACTCTGCCGCTGTTCTACAAGCTTCAAAAAAGCACCGCTCGGGAGCTTTAACATTTCTTCATTTTCCATCTTTTCCATCCTATTCCAATCTTAATACAAACTGCTTAGCCAACCTCTCCGTCCTTGATTTCTGAGCATTCAGTGGCCTCTCGTGCTCAGGATGGTTAAACCCAATTATTGCAAAAGCTTACCAGCCCAATTTAGAAAACTTGCCGGGGCCGGAACAAATGATTTTGAAATTCGGTTGAATTTGCTTAATTTTGGACGTTAAAAATAGCAGGAGATTAGATTTATGTTCTTTTGGGATTCAACAATTATTTTGTTAATTCCGGCCTTTATTTTGGCAATTTATGCGCAATTCAAAGTTAAAAATGCCTATAAGAAATTCAGCCAGATATATAATGCAAGGGGACTCACCGGCTACCAGGCAGCGCTGGAGCTGCTGCGGATGAATGGGGTGAGCGATGTGGAAGTGGAGGAAACAGAAGGTGAACTTAGCGATCATTATGATCCGCGCACAAAAAAAGTGCGTTTATCCCGCACCAATTTCAGGGGAACTTCGCTTGCTTCCCTGGCAGTTTCGGCGCACGAGGTGGGACATGTTATCCAACATGCCAAAGGATACATGCCGCTCCAACTTCGCCATTTGATTCTGCCGGCCACAAATTTCGGCTCCTGGCTGGCATTTCCGTTGTTTTTTATCGGATTCTTTCTCCGGACACCGTTTTTAATGAACCTGGGGATCGTATTTTACGCCGGCGTCGTTTTATTTCACCTTGTTACTTTACCGGTTGAGTTCAATGCCAGCAACAGGGCGCTGCTCCAACTGCAATCGCACGGATTTCTGGTACGGCAGGAAATCAGCGGAGCGAAAAAAGTGCTGAACGCCGCTGCCCTGACCTACGTTGCGGCTACTGCGGTTGCAATCATGCATCTTGTTCGCCTGCTCTTGCTTCGCGGAAACGATTAGGCTTCGGAAACGGCGCCCCCGGCCAAAGGTGACGATTCCGGGAAATACTCACGGCAGCACTGCGCTCAACATTCCCGAATGATATGCTTTTTCAGGCGATTTACAAAATCGGACAGCAAAATGACACACAAAATCAAACGAACTTTTGCAGAATCCACAGATATTGGAATCGTAAAAAGCGGCGCCTTTTTCCTGCATGACATTATGATCAGGGCAGCGGGCTCATTTAATTAACCGACGGACTACAGGAATACTATGGAAACATTGAGAAGAATACTGGTAATTATCACTGGGATTATCCTTATCGCGGTAGTTATCTATATCATCGGAATATCGCAGAAAGCGCAACAGGCACGCGAGCAATCCGGACCAGTAACCGGAAACGTGATCCCTGAGGAACCACCGGCGACAGACAGCCTGATGTTCGCCCCCGATACCGCCGCCCAGGCACCGGCGAGCAAACCCGTAGTTCCGGAAACGCTGGCATGGCATCAACTACCGGATAGCGAGAAAAATACGTTGAAAGGAAAATTCCCCTACGGGAACCCGAATCCTATTTTCATCTCCGCGGCAAATCGTATTCTACCGGCCGTTGTAACAATTCAGAGCGAAATGCTAATCAGCAAAGTGCCACGCGATGAACAGCACCGCTTTTTCTGGGAAAAGGAGGGTGATGAAGGTGAGGAGTTTTTCCAAAAGGGCACCGGTTCCGGCATCATTATCAGCAAGGACGGCTACATCCTGACAAATTATCATGTGGTGGAAAACGCATCCGAATTTAACGTCGTCCTGTACGACAAGCGGGAATTCCATGGGCATTATATTGGTGCCGATCCGAATACAGACGTGGCGGTGTTGAAAATCGAGGGGAAAGAATTGCCGTCGGCTTATCTAGGTAATTCCGACAGCCTGCAAATCGGCGAATGGGTGATGGCGGTGGGAAGTCCGCTGACATTTACCTCCACGATTACGGCAGGAATAGTGAGTGCCCTGGGAAGGGACATCCAGATAATCGGCGAGCGTTACGGTGTAGAAAATTTTATCCAGACCGATGCCGTCATAAATCCGGGCAATAGTGGGGGCGCACTGGTAAATCTGAATGGCGAGGTTATCGGCATCAATACCGCCATTGCCACCCGCACCGGTCTGTACCAGGGTTATGGATTTGCCATTCCCAGCAACCTGGCCATAAAAGTCGTGGACGATATACTCAAGTTCGGTGAAGTACGGCGCGGCTTGTTGGGAGTCACGATCAGTGCAGTGGACAGCCGGGTGGCAAAAGGTCTGGGGCTGGACAAACCAACCGGTGTTCTTATCCAGGGACTGGAATCCGGGTACCCGGCGGAGCGGGCCGGCCTGCAGCGCGGCGACGTGATTTTGAGCGTAAACGGGCAGGAAGTGACGTCCGTTAATGATCTTCAGATAAAGATTGCCAGCAAGCATCCCGGCGACCTGGTGAACCTGATGGTGTGGCGCGATGGCAAGAAAATTCCCATGCAGGTAAAATTGGGAAAAGCCCCGGTAAGCCGCCCCAAAAGCCAGGCCCCCAATGATAATGGTAAAAAATTGTTCACCGATCTGGGGATGAATATCCGTAACCTGACCGCGGACGAAGAGAAGACCTTTCATACGGAAAACGGTGTTTTTGTAAGCGACGTCAAATCCGGAAGTCCTGCAAACACGGCAAGAATTTTTGCCGGTGATGTGATACTGACATTTAATGGGCAGGAGTTAAAAGATGTGAATGATTTCCACCAAAGAATCTCCCAACTGAAAAAGGGAGATGTGGTAGAACTGCTGGTGGGCAATATGCGAACCGGCACACGCGTCGATCAGCTCGTCTTCGTTGAAATAGAGTAAAAGGGTGGTTTTGGAACAGCCGCTTTTGAATTCCGGTGTTTTTCGCGGCGACGAAAGTAAATATAATCCAGCGAGCATATTTCCTGATGCCGGCGCTGCGTGCAAGTTGCCAGGTTCCAGCAATTCCTACCACCGAACACTAAACAATTAAGACAGATTCCTCTCCCTGTGCAGGAAAAGGAATCTGTCTTCATGACCTCGCCACGAGCCGTATGAGTAAACTTCCGCTGAGTAATATCTAACCTCCCGATTTTGCATCACTTAAAATAATAATTAATGCCATTTATTCCGGCAGGCACCCCATCTACCTTTTCGATCCTCCCAGGCAATAATAACAGTTGTCATACCCAGCGGCATGTGCCTGATCGAGGAAATAGAACGGAACCCGGTTTTGAGACAGGATTTTATTGACCCACGTGCAGTCCGCTTTATGAACTTCCAGGCTGGCGCGATTCTTATTCCCGATTAGCGGTGCATCGCAGTAGTTTTCCAACCCGCCCAGTGCGAACCGCGTTTTGACTATCGCGGCATCAGCATCTGACGAGACCCGGGTAGCGCTTTCGGAAACAGTCAACTCGGTCCCGGGAAGTTTTGCAGTAAACATGGGAGGTGATAAAAGAAACGGAGGCAGGGTTTTGATTATTGCGGAGGCAATATGCTGTTCCACCTGCATTCTCATTTTTTCCTTCAATTCCGGTGAATCAATATAATCCGGTAACAGCAGAGTTCCCGGAACATAAAACGTCCATTCATCAATTTGGGGAACCAGGCAGCGATCATTTCCGAGCACCAGCCGTCCTTTTCCTTCATAATCGTATATCCTTAGATCGATGGGAAATGGTGGGAGTGGTTTGGTATGCCGGACCCAATTGGGCTTAAACCACTTCTCAATATATTGGATGCTGATTATTAGCATTACATTTACCCGAACCGATCCCTGCAGCTCGATTTGATTCTGGTTTTTGAGAATAAATGTTGGTCTGGAATAAGTAACGGTGGTTTCAGTATCCAGAATCAGGGCTTCGAAATCAAATAGTTGACTCATAATCGCTGAAAATATCCACTCAATTCCGGGAACCAGGATGGCAAACACTGTTAAAAGAAAATCGACCCATTTGTCTATCAGTCCGATGATGGTGTTAACCGAGCGGTTCTTTATTGTCTGGCTTTCCCCAACCTTCTTGTGTGCCCACCAAAAATTATATACATCTTGCATAGCAGTGCTTTTTATCGCTGTTGCGATATCCATTCCGCCAGAGAAATTATCGAATTCCGGTTGGCTGCCGCTGCACGGTTTCAGGATGGAAAATCCGCCGGCGAGAATTCCATCCGGGCCGCCGGATGCACACGGTACGATCTGCAAATTCTGGCTGGCATCGGGCAAGTGCAGATCATGCAAAACAGTAGTAATATCGAATGGCGCTCCGTTCTTCGCAAAATAGTCGCAGAGTATGAAATCTAAAATCTCAGCTAATTTTTGCTTCATTTTTTCCGGCAGCGAGCTAGCGGTGACCGTCGTGGTGACGTTTGCTTTTTGCAGCTCCATCACAAGCTGGCGGGATGAAAGATCATAAGTAACAGGGCTTTTTACACTGAATGTTGCCTTCAAATCAGATTCAATTTCACCCAGGTAGGTTAAAGAAACATTGGCTGTTATTTTCACCGATAGGCTGTTGGATTCTGCTGCCTTGTAAACCGGGACCTGGAACGTGATTTTATAATCAAGAGAAGTGAACTCACTCCATGGCTCGGGCACCTGCAGAAATGGAAATTTGTAAACACCGGCTAATTCGTGCGGAAATTTGTTCATATAATATGCTGCAAAAAGCAATTTGTTAATAAACGTCGCACTTACCTCGGATACCAGGTCGTATGCAATCGTATTCATTCTATCCCCCTTTATAAAAAGTTGATTTCAGATTCGCCGCTCTCCCTGTCTATTTTGACCTTGATTTTTGTCCACTTTCCGCCTTTTGGCAGTTCCGGTTCCTTTTTTTGCCTGGATACTCGTTTCTGCATACTTTTCGCCAGTTTCTTCCGAGCCTCCGTCCTCATTTTCTCTCTGAATTGCTCGGTAATGTAGTAGCCCTGCGAAGTTGCTGCCTGCATAAAATCTTTCTGAAGCGACTCGGAAAATTTTTGATCCTTCCCGGCAAGTTCCATCAGCCGGGTTAATTCCCGGCGCGTTAACGGTTTTGTCTTTGACTGATGATGCTTTTGATTTCTTTTCATAGTGATCTCCTTCGTGCGTTTTAATTGACCCAACAAATGACAAAATCAGGTAGGAATTCCTAATTCCGGCCGAATTATTGGCTCCTCCAAATTAGTAAGCAACGGTTGAAAACGTTGGACCCAGGCAATTGGTGCAACATGCAATTTCGGAAAGTTGATATCGCCCTGCCCGGCAATTGCCAGGGTGATCATTCATAATGGGAATGAAAGGCCATCGTGCAAGAAAAATGATAATGTTAATGCTTTAGACGCGAATGGGCAGAGTGTGAATTCGATTATATGGAGTAGGCGTACAGAGATTCCCGCTTTTCTGATGCGGATTTAATTAAGTGACTAATAGAAAAGCAAAAAGCATGGGGTCGCTATTTTTAAGTTAATGCGCAAATAATTCCTCCTGAAATTTAATTGACTTATCTTTTATATATAGCCAACAAATCTCATCTTGGTGAATTATTTTTCACACGACGCAATATAAGAAAAAATAATTAAAATGCAATAGAAATTGCCGGGATGGTAGAAAAAGTTTTATTATTATTTGAATGAATAAATTGTCCGCTGGCGGGGAATTCGCTCAGATTCATGCTATTGAATATAATTTTCCCTGCAAGCCAATTTGGACAGACAATTTATCTGCATAAGAAAACCGATACAAAAAACATGTCGGGCACACCAATTGGCACCAAATAAAATGCCCCCTTCACAATATCAAAGGGGGCGAAAATCTTGCGACGGCTTTCTTCCTGCATTAAAAGACCTTTTCACCTGATTTAATTATTTTGTGAAAACTGTCGGCTTTGAGGCAGGCACCGCCCACCAGGGCACCATCGATATCAGGCTGCTCGAACAAGCCCTTCGCATTTTCCGGCTTCACGCTGCCACCGTACAGGATCGGCATTTTTTGCGAAATATTGCTCTCGAACAGCGCGTCCAGCATTTCCCGCAAAAAAGCGTGCACATCCTGCGCCTGTTTTGGAGAGGCAGTTTTGCCGGTACCGATGGCCCACACCGGCTCGTAAGCTATTACGATGTTCTTCAACTCCTTTTCCGAAAATCCTTTCAATCCCCATTCTACCTGGTTCAGTACAATATCTTTGGTCAAATTTTGATTTCTCTCCTCTAAAGTTTCCCCCACACAAAAAATCACCTTCAACTTGTTTTCCAGGGCCACCTGTATCTTCCGGTTGATGGTATTTTCATCTTCTTTGAAATAGCGGCGGCGCTCGCTGTGGCCTATAATAACCCATTTAGCGCCGGTGCTTTTTATCATTTTCGCCGAAATTTCGCCGGTATATGCACCCTCTACCTCACCATAAAGATTCTGGGCACCGAATTCAATTTTGCTATTCTTTAGCACCTCATTCACCGTGGAAAGCGCAGTAAACGGAGGGCAGACAATCACCTTACACTTCTTAGCCGGATTTTTCTCCAGGCGATTCGCCATCTGCCGCACCAGCCTGGCTGCCTCGGAATTTGTTTTATACATTTTCCAGTTGCCGGCGATAATTTTTTGTCTCATAACAGGCTCCCTATCTGTTTAAATTCAAATTCATGATGTCCCGGTTCTCTCGTTTCCCCATCAAATTTTCTCGGCGGCAAATATTTGTCCCTCTTCGTATTCTGATCCCCAGGCAGCCAAGCTCATGAAACAGGGACACTCGACCGAGTTAGCTTCTTCCATTTCCATATTTGAAAACAGATAAGGGAAGCAATGGGTCATCATTTCCGGTTCACCGCTTTATAGCGACACAAACGAAGCCGGAAAAATCTATTTCTCGCCCAATGCGGCAACGCCGGGCAGCACCTTGCCCTCCAGCAATTCCAGCGAAGCGCCGCCCCCGGTAGAAACATGGCTCAACTGGTCGCTCAGGCCAAATTCCTTCACGGCGGCAGCGGAATCCCCGCCCCCAACAATTGTGGTTGTCCCCTTCCCGGTAAGCTCCGCAAGATAGCGGGCAACGGCTTCGGTTCCCTTCGCAAAAGTGGGGATCTCAAACACACCCATGGGACCATTCCAGACAATTGTTTTGGCATTTTTCAGAATATCCTTGAAATCAGCAACAGTTTTCAAACCGATATCGACACCCAGCCAATCGGGCGGTATTTCATCGGCATTCACGGTTTTGGTATTTGCGCCATCTTCCAATTTGTCGGCCACTACCACGTCCCCCGGCAGTTCCAATTCGCAGTTACTGGATTTGAACTTCTGCAGAATATCACCGGCCATTTCCACACGGTCTGTTTCCAGCAGCGATTTACCGATTTCTCTGCCCTGCGCTTTGTAAAAAGTAAAGATCATCCCGCCGCCGATTAGCAAAGTATCGGCTTTGTTCATCAAATTGTTAATCACATCTATTTTACCGGAGATCTTGGCGCCGCCCAGAATGGTAACAAACGGTCGCCTGGGATTTTCCAAAGCCCCACCCAGGTACTCCAGCTCTTTCTCCATCAAATAACCGGCAGCGCATTGCCCGAAATATTTTGTTACGCCTTCGGTAGAGGCATGAGCGCGATGAGCGCTGCCAAAAGCATCGTTGATGTAGAGATCGCAACCCTCAGCCAGAGATTTGGCAAACTCCGGATCGTTTCCGGTTTCCTCGGCATGAAAGCGAAGATTCTCCAGAAGCAGCACATCTCCGTTTTTCAACGATTTCTTCAGGTTCAGGACTTCCGCTCCGATGCAGTCATCTGCAAATATTACATTTTTTTCCAACAAGGTGCTTAGCGCGTCGGCAGCGGGCTTCAGACTCATCGTATCCACGCGCTTCCCTTTCGGACGTCCCAGGTGAGAACAAAGGATAGCGCGTCCTCCATCACTCATTATTTTTTGGATAGTGGGCAGTGCAGCCCGGATGCGAAAGTCATCCGTCACGTGCTGTTGTTCATCCAGCGGCACATTAAAATCGACACGCACCAAAACATTTTTATTACTCAGATTAAGATCGTCAATGGTGAGTTTCGCCATCATTACACTCCGCAATATTTCAGAAAAAATTCCCCCGCATACCTTGCGGGGGAATTGACAATTATTTTTATAGAGAAACCATCTTTTTCATAAGGTCAACAGTGCGACAGGAGTAACCCCATTCATTATCATACCAGGAGATGATTTTCACCAGGTTTCCATCCATCACCCGTGTGGACAGCGAATCGAAAATACTGCTGTGATTGTTGCCCACTATATCGGATGAGACCAGTGGATCTTCCGAGTATTCCAGGATACCCTTCAGGGAGCCTTCTGCGGCCTTCTTCATTTCTGAGTTGATCTGCTCCGCGGTAACGGTTTTGTTCAGTTCCGCAACCAGGTCCACCAACGAACCGTCGCTTACCGGAACACGAACGGCAATTCCGTCCAGCTTGCCTTTCAGATCCGGGATGACCAGACCGGTGGCTTTGGCAGCACCGGTGGTGGTGGGAATCACATTCGCTGCGGCTGCCCGTGCACGGCGCAAATCGGAGTGCGGGAGGTCCAGAATCCGCTGGTCGTTAGTGTAAGCATGAATAGTTGTCATCCAGCCACGCTTGATCCCGAAATTGTCATGCAGAACTTTCGCAACCGGGGCAAGACAGTTTGTGGTGCAACTTGCATTGGAAACAATATGGTGGTCACCGGTAAGGGTATTATCATTCACACCCAGAACAACTGTGTTGTCCAACTGATCCTTTGCCGGGGCAGTTAAAACCACCTTTTTGGCGCCTGCCTGCAGATGCATAGACAGTTTTTCCTTGGTGCGGAAGATGCCGGTTGAGTCCACAACGACATCCACTCCCAATGAAGCCCAGGGCAATTTAGTGGGATCTTTTTCAGCAAGCACTCTAACCCGTCGGTTACCAGCCACCAGGTAATCGCCATCCTGGGAAACCGCAACCGGGTACCGGCCATGCACCGAATCATATTTTAACAGATGAACCAGTGTTTTCGCGTCAGTGATATCATTAATTGCCAAAATCTCAACATCCGCATCATTTTGCAAGCGTTTGAACACCAGACGTCCAATTCTTCCGAAACCATTAATCGCAACTTTTACTGACATAATAACCTCCTTGGCATTTTGTTTCTCGTGTAAACGTATTTAACATTATTTGTTTTCCAATCGAGCTTGTTCCCATATATTTTTTAATTCCACTCGCCGGACAGCAGCATGTTATTTTTTTCTTTTCGCCTCCCAATCACAATTCCGATACCGTGGAAACATGAAACAACAAAATCTTACAAATTTAAATAACATCCTGGGTTTTGGCAAGCTATTTTATGGGAGGTGGGATTATGTGCTTTTTATCTCTTTTAAGATGCGCATATTCTGCCATCCCTGGTTGAAACGGTGCCGGTTTTATTATATTTTGATCTGCTTTGTGGAGATTATGTGTGAGATGTTTTATTTTTTCGAATCAATTCGTTCCGGCTATTTTTCAGATCCACGCGATCTGTTGGAATGAAGGCCCCAGCTTCATGATTGTCGATGCGAATAGCAGAAAAAAATCGTGTCCGGCTTAGGCGAAAATCGCGCTTTTAATTTTGAACATACTATTAAATCAAGCAAGAAGGAGACGAAATGGCTGAAACTACGAAAATTTACACGCGTCAAATGCCGCATCCGGTGACACTTATTTCGGTATCGGATGGAAAAGAGGAAAACATTGCCACAATGTCATGGTGTTCACCGGTTTCCTTCGAGCCACCGCTGGTTATGGTGGCGATAAGGCCAAACCGCTTTACGCACGATATTCTCCTGCGAAGCGGCGAGTTTGGTCTTATGGTTCTTTCGGAAATGCAAAAAGAAATGGCGACTCTCGCTGGAACTCTGACTGGCAGCAAAGCACAAAAGTGGGAACTTGAAACATTTCGACGATTTCGCAAGGAACCCCGCACCATCAGGGCGGCCTTGCTCCGGGAATGCCGGGCGGTATATGAATGCAAATTAACAAATCATATGACTGCCGGCGATCATACCATATTTGTCGGAGAGATAATCCATGGTGAAATAGATCCCGACCAGAAGCCACTTATTTTATTCGACCGCAAATATTTTGGCCTGGGCGATTTTATCGCTCGCTACCCCTGAAAATTTGGCGCGAGAAACATATTTATTTCGGAATGACGGAGCAGTGGAAAATGCTCTCGACACCTCCCGCATTAATCCAGCGAACGGAGGACCGGGATTGAAGAGGCTCCTGTCTTCCGGAGCAAACCATAGCGCTTTCGCCCACCGCCGGGCCTGAGGCGAAAAACAGGCCGGTACCATTTTGGCCCGGCTTTGCCTCTAATTTTCAACCTTTTCTGAGGCACCCTTTGTGCCCCGTCCCAAGCATCATAGGTCGCACGCTAACTGCGGGTAAATTCACTTGCTTACATTTGCGCGTTAACATATATTGAACGCTAAAACAAACGGATTTAAAAGGTTATATGGGAATACTGTTAAAAAACGGATTGATTGTCTCTCAGAATAAGCAACGGGAAGTTTTCAACGCGGACATATTGATTGAGGATGACATTATCCGGAAGATTGAAAAAAACATACCGGAAGAGAAGCATGAAGTATTTGACTTTTCCGGCAATGTGATAATACCGGGTTTTGTGCAGTCGCATGTTCACCTCTGCCAAACGCTGTTTCGTAACCTTGCCGATGACCTGGAGCTGCTGGACTGGCTGGAAAAACGAATCTGGCCGTACGAGATGGCCCACTCCGGGGAATCGCTGAGTGCATCGGCGCAATTGGGGTTGGCAGAACTGATGTTAGGCGGCACTACCAGCATTTTGGATATGGGAAGCAGCCGCTTTCAGCATGTTATTTTTGAAGAAATGGTTCGCAGCGGCATTCGCGGCTTCAGCGGAAAAGTGATGATGGATACCGGCAGCCAGGCTTACAAGGAAACCACAGAGGAAGCGCTGCAATCCACCGAAGAGTTGATAACCGCCTGGCACCACAAGGAAAATGACAGGATCGGTTACGCACTGGCGCCACGCTTTGTCCCCTCATGCAGCCTGGAATTGTGGGAAGGCGTCCGGGCATTGGCCGGGAAATATGACTTGATCGTTCACACACACTCCTCCGAAAACCGGAAGGAATGGGAACTTGTTAAAGAAGCAACCGGTCGATCGAACGTGGAATTCTTTGACGAAATGGGACTTGCTTCGCCAAAATTATGCCTTGCGCATTGCATTTGGGTCTCGGAAGAAGAGATAAAAATGATAGCGAAAACCCGCGTTAATGTTTTGCACTGCCCCTCGGCCAATCTGAAATTAGGTTCCGGTATCGCGCCGGTTCCGCGTTTTATCGCAAACAAAATCAATGTCGGTCTGGGCTCGGACGGTGCCCCGTGCAACAATAACCTGGACATGTTTCAGGAGATGCGGCTGGCGGCGCTCATTCAGAAACCGGGCGCCGGCATAAAATCCACTTCCGCGCAAATGATTTTTGACATGGCGACACTGGGTGGCGCCAAGGCGCTTGGCATGGCGGACCGGATTGGCAGCCTGGAAACCGGGAAAAAAGCGGACCTGGTAGTTCTGGATCTGAATAAAGTTCACTCAATTCCTGCCGATAATATCTGCTCGCAGATCGTTTACTCGGCACGCGCAACGGATGTTAAACATGTCATGGTAGATGGAAAGTGGACAGTTTTTGATCGTGAGTTGAAAAATCTATCTTATGAGAATATTATCCGGAACACCTGGAAGCATATCCAAAAAATATTTGAACGATTAAATTGACGGTACGTGATTTTGAAGGAGGACTTTTATGGCCAGGGTTAGTATCACGTTTGGAATACTGGTACTGCTGTTTATTTCATGCAGCCATCGCGAAGCGAATGTAAAATCAATGGAAGCATCTACCCCCACCGCGTTGCTGGAAAAAGGGAACCAACTCTACCAGCAGGGGGATCTGCAGGGAGCGCTCCAAGACTACCAGCATATTTATAATACTTATCCCACCAGCAGGGAATATGTAGATGCCGTGATTGGCCTGAGCCGCTGTTACAACGACATGGGCGATTATGAAAAGGGAATGGACTTGCTTTATAACCTTATCAGGGAAAACATGGTGCCCAGTCGCGTTCCGGAAATTTACAATGAAATGGCTAAATATTATGAAGTGAATGCCGGAATTTCATCCCTCTCAGGTTTATCAAATGAGGAAAACGACTACGAGAAAGCCATTGAATATTACCGAAAAGCTATCAACTACCCCAACAGCGACGACACCAACGCCAAAGCATACGCCCAGTACCGAATCGGGGAGCTTTATGTTACTCTTCTGAAATTTAAAGATGCTACCCTGGCCTTTGAAGCAACCATCAACAGTTTCCCGGGAACCCAGTGGGCAACCCTGGCCCAGCAAAGGATAGATGAAATGCGCCAGGCAGTGAACACCGTCCTGGGAGAAATGAAAACAGAGGAACCTGCCTCGGTGCAAAGCGCACCGGAAATGGCTTCGCCACCAAAACCCAGCACAACACCGATGCCCGCAGACACAATGGTTACACCGAAGGCAGCGGCCCCCGACACCAGCACGCAGGTAGAGGAACAGAAACAGACCTCTCCGCCGGATACTTCTTCCAAACCCCAAATGGAGCTTAAGTAAGCCGCTGCCAGCAGGGTAGAACAACTTAGCCAAGAGGAATAAATGGAACTCCCCTTCGAATTGCTGCTCCAACTGCCCAAGACAGATCTTCATGTACACCTTGACGGATCCCTGCGTGTTCCCACCCTTATCGATCTGGCCCGCAAGCAAAATGTCGAACTCCCGACCTTTAATGAGGCGGAACTCGAAAAAATTGTGATGAGCGGAAAGCATTGTCAAAATTTGGGCGAGTATCTCCAGGGATTCGATATTACGCTTTCCGTTATGCAGGAACCGGAAGCCTTATATCGTATTGCGTACGAACTGGCCGAGGATGCGGCGGAGGAAAATGTGTGGTACATGGAAGTCCGCTATTCTCCCATCCTGCACATTCGGAAAGGTTTGAAACTAACCACCATTGTAGATGCGGTTCTTGAAGGATTGCAGGAAGCGGAAAAGAAGTTCAATATTAAGACCGGCATAATCGTGTGCGGAATGCGAAATATAAATCCCGAAACATCCTTGCGGCTGGCAGAGCTTTCTGTTGCCTACAAAAACAAGGGAGTCGTGGGATTTGACCTTGCCGGCCAGGAAGAAAATTATCCGGCAAAAGATCACAAAGATGCCTTTTTTATTATCAGGAAAAATAATATCAACACAACGGCGCACGCAGGTGAGGCATTTGGTCCGGACAGCATCCACCAAGCGTTGCACGATTGCGGTGCCCACCGGATAGGCCATGGCACTCGCCTGTACCAG
Organism: uncultured Calditrichaceae bacterium; assembly: GCA_964624795.1. Classification (GTDB taxonomy): domain Bacteria; phylum Calditrichota; class Calditrichia; order RBG-13-44-9; family RBG-13-44-9; genus CAZUZS01. Next base: position 114,010 of record CAZUZS010000001.1, read on the forward strand.
GATGGCGACTTGCTCAACTACGTGAACGATCATCGCATCCCCATGGAAGTATGCCTCACAAGCAATATTCAGACAGGAGCGGCAAGCTCCTACGAGACGCATCCGCTTCGTTTTTATTATGATTATGGGTTGCGGGTGACCATCAATACCGACAATCGCCTGGTTTCCGATACATCGGTTACCCGTGAACTCTACCTGGCTGCAAAGTACCTGAACTTGACACTGGACGACATCAAATCCATTGTGATGGACGGATTTAAAAGCGCGTTCCTGCCCAACCGGGCAAAATCGATTATGCTGAATGTTGTGAACGATAAATTGAAGAAATTTTAATCCCCCCCTCAAATCATTTGCTTTACCATGCCGGATTTGTTATAATGACTACCATTTTAGTAATGGCGTGAACGAGATCATCGCGTAAAATTATATGTATATAAAATTTAACGCCGCAGAAAAGATGACCATTGGCGTAGAACTGGAGATTCAGACAATAAGCCCCAGGACGGGCGAGCTTGTTCCCGGTTCCGGCGTCATACTTTCACAATTGGCAGGCGAGGTAAGGTTCAAACCGGAACTGTTCAACTCCACGTTGGAAATCAACACCGAAATCTGCGAATCACTCCCCGAATTAGAATACAGCCTGAAAAAGAGCCTGGCTACCATTCACGAAATCGCCGCCTGGAACGATCTTGAAATACTTATTTCAGGGTGCCACCCTTTTTCCAACTGGCAGCAACAGCAAATTACCCAGCAGGAAAGATACCTCAATCTTTTGCATCGCATCCAGTGGCCGGTACGGCAGTTTCTCATTTTCGGTCTCCACATCCATGTGGGAATCGATAATGCCGACAAGGTGATTTATGTAATGAACCGCCTCACCAGCTATATTCCGCACCTGATCGCCCTTTCAGCAAGTTCCCCTTTCTGGAACGGGTTCGATACCGGGCTGGCGACTTCACGAGTTAAGATATTTGAAGAACTCCCCAACGCCGGGTTGCCCTACTATTTTAAAAATTGGGAAAAATACAGCGAGCTGGTTTCCAGGTTGATCAAGACCAACTCCATAGATACCGTGCGGGACATCTGGTGGGATATACGTCCGCACCCCATTTTCGGAACCGTGGAAGTGCGGGTTTGCGACGCAATGCCTACTCTGAAAGAAAATATGGCGCTTTCAGCGATGGTCTTTTTATTAGCCGCGAAATTTGCCTCCGAATTTGAATCCGACGGTGACACCCCCATGATCGATCGCTGGATTTTGGAGGAGAACAAATGGCGGGCTGCCCGCTACGGTCTCAGCGGCAAAATAATCATGAACGATGCCGGTGAAACCCAGACACTCGGTGACGCCATCAGAAGGCTCCACACCGAACTCCTGGATTACGCCAGGACGGCTGGATTTACGGATATCGAACCGTACCTGAGCACGATTCCCGAGATATTAAAGCGAGGACCGAGTTACGCACGACAGCGGCACTGGGCCCGCCAAAAGCCGGGAGACTACAAGTTTATTGTCAACAATCTTCTCCGAGAAACCAGGGAAAATAAATTGCTTAACGGCTTTTGATTCCAGCGGGTTTCACCAGCCGGGAGACATTTCGAAACAACAATGCATTTTCTCCATTAAAAAATCCCCGCTTTCTGCAAACGAGGATTTTTGTTTTTATCAGAAAACTGACTGAAGGAGTCATTCACCGCACAAGGCCAAATTTGGGGCAACGCTGGAAAACCTGCATTTTATGGAAGATCTAATGCGGCAATACCCTTCCGGCTAAAATTTTACTTTTGGTGCCTCCTGGGCCTGTGTTGCCGCTTCAAAATAGGCTTTCCGGGTAAAGCCCGCTGATCCGGCTACAAAAGACTGGGGGAACATGCGGATATATTGATTGTAGGTTCTCACCTCCTCGTTAAACCGGCGCCGCTCCACTGCGATGCGATTTTCGGTGCCCTCCAACTGTGCCTGCAATGTCAGGAAATTCTGATTCGCTTTCAAATCGGGATACCGTTCAACTACTACCATCAGGCGCTGCAGCGCCGCTCCCAGCCCATCCTGCACCTGCTGGAAACGGGCGAACTGCTGGGGATCGTTGAGTATTTGTGGAGAAACATTGACCATTCCACCGACCTTGGCGCGCGCTTCGGTAACCGCTTCCAGAGTTTCCTTCTCATGGGATGCGTAGCCCTTTACGGTTTCCACAAGGTTCGGGATCAGGTCGTAGCGCCGCTGGTACTGGTTCTGCACCTGAGCCCAACTTGAATTCACATTTTCATCGAGCACAACCATTGTGTTTCGGACTTTGACATACCAGCCAAATATTGCAAGCACCAGAATGACTATTACCGCCAGAATGCCAATTACTATCAATAATCCTTTTTTACCATTTGCCATATACCACATTCTCCCTGCGTTTTTCAGTTATCTGTAAAAGAATCTAAAAAATATTTGTTCCATTTTCGAGAGCGAAACTGTTTGTTCCTCTATTATGTCCCGGTTGTATCCAAATTCAATTTTGCTGCCGATTGCACGAAGAATTATGCCTGTGTGGATTTACACTTCGACATCAGACCTATTCCGGTGCTGATCCTGGTGTGTCTTTTTCACTGAAGATCTCAGCGGAAAAAATGTAGATTTCGGCAGCGCTGTCCTTCCAGGCATCGCCCGGCAGGCCGGCCTTGAAACAGGTTTGCTTGAGGAATTCCTGCCGGTCCCAGCCCCATTCCGTTGCAACCTGCGGCAAAAGCAGTCCCCGCATCAGGCCGCGCCTAATGATGAGCCCGTGTCTTCCCACAACGATTTCCTCGATATTTTTAATTCGCTTCAATGGGGATAATACCGAGATTTCGATTTCGAGGTCTTTTACCTCGTCAAGCGTCACCGCCGGGAAGCGCGGATCGTTGAATGCCGCGGACCGGGCCATGTCCATAACTGCCTGGTACAATGGTTTGACGCCTTCCACATATCCAATGCAGCCACGTAACTGGCCTTTCTTGTGAAGTGTGACAAAAACTCCGAAATCTTCCTTAAGTTTCTGCGAGACAGGCTTAGTGGTCGGATAATCATCCTCTTCCAGAAAATGAATTATTGTGTTACGGGCCAACTGCAACAGGAAGGTTTTTTCCTTCAAATCAAGCCCTACAATGGTTTCATCCTTAACATCAATCATCGTAAAACCTCTCTGAGATAAGATGATAAAAAAAGTAACCATAAAAAAAGCATTTTTTAGCATATTGCAATTCCAGTGCTTTTAAGACAGTTTGTTTGAACTCGCCAACCGGCATCACCAGGATTTCCGAAAAACGAATCTTAACCAGTAATTCCAGAAATCAAGCCCCGGCTGCACAACATTTCTGCATCATCGCCGGGAGAAAATTCGCGAGCACTTCGGACGGCGCTCGGACAGTCAATTGGGAAGAGTCGACGGAACCGGCTTGTCCCGGAAAGTCAAATCACTAATAAAGGATGGCGGACAGGTAACCGACGACATCATCCCTGTTCCCGGTAATATCGCCGGAATTTCGGTAAAGCAGAACCTTCGCTTCTTCCGCTCCCATGTTGCGGGCTGCTTTCATGGCTGCTATCACCGGACCGTAGCCGCACATTTGCGTACGGCGGGCGTTTATATCTTCCCACAATTCATCTTCGTTAAATTTTTCGATATTTTCGCGGGCCACCTGGTCGAGCATTCGGGCCCGGTCATCCGGATGGAAATGAGAAAGATCGCTGCTGGCAACGATAAGAGATTCACCGGGAGGCAGCACTTTGGGAAGCGCCTCTCCCAGGATTTTCATCAACTCAAATTCCTGCCGACCAATAGAGATGGGAATCAATTTGAATTTATTTAAAGACCATTGCAGAAACGGTAACTGAACTTCGAGGGAGTGTTCCTTCAGACCGTGTCCGGCTTCGGAAAATTGAATTCGGCTGTCGAAGGCCGTTAATTCCTGGGCCGCGCCCAGATCGATCTCAATTTCCCCCAGCGGTGTACGATAACCCGGCCCGTTATAGATGCTGGCAAAAGGGAATTCCTCATGGTGGCTTGGTGCCAGGATCACCACCCGTCGGTATTTTGCTCCCAGAATTTGCCGGTAGGCGCGCGCTGCAACTCCACCGGAGTAAATGTACCCGGCGTGCGGCGCAATTATTGCCGCCACAGGCCGGCTGCTTTCCACCACCGGAGCAGCTTCGAAAAAGAGGCTGAGTTCGCGCTCCAGGATCATCTTGTCGCCGGAATAAAACGTACCGGCCACACCTGGGGGCCGAATATTAGTCGTAAGCGTCATGTAAAATACCGTTCTTCATCGGTTGCACCTGACTAATATAACAAATAAAATAAATTTATGTAAGAAAATTTGCGGGTGGGGCTAAATCGTGTGCAAAGGGAAGTGTCCGATCCTCCCGGTTCACGCCATTGTAATCCCGATCTCATCCCTGATTATCGATCTGTTAATCCAAATTATTTTTATATGCTTACGCCAGGCGCAATGCAGCTAATCTTACGCATTGGCTTCCGGCGATTCATCCCGGTCCGACATCCGGACTTCCTCGTAATCCCGGTGAGCCAGGTACTCGCTTTCCAAATGATCAATATGTTGCATCTCCTGATCTACCAGCCAGTTAAACACCTTTCGCACCTGCTCATCTTCGGCCCGGTCGTGCTGCGCCTGGTAAAAATCCCGGCTGATTTTCTCATTTTCAATCGCCAGATGGATGAGTTCGCTGACGGAGCAATTATCTAACTCCATTTCCATCAGTTTCTCCCGCTCCGGCAAATCCACTTCGATTTCATCAGATAAGGGCAGCTCGTTTCCACCATATTTTATTTTTTCGTCTATTCTTTTCACATGATTATGCTCTTCATCAATCAACTGCTGCAATATCTCCTTGGTTTTCGAATTCCTGACTTGTTTCAACATGTGCCGGTAGATGCGCACGGTGTCAAGCTCATTCTGTCTGGCCATCAGCAGCGCGTGCACCGCATCCGGGGAAATAGACTCCATGTTTTTATCCTTAATTTGAATTAAACATTAAACTTCTTTTAAAACAGGATCCACCTTCTCTCCGTTGTGCCCGGGCAGAAATTCGTCGGTAAAACTGTTGGCTATTGTCTGCCGGATAACCGTGACCTTTATCTGCCCCGGATATTCCATGGTTTCCTTGATCTTGCGGGCAATGTCGCTGGATAAGAGTTTTGCCTCTCCGTCCGAGATTTTTTCCGGCACAATCATTACCCGAATTTCCCGGCCGGCGGAAAGCGCGTAGGTTTTCCCTACCCCCTCAAATGAATTGGCTAACTCTTCCAGCTTGGAAATTCGCTGCGCGTAGGCTTCCAGGGATTCGCGACGAGCGCCGGGACGGGCACCACTGATTCGGTCCGCTGCCGTCACCAGTACCGAGATAGGTGAAATCGGTTCGGCTTCTTCATGATGCGCCAGAACCGAATTTATGACCACCGGATGCTCTGCGCAACGGGTGGTTACTTCCACGCCAATGGAAACGTGACTTCCTTCCGAATCGCCGCTTACTGCCTTGCCAATATCGTGGAACAGGCCGGCCCGTTTTGCCAGCTCAACATCCAGGCCCAGCTCTGCGGCCATGCCGCCGGCCAGCCAGGCTACTTCCTTGGAATGCTGCAAGATATTCTGTCCGTAGCTGGTGCGATATTTCAGACGACCGAGATATTCCCGCATTTCGGGATGGACGTTTTTTATTTTCAACTCGTGCAATGTCTCATCCGCAGCTTTTTTGATGCTGGCTTCCACTTCCTTTGTTGCTTTTTCGACCTCCGCATCAATCGCCTTGGGATTGATATTCTTATTTTTTATAAGCCTTTCCATAGAGATGCGGGCGACTTCCCGCCGGATAGGATCGAAACTGGACATGACAACCGTTTCAGGTGTGTCATCAACGATCACTTTTACACCGGTTGCCGCTTCGAAGGCCTTGATATTGCGCCCTTCCCTGCCGATGATGATTCCCTTCCAGTCGTCACTGGGCAGCTCAACCGAGATGAGTGTGGATTCCATCGTATATTCGGTAGCCATCCGTTCAATGGCAAATGCCATAATCTCCTTTGCCTCCCAGCGCCCCCTCTCTTCGGCTTCATTTTTGATATCCAGGATGGTCTGAACGGCTTCCGCCCTGGCTTGCGAAATCATATTTTCCATCAGTTTCTTTTTTGCTTCATCCTTATTTAATTTGCTGATCTCTTCCAGTCGCTTCACACCTTCTTCGTACATATCCTTGATTTGGTTTTCCTTGGACTGAATGTTCTTCTGCCAGTTAACCATTTCCTGCTCTTTTTTGCGGGTCTGCCATTCCTTCTCCTGAATTTTATTGCCCAGCCGTCGCAAATCTTTTTCTTTAAAGCGGAGGCGTTCTTCGGATTTAGCCAGGTTCGCTTCCCTTTGTTTCATCTCTTTTATGAAATCGTTCTTTTCCTGGTAGAGTTTTTCTTTAGCCGCCAGGTAAGCATCGCGCTCCATTTTTTCAACTTTTTTTTGCGCCTGTTCCAGAATTTCTTTGGCCTGTCTTTCAGCGCTGGCAATTTTTCGCCTGCTGATCAACTGACATATTCCGGCGCCGGCCAACAGCGAAATAAGTACAGCACCGATTATTATTAAAGTATTCATTTTTTACTCCATTCCTTTTGAAAAAATCTTCTTTTAGCAGCCGATACGGCAATAAATAAATCTATAAAAATTTTGCTTGGAATCAATAATATTTACAGCACATAAACCGTTTCAACATTCCAACACGCACAATCGCATACTTGTCGCTTAAATATATGATGTCGGCTTGCTGAAAGAAATGTTTTTTTGTGATTTTGAAATAAAAATTTCAGCGGAGAAAGGCTGTCAGCCAATGCAATGTCGCCAAATTCCCTATAAAGCAGAGCGAATTCAATCTCAGTGGACGAAGCCGGACATGCGATTCCTGCCTCCCGGAACAACAGGATTTTTCATACAGATGATTTTCAGTCCGCACTTTCAAAAATGAAATACTTCTGTGCGGAGAGAACATAGAGAAGTGGTCTGACAGCACCCTTCGGCTGCCACAGCGCGGCATCCACTGGTTCTATTTTTAATTTTGCCAGATCGAAATAACCGGCAAAAACCTGCCCTTTGCGGAAGAAGTAAATCCGCTGACCGCTCTTGTCGGAGACAACCAGGTCATCCTGCGCGCTCACCGAAATCCCCATCGGCTGCTTAAAATCAGGGTGAATAATCTCCTGCAGGAAATTCCCCAGGTAATCAAACACAACAATCGCCTGCTTTACCGGATCGCTGACGTAAATCTTGTTGTGCTCGCTGATTGCCAACTGGTGCGGGCCTAATAGCTGCCCCAGGTTTTCGGACGCGTTGCCAAATTCACCCACTGCCTGCCCAAAACGGTTTAGCTTAATCACGCTTTTATCCAGGTCTTCCAGGATAAACATGTCGTACTGCTGCGATACCGCCACGCTCAACGGCATTTCGAAATAGTACGGATCGTCCGGTCCGGTTTCGAATTCATTCAGGAAATTCAGGTTGTTATCGTAACGGACAATGCGGTTATTATTGAAATCGGCAACGTAAACATTAAGCGTAAGATGCGCATCCACATCCCGCGGATCGTTCAGTTGATCGGGACCGTCACCAAAACCGCCAATGTCTTCTTTGAAAACCCCGTCCGGTGAGAACTTCACAACCCGGTTAAGCCCTCTATCGACAACAAAAACATTGTCCCCGGAATCCAGGCTTATAGCCGCTGCTTCGCGGAACGGGCCGGCTGGTGTATTGCTGCCATCCACAACTTTCTTCAATTTCCAGGCGTCGAACCGCTGCGTTGCGGCAGAGTTCTGCGACCACAATGACGACGTTGCGAGCATCATTAAAAGGATAGTGCCAACTCTTAGTAAGAAACGATTTGCCAAATTGAAATACTCCGGTTAATTCGAAATCAATTTTGTAAAGGTCGCACGATCTCGGAAATATGTTTCATCTCGCGCAGGCGGAATCCGGCAGGAGTTTGAACGCTGATCTTTAAACCGCCGGCTTGCGGGATGTAAATATTTTTGAAACCCAGTTTTGCCGCTTCCCCGATGCGCCGTTCGAGCTGGGTCACCGGACGAATATCGCCGTTCAAACCGATCTCTCCGATAAAAATCGAGCTCTCCGGCAGCGCTTCATCCCTGGTGCTGGAGTAGACAGCGGCGGCAATCCCAAGATCGATCCCGGGATCGTCGATGCGCAACCCGCCTGCAATTTTGATAAAAACATCCAGGTAACCAAATGTTAAACCGCAGTGCTTTTCCAGAATTGCCAAAAGCAGGGCCAGGCGACGGTGATCGAAACCACTGACGGTGCGCTGCGGTACGCCATAGTTGGACCGGGAAACCAGCGCCTGCACCTCCGCCAATATCGGGCGGGAGCCGCCGAAGCTGCAAACTACGCTTGAGCCGGTTTTGGATTGCCGGTTATCCGAGAGAAAAAGGACGGAAGGATTATTCACCTCTTTCAGCCCTTCCCTCTCCATCTGGAACAGGCCCATCTCGTTGGCCGCGCCGAAGCGATTTTTCAGCGCTCTCAAAATACGATATTGGTAAAGGTTGTCCCCCTCGAAATAGATGACCACATCGACAGTATGCTCCAGAAGCTTTGGCCCTGCTATTCCACCGTCCTTGGTGATATGGCCAACCAGGAACAGGCAGCGATTGCTTTCTTTGGCAGCGCGAAAAAGCCGCGATGCACATTCGCGAACCTGTCCAACATTGCCCGGCGCGCCGCCAATTTCCCTGGAAAATATGGATTGAATGGAATCGATGACAACCAGTTCCGGCTTTGTAGCTTCAATCTGGTAAAGAATATTTTCAAGCTCGGTCTCGGCTAATAACAGCAGGGGAACCTGCCCGAAACCCAATCGCTGGGCGCGGTTCCGGACCTGCTGCAGCGATTCTTCCCCGCTTACGTATAAAACCGACACGTTATTTTTGGTAAGCGCCGCAGACAATTGCAGCAGCAAAGTAGATTTTCCAATGCCGGGATCGCCGGCGATAAGGACCACCGAAGCGGGAAAAATTCCGCCACCCAATACACGATCCAATTCACCGATTCCCGAGTTCAAACGCTCCTGGGCATCCTCGCCAATTTCGGATAACAAATGAGGGGCTGCGCTGTTTTCATGGCGGCCTTTGCCCTTTGGCGATGCGCTGATTTCGGTCTCCTCAAAGCTGTTCCATCGGCCGCACTCCGGGCATTTCCCGGCCCATTTCAGGCTTTCGTAACCACAATTGCTGCAAATATATACTTTTTTTGTTTTCGGCATATTACTCAGGATTTTCTTTTCCCGGCTACGAGGCTAATATACGAAATTGAAGAAAAACGAACAAAAGCATTATTTAATCACCAGTCATGTGTGGCGCCAATTCGCATAATATTACCTGAATACATTAGAAAATATCGGAACTGGTGATATCTTGCGAAAGCCAAGTCTTGCTTAAACCGTAATAGTTTCCGAACAAAGTATCATCGCCCTAAAGTGCAGAAAAAGCCTGCGGCATCGCCACAGGCTTTTAATATCAGAGTAAAATATTTTAAACTTAATTTAGAAATCGAGTCCCAGTGAAATATAGTGAATCGGATACCCGGAGTGTTTCAAATCGTAAGGCCACGCCAGATCGTATTTCAGCAAAAAGCCAAGGAAGTAAACGCGGGCACCAACGCCATAGCCGCTGACCAGATCCTGAAACACAGTCTGCCCGGCCGCGTTTTTGTGGATGCCACGGAAATTGGAAACATCCCACCAGTCGCCAGTATTGTACCAGGCACTTCCGATATCAAAGAATGCCGCTCCACGAATGTTAAAGAGCGTCAGCGGGGGAAAACCGAGTTTTAAGTATTCGATGAGCGGGAATCGGAATTCGGAATTGATCAGGAAAAAGCGATCGCCGATACTGTTATAATAAAAAGCGCCGCGCAACGGGGTAATAAACTCCGAGAAGAACACATCGTCAATCCGCCGGACAATCGGCCGATTATCTGCGGTCGCAAATTTCCGGTTTATCCAATTCTCGGTTCCGCCCAGGAAGAATTGCTGCGAATTCTTGCCAAAGCTGGCGCCGGCTGTGGCACGGAATCCCAATTGATATTGCGGGCTCAGCATAAAATATTTACGATAATCGAACTGAAGCGTCTTAAAATCGCGGCTGGTGTCGCTGTACTTCGGACTGAATCTGGCGGTGATGCTGTAACGTGAGCCATTGACGGGCGCCAAAACACCCCATTGAAATCCCCACAAAACATTGTCATGAATATAGCTTATTTCCGGCAGCACCGTGCTCACTTTCTCAGTGGGAACACCAATGTCGAGATACTCCAGGTAAACATTGTACCACAGAAGACTTAAATCCATCCGGTTAAAACGGCTGAAGGGGTAGGAGGCGCTGGTTACCGCCCCGAAATTTCGATAACGGATGAATCCATAGTTCAAATCCTGGAACAGATAAACCAGGTGATAGCCGCCGAATCCGAGATTCACACGATGCTTAAGGTTGTAGTACATCAGCATAAAATCACTATTCCGCAAATCGGCCCACAGATTGGTATTCAGCATTATTTGGTGGTCGCCAAGCAGATCGCTAAAAGCAAAGGAGGTGTATCCCTGAAGACCGAAAAATGTATTGTATCCGGCAGCGCCGGTTACAAAATCGGGAGAAAACTTCAATTTGTATTTATGCGACTTATATTCGCCGTTATCGTCTTTGAGCTTTTCCTCCGGAATCTCAATGGAGCGCGGATTCCTGTTTTCATTCCGATTATGGTATTTTCCGAAAACGTAGCGGCTGTAATCGGCAGGTTGCTCTCCTACCAGTTCCTCGGTTTTTGCGTCGGCCATTTTGGGGGAATGGCTTTTGGCGGCATCCGGTTTCCAGTTCCTTGAATAAACAGGAACAACGCCGCTTCGCATCTGGTCCGCATAACCTGTGTTTTTCAAGGTAAGCGACTTCAGCTCCAGCGGGGTGTTGATCAGATAAACATCGAATCCGCCCTTGTAGAAAGAAGAATAAACGAGCTTATTCGCATTCTTGTCCCAGCCAATCTGGTATATCCCTGAAATAATATTGGTCACCGGATAGTACTCGCCTGTCTCAAGATCCTGGATATATAAGTTCGATATGCCATTCTGCTCAGAAGTAAATGCTATTTTCTTACCATCCGGGGAAAAGATCGGCGACGCTTCGTTCCATGGGGTATTGGTTCGGCGCACAATTTCGCCGGTTTCCAGATTAATGGTATAAATATTATTGTATTCATAATCATAGGAATTCATGTCGAAATCGGCAGGAATATCCTTGGCATTGAGAAAATCGCCCCGCTCGGAAACAAACGCAAGATACCGTCCATCGGGTGACCAGGACGGTTGGTCATCAGTGAAATAATCGTCGGTAACGTTCTTCACTTCGCCGGTTTTTATCTCATAAATAAAGATGTCGCTCTTTCCATTCCGGTTACCCACAAATGCGATCCTGCTCCCATCCGGCGACCAGGCTGTCGTAAAAGCGCCGTCCATTTTCATCAAATGTTTTTCAATACTACCGTTATCCACATTTACAATGTAGATGGCATCCCACGGCCCGCTCTTAGCGGCGAAGGCCAGTTTTTTGCCATCCGGCGAAAAACTCATGCCGGGTCGCAGGAAATGCAGCTCCTCGAAGCTTTCAGATCGCTGTCCTTTGACGAGGACCTTCAACTCTTTTCCATCGATGGCGGACATCAGGTAAATGTTCTGATAACCGGCGCGGTCGGAGATGTAGGCAATTTTATCGCCCTGCGGCGTGATGGTCGGGCTTACGTTGAGAAAATTGTTCTGTTTTTGATGATCCGTCAACTGTTTGCTGAACTCCTTCGGGACCAGGCGATCCGCCACTTCCGGCCAGTACTGCTTCTTCAGGTAGCGATGCCAGCGCTCGGTGAACTCTTCGTAATCCAGCCCAACCGCGGATTTCATTACCTGCTGAAATCCCATTTTGCCGCGCGCTTTATTCAGCAGCTCGCCTATCTTCTGCCGGCCGTACGTTTCGGCAATATAACGAAATACCGAATTCCCTCCCTGGTAGGCAAGAATATATTCCAGGTATTGCACCGGCGGCATGTAGCCGCTCAGCACCGCATCGCGAACAATCATATCTGTGTGGACGTCCCAACCATTGGATTCGAATTCCGCCAGCCCTTCCGAAACCCACAACGGCACCGGGATTACCTCCCCCATCACAAGCGACTGGATGGAACCGCCGTAGAGCATGTCGTTCATTACTGCGTGAACAAGCTCATGTCTAACCACATGGCGAAACTGGTCGTAGGAGCCCTCGAAGGGCACAACAACGCGGTTTTTATACAACTCGGTAACACCGCCGATTCCTTCATCCAGGTAGGAAAGCACCACATTGGTCTGCTGCCAGTCGTTGTGCGATTTATATACAACAATAACCACCCGCTGCTTTAATTCATAGGAAAAATCCCGTTTCAACTGCACATAAGCAGATTCCGCCACTTCGGCTGTAAAATCGGCCAGCTCTTTCCCACCCTGGTAGTAGTAAACATCGAAATGCTGGCTTTGGATGTAATACCATTCAAAATTCTTATACTGAATTTTATTTTTACCAAAGGATTGTGCAAGAACATTACTCATCATTATTGCGGAAACAATAATGAAAAAAAACAATGGCCGAAATTTCATCTTTCCTCCAAATACAGCTTATAAAACTCAAAGACACTGCATAAATTCATAATCAACAAAAAATTAATTCTACCCGACCGGGATTACAAGTGATTTATTAGGTAAGCCCTTGCCGGCCCTTCATGTGCTATCTCATTGGGCAATTCCTTTTTAATAAAACATTGAAACGGGTACCGGGGTTCCTTTATGGTTTTTTCTGTCGAGTTTGGATCGCAGAACTTGCTAATCCCTGGTCGCTATAAATTTTCATTATTTTGACAACTGTCAGCCAGGTAACTTGCTTGATCTATTAACAGTAGTGCAGATTTCGATAATAATTGAAAAAGATAACTTTCGATGCGGGCACGTGCGATCCCAATGCGATATTATTTATGGCCAACCGAAGAATGCCGGTCTCAGCATCGGCATTCTTGCTTTGCGCTTGGATATGATGACTTTGCTCAGTAAATTTTTTGAAAAATGGCAGAAAAAATGCGCGTGCTGATAAAGATTATTTTTACACTTTCTCTGGTAACGATTATTTTCGGCCAAGGTTGTCAATCAAAGAAATCGACAGCAAAAGCCGGCGACTGGCCGGAAATTCTGGAAAAAGTCATAGTAGCTGCCCGAATTCCGGGACCGGACAGTCTGCGATACACTCGCATACAGGATATTTTCGATCAGTATAATATCACAGCAGCCGATTACAAAAAGTTCTATGACCGGTATGTGGAGCAGAACCCGGTAAGCAGCATTTCGCTATTGGAGCAGGTGGAAAAACTGATGTCGGAAAATATGCAGAAAGCTCAACAGGAGAAGAAGAAGGCGCAGGAAGAAGAGCGCCGGAAGATACTTGAGCAAATGCGACAAAATGAAAATTAGGGTGCGACAATACTATTGGCCATATTGGCAGGGCCTTCAAATAATTCCAAAAACTCAAATCTTGGAGAGCATACAAATGCATTCGATGCAAGCTCAAGGTCTGGGGCAAAGACTTTCATCTGACAATAATCTTATTATCAAGAGACCTATATTATGTTTTCGACAAAACATCTAATCATTAACGGGGATAGCAGGCGAATGTCCGAGGTGGCAGACCGATCCGTTCAGCTTATCGTAACCTCACCACCGTATTGGCAATTGAAGGATTATGGGATAGCAGAGCAGATCGGCTACAACGAAAACTATGAGAGTTACATAAATAATCTCAATTTGGTTTGGAATGAATGTTATCGGATTTTGGATAATGGATGTCGATTGTGCATTAACATCGGGGACCAATTTGCTCGCTCCGTATATTACGGGCGATATAAAGTGATCCCGATCCGAACGGAAATAATCAAATTCTGTGAAACGATCGGCCTGGATTACATGGGGGCAATCATCTGGCAGAAAAAGACAACCACCAATACCACCGGGGGCGCCAGCGTAATGGGAAGTTTTCCCTTCCCCAGAAATGGCATCATTTCAATCGATTACGAATTCATCCTGATATTCAAAAAATTAGGGAATTCAAAAAGGCCGAACCAAGAGTTCAAATCGCAATCAAGGTTAACAAAAGAGGATTGGAGAGAATATTTCTCTGGTCACTGGAATTTCGGCGGAGCAACACAGAACGGCCATATTGCCATGTTCCCTGAGGAATTGCCGAGAAGGCTCATTCGAATGTTCTCGTTTTTAGGCGATACGGTGTTGGACCCCTTTCTTGGTAGCGGAACGACCAGCCTTGCTGCACGGAATCTTGATCGCCACTCCATAGGCTATGAAATCAATTCTGAATTTATTCCGATTATCAGAAGCAAGCTGAACATCGCCCAGACGGATTTATCAAATTCACAATTCAACTTTATCAATCAAACAAAAACAATTTTCGATTTTGGCGAAGCGCAGAAGAGCTTGCCATATTTATTCAAGGATCCTCACTCCTTCGATAAGAAAATCGACCCGAAAAAACTTCAATTTGGCTCCAAGATTGATAATGGTTCGGGAACTCGAGAAGAATACTTCACAGTGAAGGATATCGTATCTCCTGAAATCCTGGTCTTAACCAATGGTTTGAGGATCAGGCTTATCGGGGTTAAGAGGATCGAAGACAGGTTTGCCGCTGCATGTGATTTCCTCCGAAAAAAGTTGTCCAATCAGAAAGTATTCTTGAGGTTTGACAAAGAAAAGCATGACAATGACAATAATCTGCTATGCTATCTATATTTAAAAAATCGTACATTCATCAATTTTCATCTGATTAAAAACAGACTAGCCAAAGCAGATATCGAATCAGAATTTAAATACAGAAAGAAATTCATGGAATGGGAAAAGGATAATGACAAAAGAATGGATCTCAGGTAAAGAAGGCTCCAATTTAAAATTCAAAAGGGAAACACTGCTCAACTATGGAATGAATCGCTGGGGGCTAAATAAGGCGCACAGTGTCGGTCCTACTTCCGAACTTATCCGAAAATGTGCCCCTTCGACGATTGAGGACTGGGAAGAATATTATTTTCAGAATGCAATCCAAAAGAAACATAACGGCTCCAAAATTACTCGTGAATATATTACAGGGCTTGGTCAAACGCTCTTCATCAAATTGTCTGAGGTCGTCCGTAGTGAGTTAATGAGTATCCAGGAAGAGGAATGTATCGAGTACGCTTACAATCTTGTGCTTAACAGAACCTACGAAGGGTACATTTCTGAAATCGACACAATTTACGGGCAACTGGAGTCGATCCTGAGTCTGAAGATCCAACCCGCTCCTGATGAGTGGGACAGAAGTTATGGAGTTGACTTCTTTATTCAAATTAGTGACAAATTCCTCGGTCTGCAAATCAAACCTATCTCAGCAGGCATTTCATTAAATCAATACCAATGGATCGAAATGCACAGAAAAAACCATGAACAATTTCAAAAGAAATTCGGAGGAAAGGTATTTTTCATCTTTTCTGTGAAATCCAGTGGTGGAAAGAAACAGATCTACAACACGGCGGTGATCGAAGAAATTCTACAGGAGATCGAAAGGCTGAAATAGAAAAGGGGCACCAAGCTATCCTTTTCTATTTCATATAAACCGTGATTTCATAAATCTAAAACTATTTGGCCAATTTGCCGAATCAGTGCTTTTAAAGCTTTATTTCGCACCTTTTCTCCTAACCACTTGCCAGCTCCGGCTGCAATAAAAAGCTCGGCCGAATTTCTCCAGCCGGGCTTCTACCGATTATTAGACAATCCTTAACTTTCCAGTATGCCCTTCATTTTCGTGTGTGAGAGCTGTTCCACCTTCTCATGCAGCGAATTGCCATGACTATCCATGGTAACCACTACCGGGAAATTTTCCACATCGAAATGCCACACTGCTTCCGGACTGCCGAACTGCTCCAGGTAAACCCCCTTCACTTTCTTAACGCAGCGGGCATAAATTTGGGCGGCTCCGCCAATAGCATGGAAATAAACCGATCCGTGCTCGGCGCAGGCATCAAGCGTTTTCTTCCCCATTCCACCCTTGCCGATCACCCCGCGTATATTGAAACGTCCCATCACGTCGCCCTGGTAGGGCTCTTCGCGGATGGATGTTGTGGGACCTGCCGCCATCACCTTGTATTCGTTGCCTTCTTTCACAATTACAGGGCCGCAATGGTAAATGATGCCGCCTTTGATTACATCCAGATCACCACCGTCGTAAAGATAGCGGTGGACGGCATCCCGGCCGGTAAACATATCGCCGTTCAGCAGCACCACATCACCAACCTTCAACTCGCGGATTTGCGCTTCCGTAACAGGCGTATGGAGCACCTTTACATCTTTGGTATCCATGTGCATCTCGGGAAATTGGGAGTAATCTACCTCGAATTCGCCCGGTGTTTGATAGAGCCATTCTTTCACGGTTCCGTCCGCATTCATCACCATGCCGCGCCTGCGATACGCCCAGCACATGTAAGCAATGCTCACAAAATAGGATGCCGGCAAGCGGTTCAGGTAGTCAATCTTGATACCCCCCAGCGTAAATTTACCCCCGAATCCCATGGGGCCGATCTCCAGTTCATTTGCTTCCTCCATAATCTGTTCTTCCAGCTTGGCCAGTTCCGGCAGTGGATTCGTGTCATCCAGCGTGCGCAGCAACTGTTCCTTGGCGTGGGCATAACCGGAGGCCCGGTCGCCTCCAATGCAGACACCCAGAAAACCCGGGCCGCAGCCTTTTCCCTGCGCCTGGTAAAGCGCATCCAGAATGACTGCGCGAACACCCTCCAGGTCTCGCCCGTACTTTTTCCCATCAATGGCTCCAGGCAGCTTGTATTGGGAGCTCATATTCTCGCAACCGCCACCTTTGAGAATCAGGCGCACATCCACCTCGTCGCCCCTGCTCTGCTCAAAGTGGAATACCGGGCTTCCTTTGCCCAGATTGTTGCCGGTGTTCTTGCCGCTCAGTGAATCCACCGAGTTCTGGCGCAGGTACCCTTTTTCGGTCGCGGTAACCACTGCTTCCTCAGCCGCTTTGGCGAACAGCAACTGATCATAATTCACCGGGGCTTTCACATAAAAAGTAATGGTGCCGGTATCCTGGCAAATGGGCAGCGAGCGTTTCTTGGCCAGCCCCACATTTTGGGCAATCATGTCCATCGCCATTTCGGCCATGGATGCTTTTGCCTCCAGGTTTTTTCTCAGGTTGATTACATTTTCCACGTCCGGCGGCAAAAATGCTGAAGTTCGACGAATCAATTCCAGAAGATTATCACGCAAATTCTCGTAACTCATTTTGTTGACCTCCTGTATATTTTGGTCTCTTTGAGCATAAATTAACAAATTTTTCAATGAATTCAAGGCTGGAATTATTTGTTTTAAAAGAAATGAGGATTTTCCGAAATAGCTGTGCTGAAATCTTTAACAGGATTATAGCCAGGACCTTCGCGACTGCCGGCAACAGGCCGGCCTTTTGCATGCTGTGTTTTCTTTTCAGGATTCGTCATTAATTGACTGCCGGGATCCGCTTCTAATGGAACGGCAGGCTCAGAGATTAAAATTCACTGTGAAGCGATGCGCCACACCCAGGTTCTCAGTAAAGGGAGTAAGCGCATAATCGAAGCGAATTGAGGAGCGCATCACGCCGACTCCGAAACTGAAATCGCGTGCGTCATAACCTTGCAGGAATCCGCTGCGAATGGCGATTTGTTTCCAGAGAACGAGTTCCCCGCCCAAATGAAACCGTATATTTTCCTCGGACGGTTTCACCGCATCTGCCGCTAAATTAATGGAGAAGATATTGGAAGTCACGGGCAACCGGTAGAGCAGACCGACGCGGCCAATCACCGGCAGTTTAGTTTCTTCGGCGCGAAGGGTATTCATCTTCCCCAGGTTTTGGATTACTGCACCCAGGCGCATATTGGGAAACGGCAGGCGGTAGGTCAGGCCCAGGTCCACGGCGTACCCAGTAGCTGATTCGACATAGATCTTCTCAAACAGGTATTTTAAAGTGACGCCGAAATTCAATGAAGGATTCAAGCGACGGGCATACGAAAGGCCGGCAGAAAGATAATGTGCGGAGGTGTTATCCAACGGCTCCGCGGTTGGGGAGTCACCACGCACTTGTATATCGCCGATATTGAAACTTCTGATATGGAAGCCCCATGCGGATTTGATTTTCACAAAGGCAATTGCCGCAAACTCGCCATTTATTCCTTCAATCCATGCATTATGATTGAACAAAACATTGGAATGCGCGGCATTCACGAGGCCGGCAGGATTCCAGAAAGTGGCCGAAGCATCCTCGCTGAGCGCGGTGTAGGCCTCTCCCATTCCTACTGCCCGGGCATCTACACCGACTTTCAGGAACGACAGGCCGGTTTTGCCTTCGCTTGCGGTGGCAGCAAACAGAACATTTGTAAAGAGCACGAGCAAAAAAGCGATATATAAGTTTTTCATCCTATCCTCAATTGATTTCCTTTTTCTCTGCGAACTTCATAATCCGTTTTGGACTGACTTCCAGCAAGACCTCATTTCCACCAAAACACTTAGTAAACGCACGATTAAGAAATATAAAATACACTTTGGTTAATTCTATGCTTACAGCGCAAACTCCCACGAAAAAACATGACTGACGCCTTCGTCGATAACGGAATTCACGAAAGCGTAATTCAAAACGGTATTGGTTCCAAATGGCGTGCGGATATTAACGCCGCCGCCCAACGTCAGATGATCCGCATCATAGCCGATGCGCAGTGCTGCATCGGGGATTACAAATTCCAGCCCGGCATGATTTTTCTCGGTTCCGGCTTTGCTCCACTCAAAATCGTAAGCCACCCGTACCCATTTCACCGGGGTGATAAGATAAAAACCGACTTTGCTGGTAAGGGGGAAACTGTTATCGAGGGTCATGCCCTGGTCAAATATTTTGTCCGTGTTCGACTTCAACTTGGAATTAATATCTTTGAGCTGGTATCCCAACATCAACCATGAATTCACCTTGAACATCAGGCCCAGGTCGGCGCCCAATCCCTTACCTGTATAGTCGTAGCTGGATTCCTGGTCGGAAATTTTCTCCAGCAGGTATTTGGCGCTTACCCCGGCGCTGAGCCGCCCGGGAATGAGCATGGCACCGAACGAAAAGTAAATGGCATGAAGTCCGTTATTGATATTGCCGGTCTGCACACCGCGGGAATCGTACCCCATGATATCCCCCACGCCGCTGTAGATCCAACCGGCAGAAAATCCCGCTTCCGGCTTAATAGGCGCAGAAATTCCAGCGTAAAAAAACCGCCGGTCCAACGAAAGAAAGCTGTAGGAAAAATTTGCTGCAAAACTTTTGAGATAAGGCAGCCCGGCAGGATTGTAGTAAGCTCCGAATCCATGCTCTGGAGATGCAACCTGCGCATTGCCCATGGCAATACCGCGAGCTCCCAGGCCGATTCGGAGAAAAGACCCGGCGTATCCGCCGTTGCCTTCCGCCTGGCACATTGTGATTAAACCGGTTGCCAATAGAACAAGAATAAATTTCCGCATTCAATTTTCCTCAATCTTGTATTTAAACGATCTCGCAATTCATTTCACCTCGCGGGGTCGGCTTCTTCTGCACCAAACTTCCGCTTCCAGGTGCTACTCCCACATGAGTGCAGGTGATGACCTTCTTCTTCTAACTTCTGACTTCTGACTTCTTACTTCCCACTTAATTGATAACCACAACCTTACCCCACTCTACCTTTCCTTCCACTTCGGCGCGGAAGAAATAGACCCCGTTATCAACCATTCTGCCGTTGTTGTCCCGTCCGTCCCAGTGGGCGGAACGGTTTAAGGTGTTCTGATCCGGCGCGCTTTCCGCCTCATTAATAGTGGTGACTTTTTCCAGCGCAAAATTGTAGATTTCAATTTTTACGTTGCCGGCATGTGAAATATTATATTGGAAGCGGACAAAATCCCCTCGCGCCGGTGAAAACGGATTGGGATAAGCGTAAACCGATGGATCGGGTCTGGCAATCGTGGAAACAAAGCTCCTGTAAACTGTCCACTGGTAACCGTTATCATCGGTGGAGGCGAGGCCGTCAGCGCTGCCAACCCACAGGCGATGCGAAGCGTCATTCAGCGGCGAGGTAGCAACAGAATAAAATTTCTCGGTCAGGATTTGCTCGCCGTTCACGTGATCCACGATTGGCGGGAACAGATACCAATTCTGCCCGCCGTCGACAGACTTGAACACGCCCTTCTCGGTTGCCACATAAACGACCGAGTCATAAAACGCGATGCTCCGGGCGAACGTGCCGTCGCTCAGTTCGTCCACCAGGAAATTCTGCCATGTTCGGCCACCGTCCAGCGTGCGGCTTACCGAGTTAAATTCGTCTCCGCCGGTAGTGAGAGTCACAGCCCAGACGCTTTGGTCCCATCGGTTGTATGCCATTGCGATCACCCAGTTGCCGGAAATGCCGCCCGGCTCCGGCACCTGGTCATCACCTACTTTGAATTGTTCCCAAGTCTGTCCCCCGTCCGTGGATTTGCTAATACCGCCGGCGGTTCCGACCCAAATGTTGTGATTTTCCGCCAAAACCGAAAAGCCGCGATGGTTCAGGTAATCGCCGGCACTGAAAGGCTTTCCGTCAGTGGTAATCACCTCCCAGGTCTGGCCCTTGTCCAGCGAGCGACGTACGCCGCCGCCAAAACTGGCTATCCACACCTGGGTATCCAGCGAAGCGATGTCGAAGGTAATGTTCTGCACGCGCGTGGTGGTGGGTTTCATCCCCCCCATGGTATCGGTGCGGGCATCTATCGGCTGCGGAATATACACCCATTCCTGGCTGCCGGGAGAAAGATAACGCAAGCCACCGCCAATGGAAAGCGACTGGTCGCCCTGCACGGTGGTGTCGTAGCCGGTGGCAATCCAGAGTGTGCCGTTGGGTCCCAGCGTGAGGGCAGATATTCCGCCCCGGCCACCGTATTCGGCGGGGGTAGCACTCTGCCACGATGCTCCGTTATCGGCGGTTATGCTAAGCCCATAGCCGGTTCCGGCATAGAGAGTGGAATCGTTCCACAACAGATCGGTGATGCCATTACCCACCAGGCCGTTGCGATCCGGTTCGCTGCCCTGGAGATGATAATCCATGAGCACCTGTCCATAGCCGATGGCGGTTACAGAAAAAATGAGGAGCAACAAAAAAATTCGATATTTCATTCTATTCTCGCTTGCCAGTTTGGATTTCACAAATATTAAAATACACGAATCGTATCAACAGATCCGGTGGTGAGCTGGTTCACCAGGTCTTCTGCAAAGAAATGAAATTTGTAATCGCCGCCGGGAGTGCCGGCGGGGAGAAAAATTGTTAGCGTATAAGTACCATCACCTGCAACATCGTCGCCAACCGCGGCTGAGTTATTCGGATCATACGGCAATCCGTTATCATACATGGTAAATGGATTGTTGGTCGCGGCGCTATCATTCGGCAAATACGCATTAAAATAGACATCTTTGACATCCGCAAGGGTCTGCGCATCGCTCACGTGAACTGTAATTTTGGCACTTACAGCACCAGTCGACGGGACAATGAGCGTATCCGGAACAAAATCGTCCGAGAGGACCGGCGGTGTGTTGGTTATCAAAACATTCGAGAGCAACGCCTTCGACGTATCGCCGAACGTGTCCTGCGCATAGAATTTGAGGCTGTAATCTCCTTTTTTCCCCGCCGCGTAGCTGGAATCGATTGTCTTGCTGAATACCGGCGAATTGTCCATTGGGTTGAAAAGCGTATCACGGAATGCCAGAAAGCTGGTGCCGGCTTCATATCCCTCGATCAAAGCCCAGCGGACGTCTGCCAGTCCGTCGTTGTCGTTTACAGTGACTGAAATAGTGGTAGGCAGCATCCCATCCGGAATACTGTCGGGGAATACGAAACTCAACACTTCCGGCGGCTGGTTGGGAAATATTTTCAGAGATTGCGGAGAACTCTCAAGCTCACTGCCATCTTTCGCGACTGCCAGAACGGTTGCCGAAAATGTGCCGCTGAGCGAACTCTCCCACTGCTGATCGGGTGTGATTTCGGCAGTGTAAATCTGATCTAAAGCGACCACATCGCCGGAGGCCGGATTTATCGCACCACCATCATCATACAGCATAACGGTGTCAACTCCCTGGCCGGTAAAATCCGGCAGCAGCATTTCCACCCGTTGAATCCCGGCAGATGCGTCCGGGTGGGTCACTTTCGCGGTCAGCAGCACCGGCTTGGACGAGAGTGTGCTAAGTACTTCGGGAATGTCGACTTCCTGAATGGCAAAGGGAGAAGGTGATATAACCACACCTTTCTCCTCTTCACAGGAAATTATGAGAAAAATTAATCCCAAAATAATAAAGGATGTAAACAAGATTTTTTTCATTCGCTGCTCCTGAAATATCTATCGGGCCTGTAACCCGTGTTTTGTTTATTTTTTTTCAAATGAAGTCGCCGCCCGGCGCCTGCTGCAATTTGCTGATTGCCAGCGGAGCGGTCCTATTCCCCCGTCTTTTCAAATATAAGTGCGATCCACTCGTTTTCCTGCTGTTTTTCGACAAGCAAAAGCTGCCGGGGCTTTTGGCGAAGAACGGTTTTTTCATCGCTGTCCAGAAGCCCGGAAAGCACCAGCCGGCCTCCCTTTTGCGTCTTTTCGGCCAGCAACGAAAACATGTCGAGCAGGACATTGCGGTTGATGTTGGCCAGCACCAGTCCAAACTCGCCAGCCGGAATTACCGACTGATCGCCAATCCGGAATTCGATGCCGTCTGTGTGATTTAGCTCCAGATTATGGTAAGCATTTTCAATGGCTTCTGGCTCTATATCAAATCCAAAAACAGAAACTGCACCAAGTTTTCGTGCAAGAATGGAAAGAATGCCCGACCCCGATCCGGCATCCAGCACCGTATCGCCTTTGCGCACGTATTTCTCCACCGCCCGGATCATCAGGCGGGTGCTTTCGTGCCCGCCGGTGCCAAACGCCATCTGCGGATCGATGATAATCACCGTCTCACCGGCAGCGACTTCCGGTAAATCCCAGGGGGGCGCGACCCAGATTTTTTCTCCCACCTTCAGCGGCCGGAAATGTTTTTTCCACTCGCTGTTCCAGTCGCTTGCCGGCAGCGGCGTGATTGCCACCTGGTCTGGATGCAGGCCGGGGTGGATTGCCTGAAGGCGATCCATGAGCGATGACAAGTTGTTCTCCCCGAATTCAGCCGGGAAATAGGCCAACCAGGTATCGGCGGAAAATTCCTCGATCCCCAGGCACCCTGTCTCAAATAGCACTGCCGGCAGCATTTCCGGGTCAAAACCGTTTATCCCCAGCCGGATTTTCAGATAACTTTTATTTTCTGCCATCACCTTTGGTCAGCCTTTTTATGCTCTCAGGATTTCCATCCGCTGCTGCGCGTCCTTTTCATCCAAAAATACTTACCTTCCCGGAATGTGCAAAGTAACCCTCATGAGTGATCGCTGGAATGTCGCTTAAAATTTGCGAATGCTTAAGCAACAGACCACCGTCCGGGAAGGCGGGTAATATTACAATTTTCAATATGTTTGTTTAACAATCCTTCCAAATGGAAATTACTTGGAGCGGCGCAAATCACCGCCCAATTATGGCTTCAAATTATAAATAACGCCGTTCAGCACATCACCGACCGCCTTTAAGCTGGCCGGACTGCACTTGTCGGCAGTATCCCCCAGCGTGTGCCATGCGGGATAATCGAAATCGATAAGATCAATAGCGCGGATGCCGCCCTGGTTTAGCACAACATGATCGTCAAAAATGTAGCCGTTGATTTCCCGGCTGAACTGGTACACCCCCAACCGTTCGGCTTCTCCCCACACAAGATCCACTACGTCTGGGGCGTATTGCTCGGAGTATCCTTCCACCGGGATGCGCAGATCCGCATCGCCGATCATATCCAGCAAAATCGCAAAACGCGGGTAAAACCCGGCGTGATTGTCCGCGAAGTAGCGGGAACCGAGGCAGTAATTATCCAGATCACCTTCTTTGCCATAGTCCTCACCATCGAAAAGAACGATGTCGACGCCCACCGGCGGCGCGCTTGCCTGCATCAGACGGGCAAGCTCCATCAAAACCGCTACCCCGCTGCCACCATCGTTGGCACCCAGAATCGGCTTGTCGGCGTTCGCGGGTGTGTCGCGGTCCGCAAACGGCCGGGTGTCCCAGTGTGCACACAATATAATGCGCGAGAGGTTGTCGGGATTGAAAGAACCGATTATGTTGGACATCGTCAATGTTATTCCTTTTTCCGCATCGTAATGCATGAATGGCTGCAAGACGGTTTTTGCACCGCGCAGCTCAAGCTCGCCCTTTAATAGAGCGAGCGCTGCATCGTGGCCGGGGGAGCCCGGATTTCGCGGACCGAGATCGGTCTGTTTCACCAGCCATTGGTAAGCTCGCTGCCCATCGAATTCATTGATGTTGGACGCAGCCTGCACGCCGGTCAAAAAAGCCAGAAGAAGAAACACCAAAACGAAAGATAGCTTTGTTGCAAAATTGTATTTCAGCGCCGGATAAATGCTGCTGCTTGTTTTTTTTCGCATTTTTTTCATAAATAAATTCTCTTTATTCCGAAATTTGTACCGTTGTGTTAACGGATGGCGATATTTACGTTAACTCCGAATTCGAAATATGAGTACTTGCCGGTCCTTTTGTTTTCGCTGGCTGAATATTCGAAGAACATCGAGCCATTCACCTTCTGACTAAACCGGTAAGTAACCGAAGGTTTAAATTTTAACGCTGAATTCTTGTCCTGTTCCACAAATTCACTGGAATTCGAACCCAGCCTCCTGGCATAGGATACATCGTTTGAACTGCTGACCCCCAGGTTAAACTGCATTTCATTATTTAATTTCTTCTTTCTCAGGAAGGGCAGCGGAATCCGGAAACCACCCGACTTCGAAAAAGAGAAAGTAACATCCAGGCCGGAACGCAACGATTTGCTGTCACCGCCCGATGCACTGTAATTAAAAGTGGTGCTCGATGTATAACGGATGGTGCCGGTAATTCCCCACACCGTGTTTATGGTGATTCCCAGCAGCGGCGAATAATTGTTAGAATAGCTCCACCCGGTTCGTGTTTTACCGCCTTCATCGTATTTATCGTTCTCATTGAACTTTCCGCTGCGAGCGTGTTCCACCTGTACGCTTCTTGCAACTTTTCGGAAAATAGAAATTTTTTCCAGGCCGGTGAGCCGGAACTGCCAGTCGGGAATAAACGAATTCCATGACTTCTTATTCGCTTCCGGATCGTCACCCAGGAAGAAATAGGTACTGGCGACGGCTTCCGTTTTCTGCTGATTGTTTTCGTTGATATCCTTGGCATAATTATATTTAAACGATGATGACAGATTCTGGATGATATCAAAATCCAGGCTACCGGTAATGATCTTACCATTCTTAATGGCAGGAAGGCGCGCCAGCTTGCGGTGGGTGGTGTCGGTGCCCACCCCGGTATCCCTCGAAAAACCCAACATGTGCTTCAGCGTCGGGATCCCATCAATATTATAATGACTGAAGTTATCCGTCAGCCGGTAATCAATACTGACTCCTCTCCACGCATTGAAAAAATACCAGATCAACATTGCCGGATTAGGCACCTTTAATGACGGGCCTTTACTTTGCTTTTTTCCCTGCTGTTCGGATTGATGCTGTTGCCCCTTTCCTGTTTGGCCGGAAAGCGTGTCGGAAGGACTGCCCTTTTCTCTTTGCTGCCCGGTTGATTCCGGCCGCGAGCCTCCTTCCGGAATCCCTGGAATAACATCGGACTTCCCTTCCTCACTTTGCTGGTCGCCTCCTTGCTGACCGGGCAATCGCGGTTTTCCGCCTCTTCGGGGCGGCGGACCGCCCTGCCGGCCTTGCGGGATTTTTCTTCGACTGGGGTCGTAAATCTGTTTGGCAAGGGTGCTGGGCTGCAAACTGACACTAATTTGTTTGGAAACTGCCAGGTTGCTGGATTTCTCATTGGTGTTGACGTTGCTGTAATTGTAATTGAACCCGGACGTATATTTAAAGCTTTGTGTCATCCAGTTGACAAACTTGGGATTATAATTGGCGCTGAAATTCTGATTCATTACTTTATCCACGCCGAAATCGAATCTGGTAAAGATAGCCTGCACCAGTTCTTTGGCACGGTAACCTTTAAGATAAGCATCGGATTGGTAGTCCCGGTTGAAGCTCATTGCCAGACTGGGGAACAGGTTGTAGTTCAGATTCATTTTGCGTGAGGCGGTTGTGCTGACGGTGTTTGTCGCTTCTGTTTCGAGGCGGGCCTGTCGGGTATTTTCGTTGTCACGTATACCGAGTGAAAAATTCAGGGAATTTGGTGTATAGTAAACCTTCTGGTTGGCCAAGGTCCGCACAATGGGGCCGTTTCCGAGCCAGCCGAATGGTTTGAATGCATTATCATTTCCAAACGGAACCTTCAGTTGCAACTGGCTGCTTAAGGCGTTCTGATCGTTCAGCAGACTCGTTTCATCACTGGCATGCTGCCGGCTCCAATCCATATCCAGCGTGAACATATCCACTGAATACCTTAAGTACCAAGGTGCCCGCGGCCCACCCTGGCGCTGAATGGTTGTTCCAAGCGAAGTGGTTTCCGTAATGCGTGAATTCTTTTCCAGAACAGGATCAAGTTTGCTTAATCCGAAGAACTGCTGAAACTTGTCGGTCAGTCCTTCCATTTTATAATTTGTAAGCTGATCGCTGTTGTAGTAATATTTGGGAACATTTTTTGACCGCACGTATCCACCGGAGATTGGGATTTGCAATCCCCACGAGGCAGGGAAGAATTTATGCAGTTTAAGCCCCATACGATACTGTTGTTTCTCAGTGGTACTCCCGGAACCGAACTGGTCCTCGATGCGCCGGAAATCGGAGTCGACCACTTCCCACTGGGCACGGAAATTCGCCACATCGGCCATTGTCAAATCGGCCATGAGGCGCATGGCGGTTCCTTTTGCCCGCTCCACATCGGTTACCCGCATTTCATCCAGCCAAACCTCCATATTCTCAACTGGAGAATCCCCCACATTCCGGACACCAATCACCATGAAATTAATATTCCGTAAACTGGGCTTGCCCACAACTTTGAAATATTTTTCCGCATTTGCGGGATCGCTCCGGTAATAGATCGGCTGCCCTCCCAGCGAATCTCCTACAAGGTACTGGTCCTGCTTGGTTTTTGCCAACTCATCCAACACAACATCCACTTCGTTTCGCGTATCCCAATGGGGATATACCTTCTCGCCAAACTCATAATAAACACCTTCCGCCGGGCCAAACCGCATATAGAATTCGAGCGTGGAGTTTGCCAACGGCAGGTTGCGATCCCCATGAACAAACATTTTCAATTTTTTATAATTGATGAGATTCATCTTTTCATAGAGCTGCTTGGTTGCCTCGGCCTGATCGCCGCGATTCAACTTTCCAATCTGCATGACCAACGATTGTTCTTTGCTCAGCGCCTGTGTAATGCGATCGCGGACCCCGGACACGTCGGGGGGAGAATGGTAAGGCTCCGGTCCGCCGGGAATTTCATCCACATTTTCTTCGGTGTTGTAGGCGGAAATGCTGAATAGGCTGTCGTCTCGCACAAATGTGGTTGTGCCGGCCATCTCCACGCCCCGTTCTTCCCATTCGTTTCCGATAAAATCGAAGGTCGCAATTTTAATATTATGATATTGGTCATCCTTGGGGAGATCATTTATCCATAATCGTACGAAAAATATTTCGCGGAAAGTGGAATCCGGATTTCCAACCACCCATTCGGGATTATAATTGCGGATGGGTATCCGGTATTGCCGCCATTCGCTGACGATATTGCCGTCATTGTCCCTTTTTATTGTCCGACCCTTGATATAGGGATTGGCGCTGTCCGCAAGATTAAAAGCGTAGGTAAAATATTCATTGGTTGTATTTAAACCACCGTTTCCGTCCAGGTCTTCGGTGTCGGGATATTTTGCCCCTTTCGCCTCTCCATTGCCTTCCATGCCGTTGATGTTCAAAAAATTGGGAGTGGTCTCCAGGGGAGGACGCCACAGGTCAAAGGGATCGGCGTCTGCAGTGCCGAATTTCAATCCATCAAGACCCAAGTCTTCGCCATCATCCAGCAAACCGTTCAGATTTTTATCTTCGGTATTCAGATTTCGCAGTGAACGCTTATTATCAAATGTAAATGTATTCTTGCGAATGTAAAAATCCTCGCTGATCCGGCCAATATCGATATTGACCTGACCGGTCTTTCCCTGCACCCACAATTCAAGATACTTGGTTTTATTCTGATCGGGGAAACTGGCAGTGCTGCGCATGATCCCCGCCCAGGCCGAATCCGGCGACATGTCCGTATTCTTCCATTGCAGCTCCAGCACATTGGTTGTCGTTCCGGTCTGGGTGTTGACATCTTTTTTCGGCCAAATATCTTTAATGGCTACCTGGTTATATGGATTGAACCAGAACATTCTCACACGGTTGGCATCCATCGCATACATCAAGTTGTCGTCCGTGTTGGGAAGAGGATATTCAATACCGTTGGCCGGAATTCTAAAGTACGCCGGAACAGAAGCCGGCGCCCAACCGCGATAAATGATACCCAGCGGCGTAGTGCGCTCGCTGCCTTCAAAATCGTCCAGATAGGCGACACCGTTCTTCTCACCCAATTTTTCCTCATTAAAGGTATTGGGATTGGGATTCACCTGGGCATATTCCGCTTCAACATGCAATCGCGATTCGGCCGAAGTTTCCAAAATTGGGATTTTATCAAGGATACGAGTGATATAATTTGGCTTGAAATCGAGGGAAGTGTTGACGTCCCAAATAAAATTTCGCACCGGTTCCTGCCCCAGGCGAACGCGCTGGTCCAGGGTGGTTTTATTGAGATAAAGCGCAGTCATCCCGACAAAGCCGCGATCGCCAAGAGAGTATTCAAGCCGGCCTCCCAACAGGGTTTTTTTGTCCAGTTGGAACAGGCTGCCGCGTTCATACTCGATTTCCACGTTGGCGTCCGCACGGCGAGCCTCGGGAGCCAAAATTTGCAGGGTGCCGCCAAAATAGTCGATGGTGTAATCTTTGTCTTTTACCAATTCTCTGCCGTTCAGGCGCACCACTTCCGATCCTTCCAGAACATTGAATCCCAGGTTAAAGGTAGAGGAAACGGAGCTGGTGGTAATTTTCACGTCAAAACTGTGAACATCCTGTTGCTCTGAACGGTTTGTTTTGTCATAAAATGGAGCGTTCAGGGAAGGGTCAATTTTAAACTCACTGCCCGCCGGCGGATCGAACGGCGTAAGCGATGGAAAGATCAGGTATCCATTCACCAGGTCAAATATATTCCCATTCTTTGCATCAATTTTTTTATCCCCGCCTTCTTTAAAATTGCCCTGGTCATCCAGACGGTCCAGCCCCATCAGATAATTGAACGGTTTGGGATCGCCTTTCGGCTGAACATCCACATCTTCGCCGGTCTTTGTATAGATTACTTTTACATCGAATCCTTCCTGGGAAATGTCAGCCGCCCCCAGGTTGTAAACATTCTGCATAGCGAGTTTCCACGTGGACGTATAACTTGGTTTGTTAGATTGCGGCTTTACAAGTTTGAGCAAAACCTGCGCGGAATCCTGGAGCTGGGTATAAAGTTGTCCCTTGGTGAGTCCGCTTTCGGTGGAGTAGGCCACCGCCACAATATCGTCATCGGTGACATTCTGGTTGAGCCAGAAGAAGCCCCGGTACTCATCGTATCCAAAATCCTTGTCAGGTTCTAACCGCCGAAAGTAAGCGTCTTCCCGTTTTCCGGGAATCTGCACCAGGCTGTCCAGGTTGTTTGGATCCACCTGGTCGGGATCGATCACCGCCCATCCTTTACGTCCTTGTTCATCGGATACCTGGGTCTTTACCCAGACATCCAACTGGGTAATACGGAATGCCCCCCCATCAAAAACCTGCCACACCATGGTCTTAGGATCATAACCGGATTCGAAGTGCTCCTGGTAGATGCTGTCAACGAAAAAGAACCGGTTTTTGGTATATTCGTAATCCTTAACGCGGAAGGTATTTTCATCGGCCTTCCCCGTTTTGGTAATCTTCTGTTTCTCGCCGCGCTCCAGGCTGGCGATCCCCACAAAATTCAGGTGCCCCACCTGCATTTCGGTCTTCAGACCAAACAATCCCTGGTGCTTGGAACTGGCAGACACATAATTTGTGCTGGGCAGGGAAAGCGAGACGTTTCCGGCTTCAATCGACTGAATAATCTCGTCTTCGTCACCGGTGTAGGTTAGCCGCAGCGTGTTTTCAAAATCAAAGGTGGCTTCGCTGTTTTGGTCCACCTTTACGCTGACTTTGTCTCCGACCCGGCCTTCTACCTGGAACTGCTGGGTTTGCTTAAACCGCGGGCTGAAATTGCCGCGCTGTTCATAAGAAGAAACCGCTGAACCGGAGCGATTTTCGGACCGGCCGGCCAGCTCGAATGAGATATTTCCTGTGACCCGCAATCCGACCCGGTCACCACCGAAAATCCTCTGGAATGCCTTGCTGCGGATCTTGACCGGAATATTCAGCTCTATTCCGCCGGCCCCGGCAGTCTGTTCTTTCGAGAGATCCTTAACCGTCGTTTTGCGCCACATTTCACCGCTGTCAAATTTTAGACGCTGCTTAACATAGTAAGACAGATCCATCGACACCGGCAATTTGTAGTCCTTATCAAAAAGGAGCTCCCTGATTTCATATTTGTGCTGGGTCGAATCGACGCTTTCTACCCGTCTGAATTTGCTGAATTGAGATTTAAAGAGAGTTGAGTCGACAAAATATTGCGACAAGCCGGGATGTTCCTGCTGAAACAGCGGAACTACACCCGGTGGGGATGAGGGTGGCTTTAGACCTAAAGCGAATGCAGCTATAGCGGTCAGGTTTTGGATAACCAGAATAAATAAAAGGTACTTACAAAAATTCTTCAAATTCGGGAAAATCCTTTTCTTCTCGAAAACTACTGACTATTTACCCTGGTATCAATAAATCCGCTATACAACCTCCGTTTGTTTTTTGCCAATATATTGACTTATTATAAATTAATCAAGCCAATAATAAGGTCAAAGTGGTGATTAAAATGGTTCCTGTGGCGATGTGATTTTACTCTTTGCCAGTTGCAATATTATTCCGACCTGCTGATGAATCGAAAGGTTGGTGGTATCCAATTCCACTGCATCGTCGGCCTTTTTCAACGGACCGTGGCTGCGTTGTGTATCTTCCCGGTCCCGGCGGCGTATTTCTTCCGCCACTTCTTCAAATTGAATGTGCTCTCCTTTTTGTTCCAACTCTTTAAGACGGCGGGATGCGCGCTCTTCAACGCTCGCAATCATGAAAATTTTTAGCTCTGCACCAGGGAATACTACCGTTCCAATATCCCTGCCGTCCATTACAACTCCCCCATCCTTTCCAAGTTCCTGCTGTTTTTTAACAAGTATTTCACGAACCAGCCTGTTCGCGGCAACCGGGCTAATCTCGTGATCAATCTCGGGCGTGCGGATGGCCAACGAGACGTCCTCTCCGTCCAGATAGATTACCGTTTTTTCATACCCTTTTCCAAATGCCAATTCTATTCTCTCGGCCAGCCGGGCAACTTCATTCACGTCGGTTACCGGCACCGCAGTGCGCAAGGCTTTCAGGGTTACTGCGCGATACATGGCACCGCTATCGATATAGGTATAGCCAAGCGCCTTGGCCACCAACCTGGCGGTGGTACTTTTACCACTGGCTGCCGGCCCATCTACCGCGATGTTGATTTTGTTATCGGCCTTTATCAGCCTTCTCCTGCAAATCGTTCTTGTATTTTCCGACAAGGCGCTTCAGATTATTCACCTCCGCCGGCGTCAGTCTGCGCCATTCCCCTTCCCTGAGATCGTTCACCCGCAGGCCAGCGAATTCATAGCGGTGCAGTTCCTTCACAAGATAGCCCAAAACCTCGAACATGCGGCGAATTTGCCGGTTGCGTCCTTCGTGAAGCTCCACCTCCATGAAACTGGAGTTATCGATGATCCGAATCTCCTCCGCCCGGCAGGCGGCCGTTTTGTGGCCATCCAGCTCAATCCCGCGCTGGAAATGGTGCAAATCGATGGGGCGTATCCGCCGGTCCAGCAGCACGTGGTATATCTTGGTAATTTCGTAACGGGGATGGGATAGAAAATACGAGAGATCACCATCATTTGTCAGCAAAAGCGCACCGGTTGTGTTGTAATCAAGCCGCCCCACCGGAAATACACGCTGCCTCAGGTCCACAATATTCAGCACAGTTCTGCGTTTTTTCTCATCGCTGGCGGTGGTTACAATCCGCCGCGGCTTGTTCAGCAAAATGTAAACCGGTTTCTCCGCGGATTCAATCCGCTGTCCGTCGAATTCAATTACGTCGGTCGAGGGATCGACCTGGACACCCATTTCGGTGACAACCTTACCATTTACCCGTACAGCTCCTCCGGCAATGAGATCATCGCATTTGCGGCGGGAGCCAATGCCGCTCATTGCCAGGAATCGATTCAGCCTAATCTTATCCCGATTCATTTGCCTCCTCGCCGTCGGGTTGATGATTTGATTCGCCATTTCCATTTAATTTCATGCCCAGTTCATTCGGCGCAATTTCCTTCAGGATGGTTTCGTGAAACGGATCTCCTTCATCCGCCAGATCGATCAACTCCTCAATCTCTTTTAACTTGGGAAGGTCATCAAGCGATCCAAGACCAAAATAATCAAGAAATTTGCGTGTTGTTTTATAAAGGAACGGACTGCCCGGCGCTTGTGCTCGCCCGGAGATTGTAACCAGGTTTCTGCTCAGCAGCGTCTTGACAACTCCATCGACGTTTACTCCCCGGATTTCCTCCATGTCGTGTTTGGTTATCGGTTGCTTGTAGGCAACAATCGCCAGTGTCTCAAGCGCTTTCTGGGTTAGCCGGGAGTTCTGCTTGTTCTGAAATAATTGTTCGACATAATTATGAAACTCAGGCAATGTTAACATCTGGTACCCGCCTGCAATTTCTTTTATCTCGAAACAGCGCCCGGTTTCGCGGTATTGTTCATTCAGGTGCTCCACAATCACGGACAATTCCGAGGGCGTCAAAGCAGGAATAACCTCGCGAATTCTTGAGACGGGCAGGCTCGACTCACTACTGAATAGCAGCGCCTCCACGACATTAACCAGGAAACGCTTTTCTTCAGCTATTTTTTCCAGCGGTTTCTTTTCGGACATACTTTTTACATTGCCATCTAATAAAATGATAATTTAAAGCCAATCTGAAATATTTACAAATTGTGATCAAAATTGTTTGTGATTGATTAACCGGGCAGGTGTATTCTACTCTGAGCCATTTTCGCCGTTTACCGAATCCGGCATAAGCTCCTGGTCGCGAAGCTCCATATAGCTTTCTATGCTTAGTTGCTGCAAGGGAACCAAGCGAATTTCCCCGAACACATCCGATTGACGGGCGGAGAGAAAATGCAAACGAATGAGATCTAACATGGCAATAAAGGTGACGATCAATTGAATTTTATTTTCCAGCGGGCGCACAATTTCCCGGAACAGCATATACGGACGATCTCCCAACTGCGCAAAAATGAATTTGACCTGGTCTTCGATGGTAATTTTGATCACGTTCACCCGGTGTACGGTTACCTTTGGAATATTATCCAGGGCGGTTTTGAAGGCAGCAAGCAGATCGAAAAGCGAAACATCGGCCAGAAGGTCTTCCTCTTCCGTCTCCTTTACTTCAGGCTCCGGAATCCCGCGGGGGAAATATTTGCGGCGATGGTTCTCCATCTCGCCCAGTGTGCCGGATACGTCCTTGAATTGGCGATACTCGATGAGCTGCGCCACCAGCGCGGCACGCGGATCTTCGATCTCCTCTTCCCCATCCAGCGGCGAGCGCGGAAGAAGCACCCGCACTTTAATCAGCATAAGCGTCGCAACCATCTCGATAAATTCGCCGGCAATATCCAGATCCAGCATTTTCATCAACTCGATGTACTCCAGGTACTGATGGGTTATTTTGGCGATGGGGATATCATAAATATCCACCTCGTTCTTTTTGATGAGGTAGAGAAGCAGGTCGAACGGTCCTTCGAAAACGGGAAGTTTTATATTGTATGACATACCGCTAATTTTCTATTTGTTATTAATTCCGGCACGGAAATTCAGCGAACATGAATACAGCTATCCGGGCATATCAAGATTAACTTCGATTTATCAAATATTTCAATACTCTCAAACTAAATAATACAATTGACCGAATTATCAACCGCCATTATTTGCAGAACTGAAGCACACCGGTTCGCTCGCGCACCCGCTGCATGACTTGCCGGGCTTTCGCTCTCGCCTTTTCGGCACCTTTTCTCAGCACTTCCTCCACAAAGTCCTTGTTCTCCAGAAGTTCCTCCCGGCGTTGGCGGGCAGGCTCAAAATAAGTCCAGATCTTCTCCAGCAACTCCTTTTTGGCATGTCCGTAGCCGTACCCTCCGGCAAGGAATTTGGAGCGCATTTCCGCCGTTTCTTCCGGAGTGGCCAGCAGCTTGTACAACAGGAAGACATTGTTGGCATCCGGATCTTTTGGTTCTTCCAGCGGGGTGGAATCGGTAACGATACTCATCACCCGCTGCTTCAAAGTTTTGCGACCGGCAAAAATGGCCAGCGTATTGTCGTAACTTTTGCTCATCTTCTGGCCGTCGATGCCGGGAACGACAGCGACCTCCGGCATAATCAGCTCTTCCGGCACCGTCAGCGTATCGCCGAATGTGCCGTTAAATTTGATGGCGATATCGCGGGTCATCTCCAAATGCTGTTTCTGATCCTTGCCAACCGGGACGAATTCCGAATCGTAAATGAGAATGTCGGCGGCCATGAGCACCGGGTAAGAGAACAGGCCGTGGTTGGGCAGGATTCCGCGCGCCAGTTTATCCTTGTAGGAATGGGCGCGTTCCAGCAATCCCATCGGCGTAATGGTGGATAAAATCCAGGTCAGCTCGGTCACTTCGGGCACGTCGCTCTGGATAAACAGCACAGCTTTTTCGGGATCCAGCCCAAGCGCCAGGTAATCCAGCGCTACCTGAAAAGTAGCCGCCTCGAGCTTCTCCTTATCCCTGATGGTGGTTAGTGCATGAAGATTCGCCACAAAATAATAACACTCATTTTCCTCCTGCAAAGCAATGTGCTGCCGGATTGCGCCAAAATAGTTGCCAAGATGCAGCTCCCCGGAAGGTTGAATTCCGCTCAGTATTCGCCTGTTTTTTAACCCCAACATGCCTTGTTCCCTTAATTTTTGAACCTTAAAATTTCGATAATTTAAATTTAAAAACCACTCTTAAAAAGCCACAATTATTTTATCGGAATTTTGCTATGTATGTTTAATTATGATGGAATTCCTGACAAAAAAATTGGCGAGATGGAAGACATAACTTTCAACTGCCTCCCAACCGGAGCGTGAATTCAATCTTTAATGAACAAATACGGCTTCCAGTGTTCGTCCTTCACGCCGATGATTTTCTGCAGATAGAAAAAATGATGCGGCCGTTTGGGCTGCTGCATAAGCTGCATTCCGGCCTGCTCCGGCGTGCGGTTGGCTTTCCGGTGGTTGCACACCTGGCATGCCACTACCAGGTTTTCCCACGTGTCTCCGCCGCCGTAGTGCCGCGGAATCACATGGTCGATGGTCAGCGGCTGGGTTTTGCGGCCGCAATACTGGCACATGTAATTGTCCCGGATCATCAGGTTTTTGCGGTTCAAAATGATACGCTTTGTCGGCACCCGCACCAGCCAGGCAAGCCGGATGACGCTGGGAATGGGCATCTGGTAGCTAACCGAATGGACAGAACCGGAATTCTTTTCCACCATCTCGGCTTTGCCGAGAAAAATAAGCGTGACTGCCCGCTTTACGTTGCACACACTCAATGGTTGATAATTCTGGTTCAATAAAAGAACGGCACGGTTCAACATACTTCAGTTCTCTCTTTTCCACCTGCCCGATGCTGCTGACAGACGGAAAAATATACATTCAGCCCAAAAGAGTTGTCAAGCCGTTTTAAATTGGCTCATTGAAACGGCGTGAAGCAGGAAGTTAGATGTCGGAAGTCGAATTCACTCCACAGCCTCATTTTGGCAAGTAACTTTCGATACACCAAAAAGCTTCGACAGCAATTTCAATAAATTGAAAACATCTTCTTCTGGTAATATTAATCGCCTTGAAAACTTAAAACCTTCGGATGAACTCAAGCTCAATCCCGGAAGGATGATAAATTTATGGCGAAGAAAGCTACCTTTCCACCACGAAACCCTGTAGGGATGACATGCTTTTGCAGACCGAAAATTTGAGAAGTAGGAAGTGGAAGT
>CAZUZS010000001.1:150632-157771 GCA_964624795.1 uncultured Calditrichaceae bacterium
ATTAAATGAACATCGGTAAGTGTCATTTCGAGCGTTAGCGAGAAATCTTTAAAAGATTCTTCATCCTGCTAAAGCCGGATTCGGAATGACAGATATTCGGCTACTCATGCATCATGAAAATTTTCCGTACATCAAAGACTAATTACCACAACGTAATAAAATATGAAAAGGGAACGGATTCCGACGAAATTCGAAATCCTCTCCCTCTTTCCGGATATTTATAAATTCTCCAGGAAAAAATCGGTGATGGCGTTGAACAGATCAATCCTGTCAGCGGTGCTCCGAATGCTGTGTTCCTGGTGCGGATAAACCATCAAACGAAATTGGGTATCATCCTGAATCAGTCCGTCGATAAACTTCACCGAATTCTGCAAATGGACATTATCATCACTCAGCCCGTGGGCAAGGAAGAGATCGCCACGCAGGCTGTCCACGCTTTCCAGCGCGGAACTCGAGAGGTAGCCGGCTTCGTTCAGCGATGGCAGACTCATGTAGCGCTCGGTATAAATCGAATCGTAATAATGCCAGTCGACAACCGGTGCAACCGCTGTTCCGGCCCTGAACACGCCGGAGTGCGTCATGGCATAAAGCACCATGTAACCGCCGTAACTCCAGCCCCAAATCCCAATTCGCCCGGGATCCACATACGGCAGGCTTTTCAGGTAGGCCACGCCGGTAAGTTGATCCTTCAACTCGATTTTCCCAAGGTGCCTGTAAATGGGGGTTTCCCACTTTCTTCCGCGATTGGCGGTTCCCCGGTTATCCATGCTAAATACTATATATCCCTTTTGTGCCATCAATTGCTGCCACAGATCGGTAAAGCCTTTTATCACTGTCTGTGAATGCGGCCCGCCGTAAACATCAACCAGCACCGGGTATTTTTTGGCAGGATTAAAATCGGGCGGCTTTATCATCATGGCGTGAAAAACCAACCCGCTGTCACCGTTAATTGTAAAAAACTCCGGCTTCACGAGGTTGTATTCCGCCAGTTTAGCGCTGTCGTCTTCCCCGGTTTCGCGCAGCAATTTTCCATCCGCAGCATGGACGGTGATTCTGGCGGGTGTGAGCGGCGACGAAAATTCATCGAGGTAGTAGCGCCCGCCCGGTGCAAGGGTAATGCGGTGAACACCGCTCGCGCTTGTCACCTGCGTTTTTTTGCGACCATCCATATTCACCCGGTAGAGCTGCCGTTCAAGAAGATCCTTCTCGGTGGAGACATAATAGACCCATCCCCTGTTCTCATCCACTCCCTCAAAGCCGGTTACCGTCCAGTCTCCGGAAGTCAATTGTCGAACCATGTTCCCCTGGTAATCATACAGATAAAGCTGCCGGAAACCGCTTCGTGCCGAGCCCCAGATAAACCGATCCTTTTTCTTCAGGAAATACACATCGTCATCGATGTTCAGCCAATATGGGTTGGTCTCGGTAAGCACCACATGGCTGGTTCCGGTTTCCGCATCCGCAAAAAGGAACTCCAATTTTTGCTGCAGACGATTGAGCCGCATAACCGCCACCTGCCTGCTGTCGCGCAACCAGAAAACCCTCGGAAAGTAGTCGCTGGTGTCCGCCCCAAGGTCGAGCCACAGGTTTTCCGCGCTCGCCACATTCACCACACCCACCTTCACGATCGGGTTGGGATCGCCGGGGTACGGATAGCGGGTATAATCCACCGTCGGATGAAGCGGCCGGAAATCGACTATCGGGTACACCGGGACCGGGCGGTCGTCCATCTGGTAGTAGGCAATGCTGCGGGAATTCGGCGACCACCAGTAGCCCTTGAAATCGCCTCGGCTGCCCAACTCTTCCTGGTAAACCCAGTCCTTTTTCCCGTTCATCACATTTTCTTTTCCATCGGAGGTGAGCTGTTTTTCTTCTCCGGAAGCGATATTCACAACAAAAAGGTTATTGTCCCTCACAAAAGATGCCCACTGGCCGTCGGGAGAAAGACCGATATCCTCCTCATCTTCGGGAGAATTGGTAAGCCGGGTCAGTTTTTCGGAGGTAAAGCTGTAGAAGAACAGATCGCCATCGTCGGGAAGAAGCAGACCGGTTTCGGCACTGTTCCACTGGTAGTGCATAAACGAGACATTTTGGGTATCGCCCTGCGAATCGGTAAAAGTGAGCGCTTTGTTGGTCAGGATCATCCGTTCCTGGTTGCTTCTGATATCGAGAATCCAGAGCTGCTGGTCTCCGTTTTCCTGATCGAATTTGATAAAAGAAAGCTGCTTGCCGCCCGGCAGCCATTCCAACCTGAGCGGTAATTGTCTTGAAAACCGCAGGTTTTGATAAATGTCTTCCACGGTTAGCTGCTTTTGCGGTGCTGCCCATAACATGCCGGAAATCAACAACACCGCTACCCCTACCCTCACAACAAATCTTGAAATCATGCCAACTCCTTTCACTACTATCGTTAAAAATCAGCACAGAATATATATTCATTTTGACTCTTAAAAAACCGATTCCAAAAATTACGGCAACAAGACCAAAGAAATTTCTACTTCTTGTCCTTGAAAAAGATTAATGACAAATGCAATCGCCTGGGCGCGTCCAGATGTGTCGGAATTTTTTCATTTAAAAGTTGCCGGTAAATGAATCCAGCTTTAAACTTGAATAACATAAAAGAGGAGGACACCGGAATGAACGATTTACAGAAAGCAGCCCTCATCGCCGTCAAAGACTGTATGGCGGTTACATCGCAGGAGAATGTTCTGATCATCACCGATGCCGCGCGGAAGAGAATCGGCGAAGCGCTGTTTCATGCTGCGCAGGAACTGGGCAACGAGGCATTCCTGCTGGAAATGACAGCAAGGGAGGTGAATGGGCAGGAGCCGCCCCGTCCGGTTGCGGAAATGATGAAAATGGTGGAGGTGGTGCTGTGTCCGACCACTAAATCGCTCACCCATACCGATGCCCGGAGAGAGGCCTGCAAGGCCGGCGCCCGCGTGGGAACGTTGCCCGGAATTACTGAAGATATGATGACCCGCACCATGAGCGCCGACTATCATCGCATTGCGGAGCTGACATACAAAGTGACGGAGCTTCTGGATAAGGGAAACACAGCCCGGCTCACCACTCCCCTGGGAACCGACATTACGATTCCGATTGAGGGGATCAAGGCAATCTCTTCCACCGGGTTAATTACCAAACCCGGAACTTATGGAAATCTGCCCTCCGGCGAGTCGTACCTGATGCCGGCGGAAGGAAAATCCAACGGCGTTTTTGTAGTTGACGGATCGATGGCCGGTATCGGAAAAATTACCGGCGAGCCGGTACGGATTGTTGTGGAGGATGGATATGCGGTGGAAATCGCCGGCGGCGCCGAAGCACAAAAGCTGAATGAGTTGGTGGAAAAAATCGGTCGACCGGCAAGTAACCTGGCGGAACTGGGCATCGGGACTAACTACATGGCACAGATCACCGGGGAGATTCTGGAAGATGAAAAGGTGCTGGGGACTGTTCACCTGGCACTGGGTAACAATGTTTCGATGGGCGGCACCGTAAATGTGGGTTTTCATGTGGACGGAATCATGACCAGGCCAACCCTTACGATTGACGATGTGCCGCTGTTAAAAGACGGCAAACTTTTGATTGAGGAATAATCGTAATAAAAAACGGGATGAACAGGCATCCCGTTTTAGCTTTATTTAAGATTTCACATTTTGAGCAAATCAGGCTTTCAGCCGGACCATCCCTAACAGAATTTCGGCCCGGTTTTTATACTCGCTATTCTCATAATTCTTGACAATAAACTCGGCCAGTTCCTGCGCTTTGGACAGATCGTTGATTTGCATATACGCCTGCGCGGCGCTGTAGAAGTAGGACGGCGCCATGGGCAAATCCTTATTCACATTGCCTGCTTTTTCGTAATAATCGGCGGCTTCCTTCACATTGCCCTCCTGCATCAGGCAATCGCCATAACCGGCCAGCGACGCGGACGTCAGCAGATCGTCATCGGCATATTCATCCACATATTTCTTGAAATAGATTTTGGCATTGGCATAATCACTCTTCTGCCAGTACGACCTGGCCAGCAGATAGCACCCCTGTCCGGCGGCAGTCACGCCGTCGTAATTCTTCACCAGATCTTTGAGCAGCGTGTCGGCCTGGGTGGTATTGTTTTGGTTAAGGGCCATCTGGGCTTCACCTAACATTTCGTTTGCCTCGGTATTGGCATTTCGTTTCGAACGTATGTAAAAAGAAGCCAGAATGATAACGATTAGCACACCAATACCGACTCGAACCAGCAACTTGGCATTCTCGTCAATAAAATCACGGGCTTTTAGGGTAAAAAGGACAAACTTGTCCTGCTTTAATTCTTTCTTCGTTATTTTTTTCTTGGGTTTCAGCATTCCTATCTCCTCATTTCATATAGAATTTTTGGTGCCCCGGA
This sequence comes from uncultured Calditrichaceae bacterium, assembly GCA_964624795.1. Taxonomy (GTDB): domain Bacteria; phylum Calditrichota; class Calditrichia; order RBG-13-44-9; family RBG-13-44-9; genus CAZUZS01. Next base: position 155,023 of record CAZUZS010000001.1, read on the forward strand.
CAGGATTCGAACCTGTGACCCCCGGATTAGGAATCCGATGCTCTATCCAACTGAGCTACCGGGGCTGCACAAAGCCTGTGAATTTAAAAGTTGAGAGAAAGTTTCGCAATATCTAATTTTTTTCTGTTATCCTGACAAAAAAACACTGCTGACAGTCAGGAACCGGCTGTTTTGAATACCTTTGCCGGAGTGTTGGAGTATTGGAGCGATGAAGTAATTTGGTACCCCGGCTTTTCAGTCGTTCCGGCAAACCGGGCGAGACAGCCGTGAATGCAGAATCTCGATTCACACCTCAAACAGTGTGCTCACCGAGCGGCCTTCGTGAATGGCCATAACGGCATCGGCAAACAGTTTTGCCACCGACAACACCTGAATTTTCCCACCCTCTTTATTTTCACGGAGCGGAAGAGTGTTTGTAATGAGTAGTTTTTCCACGATCGAATTCTCAATATCCTGTACCGCATTCCCGGAAAGGAACCCGTGGATGCAGGCTGCCAGTATCCGTTTGGCGCCGTGCCGGCGCAGCGCTTTCACGCCTTCAATAATGGAGCTGCCGGTCAGGATCTCATCATCCAGCAGGAGCACATTTTTATCGTTCACTTTGCCGATGAGATGCCGGATGTTTGCTCTTTCGTCGTCGCCGCTGCGGTGCTTGTAGAGAATGGCCATCGGCATTGCCAGGGATTGCGCATAGGCTTCGGTGGTTTTTGCCCGTCCCACGTCGGGAGCGACCGCAATAAAATCCGAGAGGTTTTCCCTTTCTTTGAAATAATCACAGATTAAACTTACCGCCGAGAGCTGGTCCACCGGAAGCCGGGAAAATCCCATGGTTTGCGGGGAGTGGAGATTCATGGTGAGAATCCGGTTGGCGCCGGCAGTCTCCAGCAGGTCCGCCACCAGGCGGGCGGTGATGGAAATGCGCGGTTCATCCTTCTTGTCGGAACGCACATAAAAGTAGTAGGGCACAACTGCTGTAATCCGCCCCGCCGACGCGTATTTCAGCGCATCGATCAGGATCAGCATCTCCATCAGGTGTTCATTAACCGGGGGACCGGCGGTCTGGATCACAAAAACATCCGCTCCCCGCACATTTTCCTGGATTTGCACTTTGATATTTTCGTTACTGAATCTGAGAATTTTTAGTTTCCCCGGTTCCGTTCCCAAATGGCTGCAGATTTCTGCCGCCAGCGCCGGATTGCTGTTTCCCGCAAAGACCTTAAGCTCGTTTTGCATTTCGCCCCCAAGTTTGTACCAAACAACTAAATATAACTGCTGGTTTTACTGATTCAAATATTCCGGGTTCAAAGTCAGAACGATTTGAATTTGGAGTTCTCCCATTGAGTCGACTGCCGGCTTACCGGAAAATTATTTTTCTCCTTGAATATAACGCCTCGTAAAATTAAATTGATCACGAATCAAAAGGAATTACTAATCAACGGGACCGGAGTTATGCCGGCAATAATCAGTTCGTTTGGTATTCATATTTCAACCAATCTGTTTTCATATTGATTGTATTTAGTGTCCGCCGGTTCAGGACGGACATTTTTGATAAATACACCACCGGGGAGGAAAGGGATCAGCAAAAAGTTGGTATGCTGTTTCTTTTCCTGCTGTAAGTGAGGTGGCGGAGCTGTGTCCGGGCATAGCGCATGGAGCATGGGGCGAAGAGCGAAGCTGCGTTTTTTTGCTTTTATAGCATTTGTCATCCAGCGAAACATGAACCGGAGAGTGGGAGAGTTGGAGAAACGGAGAATCGGATTTCCGGAGCGTTAAAATTTATTTTGCCAGGGGTTACCATATTAGCTGGAGGGTGTTGAAACGCCAAAAAGAGATTGCTGAAGCTAAGATGCATTGATATATTGGCTTTAGCATTGCCTCACCGGATTGTTGAGGAAAGAAGTGTTGAGAGCGAATGATGGCGTTTTCATGTTTCAGTTTCTTTCCTACATATAGACATAATAATTTGCCTATATATAGGAATAAAACTCTTGATTTTCCTACATGTAGGCAACAACTTCCTACATATAGGAAGCAGTGAAGGGATCAGTCTAATTCAATATCAATATGTTAGCCGATAATTAGGAACAGATAAATGAGATTTTTTGTTGTATTTTGTTGCTATATTATATTGCTGCCTTTAATTATTGCAGGTTGTTACTCTTATGAACATCCACATCTTGATGGCGATATTGATGTAAATATTGCACATCCAGATTCCGTTGTCACTAAAATCACAGGTTTTAAGTTGCTGAATGACAGTGCAATAACAAGGAATCCCAGTTTTCCAAATGGACTTGATTCCTTGACAAAGATGCTCAAGCATCCTGACCTTGCAAGAAAGGCCGGTCTTTATGGCGAGATAATTATTGACTTTGATATTGGTATTGATGGACGGACTAAAAATATAAAACCTGTTAGTAGAATAACGTGGCTTTCAAATTTTGTTATTAAAGAACTTGAAAACCTAAAATTTAATCCTGCTTTTTTAGATAAAAAACCAGTAACATCCTCGGTTCAATTATCAATTTCATATTACGGGGTTGACGAGGATAAGAATTAGGTAAGAGAATTTGGCTAACCATTGTTTGCAGCCGACCGCGACCAGCGCAGCGGTTTTGGAATGCCGGGTGGTTCAAATAAAGTTTATCAATAATTGACAGTTTAACGAAGCGGCGGCTGAAACTTGCCGTTAGGATTAATAAACGGGTAAAATGGTGATGTTAAAGTATTCTATTATTTTTCTATTTTT
>CAZUZS010000002.1:0-10617 GCA_964624795.1 uncultured Calditrichaceae bacterium
CCGCCGCGTATTCCTGATATAAGATTTGCCTAAAAATACAATTTTCACTCACAAATTATAAGGCCTAATAGGCGAGAGTTCTTGAGGACGTGAAAATCATATAATCGCTATTCAACAAATTTCCAAATATTGAACTGTAAGAGTGTTGATTATTTTTAATTAACACTCTTTTTTTTTGCTCATTCTTTTCATTATTTTACCGAGTATAGATAATCTAAGTGGGTTAGAAAGATTAGAATTGCATGATGAAAATATTTCTGAGAAAATACTGGTTCGTCATCACGATTTTTATAACATATCAGTGTTTCTTATATCTAAACCGAATCAATTTGGATAATCCGATTGGCTATATAAATTTTATTTTGTATTTTATAACATTCCTGATTATTCGAGAGACTCTATCGTGGACAAAACTGAACAAAACGCTTGTTTTTCTTTTCTATTATTTCTATGGCTATCTTTCGATTTTCATGTCGCTTGCGGTATTGACCAGAAATAATCCCCGAATCGACCTCTTCTTTTATGTGTATGTAGATTGCGGCTTGCGACTATTCATCCTCATGATTTCCTTCTACGTTGCTTTGAATTCATTCAAATTTTGGCATCGTAATGAGAAGCACACTATTCTTTGGTCTGTTCTTTTGGCAGTTTTGGTTCTGGTTGTTAATTATTTCAAGTACCTAATTCACCCGCTTTCGTTGTCCGACGAAACTCTGTGGGCGGATTATGCAGTAAGAAATTATGTAACAACGGTTTTATCCATTTTCGCCATGCTCATATTCTGGTATCGCTATTACCAGAAATATTTTGTGGTCTCGGAATATTTGAATATTATCTTGTTTATTCTGACCTTATCCAATATTGTAGAGGCACTTCATTTTGTTGCATTCCAGTACAGCAAACAAATATGGTATTATGGGCAAATCTTTAATTTCCTGCTTAACCTGCTCATGTTGTTGGTGTGGTACGGGAGGCTTATCTACCTTGAAAGCGATATCTCAATTGAGAACGAAAGATATTTGGCCAATTTTCAATTCTTGAATGGATTTGTTTCCAAACCGAAAAAAAGTATGATTGTCAGCATAATTCCATTAGTATCGCTCCGCTATGTCATTGCGATCATCTTTAGTGCCGCGCTTATCTTGCTCGGATTATTTCTGATTAACAAAATAACATTTTATCTTTTTGTTAATACCGTATTCATTCTTTTGGCGGTAATTCTGGCGTTATTTTTTAGTTTTAGCAGTATCAAAAGGGATTGGCAGGACCAGGTGGGTACCCTATTTAAGAGAAGCAAAGTCGAATGAAAATATTTAATTTTTCCAGATCAGAGAAAAAGGAAACAAAGCAGTCCTTTCAGTTGAGCAATCTCATCGAGATTCTCCAGGACGGCGTGGCCATTTCGAATGTATCCGGGGAGCTTGTTTTTCTTAACAGATCAGCTTTCTCGCTTTTGGCGATAGAGAAGAACCAGGATCTGAGTAAAATTAATTTTTTTGAAGATTGCATCCAGGATCAGGCAAGAAGCGAAATTCTGAAGCAACAGATTAATCAACGCGGGCTGGTTCGTAACTATGAATTACAGCTTCGGAAAACAGGCGGTGGTGTGCTGGATGTTATTCTCACTATTAATATTATTGGAGATTTTCGACAGCAAAACATCGGGTTTTTGTTTCTCTTCAAAGATGTGACCGAGCTAAAGAAAATCCAGCAGCAACTATTGCAGAGTCAAAAACTGGAAAGTATAGGATTGATGGCATCGGGCATCGCTCATGATTTTAATAACATCTTGGCGGCCATTATTCCCAATGCGGAATTGATAAAGATGTCCCAGGAGAAAAGCAATGGAAATTATAAAAGAGCCGAGATCATTGAAAAATCGGCACACCGGGCATCGGACATCGCGCAGCGTTTGTTAACTTTCACGCGTCACAACGATGGAATAAAACACTCCCCCATTAGCCTTAACCGTGTTATTAATGACAGTCTCGACCTGCTGGAACATTCCATCCCGAAGAACGTGAAGATCACCAAGCAGTTTGACTCCAATCTCTATTTTATCGTGGCGGACGATACCCAAATTCAACAAATTGTGATGAACCTGGTAATCAATGCCACCGATGCCATGCCGGGTGGCGGCACCATTATACTGAAAACGGAAAACTTCCAGATTGATAATTACTACCAGGTAGGTTCGCTGGATCCAGGCGATTTTGTTCGCTTTTCGGTTATCGATTCCGGCTCCGGAATTCCCCTGGAGATTATTCCGAAAATCTTCGATCCGTTCTTTACTACAAAGGAAATTGGCAAAGGAACCGGACTGGGTTTGTCGGTAGTCTACGGAATAGTGAAAGGCTTAAATGGCCACATCGAAGTGGACAGTCGTCTGAATGAGGGAACTCGGTTCGATATTTTCTTTCCGGTCGATAAATCGGTTGCTGAGAAAGCTAAATTTGAAGAAATACAGGAAATAGTATCGCGTGATCTGACGCTGTTGATTGTGGATGACGAAGACTACGTATTAAACATTCTGGGCGACATATTAGAATTTCTCGGATATACCGTTATAAAACAACATAGTGGCCAGGAGGCGGTGACATATTATGCCAGCCATAAAGATGAAATCGATTATGTTATCGTGGATTTAAAAATGCCCAAAATGGATGGCCGTGCCACCTGCGCCGAGTTGAGAAAGATCGATCCCAGCACAAAAATTATCTTTACCAGCGGTTTTGATGATCAACCGTTCGATGAAGAAAGCCTTGCAGGGGTGGTCGGATTTCTCAAAAAGCCATATAGCATTAATGTTGTTGCAAAATTACTGGAAGAAATTTTCTCCAGGGAAGAGGTTATGAAAGGTTAATTAGATTCTTGGTGTGTCTAAGATATATGTAACTTGGATATTTATAATCGGGGTGGGAACGGCTGAGATTTTGAATGGGGTGGAGAGAAAATTCGCTATACGTAACCCTGATCAGCGCAAAAAAAGCCGGGCAGGAAAATGGAAAGAGTCGTCCGAAAGCTGCTGAGCTTGAAGTTTTTATTTAATGGGCTTATAGAAAAGGCACCTACGTGTTAAACAGGTTGAAAATATCACACAGATTATGGCTGCTTACAACCAGCATGATCATTGTCTTTTCAGCAGGATTTTACCTTTACTTTGCCACAACTGTTGAAAAACAATTCCGGGAAGGTTTGCTAAAAAAAGGAATGAGCTTAATGCAAACTGCCTCGGTGAACCTGGGCCCCGCCTTGTTTTTTGACGATAATAAATTCCTTCGTAACATGGTTAACGGAATTGAAAACGATCCGGATATTTCTTTTATTTACGTCACAGATCATCTCAACCAGATGAAATATGGGTACCGCTACAGTCAGAATATGGAGCTCATCAAATCTTTTTTGGGTTCGAACAAGGTCCAGGAATTCTCGGATAATATGCTTATTCTTAAGCAAAGCATCTTTTTCCAGGATGAATACCGAGGCGCCCTGGTGGTGGGCATGAGTCTGGCGTGGGTTCATAAAAAGGTTGCCATTCAAACCCGAAACCTTGTTCTTATCAGCATGGGCCTGGCGCTAATATTGATTTTCATTTCGTCGATTATTGCCCGAACCATTTCCAAGCCGTTGCAGGACGCAGTGGGAGCAATCAAATTGTATTCTGATAAGGAGGGCGTTTTGGAATTGCGGTTGCCGGTAAAAGGGACGGATGAGGTTGCACAGTTGTCGACCGCCCTAAATCAGTTGGCAGACAACCTGGATAGCAATCTCCGGGAGCTCAACAAATCCAAAAAATATCAGGAAACGCTGTTTCAATTGAGCCCTATTCCTATTATCATCGCAGATACCCTGGGACAGATCGAGGAAGTTAATGAAAGTGCGAGTGGATTTTTTGGCGTCGAGCGAACCGTACTCGTTCAAATGAACCTGGATCGATTTTTCCAAACCGAGGACCTCAATGCGATTTTTAATCGGATTATTCAGGATATGCAGAATGTCCGGGGTTATGTTACCACGCTGCGAATGACCGATGGCAATAAAAAGATTGTGGAACTGAATATCGAAAGCCATCAGGATGACATGAATTATGTAAAGAATGTCATTATTGCGATTATCGATATCACCGAAAAAATTCATATTCAGCGGGAAATACTTCAGAATCAGACAAAGTTGCAGCGCATCAATGATGAGTTGCGGTTGAAGACAGAAGAGCTGGAGCGGCTTAGCTCGTGGAACACCAAGAATGCCCATAATCTTGCACAACTGATAACCGTCAGCCAGCAAATGATGCGGGCCATGACACCCAACCTGATACTGCAGAAAATCATTGAAGATGGCCGGGCATTGCTGGATGCGGATGAGTGTGTCATCTACCTCTGGGATTCAAAGACAGACAAGCTTGTCCAATCTATTGTCTCTTCTGAAGAAGTAAAGAAGCGCATTTCTCCATTCGTTCAAAATGATGACAATTTTATCTGGCGAACTTACCAGGACAACGATCCGTTTGTCTGCGATTCGGATGAGTTGGAGATCCACGAGATAAAATTATTGGGTCTGAATCGTGAGGACGTATTCTCTCTGGTGTCGGTTCCCATAAGCGAAAAGGACTATCGGTTCGGTGTCATACTGTTTTTAAAACGAGATAATCATGCTTTTCGGGTAGAAGATGTGCACCTCCTGAGCACCCTGGCAAACCAGGCTGCTATTCTGCTGGACAATATTCATCTGGTTCATGCTTTTAAGGAAAAAGCAGCCAGCCTTGAAAAAGCATACGAGGATTTGCAGAAATCGCAGCAACAGGTCATCCAACTTCAGAAAATGGAAAGCCTGGGGACTCTGGTCGGTGGCATTGCTCACGATTTCAATAACATTTTGGGGATCATTATTCCCAACACCGATCTGCTAAGGAATGATGCCCAGGGGAATGGAAGTGTGCTGCGACGTGTTAATATTATCTCGGAAGCTGCGCAGCGGGCTGCGGATTTGACGAGACAGTTGCTGATGTTCTCCCGCAACCAGGATATCCAGGTAAAAATGCTATCACCCAATCAACTCATCTCAAGACTGTCCAGCATGTTCAAACGAACTTTGGGCAAAGAGTACGATATTCTGTTGGACCTGGACCCCGATGTGCAGGATGTGGAAGCGGATGAGACCCGGCTCACCCAGGTGCTGGTAAATCTGGGGGTAAATGCCAGAGATGCCATGAAAGATGGCGGACAAATCACTATCCGAACCAGAATGGCCAGGTATAAACCGAAGATGGCAAATAATAGCGTGGAAAAAGAGTATGTGTGCATCAGCATAGCAGACACCGGTGTGGGCATTAAAGGTGCTGATTTCGACAAGATATTTGATCCTTTCTTTACGACGAAAAGCGTTGGCAAAGGCACCGGGTTAGGCCTTTCCGTGGTTTATGGCATCATGCAAAGCCACAAGGGATTTGTCGATGTGGAAAGCAAAGTCGGAAAAGGAACCACTTTTTTCCTCTACTTCCCGCCCGTACCAAAGCGCGAACTGCAGGCGGAGGAGGTAAAAACGAAAGCAATTCCAAAAGGGAATGAAAATATTCTTGTGATTGATGACGAAAACATGATTCGGGATTCCATAAAAGAAATACTGGAATCGTTCGGGTATTCTGTAGTTACCGCCTCCGGTGGAATGGAAGGCCTAAAAATTATCCAGGAAAATAGACGCCATTTTGATCTTGCAATTGTGGATATGTCTATGCCCAAGATGAACGGCGTTGAGACGATTCGCAATATCAGGCAACTGGACAGCTCGATCAAAGTGCTGCTTTCCAGCGGCCATTTGGACCGCGACCGGATTGTACCTCCCGATCTTAATGTTGACGGAACCTTGCCCAAACCCTACCGGATGCGCGAACTTGCTTTAAAAGTGCGTCAGGTGCTTGCTCCAAAAGTCGAGCAGGTTGTTTCGCTATCAAGCCTTCAGCAATAAACCTCTTGCCTTGATTTATTGGCCTATCTATATTTTCGATCCAAATGCAGCGCCGTTGCCTGATAGATCGCCCGCGGGCGGCAAAAAGATTATGTGGCCCGTAAAAAATGGTGGCTTTGGATGGCGATGGTCGGGGGAGGTTTCTAACTTATATATGGTCGTTGAAGGGGGGGCCTGGCGGGGCAAATTTCGCGGCGGCCTAAAATTGCTTGAAATAAACTTTACAGGTAACATAAATGAAATCATCAAAACAGATTCGGGATGAATTTATAAAATATTTTCAGGAGAAGGAACATACTTTTGTCCCCAGCTCACCGGTAATTCCGGTCAACGATCCAACCCTGCTATTTACGAATGCGGGCATGAACCAGTTTAAAGATGTTTTCCTGGGCATGGGAAACCGACCCTACAGTCGGGCGGTGAATTCGCAAAAATGCATTCGTGTTAGCGGGAAGCACAATGATCTGGAAGAGGTCGGTCGCGATACTTATCACCACACATTTTTCGAAATGCTGGGAAACTGGTCGTTTGGGGATTACTACAAAACCGAAGCGATTCAATGGGCGTGGGAATTGCTGACCGGCATCTGGAAATTGCCGAAAGAGAAGTTGTGGGCCACTGTGTATCTGGATGATGATGAAGCCGCTGATATCTGGGTAAAAGAGACCGATGTTAATCCGTCGCAGGTGTTGCGGTTTGGAGAAAAGGATAATTTCTGGGAAATGGGAGAAACCGGCCCGTGCGGCCCCTGCTCTGAAATCCATATTGATTTGGGCCCTGATTTTTGCGACAAAAAGCATCTAACGAATCACACTTGTCAGGTGAATGGCGATTGCGCCCGTTTTATTGAACTCTGGAATCTTGTGTTCATTCAATCCAATCGGGAAGAGGATGGCAGTTTGCATCCACTGCCGGCCAAACATGTGGATACCGGTATGGGGTTCGAGCGAATTGTTGCGGTAATTCAGGGTGTGCACTCCAATTATGATACCGATCTCTTCCTGCCAATATTGGCCAAGATCGGTGAGTTAGCCGGCCTGAAGTATGAGACCGCCACCGAAACCCAGCAAGTGGCAATGCGGGTGATTGCCGACCATATCCGGATGCTTACTTTTTCCATTTCCGATGGTGCTGTCCCATCCAACGAAGGAAGAGGGTATGTGCTTCGCCGGGTCTTGCGCCGTGCCGCGCGGTTCGGACGGAAACTGGGCATGTATCAACCATTTATCCACAATCTGGTTCCGGCAGTGGTCAGCATCATGGGAAAAGCGTTTCCGGAGATTGTTGCCAAACGGGAACATGTCATGAATGTCATTCAATCCGAAGAGGAAAGTTTCAATAAGACCCTGGATCGCGGAATCGAATTATTTGAAAACCTGGCACAGCAGCTAAAATCGCAGCAGAAAAAAATGATCCCGGGAGAAGAAGCATTCCGGCTGTATGATACATACGGCTTTCCTTTAGACCTGACCCGTGTAATGGCAGAAGAGCAGAACCTCGCCATCGATGAAGAAGGATTTGACAATGAGATGGAAAAACAGCGTGAACGGGCCAGAAGTGCCGGGAAATTTGCTGCCCAGTTCGATCATGTGGATAACTGGAATGTGCTTCAGCATTGTCCTTCTGCATCGCACTTTGTCGGTTATGAAACACTGGAAACAGAAACCGATATCTGTAAATTTGCCCGCAAGAATGGAAAATACCAGGTCGTTTTGACAGAAACGCCCTTTTATGCGGAGAGCGGAGGGCAGGTTGCCGACCGCGGAAAGCTGGTGTCGCAGGATGGGGAGTTGCAGGTGATCTCGGTTCACAAAGAGGGAGAAGAGATAATTCATGTCTGCGAGACGCCGCAGAATTTTGATATCATTCATTCCCGTGTTACAGCCAGCGTAAATCCCGCTCTGCGATTTCCTACGATGTACAACCACACAGCAACCCATTTGCTGCACGCTGCCTTGCGCCTGGTGTTGGGGAAGCATGTTCAGCAGGCCGGCTCGCTTGTGACCCCCGACAGGCTGCGTTTCGATTTCACGCACTTCAAAAAAATTGAACCCCGCGAGCTGGCAGAAATTGAATCGATAGTGAATAACCAAATCCGGCGCGATACGCCTCTTGAGATATATCAGACCAGCTACAAAAAAGCGCAGGAGTTAGGCGCCATGGCCCTCTTCGGTGAAAAATACGGCGAACAGGTGCGCGTTATCTCCATCGACGATTTCAGCAAAGAGTTATGCGGCGGGACCCACGTGCGGCGAACCGGCGAGATCGGATCATTCGTTATTGTCCAGGAAAGCAGCATCGCCAGTGGCATTCGGCGCGTTGAAGCACTCACCGGACCTGCAGCCACATCTTTTCTACAACAGGCGAGAGATACTTTGTTTGAGGTCGGCCGGATTCTTAATTCTCCCGTTGAGGGGATAGCTTCAAGAGTTGACTCGCTGACCGGCCAATTGCGGGAAATGGAAAAAAACCTGCAAAAAATGCAGGGTGAACAAGTCCTTCATCAGGTTGACAAGGCGATTGAGAATACCGAACTACTGGGCACTGTGCATCTTGCTATTGAAAAATTTGAAAATGTTGATACTGATTTATTAAAACAGGCAGCAGACCGTTTCAGGCAAAATGTGAAAAATGGGGTACTGCTCTTCATAAACCTATCCGATGGGAAAATCAACTTTGTCTGCGCAATTACTGATGATTTGATACGTGAGTCGGGATTAAAAGCAGGCGACCTGGTTCGGGAAGTTGCGAAAATTACCGGTGGCGGCGGCGGGGGCAAAGCGCATCTGGCAACAGCCGGCGGCAAACATCCCGAAAAGTTGGACGAAGCAATTGGCTATTTCAGAAAACATCTTCTGGAATTAACGCAATAAGATACGACTGATAGGGTGGTTCTTTATTCATCGGCCCCGGCACCATTAAAAGGCTGCTGCTAATCTGCACGGCTTCTCACTCTCCTTTATTCCTGCACGGAAAATGGAATAAAAAAAATTAACCTGCCAAATTTTATATTGGAAATGCACACCGATAGAAGGTGTTCGGCGGTTTTTATTTCATGATATATAAAAAAGCATTGCACTTTGTTTTTTTTTTTATAAATTAACACATCAAGCACAGAGCGTAAACGCCGTGTTATGATCTGCATTTTATTAAAATTTTGACCTATCCTTTTTTCTGCGAGAGGGGGTGATGCAACCCGGTAATCTCTGCTTTATTTAATTTCGTGTAGTGCCTAAAAATCATTATTCATGGAGGTAAATATGAGATTCATTCTTACGGCAGCAGTTTTAGTAGCATTCGTTGTGGGGATGGTTTCGGCTCAAAATGACGGCTCCTTTGTCGAAAGATCACCCTACAAAACATCCCCCTATTCTCAACAGAACATTGAGGCAACGTGGGATTTGCAGTTGAGTTTTAATCTGGAAACCACAACCGGTGCGCTCGGGAATGCCGGCGCGGAATTTGATGGCACGTATTACTATACCACCCGCTGGGCATCCAACCTGATTGAGAAGATGGACGCCTCCGGTAATTTTGTGGAAGAATTTTCCGTGCCTGGCGTAAGCGGTCTTCGTGACCTGGCATTCGACGGCACCTATATGTATGGTGGTGCGGCGTCTACCACCATCTACATGATGGATTTCGCCACTCAAACCCTGCTTGGCACCATTTCGTCACCGGTTAATGTTCGAAACATCGCCTACGATGCCGACAACGATGCATTTTGGGTTGGCGATTGGGCAACCGATCTTGTTTTAATTGATCGCAATGGTACCACCCTTGCCACGATTCCAAATGCAAACTTGGGATTTGTCTCGCAATATGGAACTGCTTACGATAATTACAGTGCGGGCGGACCTTTCCTGTGGGTTTTTGACCAGGGAGCATTGGGTGACCAGGCAATTGTCCACCAAGTTGATATTGCATCGGGCACCCTTACCGGCGTTTCGCATGATGTCGGTGCCGATTTTTCTGCTTCTGCCGGCGTCTCCGGCGGTCTCTTTATTACAACGGATGCAGTTGCAGGTACCGTCTCTCTTGGCGGTGTGCTGCAGGGAACACCGGATATGTTCTTTGTTTACGAACTTGCGCCTTATGGCGATTTGCTGGATCCGCTGCCACCAACCGGCTTCACCGCAACCAGCAATGCAATGACTCCCACCAGCATTCAATTAGACTGGACCGACCCGACTCAGTATGTAAACGGGACTGCGCTGACTAATTTTACAATCGAGATCTCTCGGGATGGCTCTTTCCTCGCGTCTGTTCCAATGGGTACCGAAACCTACACTGACAATGGGTTGACGCAATACCAGGAATACAGCTATGAGGTATGGGCAAAGGATAACGTGGACAGCACCAGTAGCCATGTCTCAGCAATGATGGCAGCCGGTGGTTATCCGCCTATCATGGTTGTTGCGCCAACCAGTCTGAGCGACACCATGTTAGTGGGTGGAACCAATTCGCATCAAATAACCATTTTCAACAATCAGACTAACCCCGGTCCGCTTAATTACACAATTACCGAGAATCCCTCGGCAAGTTGGGTAACTGTTTCTTCCTATAGTGGAACAGTGGGGCCAAACAGCGGCCAGGTTCTGGATGTCGATATTGACGCGGGCGGCCTTACTCCTGGCGTCTACACGACCGAACTTC
>CAZUZS010000002.1:10717-41119 GCA_964624795.1 uncultured Calditrichaceae bacterium
CGGCAGACTGGCGGCATGGAATTACTCCGATTGATGGCGCCGGCGGACCCGATATGTTTGGCTACAAATGGATTGATAGCGATGAACCGGGAGGCCCCACCTTCAGTTGGATCGATATTTCCTCTACCGGAACCCTGGTGACGGGGCTTTCGGACGATAACTATGTTGGGCCTTTCCAATTCGGCTTTGACTTCAATTTTTACGGAATCGATTATTCACAATTCTTTATTCAGTCGAATGGCCTGATAAGTTTTGACGACTCCTATATATCGCTGGCCAATACGCAACTACCCAATGTTGATACATACAACAATCTTTTGGCTTGGTTCTGGGATGACTTAAATGCTTCAACGGGAGGATCAGTCTATTATCAGAATATGGGCGATAAAATGGTAGTTCAGTTTGTGGATTATCCTGAATATAGTGGGCCTGGCGTGACAAATGCCGAAGTGATTATGTATTCCAATGGAACGATTCTCTACCAATATCTGAACTTCCTGAATGGTATGGTTTTGAATGAAAGCACGGTTGGTATTGAAAATTCCGATGGTACGGATGGGTTGCAGGTTGTTTTCAATGCGCCATATCTGCATGATAACCTCGCCATTCGCTTTGCGACGGAGTCCTCATGGTTGAGCGAAAATCCAACCTCCGGTACTGTACCGACCGGTGGCAGCATGGATGTCTGGGTAAAAGCCAACTCAACAGGTCTGAACGGTGGCTATTATTCCGCAAAAGTGAACATACACAGCAACGATCCGGTAACACCGGATACCAGTATGGTGGTGAATGCGACCGTTTTGGGAACGCCCCAAATTCTAGTCGATCCTATGACGCTGCAATTTGACACACTCTTTGTCGGAGCCAGCCAAACACTGCAGGTCACTGTTTCGGATGTGGGCTCATTCCCCCTCGATGTAACTGATATTACCACAAACAATGCCGATTTTACGGTAGATACAACCTCATTTACAGTTGGTGTGGGAGCCACACAAGTCGTGAATGTGACTTTCCACCCGACGAGCGCTGCTTCCTACACGAGCACTATGAGCATTGTTAGTTCCGATCCGCAAACGCCTACAACGACCGTGGAACTCAGGGCGACTTCGATAGAAGCACCTCAGATTCTTATCGCTCCCGATTCCCTGCATTTTGATCTTTTCTCAAATGAAACGGATTCGACGGTATTTACCATAAGCAATACGGGATCTACCCCTTTGCATTTTACAATTACAGATGAAGATGTGTCCATGACCAAATTCCAACGTAAAGTGGATCGGTCCTACTTGCGTCCCGAATTCCAGGTTCCGCTTGCGAAAGGTCAATCTGAGTGGCGGCATGGCGTATCGCCAATCGATGGCGCCGGCGGACCGGATCAATTCGGTTACAAATGGATTGATAGTGACGAACCGGGTGGTCCCACTTTCGACTGGATCGATATCTCTGGCACAGGCACAGTCGTAACCGGATTGACAGACGACAGCTATGTTGGTCCGATCCCGCTGGGATTCACTTTCTCTTACTATGGTATTGATTACACCGAATTTTATATTGCGTCCAACGGTTTCGTTGGTTTTGGTCCGCCAAACAGCTACACTTCGCTGTCGAACGTTCAGATTCCAACTTCAACCGATCCGAACAATATTTTGCCGTGGATGTGGGATGATTTAAATCCTTCAATGGGCGGCACGGTGTATTATCAGAGCCTGGCCGATCGTTTTGTGGTTCAGTTCGTGGATTATCCGGAATACAACGGGCCGGGAACTGTTACTGCCGAAGTGATTCTATTCCATAATGGTGCGATAATGTACCAGTACCTGGAATTTCTTGGCGGCATGATTCTGAACGAATGTACTGTGGGAATCGAGAACGAAACCGGAACCGATGGATTGCAGGTAGTTTTTGACGCGGCGTATTTGCATGATGCACTCGCCGTAAAATTTTCCAGCGAATCATCCTGGTTGAGCGAAAACCCCATGGCCGGAAGCATTCCTGCCGGTGGCAGCATGGATATCCAGGCGATTGTGAATACTACTGCAATGCTAGGCGGAGACTACCTGGCCGATGTGATTATCAGTAGCAACGACCCGGTCAATCCCGAGGTGCATTTCCCGAGGGTATCGTTGTCGGTGACGGGAATTCCTGATATTTCAACCTTTCCCGACACCCTGGTATTCGATTCGACATTCGTTGGTCTGACGCCTTCACTGGATTGGAGCATCGACAATGTCGGCACCGATGTTCTTGATATTACCAGCATCACCAGCACCAACTCTGTTTTCACCGTGGATACGTCGAGTTTAACGTTGGGTCCGTTGTCCGGAACAACAGTGGCAGTCACATTCACACCATTGACGCCTGGCGTATATGATGGAATGCTGATTGTCGCCAGCAATGATCCCGACACACCTCTGGATACAACTTATGTAACCGCGGTTGGGCTCGAAGCGCCGGTGGCAGTAGTCACACCCAGCTTCACCAATCCTGTGCAGGTAATGGAAGGTGATTCAGTCGAACATAGCATTAATATTGCCAATGCCGGCGGAAGCAACCTGAATTGGAGCTGCACAACAAGCATGACAATGGTAACCAGACGCCCGGTGAAGACTATTGTCGGTCCAACCGAGCATTCTCAAAATGCTGAATACAAACCTGCTGGCGGTTCCACAACACCCGGTGTGGTTTATGATGCCATTTGGGATGTGCAGTTCAGCGCCAACCTGGAGACGTTAACCGGCGCATTGGGCAATGCCGGGGCCGAATTCGACGGCACTTATTACTACGTTACCAGATGGGCTTCCAACCTGATTGAAAAATTCGATATGTCAGGAAACTTCGTGGAAGAATTTTCCATACCTGGCGTCAGCGGTTTGCGC
Source organism: uncultured Calditrichaceae bacterium (assembly GCA_964624795.1). GTDB lineage: Bacteria > Calditrichota > Calditrichia > RBG-13-44-9 > RBG-13-44-9 > CAZUZS01. Next base: position 13,594 of record CAZUZS010000002.1, read on the forward strand.
GACCTGGCGTTCGATGGCACTTATATGTACGGCGGTGCGGCTGCGAATACCATCTACATGATGGATTTCGTGACTAAAACGCTGATTGGCAGCATCAGCTCGCCGGTGGCGGTTCGTAATATCGCCTACGATTCGGGCAATAACGGTCTCTGGGTAGGCGACTGGGACACTGATTTGGTGCTCATTGATATGAGCGGCGCAACCCTGTCTTCCATACCTGCGGCAACGCATGGAATGGTTGCCATGTATGGCAGTGCCTATGACGATTACTCAGCAGGTGGTCCATATCTCTGGGTGTTCAACCAGGACAACGTAAATGGTGGGTTGCCCCAGAATATTCACCAAATCGATCTGAACACCTTGACTCCCACCGGAGTTGTGCACGATGTCTGGACAGACTTTCAACAGGCTGGCGCAACCGCAATTGCAGGCGGTTTGTTCATCTCCGAAGGCATCGTATCCGGGAAAGCATCGATCGGCGGTGTCCTGCAGGGAACCCCGGATTATTTCTTTGTCTACGAGCTCGCCGATGCGGCTCCTCCTTGGTTGAAGGTAATGCCGCCGACAAGTGGTAGTGTGGCCCCCGGCGACAACGCCGACCAGCTTCTGCGGATTTACGGCACAACTGAACGAACGCTCGATACCATGTATGTGGTGTTCCTTACCAACGATCCGATGGCTGAAGTAGTGAACATCGAGGTTGTTCGGGATTTGATTACGGGTATCGGCGGTCAGGAGCAGCTCCCGACAACCTTCGCCGTGTCGCAAAACTACCCAAATCCATTTAATCCAACGACCACCATCAAATATCAGTTGCCAAAAGCAAGTGATGTGAATCTGGTGATCTATAACGTGCTGGGCCAAAAAGTGAGAACCCTGCTGAATAAGAAGATCGATGCGGGATATCACGAAATGGTTTGGGATGGTCTGAATGATATCGGCGCACAAGTCGCAACCGGTATTTATATCTATCGTTTCGAAGCAGGCGACTTCAAACAAGTGAAGAAGATGATCCTGATGAAGTAGCAGTCCTGTATTTCTGTTCTTTAAGCCTCCTGCCGATTTTCCACGGCGGGGGGCTTTTTTTATTTCTCTCTTTTTTGTATATTCTTATCGGCGGAAGAGTCGGAGTCTCTTCCCGGAAATTCACATAAAGCGGGAGGATTGATTATGAAGGGCGTCTTCAAGGACATTGTCCAATTAATGCACAACGCGAATCCGGAGGCCAGCTTCGCGGTCGAATTCTGGGATGGGGACTCGGTTGTTTTCGGCGAGGAACCCAAAGTAACACTTCGATTGACTAACAGGGAAGGGGCGAAGCGTATTATTACCGACGGTTTTCTTGGTTTCGGTGAAGCCTATATGGCGCAGCAACTGGAAGTAGATGGCGATCTCGGAGAACTGCTTCGGCTTGGTTTGACTATCAATTTTAATGAGCACAAGCTGTCCGTCGGGCAAAAACTTCGTTTCCTCTTTACGGCTATTCTCAATCGGGATTCCCGGAGTAAAGCACCCAAAAATATTTCATATCACTACGACCGGGGTAACGATTTCTACAAGCTTTACCTGGATGACTCGCTTACCTATTCCTGTGCCTATTTCAGAGCTCCCGACGATTCCCTGGAGCAGGCGCAGGATAACAAGTACGAGCACATCTGCCGCAAATTGTTGTTGAAGCCGGATGAGTCGTTGGTAGATATTGGGTGTGGTTGGGGCGGAATGCTGATCTACGCCGCCCGTCATTACGGCATCACCGGAATTGGTTGCACGCTGTCCCGAAGCCAGTTTGAGTTTGCCAACAACAAAATCAAGGGCCTGGGCTTGCAAAGCCGTATTCAAGTGGTTTACAAGGATTACCGCGAAATGACAGGGAAATTCGACAAGTTCGTTTCCATTGGAATGTTCGAACATGTGGGGAAGAAGTATTACCCGATTTTCTTCCGCAGAGTGAAGCAATTGCTTAAAGAGGGCGGTGTTGGTCTTTTGCACAGCATCGGGAAGGATGCCGCCTCACCCAGCGATCCCTGGACGATGAAGTACATTTTTCCCGGCGGATATATACCCACCCTCGCCGAAATGACAGAAGGTGCCGGGAAAGTTGGTTTTTCAGTACTGGATGTGGAGAACCTGCGGCTGCACTATGCCAAAACGCTGGACCGCTGGACGGAGAACTACGAACGTAACATAGACAAAGTAAAAAAAATGTTCGATGAATCGTTCGTGCGACGCTGGCGGCTGTTTCTTGTTTCCTCAGCGGCCGGTTTTCGATACAGCCAGACCAGGTTATTTCAGATGGTGTTCTCGAACGGATTAAACAATGACTTGCCGTTGACGCGGGATCATATCTACGATCATGAGACCAGCGTCGCCGCTTATTGATTCTTTGTCGACGCTGAGTGAAGGTTGGCAAAGCAGGCCACACGGCAAACGGACTATAACGCGGGCAGAATGTGGCCCCGCACGGACAGATTTAATGTTAATGCTTGGGGGGGATTCGCTTGGTCATTAAACAACCAGTGGTGACGTCCCTCGTTTTATAAATTTCCCGTAACCTTTCGGAATCTTTATAGCATTTTTCTCAACGGCTGCCTTTCCCCTGAGCAGCACCGTTTTGCATTTGCCGGTTACCTTCCAGCCTTCGTAGGCGGAGTAGTCGCAATTGTGGTGGTGAGTTGCTGCGGAAATGACATGCTCTTCTCCGGGATCGAAAATCACGATATCCGCATCGCTGCCAATTGCAATGGTTCCCTTGCGGGGGAACATGCCAAAAATTTTTGCTGCTGCCGCGGAGGTGATTTCCACAAATTTGTTCAGGCTGATGCGACGTTTCCGAACGCCTTCGGAATACAGCAGCTCAAGGCGGTGTTCAATACCCGGAGCACCGTTTGGAATCCTGGTGAAATCGTTCTCTCCCGCCTGTTTCTCTTTCAGGAAAAACGGGCAATGATCGGTTCCTACCAGGTTCACCAATCCCTGGCCGAGGCCCGCCCACAAAGATTCCTGATCTGTTTTCTGCCGAAGCGGCGGGCTCATCACCCATTTTACTGCTTCCGGGATGTCCTTTTCATACAGCGTTGAATCCAGCAGCAGATATTGGGGGCAGGTCTCAACAAATACTCTCGGATTTCGCCGCGCCGCCATACGTACCCTGTTCAGGGCAGCTTCGCAGGTGAGGTGAACAATTAAGGCCGTAACCCCTGTGAAATTTGCCATGTCCAAAAACCGGCCGGAAGCTTCAGCTTCGGTGATTTCCGGCTGGGAGAGATAATGAAAACGCGGAGAAAGTTTGCCTTCCGAGCGATACCTGTTTATGAGATAATCAATCATGTCACCGTTGGTTGCGTGTGCCGCAACCAGGCCGCCATGTTCCCGGACTTCGGTCATTATCCCCAACATCTGCCCGTCGTCTATCATGAGATTGCCCTTGTAGGCCATGTAAGTTTTAAAGGAAGTGATGCCCTTTTTGGTGATTAAATCGCCGATTTCTCTCCGGATTTTCGGATTAAAATCCGTGATTGCCATATGGTAGGCATAATCCGAATAGGCGTTGCCATCTGATTTTCTATCCCATTCTTCCAGCGCCGCAAACAGCGATTTTCCCCGGGATTGTGTAGCATAGTCTATCACTGTTGTTGTTCCGCCGAACAGCGCGGCGCGGGTGCCGGTTTCATAATTATCACTGGAAAAGGTTCCCATCACCGGCAAATCCAGGTGCACGTGGGAATCGATGCCACCGGGAAAGACCAGCTTGCCGCTGGCATCGATAATTGTGTCAGCAGTCAGATTTAAATCCTTGCCGATTGCCGATACCGATTCGCCTTCAATAAATATATCGGCAACATAATCATCAACCGCCGTAATAATTCTTCCGTTTTTAATCAGAATTGACATTTCATACCTCGATGGAACTTGGTCTCTTTTCATCTGGAATCTGGCCAAATTTCATGCATGATGCAAACAAAATGTGGAAGGCTTCTGGCTGACAGGAATTTCCTTCCTGCCGGTGTTCATGGTGTGCAGGACTAACCATATCACGGGAATATCTGGAATATGCATTTCGGGCATGATAAGCAAAGCGGAGATGGTTTTATGAACCGGAACGGAGCCCCGGTTGCAAATTGAAATTGAGCATTTATAGGAAGACAACATATGACAACGAGCTTCATCTTCTCTGGCGGCGTCCTTGCACAATAGGCTTATCAAGGACCGAGTACGACGCATTATTTGTTTTAATGTTTTTTTTAAATCATTTTTGATTTTATTTTTGGCAGCAAGGAGCAAACCAATAGAAAAAGGAGCGACCATGACCAACGGTACAACGCGCAGCAGCTTCCCCCGAAGTTTTTGGGCCGCCAATACCATCGAATTGTTCGAAAGAGCGGCCTATTATGCAATTGCATCATTTGTTGTAATTTATCTTCATGAAACGTTGGGCATGACCCCGACTTTTTCCACTTTTCTCAATGGCTCGCTGTTATGGGGGTTGATCTATTTCCTCCCGATACTGAGCGGCACCCTGGCAGATAAATATGGGTACAAACGTTCGCTCACGGTGTCGTTCGTCCTGATTGCCCTGGGCTATTTTATTATGGGCAATGTGCAGAAGTTCTGGCCGGGAATTATCGGCGCAGAAACCGGGGCAATGATCGATTATACTGTTCCCATTGTTCTCGGAATCGTTCTCATCGGGATTGGTGGTTCTGTTGTAAAGCCCTGCATCGCCGGTACCGTTCAAAAAACCTCTGGTGTGAATGCGACATTGGGTTTTGGTATCTTTTACATGGTGATAAACATCGGTTCCATCACCGGCCGGGGCATATCATATTTTGTCCGGGTGAATATGGGAATCCCGGCTATATTCAGCACGGTGGCAACTATTTTTGCCCTGATTGGTTTGGTTGTTGTGCTTATAATTTACCGGGAGCCGGAATATGTCAGCGACGGGAAAAAGGATGATCAGGTAGTTCAGAAAAAAACGTTAGGGCAGGCGATATTAGGAATCTTTACCGTGCTGAGTAACCTGAAGTTTTTGTTTTTCCTGATTGTCATTGCCTTTTTCTGGTTCATTTATGTTCAGGTTTACAACCTGATCCCGCTCTTCCTGCGCTATGTTGATCCTCAAGCCCCGGTTGAGCTCTATACGCTCGCCAATCCAATAATGATTGTCGCTTTTCAGCTTCTGGTGACAAAACTGGTAAAAAACTGGTCACCGATAAAGTCGATAACCGCAGGAATACTTGTCACGACACTGGGAATGGCCTTGAATATCCTGCCGGTATTCGCATTTACGGATATTACCTCGAAGGTAGGGTTTGCAGGATTAGTACTTCCTATCGCGGGGATTTTTATGATCATCTCAATCGCTTCGATGGCGGTCGGCGAAATGATGGCTTCACCGCGTATTTATGAATACATTGGCGCTATCGCGCCGAAGGGCGAGGAGGGATTGTATTTGGGTTATGCGAATTTGCCTATTGCTATCGGCAGTATAGTAGGAGCACCGATTGGCGGCGCGATTTTTGAACACTATATTCAGAGTCCTCTGGAGCATGGTGAGCCGACAAATATCCCCATGATGTGGCTTATCGTTGCGGTGATGGGCGTGATTTCGATGGTCGGTTTGCGCATATACGATAAGCTCCTGGTGAAGTCGACCAAATCCTGAGCGCTTGCCGGAATTCCGCGAATAAAAAGGTGCGGCACAATAGGAAGATTGTTGAGGTTTGGGATTTTTGGACCATCCAGGTGTTCTGTTCGCCGGATGTGTCGCCAGCCGGCAAACAATTCTTAATTGGCAAAATTTGGAATCAGAAGGCAGTAACTGGCGGCATCTGATCGTCAGCCCGTTGTGAGTGAACAGGGACGGGCAAACAAACTCAATTCTTGAAATCTGATATTTCTTCCCGAACACGATTTGGGAATCCTGTTCGTGGAGAGAATCTCCGTTTATTCTTTTAATTAATATCGTATTTCTTAAGCTTGGACATGAACGTGCTGCGGTGAATTCCTAATTTCTCCGCAGTACGCAATTTGTTGAAATTGTTTTCACGCAGCGCTTTAAGGATGATCTGTCTTTCATAAACATCCACCATGTCGGTCAGGGTGCTGTCGGTGTCAATCTCAACATCCATCGGCATTTCCTCACGAATCATGTATCCCGGGAAATCTTTTATGGTAAGTTTCCCTGTTTTGTTAAGCACGATTGCGCGTTCCAGCAGGTTTTCCAACTCCCGTATGTTACCCTGCCAGCCATAATTCTGAAGACAATCCATTGCATCATCATTGATTACATCGATAGTCTTGTTGAACTGCTTGTTGAATTTATCCAGAAAGTGGGTTACCAGCAGCGGGATATCGTCCTTCCTCTCGCGCAACGGCGGAACTTCCAGGGGAATGACATTCAGCCGGTAATACAAATCCTGCCGAAACTGCCCTTTGCGCATCATCTCACCCAAATCCTGATTGGTTGCTGCCAGAATTCGTACATCGACTTTTAGCGTCTCGGTGCCGCCGACCCGTTCGAACTCGCCTTCCTGCAGCACCCGCAGAAGTTTTAATTGCATATTGGCGGAAATATCACCGATTTCGTCCAGGAAAATAGTACCGCCGTGGGCCAATTCAAAGCGGCCCAGCTTATCCCGGATTGCACCGGTGAAGGCGCCTTTGACATGCCCGAAGAGTTCACTCTCCAGAAGATTTTCAGCCAGCACAGCGCAGTTCACCTTGACGAAGGGTTTCTTAATCCGCTCGCTATTGAAATGGATGGCATTAGCAATCAGCTCCTTGCCGGTTCCGCTCTCGCCGGTAATCAGAACGGTGGAATTGGTTTTGGCAATATCCTTGATGAGATCAAACAGTTCCAGCATTTTGCGATTTTTGCCAATTATGTTATTGAAATTATATTTTTGGGAGAGTTTCTCCCGCAGGTACTGGTTTTCCCGCATCAGCGATTTGAGCTGCGAAATTGTGTCTACCTTGGCAAGAATTTCGTCCAGCCGGAGCGGTTTGAGAATGTAGTCTTTGGCTCCCTTTTTCATCGCTTCTACCGCGGTCTCAATGGTTCCGTGGGCAGTGATCATAATGACAGCGATATCGCTGTGTTTTTTTCTCACCAAGTCCAGCAGTTTTATTCCGTCCATTTCGGGCATTACCATATCCGAAATCATGATATCCGGTTCCCGCTCCCGGATAATCTCCAGTGCTTCCAATCCATGGCGGGCAGTAAAGGTTTCATAACCGTGTTTCAAAAACAACTCTTCCATGAGATCGAGGGCATCTACTTCGTCGTCAACAATTAATATGCGGGTTTTCAAGTTTAAAACCTCCGTTTATTTCTTAATTTCCACAGAAACTAATTGAGATTGTGTGTCCGGTGAATTCTGTGCCTGCTTTCCCTCATACAGGGGAAAGCGGATACGAATTAGAGTGTCTTTGTTGTTTTGGATGTGGGAATCGATCTTGGCGCCGTAATTTGTGAAAATGATGTGCATGATGGTCATGCCCAGACCAACCAATCCGTTCGCCTTCATATCGATGGATTGATAAGGATCGAAAAGCTGATCGGAGCTGATCTGAACTTCGGGCATAATAAATTGCAGTTCCAGCCAGGTGAGACTGGAATAATTGGGGATGATCTTACCACCAATTTCGACGCTTTTATTTTCCGGCGTGAAGTCGGCCATGGCATCCAGCAAATAAGAGAACGCGTCCGTAAACTGCGAGGAACTTCCTTCCACCAGGAACTCATCGACGTCCAGAAATACGTTCGTCCCGATTTTTTTATCTTTCAAAAGTGAATCTTTTTCTGCCAGCACACCTTGCAGAATATCGACAACCGGCACCGTTTCCGGGATGGAATCCTCCCTGCTGAAATTAAACTTGCTCAGCAGATCCGTTATTTTCAGCAGTCGGTCGATTTGCCGCTTTATACTTTTATAGGCATGGTCGAATTCCTCCCCCTGCATCTCTTCGGCAAGCAATTGCAGCCTTCCGTAAAGAATGTTAATCGGGTTTCGAATCTCGTGGCCAAGTGAATTCGCAAGGTTGACGATGGTCGATAATTTTTCTTTTCGCAGGATGCGGCTGAATACTTCATCGTGGATCATGGTATTAGAGAGGTTTATAATCAGGCCTTCAATATTGCCGGCGTTGTGATGTAGAAAATCAGCGCTCAGGTGCGCATCGAGTGTCTTGTTATCCGCTGTCTTGATCCCAACCCGGTAGCCTGCGATAGTTTTTCCCAACACCAATTGCTGGTAGATGTGAGATAAAACTTTGTAGCCGTCTTCGATGTATTGATGCAGAATCTGTTTTGTCAGTTGTTCGTCGCTTGCATTCAGAATATTTTGCGCTGCACTATTGCAAAATTGTATTTTGAATTCCAGGTCCACAACCAGAATCGCCTCACTGGTTGAATTGAGGAGATCATCATAAAATTGGCGGGTGTCCTGAATTTCCTGGAATAATTTCCGGTTCTCCTCTTTCAGTATTAAATTATTTTCAGCCAATAGAAGGTTAGCCTTCAGTTGCTCATCGGAGAACGGTTTAACGAGAAATGCATTTACGCCTTCGTTTAAGGCGGTAATCGCATTTTCGACGGTAGCATCACCGGTGATCATGATAGTGTATATCTCGTCGTTCTTTTTCTTCAACGATTGAAATAGGCTTATTCCGTTTCCGTCCGGCAGGAAAATATCAAGAATGGCGATGTCGAAGGAATAATGTTCAATCATGAACATCGCCTCGCCAAAGTTGTTGGCAACTCGCACCTCGTACCCGCGTTGCAGAAGTTGGTTCTGCAAATTTGTTGAGATCTCGGGTTGATCATCTACTACCAGTGCGTTCCAGCGTTTCATGGCTACTCCTGTTCTTTTAACATTCCTTGTTGTAAAGCTTCCTTCTTTTCAATGAAGGCTTGCAGACGATCGAGCACGGTATCCTTCCCCAGGATTTCCATGACTTCGAACAAGCCGGGACTTACGGTCATGCCGGTCAGTGCCAGGCGGATGGGATGAATCAATTTGGCCGCAGGAATGCCGCTTTTTTCAGCAGTCCCGCGAATTGTTTCTTCGATAGCCGCCTGTTCGAATTTTTCCAATTTCCCCAGATTCACAAGCGCGGTAGCCAACCAGTCCCATACTTCCGGATTTTTCAGGTGTTTTTGAATTCCCCGTTGTTCGTAATTCCGGGGGTTCTGGAAGTAGTAACTTCCGTATTTTACATAATCGTTCAAGAGGCGCACGCGGCTTTTTAGCAGCTCGACAATCTGAAGAAGATGTTCACTGCGCGGCGCTATCTCTTCTGAGCTTATGAATCCTGCCTCCTCCCACAAGCGGAACACGGCAGGAGCAATGCTTTGTGCGCTCCGGGCAGACAAGTATTCGCCGTTCAGCCATTCCAACTTGGTGAAGTCGAAAACTGCACTTTTTTTAGCGATCCCCTGCGATGAAAAATTTTCCACAATTTCCGGCCGGGACATGATTTCCCGGTCGTCGCCCGGTGTCCAGCCCAGAAGTGCCAGAAAATTGAACATAGCATCGGGCAAGATGCCCATCTGTTTATAATCATCTACCGCAGTAGCGCCATGGCGTTTGCTCAATCGTTTGCCATCAGGTCCAAGGATTAGCGGTACGTGAGAGAACTCCGGAATTTGCCAGCCAAGGGCCTGGTAAAGTAAAATTTGCTTGGGGGTGTTTGAGATGTGGTCGTCACCGCGAATGACATGTGTTATCTCCATGTCATGATCGTCCGCCACGACAGCCAGTTGATAAACCGGACTCCCATCCGAACGCATGATGATAAAATCATCCAACTCGCTATTCCGGATTGAAATTTTGCCGTGAACACCGTCTTCCCACGAGGTTTGTCCTTCCGGCACCCGGAAGCGAATGGCGAACGGTTTTGAGGCTTGCAGGTTTTCGCGGATCTCACCGGGAGACAGGTGACGGCATTTTCCGTCGTAGCGATAGCCCATTGGCGTGTCTGCGGCCTCTGCTCGCCTCTGTTCCAAATCCGCCGGGGTACAAAAACAACGATATGCCCATTCCCGGTCGATAAGATTTTCTGCCGCCTGCCGATGACGGTCAGCGTTATCTCCCTGGTGGATCACGTCTCCATCCCATTCCAGGCCCAGCCAGGTCAGTCCCTCAAAAATCTGGCGAGTCATTTCGTCTTTGGAGCGCTCACGATCCGTGTCTTCGATACGCAAGCGAAATATGCCCCGGTTCTTACGGGCAAATAAATAATTAAATAGCGCTGTGCGGGCGCCTCCCACGTGGAGATAACCTGTCGGGCTTGGCGCGAAACGCGTTACGATTTTTTTTACCATCAATAAGCCTCAAGTTCAACGGAAACTTGACAAATCTCGATACCAACTGTCTAAATTCCCGACAATATAGCTATTCTCGACACTTATTTCAAAAACTTTCGTTTTTTTTGTAAAATGTCAGAAAGAATTTTTGGCAAGGTATATCCAAATATTTTAAGAGAATGCACGTTAATTTGCATACGTCAGCCAATAAAAATAGATCGAAATATCTCAGAGAGGACTTTGCTTCTGGGCATAAATTGGAAAGCATATACTCCGATAAATAAAGCAAGCGACTCGGATTGAGCCTGGAGGGTGGGTTTTAACTTACTTGTTTTTTTGCAGAAATGCTCCTAAAGGATACAAATCAGGCGCCGGTGGATTTCACCTTTCTCCTTCTCATCAAAGAGTTCACCAGCCATCCCGTAATGAGACCAAAGATAAAGGGGAGAAGTATTACCAGCAGGAGAGACATATGGATCGTCCAAAATAGCAGATGAATCTGAACGATGCCCAGGTTCTGAAACAGGATTACTAACAGCAGAATGATGATTACAAAAATAGCAACACCCTTGGGTCCCATAAAGCCTCCAACATTTTCCGAAAGATAACCAAAATTTGAAAAAATAGCAAATTCTGAGGATGACCTGTTTTGTGATTTTCTTTCTTTAGTATTCGTCTAATGTTGTCTTCTCCGGAGAGAAATGCAGGTTCCCTGATGGCAAGGTTATTCCCTGCCGCGAAGATGAAATTTGTCAATTTTTCCGGTGCTTGCATTCTTGCGGGTGAATGGATTATCTTTGTTTGTTGTATTAACGTAAAAGGATTTTTAAATGAGGTATGTAGTTTTAGCGCTGCTTTCCGCAGCTTTGTTATTTGCACTTCCGGGTTGCAACAAACGGGTAAATTCACCAGCCGATGAAGTGTTGCCGGATTCCAGCCGCATCAAACTGGATGCGTTTGGAAAAGATAATACCCTGGAGGTAGTAACCTGGAATATCAGGGATTTTCCGATTGACGGCCAACAAACCGTTAACGATGTGAAAGAGATTGTTCGTGACCTGCAAGCCGATATTTTTGCAGTTGAAGAGATCACAGATCAGGCGGCGTTTGATCGCCTGCTGGACAGCCTTCCCAATTATAACGGAAAACTGGGAATTGCGCCACACAGTTTCGCCCTCTGGACGGGCGTGATTTACGATACCTCTATCGTAAAAGCGTTGAAAGATACGTTATTGTTTACAGAGGACACCTATAATTTCCCCCGTCCGCCATTTGACATCTATTTCAAAACAAAATACAACGACCGGGATTTTGATTTTTCGCTAATTGTCCTTCACCTGAAAGCTTACGACGAAGCGGAAAGCCGCGCGAGGAGAAAAACTGCAATCAGCAAACTGAAGAATTACATCGACAGCCAAATCCGGAATGGAGGCGACCCGGATTATATTGTTGTGGGAGATTGGAATGATGAGTTGACTGATCCGGAAACCACCAATGTATTCTTACCGTTTTTGGATGACACCAGCAATTATTACTTTTTAACCGGTCCGCTTTCTACTTCTTCCTCCCAGTACTCCTATATTGCCGGCAGTTTCAAATCACTTATTGATCACATTTTGATTACGATGCCAATTATGACTACTTACCCGGCAATCCAGACTCAGATTTTGAAGATCGACAATTCATTCAATAACTACATAAACGAGGTTTCCGATCACCGGCCGGTAGGCGCTAGGATACCGGTGTTTTAATAAATGAATTTTTGGCTTTTTAAGATAGTAAAATCTTGTATTCACAAAAAAGTGAAATAGAAGGAGAAACTGATATGTCGGACGTGCGCAAAGATCTCGAAGCGCTGCAAATTGCAATACAAACAGAAGAGGAAGGTTTCCAGCTGTTCAGAACGGCAGCGGATAACACAACACACGAATTTGTAAAATCAATTTTTACCCGCCTTGCCAAAGATGAGATGCTGCATAAAGACCTCATTCAAAAATTTTACGCGCGTCTGCAAGACTCTGGCAGTTGGCAGGAATTATCCCCGGAAGATAAAGATTACAGCAGCACCAAAACGGAGATGAAAACCATTTTCAGCATGGCATTACAAAAAGCCAAAAGCGGAGATTTAAATATCAGTGAGAGCGATGTCGAGGTTTACCGCCGCGCAGTGCAATTTGAAAAAGACGGGGCAGACCTCTACGACCGGCTCTACAACGAAACCCAAGACGAGTTGGCAAAGAAATTTTATGCTTTCCTGCGCGAAATGGAAACGGAGCACATGGAACTGCTGGACAATACCCTGCAGTATCTCGATAGTCCGAATAACTGGTATCTGTTGCAGGAGGGCTGGACGCTTGATGACTGATCAGGCGTCTATTTGCTGTTTTCTATATTGTTGAATTTCGGCTAGTTGCCGACAAAGGCGGGCAATCCACGGTATTTAAAGCTGATCCTTGTGGCGCTCAGCCCAGACGATTAATAGCGATTCCAAAATTGCTGCAACCAGCAAAAGACTGAAAACATATTTGAAATAAAGCGGCAGCAGCGTGTGAAATGCCTGTCCGGCTGCCGCGAAACCGTTTTCGGCGGTCAGGGAAGCCAGCCGGAAACCAAGCGCGAAGCTGATCCAGGCGGCGGGGAATTCAAGCCAGGCCACCGGATTAATCAACATTTGCCAGACGCCCTTCCATCCCGCCATATCATACCCAATGACTGACACATTGAAGCCGGTGAAAAATGCGATAAGAAACGGAAAAATCACCAAAAATCCGGAAACAAATCCACTGAACAGAGAAAAGTTGTTCAATATCAGGATGATCAAAAATATGGGAATAAAGCCCCATCGCGCCGAAAAGTATTTTTCCATAAGCCTGGCAACCCAGCGCGGGTAGGCCAGCAACCAATTGATATTTCTGTCCACAACTGCCGGAGCAAAATAAATGCCTCCCACGAATAGGACCGCCGCCACAAATATGTAGGCAAAGTTCACCTGCCCCAATAAATCACCGAACATCGTTCCCTTTCTGTGTAATTCAAGTTTTAATAATAATCATGGCAATGTATCTATGCAATTCATGATTTTATTTACTCATTTTGCATGGAAAGGTGCGGTGGACGTTTTTTTTCATTAAATTGAAACTGCGCGACGAAGGAAGCGCAAAAAATCCGGATATCAAGACATGATTACCTCCTCAGGAATTTATACATAGAGAGATTAAGCGGTGCGACGCCGATTTAGTAGTCAGTTTTTGGGAATGAATTCAACCGTGGTGTATGCCGGAGATTCGGCTCACATCATTGATCCAGGCGTATTCCCAGCCGAAACCGCGCGCATTCACCGTTTCCTGGAGAAAGCCGGAATCGAGAAAATCACGATTCTCCTCACCCATACACATGGCGATCATATCTCCGGCTGGCACGATTTCCGTCAATATCGCTGTTTTGGTCACGAATCCATTGCACGGAAATCCGATGCAATGCGGGACAATGACGTGAAATATTTAAAAGGAATGTGGCGCAAGCAAGGGCTGGAAAATGTTGAACACCTTATTTTCCCCAATAATATTGAGTATCTGCCGGATGACGAATTCAGGAATATCGCGCCCGCGGAGTTTGCATTTTTTCATGTGCCCGGCCATTCAGTGGATATGAGCGCTATTGTGATTCCAGGTGAGCACCTGCTGTTTTCCGGCGATATGCTGATTCAGGCGCCGACTCCTTTTGTCTTACGTAGCACTCGTCGCTATTGGAAAAGTCTTCGAATATTCCGAGATTTGGTTTCGCGTTATAAAATTGCTTGTCTCATTCCAGGCCATGGCAAGCCGGCTAAATCCCGGCAGGAAATTCTGGAGCGAATCCGGTCCGAACAGCAGTATATGCAGAAACTGATATGGGAAGGGATTAAGTTGGCACGGAGCGGCGCCATTGGCGAAGAGCTGAAATCGCAACTTTTCCGAATGTCCGAACGTTATGTCCAATTGCATTCACACCAGGCGAATGTCCAGACGTTTTTGAGAGAGCTGGATGATTGGCTTTCCGATGAAAACCTTGATTTGGAGATCTATTAAAATACACTGCTACCACTTGTCACGTTGTCCAAGCCGCTTTTTTAAGGGGGGGTAAGCCATTAGCCGGGCTGTGTTCTCGAGTGGAACGAAGAATAACCGGTTGAACTTTTAAAATGAAGCTTTGGTTAGAAAAGAAGAAAATTTATTTAGAGGGATCGATTGCTATGCGATACGGGATTTTAGTTTTGACAGTTCTTTGTTTTTCATCATTATTTGCTCAACAAGATATTCCGCAAAAGTTGAAAGAAATGTCGAAAGCGGCACAGGAGTATCGTTCAAGCGAAGGCAAAGCATTAACAAAAGAATTGGCAGTTCAGCAAAGCGTTGTCATCCCGGATTCCTCCGCTTTCGACCAGTTTTATTACGATCTGAATTTTGTCATTACGACCAATCCCGAGAATTTACAAGGGACGGTGACAGGCTATTTTAAAAGCCAGGTCAGCGGGCTGAGCCTTGTTAAATTGAATTTTGATTCCCGAGCGGGGATTACGCCATGGAATAACCTGAACGTTTCGGGAGATGTCTCTAGCTACACACTTTCCGACAATATTTTGCGGGTGGTATTGAACAGGCCGTATAATGAAGGAGAGATATTCTCAATTACAGTAACATATTCGGGCGTGCCGCGCACCGGCGGCTTCCAGGGATTTGCATTCGGAAGTACGACCGATGGGGACACTATCGTGTCCACGCTTAGCGAACCTTACCTGGCGCACTCGTGGTGGCCCTGCAAGGACGATCCGGCTGATAAAATGGATTCGATGAAGATTGCTGTAACTGTTCCCGCCGGTTATATTGTCGCTTCCAACGGTCTGCTGCAGTCAGTGAATACAAATCCCAACGGCAGCAAGTCGTTCGTCTGGAAGGAGAAATATCCTATTACAACTTACTTGGTTTCGCTGGCAGCGACGCATTATGCAACCTTCAGTGATTCGTTCGAATACGCTCCGGGGCAATTCATGCCGATCGATTATTTTGTTTATCCTCCGAATCTGGAGCGGGCGAGAGATGTATTTCAACCGCTTCCCCAGATGTTGCAGGTATTTAGCGACAAATTCGGTCTTTACCCGTTCATAGAGGAAAAATACGGGCAGGCGCAATTTCAGTGGGGCGGCGCCATGGAACACCAGACCTGCACCAGCCTGGGATACAGCTGGGTTATTTATGATTGGGAAACGGTGTTTGCCCATGAGCTGGCCCACCAGTGGTTTGGCGATCTGATAACCTGCCAGAATTGGCATGATATCTGGCTGAACGAAGGTTTCGCCACCTACTGCGAAGCGGTCTGGGTGGAAGCGAAGCTTGGAACAGAGGCTTACCATACCTACGTGAATAGCGACCTTTCGGGAATAAACAATTGGGGTATCGATCCCATTTACCGGAATTCCATTGATAACGTAAGCTACATATTTAATCGTACCGTATATGATAAGGGTATGTGGGTGCTCCACATGCTGCGGCATATTATTGGCGACTCGGTGTTTTTCGAAACGCTACATAACTATGCGAATGATCCCGCTTTTCGTTTTAAGGACGCAACAACCGCGCAATTCAGGGATTTTGTGGAATCGCAGACAGGGATGAACCTGCACTGGTTTTTCCAGCAATGGATTTATGAACCGCTTTACCCCAAGTATCGATGGGGGTATCTTGCACATCAACAGGGCGGTCAAAATTATCTCTTTCTTCAAATTGATCAAACTCCATGGTCCGGCGGGAATTATCAGTCGAGTTTATATAAAATGCCGATTGATATTGCTGTTCGATACCAGGATAATAGCAGAGACACATTGGTTGTATGGGATTCGTTACAAAGCCAAACCTATAACATTCCGGTTAGCCAGCAGGTAGCTGAAGTCAGCTTTGACCCGAATAGCTGGGTCCTTAAAATAGCGACGGAAATGTCTCTTTCGGATATTAACACACCGATCAGCCTGACCGATGGATTTGTCCTGTATCAAAATTATCCGAATCCATTCAATTCGACCACAAAAATCCCCTTTGCGTTGGATGCCGGCGGAAATGTGCAACTCAATATATATGATCTTACCGGCAGGAAAATCAGATCATTACTAAACGGCTATTTTGCTGAAGGTTCGATTGCGACGTGGGACGGGATGGATGATCGCGGCCTGCCGGTTGCCAGTGGTGTATATATTTATCGATTGCAATACAACGGAAAAGAAATGTCGCATAAATTGCTGCTGGTGCGGTGAGAGAAGCAAAACAGGCAGATTTATTTTACCAGAATTCGACTCATATTTTTATTGAATCGAACCACGATTATCGAGGATTCCGATTTTTTTATTTATAGCCATCCTTATCGGCAAATCCCTTCACACTACTTTTTAACCAAAGAATTTACTTATCTCCCGTCGTATCAGCCGATTTCCCCAATAAGGCTTTACTCAATATCCCCACATTCGAAAATTTTTCGAACCACCCGGTAGCGATCAGTATAATTGATAGCACAAGATAAAAAAGGAATCCTGCGGCCAGCCCCAGGCCGTACGGACCCAGCCATCCTTCAACATTTCCCAGCAGGCCTATTACCACCGCACTGCCAACTGCGCCTATGGCGGTGGACAACATATCTATTGTGAAACCCGGCGTATGGCGAACGCTGTAATAGAGCAAATATCCGAATACAAAACCTATTGAAAAGATTCCCCAGAAAACAGAAGTTGTCATTTGTGCCTCCTACGGTTTAAGTGCACACATAAATTAAGAAAAAGGAGGGATTTTAGCAATAGCCACCCCGGTGGGAATTGACCCGTAACCTTTAAAATCATTTGTCGTATCTTTGGCTTGTGTGTGTAATTAACAGGCATTTGGATTTTATCAATAAGATGATTTATGAAACAGTTACCTTTACTATTCCTTTTATTTTTCTGTACCACGCTGGTTTCTAAAACCGGTGAATCTCCTCTGAAAGTGTATACAGTGCGGCATATCAATCCGCACTCGCCGGTTATCGATGGCAGGACCGATGACATAGTCTGGCACAAGGCTGCCCAGGGGCACGACTTTCTTCAACTCGATCCGGATGAAGGTAAACCGGCTACGGAGCGAACTTATTTCAAAATCATGTTTGACGAGAAGAACCTTTACGTCCTCATTCGCGCTTTCGATTCCGAGCCTGATAAAATAGCCACCCGTGTTTCCCGCCGGGATGATGTGGACAACAGTGACGTGGTGGGGATCATCGTGGACAGCTATTACGATCACCGGACGGCGTATGAATTCAGCGTGAATGCGGCCGGTGTTCAGAGCGACGGCACTTATTCGAATGATAGTCAGAGTGAGGACAAAAGCTGGGATCCGGTTTGGGAAACCCGAACGACCATCGACGATTCCGGGTGGACCGCGGAAATGCGCATCCCGTTCAGCCAGTTACGGTTTGCCTCCAAAAATAGACAAACCTGGGGAGTCGAGGTGTACCGCTATATTCATCGCAAACAGGAATTGGCGGAATGGCAATTGATACCCAAGGATGTGCCGGGATTTGTTTCCTATTTTGGAAAGCTTGAGGGCCTTCGCGGCATTTCTGTCCCCAGAAGAATAGAGCTCCTGCCGTACAGCGTTTCCAAATTCCACTCCTATGAAAAGGAGGCCGGGAATCCATTTCTACCCGGACACGATACGGGCTTCACCGGCGGGCTGGACGGGAAGATTGGACTGACCGGAAACATGACAGTTGATTTTACTGTGAATCCGGATTTCGGCCAGGTGGAAGCTGATCCATCTGAGGTCAACCTGTCGGCATTCGAGACGTTCTTCGAGGAAAAGCGACCCTTTTTCGTGGAAGGCAAAAATATTTTTCAGTTTCCCCTGGCGATTGGGGATGGAGATTTTGCGCGCGAAACACTCTTCTACTCGCGCCGCATCGGGCGCCGCCCGCATTACGAACCCGATGTAGACGATCCCGAATACCTCAGCATGCCGGAACAGACGGCCATTTTAGGCGCCGCCAAATTGAGCGGTAAAACCGCCGGCGGATTTTCCATCGGGGTGTTGGATGCATTAACTGCCGCAGAAAACGCCCGGATTTCCCTTAACGGCATCCAACGGATTGAAACCGTAGAGCCTCTTACAAATTATTTTGTTGGCCGCCTTCAAAAAGATTACCGCAACGGGGGAACATCTTTGGGAGGGATGTTTACATCGACTAATCGCAATATCAATCATGCTTATCTCGACTTTATTAACCGTTCTGCCTACACCGGCGGAATCGATTTTTCACACCAGTGGAACGACAAAACATATTTCCTGGATTTGAAGCTGGCAGGGAGTTATATCCGGGGTCATAAAGATGCCATCCTGGAAGCACAGACAGCCTCAGCCCGTTATTTCCAACGGCCGGATGCAAATTATCTTACACTGGATTCGAACCGGACGTCGCTTAGCGGGCACGGCGGTTCTTTTGCTATAGGAAGGCAGGGCAACGGCAAATGGCAATATGCGGTTGGCGGCGTCTGGCGATCTCCCGGATTTGAATTGAATGATGTTGGCTATCTGCGGCAGGCGGATCAGTCAATGGAATTCGTGTGGGTAGGTTACCGCCTCTACAATCCTGTTGGCATTTTCAGGCGGATAAGTTTGAACCTTAACCAATGGACCGGCTGGAATTTTGGAGGGGAAAATATCTTTAATGGTGGCAACGTGAACGGCGGCGGGCAATTCAAAAACTATTGGGGATTCTGGGGTGGCATCAACCGGCAGGGAGACGGATTGTCGGCTTCGGCGCTGCGTGGCGGTCCATCCCTAAGGTACGAGGGCGGTTGGAACGATTGGTTCGATATTTACACCGATTCGAGAAAAAGCTGGCAGGTCGAGCTCAGCGGCTCCGACAACCGTAACGATGATGGTATATCGGGATCGCATAACTTGAGCCTGGCGTTCTACGCACGACCGGGGAATCGGTTTAGCCTTTCGGTTCAGCCTTTTTATAATATTGGTGTCGATAATCTTCAATATGTCGATACGGTGGAAAAAGCCGGCGGGGATTGCTATATCATGGCGAAATTGAATCAGAAAACAGCAGGAATTGTCTTTCGCCTAAATTACAGCATGACGCCAAAGTTGAGTATTCAATATTATGGTCAGCCGTTTATTGCAGCCGGGGCCTACGGCGAGTTTAAACGGATTACCACACCCCGTGCCGCCCGAAATTCGGAAAGATACCGGAATTTTGCTGCCGGCGAGATAAGTTACAGCGCGAATGATGAACAATATCAAGTGGATGAAAACGGTGACGGCATGACCGATTACGTGTTCGATCTGCCGGATTTCAATTTTAAACAATTCCGCTCTAATCTGGTGATTCGCTGGGAATACCACCCGGGTTCGCAGGTTTACCTGGTGTGGTCGCAGGGGCTTACACAATCAGATGAATTTGGTGATTTTTCCCTGCGACGCGATGCACGGGACTTGTTTGATATTCACCCGGATAATGTATTCCTGGTAAAAGTGAATCACTGGTTTTCCATATAGAGAGGTGGTTTTGGGATAAGGTGGGACATAACTCCTCCAGTAAATAAGGGTAGCCCGGAAAGAGCTGCCCTTATTTTTTTATGACAATTATTTTGAAAACCTGCCTGCAAGTTCATGACATATCAGCTTTTCCAGAATTTATATTATTAGAACCAATTCAATTATACAATTCCATCTGTTTTGGCGGATCAATTGAAATACTGTTATTTAATCATGGGAAGAATAAACTAACATCCTCGCAAACCGTTGGCTCGGGCAATTAATGGCAAACTTCTCTCTTATTTTCGCGAGTTTAATTCCGATAATTGAGTAACGTTCATATACCGGCTATATGACTTCGACCGCAAAGTGCTTATAGAACCGGTGTGGCTAAATACAAAGGCGGTTTCGCCAGGTCCTAAATAGAAGGAGAGATGTATGCAGCAACAGTTATCAAACAAACTCATCGCGCTTTGCGCGGCCCTGATCTTTACAATGTTTTTTACTTTTTCCGGATTCGCCCAATTTTCATTGGTTTCTAATTCACCAGCCAATGGAGCAACCGGGGTTAGCACTGTGACAACCTTGTCAATGACTTTTAATGCCCCGATAGATACATCGGCGCATTTTGCTTTCCCCGAAAATTTCTTTGTCAGCCTGATGTTCTTCCCGGATTCGCTGGTAGGCGAACCAGGTTCCATTACACTCAGCCCGGATTTTATGACTGTTTATGTAAACGATATTTCGCTTGCTCCGAACACCCTCTACTGGTTTGTCGTTGTTGATGCGGTCAGCCAAAACGGCGACTCTCTGGATCACCCGGCTACCTTCACTTTTTCGACCGGAGCGTCATTGCCAAGTGGTGTGGTTGCCGGAACCGCCAGTTATCCTGCCGGTACCCCGTCCGGTGCCCTGGTGGGCCTTTTTGATGGGAATCCGTTTCAATCGGAAGGGGCGCGCCTGGTTAACGGGACGGTAGTTACCAACGCTGGAGGAACCTACACGATGGGCCATGTAGCACCCGGTAAGTATTGGCCGGTGGCCGCGAAAAATTTTTACATTAATAGTGAAGGAGATATTGATATTCAGCCGGGAACAGCGCTTGGATTTTATGATCCCAATGGTGATTCCGCCCCGGATAGCATTGTAGTAACAGGAGCGCTGCCACTTACCGGAATTAATATGACGATGCATGAGCTGCAGCTGCAAACTGCTCGTGATACTTACCCGCAGATCGAAACCGCTGCCTCGGGATGGGCGTCCGATGCTTACCTGGTTTACGCAGAGGGCGATGCAGCGGCGGATGGAACTTCTTTTTTCTGGCAGTACTTGTTTTTCTCTCCTTCCCTTCAAGCACACCAATCATGGGTTTGTATGGGCGGTATCATCTTTTCCGTGCCATTTAGTGGCGGCACCCTGGACACCACCGCCATGCCCACCAACTGGATGGATAGTGACAATATGATGGCGATTGCAGAATCTCATGGCGGCAGCCAATTCCGGCAGGAAAATCCCGATGCCGAATCGTATGCGTCACTCGGTCGATTGAGTTTTTCAGAACGACAAACCGAAGCGGGGCCTTTGCCATTTTCTGATCGTCACCAAATTAAAAAAGAGGTTTACGAAAAATCGGTGCCTGCATTCGAGCTTTTAGGTCATTCCATTCATATTAAGGAAATTTCTTCCCTGCCGCCCGCCTGGTATATTGACTACTATTCCCCATCCAGCGGAAATTATTTAGGGATTGTTATTGATGCGGTGAGCGGGGAGGTTCTGAGTGAGCCAACCACTGCGGCGGTAGCGGAGGGCAATGCTTTGCCCGTCGCGCAGGCATGGGCTGCCGATGCCTCACTGTGGATGGTGGCCGGAAATTGGAACACTGTGGAACCCGATGGAACCACACAATGGTGGATATGCGCCTACTATTCCGCACAAGTGGATTCTTTTATAATGGTGCCGGTTCTGGGTCAGATACCCCAGGGGTATGGCGGTCTGGGTGGTTGGGTGCCACAGGATACCCTCCTCATATCGTCCGGTTGGATGGATAGCGACATTGCGATGGCGGCTGCCGAGACATCCGGTGGAAGCACATATCGCAGCACAAACCAGAATGTTTTTGTGAATGCTTCGCTTTCACACTGGTATGGCGTCAATCCGCCAGCAACAGCATGGCAGATTAACTACAATTCCTCCAATGCGCAACCCTTGTTCGTTGTGGTTGATGCATTCAGCGGATATGTCTACACGGGAATTGCGGATAACGAAAATCCGTTGGTCCCCCAAAAGTTGACGCTGTCTCAGAATTATCCGAACCCGTTCAATCCATCTACCGGGATCGAATATTATGTTCCTTCTGCATCCAAAGTGGAGCTTGCTGTTTTTAATACATTGGGCCAGAAGGTTGCCACCTTGGTGGATGGCAAACTTCCCGCCGGAAAATATAATGCAGAATGGAAACCGCAGGACCTGGCTTCCGGAATCTATCTCATCTCTTTAAAGGCAGCCGGCTCGCAGGTGGTTCGTAAAATGTTCTATATGAAATAACGTGCCTGAATTTGAAGTTGAGTATCTTTGTAATAAAGCAAATCTCCCGTCGCTCCAATCGCCGGCGGGAGATTTCTTTTGTTATCCAAGTCAGCGCTGCCCATTTTGGAATTCGATCTGTCAGCCGCAATTGAGGCCACCGGGATACGTGCTTCCCGCAGCATCAAGCGCCGGTAAAATAAGTGCCTTTCTTGACAACTACCTTTTTATCAACGACCAATTGCCCATCTCCCTTGTTCAAATCCACTTTATGCCAGGGAAGCGGCGAAGGCGCCGGACCGGCAAAATTCGTCCCGTCAGCATAAAATTTTGAGCTGTGGCAGGGGCAGTGAAATTCATACGACATTTCAATTTCTTTGCCGTTGATTTTTACCTTTTTGGGATGGGAAAGCTGAACTTGCTTCAGTGTGCAGCCTAAATGTGTACAGGTTCCGGACATGGCGTGAACGCCGTTTTCATCCTTTATCAGAAACTCCTGTTCTTTGCTCAGTGCATTCACCCCGAATGGAATATTCTTTAGCAAACCGACCTTAAAACGGTAAACAGGTTCACTTAAGCCGCTGGGAATCAGAAATTTTGTCCATGCGAAGATGTTGCCGGCAAATGCCAGGAACAGACCGCCTGCCCCCAGCTTGCGAAGGAACGCCCGCCGGCTTTCGCTTTTATTTGCAGTTGGTGTCAATTCGACTTTCCTTTCTTTAATCATTTGCTGCAGCCTGCCATTCGGCCCGATAGCTGACAGTTTCTTATCATTACTCGTGACTCATATCGTGACACCGATGGCAACTCTCCGAATCCTGTTTTTCGGGATCCTGGGTACACTTGCTGCCATAAACCTGCGGTACCGGGATAACTCTCCCATCAACCTTCGAAGTCACTTCCCACCGGCCATTCCTTTTCCTGACTGCTGGGAGAAAGGTGCCCCTGGAAGTTGCTGCCACCGTATCGCCCACTTCAGGTTTGATGTTGGGATTGAAGTTTGCCATGTAGACATCCCGCTGCTCAGGCGAAGCGATCACCCTGTTATCAGGTGGCAAAAGAAGTGTGCCGTGGCATGTTTTGCATTTCATTTCCACTGCTGCCTTTTTATTGGGGAATATGTGACCGTTCCCCATCACCTCATTGTGCGTGTGGCAGTCGATGCAATCCAGGGTGATTTCACATTTTGCATATTCAGCCAGTGGAATATAATATTCCTTTCGTCGGCGTTCCTGGGCGGACAGAAATTGCAGATCGTCTTGCTTCAAATCATCACGCTGAATGAATTGCATTTGTTTTAATGAATAAATACCACGGTTGTGGCAGTGGTTGCATTGGCTGTAGGGAATAGCAGTCGTCAGCTCGTGAAGGGTCCCGTGTCCCGGCTCATCCATGCGAATTGTTACGTCCTTTCCCTGGTAAGTGCCATCCCGGCTGTAACGATAGTGGCAGGCGGCGCATCCGGTGGAGCGGTAGAAATAAGGCTGTTGAACTGCCGGGCTGTTCAGGTGACAGGCGCCGCTCAGACAACTATTCACAAAATTTGTTTCAACCACCTGCGTCTTTCCTTCCACCGAATCGGCTTTAACTTTCTGGAAAATATCATGCAGTTCCGCCGGGTAATCCGCCGACGGGACCGAATCATCGCTGACGTTCCGCGTTCCGTAAACCGGGAAATCGGACTCCTGCAAACCGAAAGTGAAGCGGGTAAATGCAATCGCTCCGCAGGCAGTGGATTGCAAGCTGCGATCCACCCTGCTGATGGTGTTGTGCCAGCGCTCATTGTAGCCGCTGTGACAGGAAACGCCGGTGGGACTGGTGCCGCAGCTTTGTTCCACAAATTGCAGATCGGACGGATTTTTTCCTCCACGCAGGGTTTTGTGAGCCAGCTCTTTGTCCAGGGTGAGCGGCTCACCGCCGTGGCAAATTACGCAGCCGAAGGATTCCACCGGGTGGGAAGAACTGATCTCTTCCAGCCCCAAATGGCAGGTCAGACACAGCTCCGGCTTACCTGTCAGGGTTGGCCGGATGATTTTGATGGCAATTGCCGCTGAATCAATTTTCTGCTTCCGGAAATATTCCCGCTGGTACTGCTTCCACGCTTGCTGCGAATCCTTTCGGAAAATCAGCAGGGTGGCCAGTGCAAAAGCGAGAATCAACACTGCAAAATTGTATCTACGATTCCAGTATTTCTTTCTCATCATTTTTTATAAGGGTTCTGGGTTCAGAGTCTATGGTTCCTTCGCCTGAAAATAGTATCCCAGCTTTAGTTATGGCAACGCCGGGTGTCCTCTGCCCGGTCAATGGTTCTTTGCGTCCTGGCGCCTTTGCGTGAAATTCCCAAAGTTTTGGCCAGTTCGTTGACCTGTAAATACACATCATTATTTCGGATGCCTATCTTACCGCTTCAATCAGGCTGATACAAAGGATAAAAATGAACACTGCAATAACCGGATAAATAACTCGCCGGCGTTCTGGGGCAAACCAGATTCCAACTTCTTGTGCATTCTTATCCCGGTAGGGCAGTATTCCCAGCCAGGCCAATAAAAGCACCGGCAAAATAATTCCTGCGAGGAATGCCGGGAAATACCGCAGCAGGAACTGGATCCACAAAAATATCCACGGAGCATGAACCGCAGCCGCCGTCAGGCTTTTTTCTGCCGAAACTCCCAGGTGTGGGGTAAAAAACACTGAGAGGAGAATGAATACGGTGCTGCCAGCCAACAGAAATTGCGATTCTTTTAGAAGCAGTTTTTCGCGGCTAATGAATTGTTGCCGGGAAGGTTGGAACCTTGCCGAAATGCCGCCTTCTTTTCTGATTCGCCAGAAATGGTAAATTGTGAGGCCAAATATGATGAACGGAAGACCGAATATATGCCAGGCGTACATTCGCAAAAGAGTTGCCCCACCGATCTGCGGGCCTCCAACAATAAAACGGTAAAGTGACTGTCCGGCGTACGGAATGGTTTTCATTAAGTTCGTTCCGGTTACCAGCGCCCAATGGGATTCGCTGTCCCAGCGCAGAGTAAATCCCGTAAAATCCACCAACAGGGTGAAAAACAACAGGAAAATTCCGATGATCCAGTTGAGCCGACGCCCGTTGAGATAGCCTCCGGTAAAGAGCACGCGGAACAGGTGCAGCAGCACCGCAATCACCATGATCTGCGCCGACCAGTAATGGAGATTACGGACATACCAACCGTAGGAAACGACTGTGGCAATTTGCTGAACGGATTCGTTAGCGGTTCCCGCCTCAGGCGAATAGACGAAAAGCAGCAGCAGGCCAGTCACGGTAGTTAGCACAAAAGACAAAAACGCCAGTCCGCCCAATCCGAAAGTGTACGTGAATTTGGCCGAGATTGCAGGAATCCGGGGAGGATGAAGATGCAATATAAACCGTGGAAAACCCGGTTTTTGGGACTGGCTATTCTTCTGCAACTTATTACTTCCACATATTAAAAATTATTTTTTGACAAGATTAACCGGATTAACATGATTGGTTACCATTCAGACTATTCAATTATCTGTTCGAACTTTCTGTTTAGAAAATTCGCAACATCCCCCCTTCGAAGGGGGGAAGGGGGGGATGTCGTTATTTGGCATTTCCCAGATTGATTTTGACTTGCCTAAAATCCTTCACATTTATCCCGTCAATCTTGTTAATTCTGTCAAAACCCTCCTCACCGTACCGGCAAAAAGTGTGAAATCTGCCCGGCATAAACAAACACATACCGCAGGGTAAATCCGCCGATAATCACAAGCGCGCCGCTGATCAGGCCCAGGTTCAGGCGGTGCCCGGTGAGGTGTTTCTTCACCACAATCTGCCACAGCTCGTAAATTTCCAGGCTGAGTGGCACCAGGATTCCCAACAAAATAACGCCGATCCAGAAATAGAATGTAAGCGAACCGCCCATAATGATCTTGATTGCTTCCGCATGGCTCCAGGTGGAGAGACGCTGGTGCAGGATGAATGGAATAATCAGGAATATTTCAAACAGGATGAGGGCGGCATCCACTGAATTCAACAGCATTTTTTCCTGGTGCGATACCTCCCGCCGAAAAAACAGAGAGCGGATAAGGAGAATGGTTCCCACGCCGGTGGACATGGCGGAGAACAGGAATAGCTGTGCTACCATCGGTGTGTTCCAGAAAGGCCGTGCCGGGACCGCACCTAACAGAATCCCGGTGTAGATGCCGACGCCAATGGAAAAAGGAAATCCCAGACCGCCCAGGACCAGTTTGCCTCGCCGCACTTCTTCTTCAGTCAGGCGCGTCCATCGGGAGAGACGCAGCAAATCCTTCAGCCGGTGCGGAATTCGGATGAAGTTCCGCAGTGAAACAGGCAGCCACAGGACGAAATATGCCAGGCTGATGGCGATGAAGAATGTGAGCAGCCAGGTACCTATGGACATGGGAGATGTCCACTGAACGGTCACAAATAAGCGCCAAAAATTGAGAGGACGGCCCAGGTCAAACAACAGAAGCAGCGTTCCAATCATCACCGGGAAAGGGGCGATGTACGCGCCCAGGCGGGCAATCGGCTCGTATTTTTTCCCGCCTACGTAATTCGCCAGCCCGGAAGTGGCAAAGGAACCGGCGCTGATGCCTGCCAGGAACAGATAATTTACGATCAACACGCCCCAGTGAAATTCATGTGTCATATTTTCCGCCCTCCTTTGAAGATATAGTAGATAGCGGGCTGTGTCCCCGCTTCCTCATACATCCGGTAGTAATCGTTGGTTGCCAGCAGCCGTGACACCTCGCTTTGCGGATCATTAATGTCTCCAAAATGCCGGGCATTGCCCACACAGGTTGCCACGCATGCCGGCTCTTCGCCGTTGTAAATTCGGTGCACACAGGCAGAGCATTTGTCGGTAACTCCGGTTTCCTCATTCAGGTAGCGGGCATCGTAGGGGCATGCTTCGATGCAATATTTACAGCCGATACATTTGTCCTGGTCTATCATCACCAGGCCGTCGTCCCGCCGGTAGGTGGCACCGGTAGGGCAAACCCGCTCGCAGGGAGGATTGCCGCAGTGATTGCAGTTGCCCGGCTCGAAGGACATCCCCAACACCGGAAATGTGCCTTTGGGCCCAATCTGGTCAACCCAATTCCGGTGGTGTCCGACCGGGACATTGTTTTCCACCGAACAACT
>CAZUZS010000002.1:41219-150884 GCA_964624795.1 uncultured Calditrichaceae bacterium
GCGAATGTCTGGGATAACGCCTGACTTCCTGATATGGGGTCGGTGATGGTCTCGTGCAGGTCCGAATCGCTCACGCCCTGGTTAAACGCTGTTCGCAATCCCTTGGAAATGTGACCAAAACCGGGCACCATAAACAGGCAGTCGGGGCGAATCCCCTCAGTGACCATTGCATGGGTTTTCACACGCCCCACACGGCTTTCAACAAACACTTCGTCGCCATCTTCGATCCCGTATTTTTCAGCCGCAAGGGGATGAATCCAAACCGGATTGGTGGGGAACAGGTCGTGCAGCAACTGGTTGTTCTGCGTCGAAAACTGGGTATGAACTGCCACCTTCCCGGTTAACAGGTAGAACTGGTTTTCTTCCGGGCGAGGTGCTTCCTCCCAGTGCGGAACCGGGTTGTGCCCCAGTTTTTCCAGCACACTCGATGAGATTTCAATTTTTCCACTGGCGGTTTGAAAAACCGGCGGCTGCTCCGCTTTCTCTTCCTCTTCCTGTGGCGGCCGGTAATGACCCGTCTCTTTCAACTCTTCCAGTGTAATGGGAAGCGGTTTCAATTGCGCCCGGATATAATCTTCTTCATCTGCATAGTTGAAATAATCTTTCAGCCCCAGGCGGATTCCCAATTCTTTAAAAATCCACAGTCCCGGTTTGGACTCGAACAGCGGCTCGATAACCGGTTGCCGGAGATAGACGCTGCCTTCAACCTGCGCCAGCGGATCGTACCGTTCCAGGTAAGTCGCCTCGGGGAAAACCACATCGGCGTAATAGGCGGTGTCGTTCATCAGGATATCGGTAACTGCAATGAAATCCAGTTTGGCCAATGCCTGCAGGGTTTTGCGACGGTCGGAAATCGAGCTAAGCGGATTTTGGCGATAGATGAACCAGCCGTGTGCCTGGTACGGCTTCCCGCTGAGAATGGCATCCCGCAGATTTTGGAATATTCCAAGCTTCAGGGGTACCGTCGGATATTTCCACGGAACACCGTCCAGACGCAATGCCCTGATGCGTGGATATGGCGGCTGCGGAATGGTTCCCAGCTCCACTCCACCTTCCTCACCTTCCAACGGGCACTGCCCGCCCGTTTTCTCCCAGTTGCCGATAATGGCGTTGAGCACCGCAATGGCTCGCTCGGTCTGGAAACTGTTGATAAAATTCGAAGTGCGCCAGTTGGGATGGGCAAAGGCGCGTGGCGAGGCGATCGCAAACTCACGGGCGATACGGCGAATGGTCTCCGCCGGGATCTCACACTGCCGCTCTGCCCACTCCGGCGTATAATCCCGGATTTCCTGCTCCAATTCCTCGAATCCAACCGTGTATTTGGAAACAAATTCCTTGTCGTATAGGTCGTTCCTGACAATTTCATGGATCATGGCAAGGAAGAAGGCCAGGTCGGTTCCGGGCCGCACCGGCAGCCATTCGGTGGCGCGGGCGGCGGTCTTGCTGAAGCGGGGATCCAGCACCACTACCTTCACCCCTTTGGAGAGCGCTTCCACCAGATCCTGGGTTTCCGAATTGGAAATAGCTTCGAACAGATTGCGCCCGGCATAAATAATATAGGACGTGTTTTTGTAATCCCGTCCCGGCTCGTCAAAGCCGTAAGTCAGCTTGTTTGCCGTTATCATGGAGTTGAAGCACAGTCCCCGCTGCGTTCCGTAGTTGGGACTGCCAAAGGCCCACAGCAAATTTTCAAACTGCTGCTGGATGAGATTGTGGGTGGTGGAGAAAATAATGGAATGAGCGCCGTAGCGCTTTTTGATATCTAACATGCGTTGGGCAGTGTAATCCAGGGCTTCTCCCCAGGTCACTCTTTTGAATTTTCCTTCGCCCCGTTTGCCGGTGCGGATCAACGGCCATTTCAGGCGGTCCGGATCGTAGGTTTGCCCAAGCCCGGCCTGCCCGCGGGGACACAGTTTCCCCCGTGAGTGGGGATGGTGTGGATTTCCTTCAAGCTTCACAATTTTGCCTTCCCGCACTTTGGCAATGAGGCCACAGCGCCATACGCACATCTCGCAAAGCGAATGAACTTCGCCGTTTTGTATGGTGGTTTTTACATCCGAGCCGTAGCTGGCGGCATAGGCTTGGAGCTTCTCAAAACCCGCCCCGGCTGCAACTACGCCTCCCAGCCCGGCTGCCGAAAGGCCCAAAAATTTTCTGCGCGACATTGTGAATTCCATGCCCGCGTTTTCCTGTTCTTTATTTGCCATCGTTTTTCCCTATTTTTTCAGTCATTCTTGATGAAAGAGTTCGGTATGATGGGATATTGGAGTGATACAGCATCCCATGCTCCATGCCCCATGCTTCTTGAACCGGGATGATGAAATCCCGACAAGGAAACAGGACGTTTCTGTATTGTCGGGAATGCGCTCTCATTTCACCCCCTTTTTCTCCAGGAAGTAGAAGAGCACCAGTGTCATTTCAACAAAGAAAATGATGAACAGCCACTGGTTTACATGAAACAGCTCCGGTATCGAAATGGAGCCAAAATTTGCAATCTGCGAAATTTTGGTGAAAACTGCGGTGTAGGTTTTCCCAAACAGGAATGCGCCCGCCGCAAAGCCCAGGAATCCCGGGATCAGATAATCCAAACTGCCCTGACCGGCACCTCCGGCCATTGTACCCGGTCAGAATCCGGAGAGGGCCATGCCGGCCCCGAAGACCAGCCCGCCCAGCAGATTCCCGGCGATGTAAGTCGGATTAATATTGGTCAGACTGATGATTCCGGCAGCCTTGAGAAGAAAAATTAGGGGCATTGCGGTAATGAGCGCGGTGAGCATAAACTTTATCACCGCCAAATCCTTGAACCGGAATACATTAACGATGGTGCCGTATTTGGTCAGCCCTGCCTTCTGGAGGGCTATGCCAAAACCGATTCCCAGGATGATGCTAAAAAAGAATTCCCAAAATGTCACTTCCATTTTTTTGTCTCCTGTGTATAGCGAAAATTAATATTTTTTTCCATAGAGTAAGAATGTGGTCGCAATACCCGAGGCAAAGAGACCGAAGATGAAAATCAGGCCGGAAGGTGCCAATTGCATGGTTCCTGAAATCGCCAACCCGCTGGTACAGCCCCCTGCCAATTGTGCTGCCCATTCGATCATCGCACCACCGATGAATGCCAGCGTCCATCGTTTGAAGACCGAGGAGCCGAAGTGGTCAATCCATTGCTGGTCAGTGACCATTCGCAGTCGAAAATCGCCGGACATTTTGGCTGAGATAAAACCGCCGATCAGGATCCCGATGACCACGATTACGGTGAAATTCACTCCCGGCGGCATCACGAATTTGTAATACATGGCATTGAGCATAGACGGAGATCCGATTTTCACCAGGTAGCTGGTCATTTTGGCGAAGGCGGTGGATGCTCCCAACGGTTTGCTGATGAGGACCAGCGCCAGGACATTGATGATGCCGAGGAACACACCGGCAGCATAGGGAGACCATGTTTTCTTTTTCATCTGTTCGATTATCCAATCCATGTGCTTCACTCCTTTACAATTTTTTCGCTAATGTCATCAACACTTCCAGCTCCCGCTCATTCTTCCCCTGCAAATCCCTGAACAGCTCCAGATCGAGGTGCCCGAGTGATTTGATAAGCTTTTCGGCGCTGCCGTTGAGGCTGCAGATTTTCAGTAGAGCCTCAATTGTCACAGGGTCGCGATCCTTTAATTGCAGCACCAGGTCATGGATTAGCGGGCGGGATTGAATAATACTTATCGCCTCCGCCAAATCCTCATCATCGCTCAAGGATGCAGCAGGCGAGATTTCTTCGGATGTTCCGTGAGCGATTTCCCTGAATTTTTTCTTCAGGGAAGCCTTGTTGAAAAACCAGTAGAGAAAGAGGAAAGCAAAAAACAGCCCGGCGATCATGACGATCAGGATAAGATTCCCGACTGCAATATGGCTTGGCGGTTCTTCCGCAAGGATTTGGTTGAAATCGACAACTTCTCCTCCGGCGGGAATGGAAATTGTCGCACCGGGATTTGCAGCAGCGGTAGATGTCGGTTCCGGTGTGGCCTGCGCGGCGGAATCCTGGGAGGCAGCTTGAGTTACCGGCTGGTTTCCTTCGTCGCTGATGTCGATTTTTAGAATTGCCGCGTATTTCTGCGCCCGGGATTTGTAATCGTCGGGATGGCAGGAACTGCAAGTATTGCCCGGATTCTTAAGAGGCATGAGATTTATTCCTGCATGCGCAGAGGCTTCGTCTTTAGCAGCGGTGTTGCCTTCGTGGCAGAATTCACAGAAATCGCCAAAAGCATGGTCTTTGTGCCAGCTTCCCTGGGTCGCCACAGGCTTAGCCCGCTTGACTTCATGACAGGTTTTGCACGACGAAAGGGATGCTCCGCACTGGGCAAATGCCTGGTAGCTATTTAATAAAATAATCACAATAAAAGGCAGAAAAAACAGGCTGTTTCGTTTCACATTTGTCTCCTGCGTGTCTGGATTTTTATTTGTTAGTTTTGAAGCTGGTCTCTTTCATGAAACATTTTTTTAATTGTGTTGCAGTCAACCGGCTGCTGATAAACCGGGCACTGGTAGCAATCCACATTTTTGCACACTTCCGGTTTATCCTCCAAAGTCCAGCAGGGCGCTTCGGTGAATCGATAAGCCGGGCAAGTCTGAAAATCCTTTGCGAAACAATCAGGATTAATTTGCCAGCATGGCATTATTGCCAGGAGATGCTTTATTCCCTGCAGATTCAATCCTTTGTCCAAAATCATTCTTCGGATACAGCGCAATCTTTCTACATCCCTGTCGCAGAAAATCCGCCGCCCGGATTCGGTCTTTTGTACAAGAATCAGGCCCTCCCTTTCGTACAAACGAATGGTGTGCACGCTTACTTCCAGCAGTTTGGCCACGATACCAATGGGGTAAATTAGTTTTTCACTTGGTTCATTCATTGAGCTAATAATTTAAGTCACATCATAGAAGTATACTTCAAAATATATGAAAAGCTATATTTTGAAATCAAGGAATAATTTATTATGTGAAAGGATGAGCGAAGTTTCAGACGGGACAACGAAATAAGATTCTCAAATAATACGCCAATGATATGGGTGCCATCTGCACGAGGCAAAACCGAAATAGATTTTCATGCCCCATTTAATGTAGAACTGATATGTTTTGGTCTTTAGAACCTGTATTCAGAAAACAAAGCGCCCGGCACCGATTGGCAGGAATTACCGCGGTACAAGCGAAAACTTCCTTTGGTTGCGTCGTAGAAAGCAGTGCCCAGCGTTTGCCCTTGCACCCCTCCTTGTGGATGTCGACAGGGCGAATAAGGTGCATTTTGGTGGGATGAAAGAATAGCCAGAAAATCCTCCGGCTTTATTGACTCCGAGAGTTCGATCTTGCTTAATTCTTCTTCCAGAACCGAATACCGGGAGAGGGAGGATGATTTCTTGTATTCCTGATCTTCATACGGGTACTCACGCGTTCCTTCGAGGATGAGATGGTTGGTGTGGTAGTAGATGCCGTACGGTTCGCTTGCTTCCGATGCATCCGGAACGGTTTCTACCGAGACATACCGTTGTTCTTGCAGACTGGCCAGATTGTGATGATAGGGAAATGCCCGCGGGTGCATGGTGACAATTTGCACGGCTTCGGCGAGATCTTTTGCCTCCAGCACTGCCCGTCCTAAAACATAGCGGGGAATGCCCGGTTCGGCTTGCGTGCTGCCGATATAATTGGTGGTCTGGATGATGCCCCGGCTGTTCAGCGAAGGCCCGTTGCCGGTCAATATTCCAGGATACACCATCGATACATAACTAATCCCGGATGGCGGGTGAACTCTCACCAGGAACATCAGATCGCGATAGGCGGTGTCGCCGTCCTCGTTATGGAAGAGCCACATCTTGTTTTGATGTTTGACAAAAATTGTGGAACAGCCGGGATTCTCGCCCTGCACGCAGCCCAACTCCGATTTGATGCTGATTGCCCACAGCGCATGGAATGCCAATCCCGCGCCGTCTGCCATTCCCTCAATTTCTTCCAGAAATTGTGGGAAATATCTTTGTGTTTGCCTTTTCAGCCCGGCTGCCAGTGACTTACCTTCAGGTGAATCCAATTTGGCTAAAAGATCATTATGCCAGTCTTTGCGACTGCGAATAATCTCCCGGATATTTTTCCTGAATCGCTTTCCGATTTCGTAACCAATCTGGCGGTAGCTCCCGCTGACTTCCAGCAAATCGAACCTGTTCGGCGCAGCCGGCAGGAAGTCCGGCTGGTTGGCGGCTTCTGCTTTCAAAATGGATTCAAAGAATAGAGGAGTTGCCAGTGAAATTTTTAGGAAATTTCTCCGTTTCATGATTCCTCCAAGATTTCTCGACAGGATTAACAGAATATAAAGGATTAAGATTCTTGTTTTCTCAAGTTGATCGTGTGGATCCTTTCAAAACACTATTTCCGAGGATATTAACATCCGGCAAAAAGATTTTATCTTTTCATATGATTTGCTGTCTTACGCGCCGGTTCATTCTCCGGCCTCATCTGCTTCTTCAGCTTTTCGACGGACAGCAGAATCACTTCGCGGGTGGCCGGCAGCGAATATTCCGGTTCGATTTCGTGATTGCCTACCGCTGAAATGGCATCCTTGATCGCCAGCCAGGCGGAGAGCGCCAACATGAACGGCGGCTCACCCACCGCCTTGCTCTTTCGGATGGTTCCGGGATTTGGGTGACCCTCCAGAATCTCTATCCGGAAATCGGCGGGTATGTCCTGCACGCCGGGTATTTTGTAAGTGTCGGGAGAGTGGCTCAACAGGTTGCCGGCGGAATCCCATCTAATCTCTTCGGTTGTGCACCAGCCCACCCCCTGGATGTAACCGCCGGTGATTTGCCCCCGGTCGATGTTCTCATTCAGTGTGTCCGCCACATCATGAACGATATCGGTACGCAGGATTGTGTGCTGGCCGGTAAGGACATCGATTTCCACCTCGGTAACCGCCATGCCAAAAGCAAAATAATGAAAGGGATGCCCCTGGCCCTTCTCCCGGTCGAACCCGATTTCCGGTGTGCGATAGTAGCCGGTGGTGCTCAGGCTGGTCTGGTTGAGGTAGCAGATAGGAATGGCCGCGGCGAATGAAATCTTCCGTTCCGGGTGCTTGGCGTCGAATATCCTGTCATCTGCAAAAATGATATCCGCTTTGGCGGTTTTCCTTCCTTTTTTCACATCCTTATTGAAATGACCGGCAACATTTTCAGCGATGCGCTCCTTCAGGATGTCGATCGCATTTTTCACCGCCATGCCATTCAGGTCCGAGCCGGATGAAGCGGCGGTGGCAGAGGTGTTTGGCACCTTGGAAGTGTCGGTGGCATTTAGCCTGATTCTCTCCCGGCTCACCCCAAATTCCGCGGCAGCCACTTCCAGGATTTTGGTGTGTAGCCCTTGTCCCATTTCCACTCCACCGTGATTCACCAAAATGGTGCCGTCCTTGTAAACGTGCACCAAAGCTCCGGCCTGGTTCAGGAAAGCAGTGGTGAAGGAAATCCCAAATTTTACCGGCGTCAACGCCATGCCCCGCTTCACAAATTCGTGCCCGGCGTTGAATGCGTCAATCTCTTTTCGTCGCATGTTGTATTTCGAGGACTTGATGAGCTTTTCATACAATACGTAAAGCCGGTTGTTCTCAACCGTTTCGCCGTAATGCGTGGTGTTGTTGGTGTCGATCCCGTAAAAATTGGCAAGCCGGATTTCGGCCGAGTCTTTTTTCAGGTAACGGGCAACCCGGTCAATGACGGTTTCCATTCCCGCCATTCCCTGCGGGCCACCGAATCCTCTGAAAGCGGTATTGGGCGGGTAGTTGGTTTTCCAGGCACGGGCCAGAACCCGTATGTTGGGAATGAAATAGGCATTGTCGGCATGAAGCATTCCCCGCTCCAGGATGGCGTACGAAAGGTCGTTGGCTGCGCCTCCATCGCTGTTTAGCTCGACATCGAGAGCGCTGATTTTTCCATCATCGTCAAATCCTGCCCTGTATTTTATGAAAAATGGATGTCGTTTGCCGGTCATGATCTGGTCATTGTCGCGGTTCAGGCGGATTTTCACCGGCCTTCCGGTAGCGTTGGCCAGCAGCGCCGACCAGCAGGCATAATGATTGGCCTGGGTTTCTTTTCCGCCAAAAGCGCCTCCCAGCCGCCGCACTTCCACCGTCACCTGGTGGCTGCCGATTCCCAGAACCTCAGCTACCAGGAGCTGCGTCTCGGAAGGATGCTGGGTAGAGCTGTAGACGAGCATCTCCTCGCCTTCGCCGGGGACGCAGAGGCATGCCTGCGTTTCAAGATACCAGTGCTCCTGGGCGCCGGTGTGCAGTTCGCCGGAAATGATGTGCGGTGCGGAATCGAATGCGCTTGTAATCTCACCTCTTTCGATTTTTCGCCACGGGCCGAGTGCGCTGTCCATTTCGATTGCTTTCTGCAAATCCAGAATGGCATCCAGCGGCTCGTATTTTATACTGACAAGTTTCGCCGCCGAGCGGCAGATTGCCTCTGTTTCGGCAGCGATGAGGCAGACTCCCTGCCCAACAAAATTGACTTCGTCCTCCGCCAGGCACGGTTCATCTTTTATCACCGGCCCCATCTGGTTTTCCCCCGGGATGTTGCGGTGGCAGAGAACGGCGTGCACGCCGGGCAGATTTCGGGCGGCGCTCAAATCGATGGATTTGATTTTCGCATGAGCGTGCGGGCTATAAACGATCCAACCAGATAATAGCTGATCGTTCACCGGGATGTCATCCACATAAATGGATTTACCGCTAACGTGTTTTTCTGCACTTTCGTGAAAGAGTGGTTTTTTCATAATAACTTGTTTGATTTAATAATGACCAAAAAATTCTTGCTTCGTTAAATGCCAGTATTTGTTTCACTCCAGAATTTCAGCAACAAATTCCGGGCGGCTACTTCCCGGAACTCGGCGCTGCCGCGAACATCGGACAGCGGCGTAAACTCGCTATCGAGAATTTGCATAGCTTGTTCAACTGTCTCCCTGCTCCACGGTTTTCCGTTCAGGAAATTCTCTGTTTTGAGTGCACGTTTTGTGGTGGCCGCCATCCCGCCGTAAGCCAGCCGGATGTCCGAAACGATGCCGTCGTCCGCCAGCTTCAGCCGGAACCCCCCGCTCAGTGTGGAAATGTCCAAATCTTTCCGCTTGGAAATTTTGTATGAATTGACAATTGCCCCGTTGGTGAGTTTGGGAATCATAATTTCGGTAATGATCTCATCCGGCTGCAGTTCGGTTTGCCGGTATCCTTTGAAAAATTGATTGAGATTGACCGTTCTTTTTCCCCGCACACTTTCCAGAACTATCGAAGCATCATAAGCCATCAGCACCGGCAGCGAGTCGCCGATTGGGGAAGCAGTGCCGATATTCCCACCCAAAGTCGCCAGGTTGCGGATCTGCTTCGATCCATAAACCCGGAACATTTTGTGCAAAGCCGGAAAATGTTTTCGGGCAGCAGCCATCATGTCTTCTATATTTACTGCCGAGCCGATTGAAATCTGTTCTCCGTTCTCAGAAATCTCTTTCAGACGCTCAATCCCGGACAAATCGATAATGTTTTCCAGTAACCGGAACTGCTTTGTCACCTGCAGGGCAATATCGGTCGCGCCGCACAATAGGAACGCATCCGGGTGTTCTTTTCTGAGCTGCAGCGCCTCTTTCAGGCTCACCGGACGATAATATTTCTGCTGTCCGGTATCGATCCGGATTGAATCGGCGGCAATTGATTTCAACAGGCCAACGATTTTGGCTACATTCCGGTCAAAATGATCTTCGAATTTTGTCTTTGCAACTTTGGTTGCTGCTTCGATAATCGGCTGGTAGCCGGTGCAGCGGCACAGATTCCCGGTAAGGGCATCGTCAATCTCCGGGCGTGTGGATTCCGGATTCGATTTCGACAGGACAAAAAGGGACATCACAATTCCCGGCGTGCAGAAGCCGCACTGGGCGCCGTTATTTTCAACCATCGCCTGCTGAACCGGGTGCAGCCCGCCGTCCGGCGATTTCAGGTTCTCCACCGTGATGAGCTGTTTGCCATGAATCATGGGAAGAAAAACCAGGCACGAGTTGACCGCCCGGTAGCGGATCTTGTCATCGTTGCCCAACTCACCCAGCACCACGGTGCAGGCGCCGCAATCACCTTCTGCACAACCCTCCTTTACGCCTCTGTGATTGGGCAGGCTGCGCAAGTATTGGAGCACGGTGGTGGTTGGCGTGCAGCCGACGGAATCTTCAAAATTAATCTTTATTATCCTGCCGTCCAGGACAAATGAAATGGAGTCATCCATGTATTATCCTTTTATTTCAAGAATGGATATTCTGTTACTTTCTCAAGTGGGGACTTGTTTTCCCAAAACAAACCGCCTGAATCTCCGCCGCGATGCTCAGCGCAATTTCACTCTCGGTATTACCACCGATATCCAGCCCAATCGGAGTGTAGAGATTGGAAAGATCCGGTTTTCCGTCCAAATCCTTCTTTAGCTTTTCGATGAGGCCGGCGGATTTCGAGCGGGAAGCTATTACACCGACATATTTCATCGGAAGCCGCCTTTCGTAAATGGCGTGCAGAATATCGTAATCGTAGCCGTGGCCTTCCGTCATGATCACTGCCAGGCTCCCCACCTGGGGTTGGAACTCATGAGCATATTTTATATAATCGGTGAAAACGCGTTCGTGGGCATAAGGATTCATCTTTTCACCGGCAAATTCTTCCCGGTCGTCCACCAGGATAATGCGGTAGTTCAAACGCGAAAGATAAAACGACAGCGCCTGTCCCACATGCCCGCCACCGAAAATATAAACCGGCAGCCTGGATTCCGCCATATCGTAATAAATCCAGACTTTCCCGTTGCACATCATCGGCACAATTTCGGCATCACCCTGTTTTTTTGCACTGCTTTCCTTCTCACGAAGAACATATTCCTGCAAACCGGATGAACCGTTTTCCAGCCGGGACAAGCATTCCCGGATCACTCGCTGTTCCAGCTCCCCGCCGCCCACTGTTCCGGTAGTCCGGCCATCTTTTTCCACAATCATTTTAAAACCAACTTTGCCCGGCACCGATCCTGAAGTTTTGACGACTGCTGCCAAGACAAAGGACTGATTATTCCCGGACAGTTCTTTTAATTTATCCCAGATGATCATTGAAATCTCCCATATGATGCAAATCCCATTCGGTATCAAAATCTTCCAGGATTTGAGAATATCGGCAGTCCCAGAATTTTCTCTGAATAGTCATTTGCTCGGAAATTGTTCGCAAATCGTTGGCGGGATCGGCAGTGATAATTGAAGAAATAATGGAATTCCGAATCAGGATGGGATGGCCGTTTTTCCCATTGAATTGCGGCTGAACCCAGTCGAACTCAGGCGATAGCTGCGATGCAAACTGCCTGTAAAAGGAGGCCGGGATATGCGGCTGATCCACAAAATGATAGAGCACCCATTCAGTCTTTCGCAGTTGTTTCAAGCCGGTTTGGAGCGAACCGAACATCCCGTTATCATACTCCGGATTGTAAATATACTCTATTTTATTGGGCAGATTTTGCCATTGTTCGGTTGTCGTTCCGGTGAGTTCAAGCCAGTGCTGGTTGGGTACACGATGGAGCCAAAGGCCTATTTCTTCCTGGACATCTTCCGAGCGATAACCAGTGACCACTATGATCTTGCCGGAGACAGGTCCTGCTTTTAAAATAATGGAGAGAAGAAAAGGCATTCCCTCGTAATTCATCAGCGGCTTGAATCCCTTCATTCGGCCGGAATAGCCGGCACTGATAATTAACGTATCCAGATTGGACATAAATTAGCTCCTTCCAAAACGTTCCCGCCAAATTTCGGCGCTGAAAATTGTCGGCATTTGATGTAAACGTTTCAACGATGCCAGATCTTTTAATCCGCTTCCGGTAAAAAGAAGTAAACCTTTTTTGGCAGCGAGTTTCCGGCTTACCTGGAGATAACCCGCCAAGCTGGCGGCTGCTGCAGGCTCCACCAGAATGCCTGTCTGTTCAGCAATTGTTTTTTGGGCATCCACAATTTCAGAATCCTGCACTGCTACTGCCTTGCCGCCCGTTTCGTGAATTGCCCGCGCGGCCAAATAAAGGTTGCGTGGGGCGCCGGCTGAAATACTGTCTGCGATGGTTTCCGCAGGGCGATACTCGAAATGGCCGGTTTCCGAAAAGCGAACCAGGGCATCGCTGCCGGAAGATTGCACCGCATACAGTTGTGGCAGGTGGTCAATAATACCTAATTGTCGAAGCTCGCAGAAGCCCTTGTAAATCCCAGCCAAAATAACGCCGTCGCCGGCCGGCACGAAAATGTATTCCGGAAGATCGCCCTTTAATTCCAGGAAAATATCGTAAGCGGCTGATTTTTTCCCCTCGATGGTCAGTGGATTGTATGCGGTATTCCGGTTGTACCAGTTCTTTTTGCGGGAGAGCTCCAGACACAAGTCAAAGGCGAGGTCGTAGTCGCCCCGGACAATATGTACCTGCGCACCATAGGCTAACATTTGCATGAGTTTGGCTTCCGGAATGGTTTCCGGGACCCACAGGTGTGAAGCGAGTCTCAGCCGCGCGCATATCCCGGCCAGGCTCGATCCGGCATTTCCGGTGGAAGCCGCCGAGATCTCCTTAATTCCCAATTGCCGGGCTTTGAGCGCAACCAGAATTGATGCACGGTCTTTGAAAGAGTAGGTTGGATTGCCGGTTTCGTCCAGGACCAGCAGATCATGCCCTTTTATACGGAAGGGAGACACCTTTCGAGTGTGGAGGGCAAGGCGGGACAATTCAGTATTCGAAATCTTGACAAAAGGTGAATTTTCCGTTTCCCAGCCAATTTGGAGCGGCCACAGCAATGGGTAGTTCCAAAATTGCCCCGGCACTGCTTGCTGCAGAAAAAATTGCCGGTTGTAGTGTTTCTTTAATTCCCCGTAGTCGTACTGGATCTGGAGAATTCCGCGGAGCGGGCCATTGACGGGCGTCTCACCGCAATTGGGACAAAGGTAAAAATCGCGCTCATCCACTTTGGACGCCGGGAATTCGGAATGGCAGTGAGTGCAGATGTAAATGTAATTTAGCATAATGAAATTCTCATTACCTGTTTATGGGGACTCGTATTTGTATTTCAGATCGAAGAAGCAAAATTTCCTCCCTTTTCGACATCGCGAAAGTAAAGTAATAAAAATCACGAAATTTGTCAACAAGACAATCTGTTTTGATTCCAATGGTATTCAACCAAGCCGGATGCTACCCCGGAGAGCATGGCGTGTTCCCTATTTAAGAGAAAAAATTTGATGTGGTTTGAATAAGTTTATATCTTGCAGTAATCTGAAATGGGGACAATTTGGAAAATCCATATAAAAGAATAGATATTTTTCGCTGCATTCACGAAAGCCATCGCGGTTTTAAAAAAAAGATTTCCGTTTACCATATTTTAAAGGATAAGCGCTGTTACCCGGATGGCTGCATCTACTTCCGTTGGCATTGCAAGGAGCTGAGCAAACGCAACAAATGTCATCGCGGATTTTCGCATGTAGGAAGAAAGTGTTTCGGCTGCCGCGAATTCTATGAGGAGAAGATACATAACTACCCCGAAATTCAGATCGGAAAGCCGGAATTTAAGGAATTTATGAGAGAGTTGGATGACTTTGAAGACTGGCTTGATTTGGTGGGCAATCGCGAAATTGAAATTGCCGGAAAAATAGATGCTGTGAAACCGCGCTTCACCCGAAAGGTGTACCCCAAAGCTGAATTTCTCTCCTTCGGGGGGTATCTTCTCACTTTTAAGGATATATTCCTGGATCGCCTTCATCTGGAAGATTTTGTTTACATGCAAATGTCCGGGAATCATTACCGCAGTTTGAAATTGGGCAGCGGAGATATGATTGAGGCGCGGGCTTATCTTAAGGTCGACCGCGGACGTCTTGTCCTCTATCGTGTCAGGTCGGTCGATGTGATCAGCAGGGGCAGGCCCGCTCTCTGGGATGAACAATCGGCGCTGGTCGCCAGAGAAACAGCCACAGAATTTGGCACCCAACCGGAAGGATGCGTTCAATGCCCGTTCGGCGCTTTGGTGGATGTGGAATATTTAAAGGATCACCACAGCGTTTCCGCCCGACGGCTTTTCTGTCTTAAAGGAATGAAGGATCATAAAGATTGCTATGTACGGGCTGAATATTGCGGCCTTGAGAATGAAGCTAACGATTTCCCGCGGCAGCAATGCAGCCCCTCCAGAATTATGCAGCAACGGTGAGACGGCGAGAGCGACCTCGGAAGGACCTCCGTTCTTCCCGATCAAAAAGCAATGCTATTCAACGCTCAGGTATTTTGAAAAATTATATCAACTTAGTTTGTTCTCTGTCTTTACTCTCCGGCTCATTCCGGGAATAATGCCGAATTATTGCTGATTATTAAAATCGTTGTAACCCCCATGCGTGCGGGTTAACAGCTTTTCCCAATCCGGCTGGTACAACTCACGGCTGTAAGTGGAGTGCAGCAGTTCAAACTCACCGAACCCTGTCCGGTCGCCAAACACAAAAATTGCACCGCCTTCAAGATTGTGATACTGCCAAATCTCGTAGGGATTCATACCGATATCCATATAGTGGCGTTCAATTTCGTCCGGACGGCCGTAAGTTAACAAAACACGGCCGCGGTCCGTTTTCCATCCCTCTTTGTGCATTGTTCCAAAATTTGCGTTGGCATAATTCAACCGTTCTATATAGTCCAGTTTGAATTCATTTTCATCGGTGTTTGGCATGGGATCATACCGTTTCCAGAAATTGGTGAGGAAAGTTCGCTTTCCTTCTTTGTCCAGGGTTTTATAGATTTCCTTCTCAGTGTTTTTAGCGAAATAGCGGGTGGCCTCAAATTCCTTGTCCATCTCCTCTTCGCTAAGATGGCTGTATTGCGAAATGTCAACCCGCTGGGACTTACCGGCGATGAGAGAATCCGGGACCGTCTGTTGTCTTTTTCCCTGCTTGATAACAGTGAAACGTTTTGATACATGCACTTCCTGGCTGGTCTGCTGATCTTCGACTGTCAGGTTTAAAAAATAAGTTGCTGCCGGGAGGGTAACTACATTGTAACCGCCCATCAGAACTGCCGATGTCCCGGGCTTCTTATGTGATTTTGCGGGATATGTTTTAATGACATTTCCGCCCTGGTCGGTGATGGTACAGGCGACGCTATATTCACCCGCGGTTTGCGGCATGGGGGCAAGGTTGTATGCTTCTGCATAATAGTAAACAACCGGCAGTGCAACATTGTAGATACCACCCGGATTGGGGACAACGGTAAGTGAATTTTTATAGAATTCGCTTTTTGTCTGATCCTGAGAAATACTGCTGGCCAATTGAATATCACTCACAGTCAGCGAATCCTGCGGAAATTCCCTGGCATCAAAGTCCAACATGTATTCTCCCGTATTATTGGAATTGACATCCCGCACGACAACTTTGGCCTGGTAACTCCCTTCCATGAGCTCAAATGCAAATGTGTTAAGAAATTGTCTCGACGAAGAAATCTGCCTTATCGAGTCAACCTTGCTCACCATGTTTTTCACGCCCCGGTTAATTACCGAATCGCCCTGCAAAATTTCGGCAACCGCCAGGTACTGCGCTTCATAATGGCCTTCTTTTGAAATGTAATTAAGGTTATTTTGATAAAAAGACAGGTAGATTTCAGCATAGACATGGCCGGAAGGGGCGCGGTAAATCGCATGATCGACAGCCAGAGGAATAAATCCGAGTTGCGCCCACAGCGAACCTGTAAAAACAATAATTAAAGTGAATAGAATTTTTCGTAACATTGCACGGTCCTTCATAAAATCAACTAATAATAATTAATACAAAATCAATTTAGTATTAATGTAAGTAATAAACCATAAATTTCTAAGATTGAAATGGCCAATAATAAAACAGGGGGCGCCGAAGCGTCCCCCTGCGGAGTTGGGAGGGAGGTTTTGACCTTTTCAGGTCAGAAACAAAATAACCGTTTACACTAAATTTGTCAAGGCTTTTTTTATTTTTTCGGAATTTCGCAAATTAGTGAACAATATCCGTCAACTCTGCAATGAGCCCCCCCCGGCGTGTCTGATCGTGGCAAATTAGCCGGACCAGTGGATTTAATATGATGTCATTGTAATACTCCGAAAGATGATGTAATTTATTTAGCGCCAAAGAACGGTGTAAATCAATCCGCTGAGAAAAGCGTAGGAAACTCCCAGCGTGATGTCTGACAGGCGATCGTATTTTTGTGTCTTATCCCAATATTTATTCATCAAATGGGGGTCACCGGTTTGCGCGTATTTATTATAATTATCATCTGCTACATTTTTGAAATAAAACGAGAGCCAATGTGTGACTACGGTACCGGTCAGAAATAGAAATTTCGATTTTAAGCGCGTATGAAAGAGCGCATGGGAAAAAGAGTGGTTCGTCTCTTCCACGAGTTCCATATTCAAAGGTTCTAATGTGATAATGTATGGTTCGGGCTTTTTCAATACAAATTGCTGAGTCCTATATCCCGGTTTTTCCAGCCGGAATTCCTTACCCTTGTTTGGTTCAAAAGGAACACTTACCGGCGTAGCCCCTATGGACCGATTTTGGAACATGAGCTGCGCACCATAGGGAATGCTGTTAATCTGCACTTGTTTTTCAAAACGAATGTGAATGGCGGTGTCCTGACCGGCTTTAATCTCAAATTCCTTAACGATGTTTGTCATATTCCACAATCCACTATAAGGAGAAAGCGCTTCCAGACGGTGTTTTCCCGGGGCAATTTCTATTTTATCCAACGGCGTCGAACCTACCAACACTGAATCAAGCCTGATCTCCACATCATTTGGGGAAGAGTAAACCGTGAGATAAGATTGATCGGCTTTGCTCAGACCGGAAATAATCATTGCCAAAATTAGAAATAGTATATTGTAGTATTTCATTTGTCTTCACCTGCCTGGCTTGCTGTGTTATCGCTTACGAGACAATACACCTGGTCATTGGCAGTGTGCAGGTAAATATTATCCCGGTAAA
This sequence comes from uncultured Calditrichaceae bacterium, assembly GCA_964624795.1. Taxonomy (GTDB): domain Bacteria; phylum Calditrichota; class Calditrichia; order RBG-13-44-9; family RBG-13-44-9; genus CAZUZS01. The sequence continues at coordinate 58,240 of CAZUZS010000002.1, forward strand.
TAAGAAGCGACGATTTAAGGGGATGGCGAAATTCCTGCCGGTAAATGAGTTTGCCGCTTTTGCGGTCCAGGACATATAAAAACTTGTCCCATGAGCCAAAGTAGACAAAATTAGGCCCAACTACCGGCGTGCTGTTGTTTATTCCGCCTGTTTTAAATTCCCATAAAATTTTTCCGGATGCAGCATCGAGGGCCAGAAACTGGTGAGAGTTATTCCCAACGTAAATTACACCGCTACGGTAAGCGGCATTCCCGTAAATCGAGCCCTGAGTTTGTACCTGCCAGCGTATTTCGCCGTTCTGCGCATCCAGCGAATAAATAATTCCCGATGTGCTTCCGATAACAATGGCGTCCCCGGCAATAAGCGGGCCGGCATAAAAGTTGGCCATTAGTGCTGATTCCCAAACTTTGGCACCGCTTTGACCATTCAGACAGATGACTTTCCCATCTACATTACTGAAATAAACATTCTTGTCCATGCTGGCCGGAATCCCGAATACAGACGATCCTGATTTGAATTCCCATACCTTTTCGCCGTTCTCGCGATCCATGCAGAAGAAGTTGCCGTCATCCGCGCCGGCAAATAGTTTCTTTTCCCAGAGAACCGGTGTCGTATTCATTTGTGGCAGACGATCTTTCCAGTTGTTTTTAAGGATGGAAAGATCGAACGCGCCTAAGGTTTCGTTTCCCAGATTTGCCGAATAGTACAATATATTGTCCGATAAGACCGGGGAATGGTAGAAGCCGGGTGCAAGACGTCCTTCGCCGATTTTCTCGCCTTTTTCGAGATCAAAAATTGCCAGCATCCCGTTTTTCACGGTGAAGATCAGGTAATTTCCGACCGCCAGCGGTTGATCCGGGATGACCGAACGGTAACGCTTTTTCCATGAGATTTTATAGGGTGGCAGAACATCTTCCGCAACCGAGTTGTGCCGCAGGTTGTTTTTGTAAGGGGTAAGCCAACCGTCATCCGGATTATTGTACTGTTCGGGAGGAATGTTCAGCTTTATCAGGCCGGAACATTGAATCCCGGTTGCCAAAATCAGGAAACCGGCAAGCAGAAAAAGTAATTTATGCAGATGCTTGTAATGTGCGTGCTTCATCAAAAGTCCCATCCGAAGAAGAATTGAGTGAACCAGTCTGAAGTAAATTTCTTAAAATCGGTGGTTTTGCCGATATCGAGACGGAGAACAAGAATGCCTCCAAAATTCATGCGAACTCCAAAACCGGTGCTTCCGATCAAACCATTCCATTGATCGTTCCAGGCATTGCCGGCATCCAGAAAGAGCGCGCCGCGGATGGCGCGAAAACCGATTCCTCCTACCGGAAATTTAACCCCCAGCCAATCGATGAACGGAAAACGCAGCTCATTCGAAAGAAAAACTATCTTTTCACCGCGAATAGACCAGCGGCGGTAGCCACGCAAATCCCAGCTTCCGCCCAGATAATACCAGCGGGTCTCTTTTCCGGAATTGTACAGCGTCATCGCCCGAACGGCGTATGTAAATGCCGGCGAGATCCGGAAATATTGCCGCAGGTCAACAAGCAGTGTGTAATAGTTGACATTCGACCATCGAAGATCGTACGTATTTCCCACCGTAATATTGTAGCGGTGGCCCTGGATGGGGCCGGTGTAGTACCAGATGGAATTATCGGAAATGTACGAAAGCCAGTTGGACGTCAGGATGGCAAAGCGATGATACTCTCCAATCACATCCTTGTCCGAATAACTCAGGTTAGTATTGAACTCCAGCCGGTTGAATTGAGAAAACGGGTAGCTGATGGTGAAGAAGCCGCCTGCCCGGTCCTCATAGAAGAAACCATCCTTATAATTATAGTAGCGCCCGGCAAATCGAAACAGACCATAACCGTAATTTGTGCGCTTCTCAAGCGAAATTTTCGTGATTGCCGCATTGAAGCTTTTCAAAAACTCGCTTCGTGTCTGGGAATTGTTATAAAGCAGTGCATAATACTGATCGTTCCCGAGAATATCGGTAAAGGCGAACAGCGCGCCGCCGGTGGTGCCCCAAAACGGATCCTGGCTAACCTGGGTTTGTGCAACGTCCAGGTTGTATTTTTTGCGGTAGCGCAGTTTGGAAATCACCTTGCTGCCCGCCAGCCGGTTGAAATGCCACTGGCGATGGCCGTAGAGCATATTGTTCGCAATAATTGTAGTGGTGGAATCTACCTTATCTATTACTTTATCCATCATACGTATTTGAAAGCTGTTGTTTTCATAAACGGAAAAAAGCAGCCGGTTGTTGTCCATCCATTCCGGATCGAAGGCCGCATTGGCAAAATGCGAAATCTCTTTCAGGCGGACTTCCTGGTAGCTCTCGGAAGTCCATTCCGGGATGTTGGACAGATCGGCGACCCACAGATTGAGCGACGAGTCCCGGTCGGAGGTAAAGGTGATATAATTCCCGTCCGGCGACCACACCGGGGTATTATCTTGATGCTGCCCGGCTGTGACATAGTAAATCAGATCGTTGTCGAGATTATAGATAAAAAGATTGTAGCACCAATTCCGGCCATACTGGGTGCGGTCGGAAGAAAAGACAATTTTCTTTCCATCGGGGGAAAAAGCCGGTGCCATGTCTTCGTAGAAATCGTTTGTCAGCCGCAGAAGTTGTTCATTCTCGGTGTTCAGCATGTAGAGATCCTGTTTGCCGCTGAAATCCAAACCGGCAAAAGCGATTGTTTTCCCATCCGGCGAAAAAGATGGCGACGAAATCCCAACGATTTTTGGCCAATCGTATTTTTTAATAATGCGCCGCTCCGGGATATTGAAAATGTAAAGCGCATCGTTCTCACCGCTCTTCGAGACGAACGTTAAATTACCCTCTTTGTCCACATCAATTTTGCTCGAAAACAGGTGAAATGACTCGAATTCGGAAGTTCGCTCACCTTTTACCAGCGTCGTGATCTTGGCGTGCCTTTCCGGGCCAAGGGCCTTTACGTCAGCCATGTAAATATTGGAATACCCGGTGCGATTTCCGACAAACACAACTTTTTGGTTTCCTTCGGGATCTTTGTAATAGGCGGGCTTGAAATTATATCCTTTTCGTACCACCGTCTGGGTTACCATCTTGGAAAGATCGTGATCTTTTAACAGCGGGTAGTATCGTTTCTTGAGGCTATAGATCCATTCTTCATCGAACCGGCGATAATCCATTCCCACCACATCCCGGAACACATCGGAAAACTTGCTGTATTTCCAGATGTTGGTCATCAACAGAAGGATTTTATCCTCACCGTAATTCTCGGCAATATATTGCAGAATCGCCTGCCCCTCTTTGTACATCATAAACGTCCCGTAAATCTGGTACATCTGGGAAAGCGGAACAATGTAATTGTTCAGTACCGCGTCCTTGATTACCATTTCAGCCTGCGCATCCCATTTACTGGACCAGTACTCAGCCAATCCTTCGGTAAACCACAGCGGAGGATATGTACCCTCAAAACGGGAGTGTTCCTTATTCACAAAATAAACTTTGCTGTGCATGAACACGTGCACCAGTTCATGGAAAATAACCTTTCGGAACTGGTTCATATTACCGTCACTTGGAATCACGACCCTTCCCTTTAGAAATTCAAAAAAGCCGCCGACACCTTCGGGAATAAATGAAGGCGTGACATTGGTCTGCTGAAAGTGAAGGTGCGAGCTGTAAAAAATAAGGGGAATGCGTCGGTTTATGGTGAAATCGAATTTATTCTCCAGGTAACGATAGGCTTCCTCCGCAAATGAGGCGCCCTGCTCGGCCAATTCTTCCATCTCCGGGTAATAATAAATATCGAAATGGTCGGTTTTCAGAATATGCCAGTTAAAATCTGTGTACTGGACTTTATTTCGGCCAAAATAAAACCACTGCGCAGATGCGTGATTGGGTAAAAATAGAAAATAACATAGAATTAATGATGAAAGGATGGTAAAATTTCTCATGGTGCACTTCGGGTTAAATCTTTACAAAAATTATCCAAATTTAAATTTCAACCTATGGCGGGTAAAAAAGTTCAACTCCGCCTGGTACCTTTTTCCGAATATACATGCAGGGGTACGGGAATACAAAAGAAAAAGCAAGAACCGTTCGGCCCGCAAACCAACCCGCGAAAAGGAATTTTAAATACGTGAGGCGATGCCGAAATGTTCGATAATAATATCAAGTTAGATAATATTTTTGTGTCAATATCGGTGATTTTCCGGGGTACTAAGTGATAGCCGGTACCATTTTGATGTTGTCAGCTCAGTGGTTTGTCCCTAACTTTGACCAAAAGCTGAGAGATAACCTTATATTCGAATAGTCCGGTGAATGAGCAGATGAAAAGAATAAAAGATATTGTCGAGCTCCCGCCCATAAAGACTGTTGTCCAATTGTCCGATCTGCAGGATGCTGGAATCCGGCAAATGCTGCTGGAAAATTTTATCATCACCAGTGAAGTCGGAAAGAACCTGGAAGTCATATTCAAATTGATTTCAGAAAAAAAGGGGCAGGGGATCTTCATCGAGGGCAATTTCGGTTCGGGAAAGTCCCACTTTCTGACTGTACTGGCTTCACTTCTCGAAAAACCGGCTTATTGGAAACTGCTGGCCGCCCAGGACAAAAACCTGCAATCCTTTAGCGGCATCCTGGCTAAAGAAAAATACACCGTTCTGAAAATTTCACTGGTCGAACATGCTTCGGGTGAGCTGCTGGAAGAGATTATTTCCCGTTCGGCGGTAGAGGTCGGATTACTTACCGCCAATGATCTGGTGCTCAATCGCAAGGACCGCTTCGGGCGGCTGATCGCCAACACTACGCTCCAAAATGCCGAAGGGGTACTGATTGTGATCGACGAGCTTTCCGAATTTTTGCGTTCCAAGCCGGATGCCCGAAGTTACAATGAAGAGATCCGCTTCCTGCAATATTTGGGGGAATTGTCCTTCAAAAATCCACTGTGGATTGTTTCCACATTGCAGGAAAAAATTGAAGACACTGGTGAGATTACCCAGGAAACCTTCAACAAGATCAAAGACCGCTACCCGGTTCGCCTGTTTCTCGGCAGCCACCATGTGGAAGAGCTGATCAGCCGGCGGCTGGTGAAGAAAAAGGGCGGAGATGAAATCACTGAAAAAATAAACGCCATTTACGATTACATTAAGAGTGCGTTTCAATCGTTTCCGGCTTCTGCAGAGAAATTTAACCAGATTTATCCTGTTCACCCTGCCACCATCGATCTGCTGGACGATCTGAAAGTGCTTTTTTCCCAGCACCGTGGCGTGGTGGATTTTATCCACTACCAGATAAAGGGCGACCCCAGCCGCAATATTCCGGGAATGATGGATGCGCCGGCTGAGCATCTGCTGACGCCCGAATTTATTTTCGATCATTTTCAGGTTCGGATCAAGGACACCCTGGAGCTGAATCCCTACCTGGAAGTTGTATTCCGCTATTTTGAGAAACAGGTGCCAAAGATTTTTGAGGAGTCGGACCTTCAAACCACTGCGCTTCGGCTGATTAAAATACTGATACTGGCTGCCATCTCGCCACGGCGGGTAGACCTCAACATCAGGCAGCTTGGCGACATGCTGCTCCATCGGATCACGGATCTTGACCCGCAAGTGAATTACCGCTTCATTGCCGATGTGTTAGGCCGGCTCTACCAGGACGGCGCCTATCTGGCTTATCAAAAAAATGAAGATTTCCTGCTGGATGTTTACCGGATCGATCTGGAAGCAAACGTAAACGCCATTGTGCAGCGCAAGATGCGAGCGGTCGCCGCTGACCTGTCGCGGGATGACGGCAGGATTTACCAGTTAATTGTCAACGAAATCACCGAATCCTTTCTTCCCCTTAAAATATTTGCTGAGCAGCCGGAAATTGAAGATGAGTGCCTCTGGCAGCAAACCACTCGTAAGGGGTGGAGATTTTACGGCAATTTGGCGGAGATCTCCGGCGACCGGTTACGCCGTATTTCCGCCGGCATCCGCACAGGCGAACTCGATTACCTGATCATCGTGGCTTCGCCGGAAAAGATCGAAAGCCAGCAAAAGTCCCTGCAAGCCGATTTTCGTCCGCTGCTGGCCGAGTTCAATATCCTGGATTACACCATCTTGTGGATGCCACGGGCTATTCCCGACAGCGATCTTATGCGGGATTACTACGCTCTCTCTGTGCTTCTGCAGCGGTATCGCGAAGACCATAGTCATACCGGCCGCCGGGTGTTTGAGTTTCTGCAAATGCGGATTGCCGAGGAGCAGCGCAAAGTTCGCGAAGCAGTGGTAAATGCCTACCTGGAGGGCGAACTGCTGGCTGGTGACTACCCCGAAAAAATCGGGCAGGCCGGATTGCTTCCCTTCAATAAATTGATGGAAATGATGGTTGACCGCCTGCTGAACCGGCATTTCCCAAAACACATCGATATTGCGCCGTACAGCGCACTCTACAGTCCCGGGCGGGTAAACGATGCCATACAGAAATTTTTCCGGGCCGGCAGCATTGCGCAGGAAAGCGCGGACAGCAGCCTGCGCGCTACCCTCGATAATTATCTGAAACCGCTGGGTTTGCTGGCCCGAAGTGGCAACAACATCGTCTTGCGGGTTGATTCCCGGCACTCCCCGTTGCTGCAGTTTGTGATGGATTTTGTCGAGGATGAAAAAGTGGAGATCAATTATCTCTTTATGCGAACCCACCACAGCGCGTATGGTATCTCACGCGCTCAATTTAATTTTCTGCTACTGGCGCTGATTTTTTCCGGGAATGCCGTTCCCTATTCACAGGAGCGGAAGATTGCGATTGACAAAATCACGGTTTACAATCTCGATTCCATTACTGCGGTTGCGAAAGGCGATGTCCTGGACGACCGCACATTGCTGGGATTGAAAGCTATCCCTTTCATTGACAGCAAATTTTCGGGACAAAAACTCTCCACCCGCTTGCAGGAGCAGATTTACGAGCAGGTGAGAAGCAAGATCGCCGGCGTACGGGAAAACCTTGTTTATCTTGACCGGCAGGTGGAAGAGGCATCGCGAAATCCGCAACTTGGTTCGCTGCCGTTTGCGAATATCCAAAGAACTGCCGATTCGGTGATGCAGGTGCTGGATAAAATTCAATTGGGAAGAAGCTCCAAAGAGGGGCTGCAAAGCCTGGTGGAAGTGATGGAAAGGTCGCCGCTGTTCAATGAGGAATTTGAGCAGATGCAGCAATCGGTGAGATTCTTTCGTGAATACAAAACAGCCTATTTGCAAATCCGCAGCTACCTGGACCATCCCGGACTGATTATCCCGGAGGACGACGAATACCGGGCGCTGATCACCATGCGGGATGAAATCCGGCAGACGCTTGAGCGCGAAGAACTGATTTTCTCCGACGAAATACATCGTCTGGCCGACCTGTTCAGGGAATTCCAGAAAGAGTATGTCACCCGCTACCTGCTTGAACACCGGCAGCAGCGAGGAAGAGAAGCCTACCAGTGGATTGGCCAGGCACGGAATTCACGGATGTACCAGCTACTGCGGCGCCTCTCCACATTGCGTTCCATCAATGTGGAACCTTCGGCGGCACAGATTGAAGCCCGACTGGCTGAAGCCGAATCCGGAATTTGCGAGTTTCCCACCGCTGAGCTGCTTCGCTTTCAGCCATCTTGTACTTGCGAATTCCACCTTGGAGACAGCGTCGCGGCAGTCGGCGAAACGCTGTCCGGGATCAGCCAGACCATTCAGAATGGCATCGACGCTTATTTCCGGCGATTTCGACAGCCGGACATCCATCAGAAAATCCGGGAGTTCCGGCAGCAGCTTCAGGCGGTGAACCAGAATGACAAGCTGAAGGTAATTGACGAGTTCACCGGTTTGAAGGATGAAACGGCATTCGCCGCGTGGGCGGAAGCCGGCAACCTGAAGGTTCTGCGAGAGGCGTTGGAGAGTCAGCTTGTGCTGCATGAGATTTCAATCGATGATTTGCTCGGTCCCTTCATTAACCGCACGGTGGAACTGGAAAAGCTGAACGATCATTTCCAGAAGACCCTGTCCCGCCTGGGCGATGGCCAAAAAGAGGTTTTTGTGCGCCTGGTGGAGAAAAAGGCGACGCCGGTTCGACACCTGCCCAGGTTGATAGCAGGAAAATCGCCGTTTCTGTTCAACCTGTTTCCCGGCTGGGAAGAGGCAGAATGGCAGAGATTGCTGGCGGCGGCCATCTGGTTTAACGAACATGAGCTGCCGTTTTCGAAAATGCTGCAGATGTTCGAAATTCAGGTAGAGAAGGAAAACCTCGCTGTCTTCCGGCAAGAATTGGAAGTTCTGCGCCAATTGGTCAGCCCGCACGATTTGGGCGAAGTGCAGGAGCAGTCTCTACTGGACTGGTTCGAAGCCCACTATCGCGATAGCGAGCTGGAGCAGTTGGCAGAGTTCGTCAGACAGGAAAGACATTTCTCCCAGGTGCTTCGCTACTCGCTGGAGAAAGCGCTGAAGATTGCCGTGCACCGCGAGCCGGCCGACGCCAGGCTGGATGCTGCGCTCGTCTTCAGGGGGCCGGAAAGCGAATACCATTTGTCGGCCCACCACTTGCTGAAACTTTTGCCGCAGCTTTTCTTTCTCAAGAAGCTTTTGTTCAAACAGAACCGCGGGGATCTGTCTGAAAAGAATGTCGCCTGGTGGAACCAGACCTACCTGAAGGGCATCTACGCCATCCCGTATCTCACCGATCTTGTCTTGCGATATCTGAGGCTGTTTGATCTGCGTTCTTTCCTTCACGAAAAGATTTTGGAAATCGTGGAGGAAACCCGCCAGTTTTGCGAGAATTTTCAGTCTGTTTTTCCGGTGCTGGGCGCCGAAGTTGAAGAGAACCGCCAATCGCCGATTTCCATCACAAACCTGTTACCGTTTGTTTTACGCGAGAACAAACATTCCCAGCCACGGCTGGTTCTTATCGACGGGTTGAGTTGGGATATGTTCGCGCTTCTGAAAAACCGTTTTCTGGAGGGGCTTTTCCCCGATCTGAAAATAGTGAAAGTGCTGGCAGCCTGGACGGTGCTTCCTTCCAACACCGAAACGGTGATGGAAAAGCTGAAAAATTCCCTTGGAGAATTGAATTTCGAATCCACAGTAAACGAGCCTGCCCCGGCGTTTGGCGGACGCCTGAGCGAAGAGGTGGAATTAGCAGCCGGTTTCCGTCTGCATAAAATCAATTCACTGGATACCAAAATACATACTTCAAAAGAAGATTTGGTGGTATTCGGAAGCGAGATGCTTCTGCAGGTTGAGGAAGATCTCCGGCGCTATTTTGGGAAGCTGGAGAAGGGCGGCCTTGTTTTGCTTTTCAGTGATCACGGGTTTGTGCAAAACCCCAAATTTACCGAGCAGCGGAAATACGAACAATCCCGCTACCAGCACGGCGGCGGCACACCGTTCGAGATTATCGTTCCGGCGGTGCTTTTGCAGAAATCCTGAACATCACCCGTTGTGCGAATTAAAAATTTTTATAAAAACAGATGAGGATAATCAATTGTCATTTCCCCATAGGGGGCACAATGTACCGAGCATTAGCGAGAAATCTTTAAAAGATTCCTTGGCGTAAGCCACTGGCATTGCCACCGCTATGCGGCACTCACGTGGCACCCCGCCGAAGCGGGGATTCGGAATGACAAACATCCGGCAAATGATGCAATCTCTTTACACAGGAAATTAGTTAGCACAGCGGGTTGAATTTCATATCTCAATATGGCTTATTCGGGGAATGCTGTTCCAAACTGGCCTTAGCCATATATTCCCTGAAAAACTGATCCAAATAAAAAGAAGTTTTTATTTCGCGAATGCGGAAAACCATATTCTTGTGATTTTGGTGGAATCAGGCTTGTGAATCCGGAAACGAATTTTGTAAATTCTACTTCGATGAATATTTCACTGCTTGCTGGAAATGGCGCAAATGCATTCGGAAGATGTCGCAGGAGAAAAAATATGAAAATGTGCTTGTTTTCATTAATTATTTTTATTAATTCAATTACAATTTCATTAGGATGGGGAGCTGATGAAATCATTGATGGAACAAGTTTCAATACTCACCATATCCGTTGGATCCAGGAGTTTTCAACATCAAGTTTTTTAAATGAACAGCCAAGTTTTTCGGACCGGTTACTGAATTTCATCTTCGGTAAAAGCAGTAAAAATCTGGTAAGACCACAAGATATAGTCGCTTCATCGAATGGCCATTGGGTAATTACTGACCAGGGGGCACAATCGATAGTAGTTGTTGATAAGGAAAAAAACAAGATCCGCTTTGTCGGGAGTTCGGATGACGATGGATTCCCCTCGTTGACAGGTGTTGCTTTCGGCCCCAAAGGGGACGTTCTGTTCACGGATTCAAAACTTAACCAGATATACTTTATGGATGAAGAAGGCGGCAAACCGCAGATTTTGAACGACAGCCTGAAGATGAACAGGCCAACCGGGATTTCATATTCCGCGGTCTCGGATGAAATCTGGGTCTCCGAAACAGGCGCTCACCGCCTTCTGGTGTTAGATCAAAATGGTAATTTCCTAAGGACAATTGGAAGGCGGGGCGAGGGAGAAGGTGAGTTTAATTTTCCCACCTCGTTGTGGATCGACGGACAGGGGATTGTTTATATCGTGGACGCCATGAATTTCCGCGTGCAAATACTCAATGACGAAGGGCAGGTTCTCTCGGTTTTCGGCGAGGCGGGCGATGCCAGCGGTTATTTCGCCCGGCCCAAGGGGATCGCGACAGATGCTGAAGGGAATATTTATGTAGTTGACGCACTTTTCCACACCGTGCAGATTTTTGATCGCGAAGGTAATTTCCTGTCGAATTTCGGGCGCCAGGGAACGGGGGAAGGCGAGTTTTGGCTGCCTGCCGGGATTTGCATCGATGACAGCAATTACATTTATGTTGCCGATAGCTACAATAGCCGAATCCAGGTGTTTCAGGTGACCAATGGAGCAAATGGTGAAAATTAGGGCTGCCGCTTTTATTTTGGCTGCGTTCCTGCTGATGCCGGAACTGGCACCGGCGCAGTCAATCGTGAATACCGTTCATAACCTTTCGGTGAGCGGTCCCGGTTCAATAAAAGCGAGCAGCGAGTCCGAAATCTGTGTTTTCTGCCACACGCCGCACACAACCAGCCCCCGCCAGCCGCTGTGGAACCGTCCTGATCCCGGCTTCACTTACACATTGTATAACAGCTCCACCGCCCAGGCCGCTCCTGGTCAGCCTACCGGCGCCTCGTTGCTTTGCCTTTCATGCCATGACGGTACCATTGCGCTGGGAAATGTTTTGAATAGGTCCATTCCCATCAGTTTTGCCGGCGGCGTCACAACGCTTCCGGCGGGTCCAACCAATCTGGGCACCGATATATCGGATGATCACCCGGTATCATTTATCTACAATTCGGCGCTGGCCGCGGCTGATGGCGAACTTGCCGATCCGACTGCGCTGACGGGACCGGTTCGTCTGGAAAACCGGCAGTTGGAATGTACATCCTGCCACGATCCGCATAAGAACATTTATTCCGATTTTTTGGTGGCCTCGAATCAGTATTCCGACCTTTGCGTGTATTGCCACCAGAAAAATTATTGGGAAACAAGCAGTCATAAACTTTCACTTTCATCGTGGAATGGTGCGGGTGTCGATCCATGGTTTCACACGGCATTCACTACTGTTTCGGAGAACGGGTGCGAGAATTGCCACGATCCGCATACCGCGGGAGGACATCCTCGCCTGATGAATTTCTCCGTGGAAGAAAGTAATTGTCTTGAGTGTCATAATGGCAATGTAGCGGCGCAGAATGTTGAAATTCAATTGAGCAAGCCGTACATCCATAATGTCTATCTCTATTCGGGCGTGCACGATCCGGAAGAAAACAACATAGTTCAGAATCGCCACGTGGAATGCGAAGATTGCCATAATCCTCATGCGGCAAGGAATTCGGCGGCCGTCGCGCCCAATGCCAATGGATTTATCGAGGGCGTGAAAGGCGTAAACGCTGCCGGTAATTCGGTCGATCCGATCCAGTATGAATATGAAGTATGTTTTCGCTGCCACGCGGACAGCCCGGATAAACCGGGAAGCCCTACTTCCCGGCAGATTCAGCAGGATAATGTCCGGCTGGAATTCGATCTGGCTAACCCCTCCTACCACCCGGTCGAGGGCCCGGGCAAAAATACAAGCTGCCCCAGTTTGATTTCTCCGCTGACGGAATCCAGTGTCATCTATTGCACGGCCTGCCATGCCAGCGACGAAAGCAGCGGTCCTGCCGGCCCGCACGGCTCCGTTTATCCACATATCATGAAATTTGAATATGAAACAGCGGATAATACGCCGGAATCGTATCAGAATTACCGCTTGTGTTACGAGTGCCATGACCGAAATACAATTCTCAATTCCAGCGGTGCATTTGGCCGGCGGGTACATCAATATCATATCGTCCAGCAAAATACGCCCTGCAATGTGTGCCACGATCCGCATGGTATCAGCAGTTCGCAAGGCAATGCCACAAATAATACGCACCTGGTAAATTTCGATGTTTCTGTCGTCTCGGCCGATCCGGCAACCGGAAGGCTGGAGTTTGTGGATCAGGGGAATTTCAGGGGCAGTTGCTATTTGAGATGTCACGAGAAGAATCACAGTCCGGAATTTTATATGAACTGAGCTCCTGCTCCTCGACTTTCAGCGAGGTTCCGGAAGCAGATGATAAAGAGGGTGAACAAGTTAGCTTTGTGAAATAAATGCAGCAGTAAATGAACCAATCAATCGTAAGGAGGCATTATGAATCGCTTTATCGCTGTATCACTTGTTATCCTTATTCTTTGTTTGTTTTGCGGCATCGGTATCGGGCAAACAATTGTCGGATCCGCCCACGACTTCTCATCCGCCTCGTGGAATACGACAGGTCAGATTTGTGTGGTTTGCCATACGCCGCATAATGCGGATGTTTCCGTAAATGATGCGCCGCTCTGGAATCACCAGTTGACGGTCGCAACTTTTACGCCTTACAGCAGTGCCAGTCTTAACGCAACCGTAGGGCAGCCCGATGCATCTTCCAAACTGTGCCTGAGTTGCCATGACGGAACGGTTGCCGTGGATAATTTCGGCGGGGTGACCACCGGAACTCACTTCATTACAGGGGGAAGCTTAATCGGGACTGACCTGCTGGATGATCATCCGGTTTCTTTCACCTATGATGCGGCGTTGGCGCTGGCAGATGGCGGATTGGCCGATCCCACCACTGCGAATTCCGGCCTGGGCGGCACCATAAACGACGATATGCTGATTGGCGGCAAGGTACAGTGTGCATCCTGCCACGATGTGCACAATGCCAGCGGAATTGCCATGCTGCTAATAAAATCGAACGCCCAAAGCGATCTTTGTCTCACCTGCCACACCAAATAACCGCGTGGATTGATCGCAGGCATTTACGTTCAGTTCTAAGCCGGGGGGGGGGGCGCTTTTCCGGTAATATAATTTTCAAAGGAGAGTTTCTTTGATGTCGAACAGACGCATGGTTGGTTTTCTGGCGGCGGTGTTGATGGTTTGCCTGTTTTCCGGCTTGAGCCGGGCGGGCGATAACGCGCAAAAACAGGCAGACAATTTGGTGATTTTCCCGCCACCTCCCGATAGCGTTCGCATCCAGTTTCTAACGCGGATTAGTACTTCCACCGATATCACAGGAAAACGATCGGGGCTCCTGAGATATATCCTGGGTGAGATGGAAAGCAAGCCTATCGGCAAGCCTTACGGATTGGCGATCCATGACGGTAAAATTTACATTTGCGACACCAAGCTGGGGTGCCTGGAAATAATCGATTTGGCTAAACACTCATTCGAATATTTCAAGCCCGGTGGATTAGGCCAGTTACGCAAACCGATCAACTGCTTTGTGGATACCAACGGCTATCTCTATGTGGCGGATGTCGAACGGCGGCAGGTGGTCCTGTTCAACAACCAGAACCAATATATCAGCAGTATCGGCAACCCGGCGGAATCGAAACCAACGGACGTATTTGTCACCGGTGATAAAATCTGGGTAAACGACCTGGAATCGCATGCGGTAAAAGTGTACGATAAAACCAACCACGATATGTTGTTCACATTCCCCGAAGCGGATAAAAGAAGCCCGGAATATCTCTATTCTCCCACCAACTTGCTCGTTACTAACGACAAGGTTTTTGTGAGTGATCTGGGAGATTTCAAGATTAAAACATTTTCGCTGGAAGGGGATTACCTCAATTCGATAGGCAGCTACGGTCCGAATGTCGGTCAGTTTACCCGTCCCAAGGGAATTGCACTGGACAAAGACGAAAATCTTTATGTGGTGGATGCCGGTTTCGAAAATGTTCAGGTGTTCAACAATTCCGGGAATCTGCTGATGTTCTTTGGTGGAAATTACCAGGGGCCGGGATTCATGTGGCTCCCGGCCAAAGTTGTTATCGATTATGATAATCTGCAATATTTTAGTCAATATGTAGACAACCGGTTCAACCTTAAATATCTGATCATGGTAACGAATCAATTCGGCCCGGATAAAGTGAGTGTTTATGGTTTCGTTGAACCTAAGTAGTTTTGCCAGTCCTTTTAAATCGAAAAATATGAGACAATGAATTTGCATTTGTTAAAAATAATTTTTCTCTGTTTCGTGGCGCTGTCAGTGGGCTGCTCCTCTTCAGGACGCTACCGGGTGCTCTCCTTCTTTTTCGATGGTGTGCCGGAGCCGGCCGGCGCAAATTCAGCAGCGACGGATTCACTCGCGGCAGATTCTACCGTAGCTCCGGACGCGGAGAAGAGGTCGCAACCGGCGGCTGCGCAATATTTTTATCATGCGGTTTATGAAGAAAAATCCTGCGAATCGTGCCATGATCCGGATAACGGGAACCAGCTCATGGAGGATCAACCCGACCTCTGCTACCAGTGCCACGAGGACTTTAGCGAAAAATATTCAGTACTGCACGCACCGGTGGAAGGCGGAGAATGCACATCGTGCCACAATCCCCATCTGGCAAAGAATAAATTCCTGCTGGTTCGCCAGGGGCAGGCGCTCTGTTTCGAGTGCCATCTCTCGGAAGATATTATGGAAACTGAGACACACCAGGATTTGGGAGAAACCGACTGTACGGAATGCCATAATCCGCATGGCGGTGAAGATGAACAGTTGTTTAATTAAATCATAGATGCAGATTAATGAATTCATTTTTTGTAATCAGAAACGGAAACATAGGAATTATCAAATTCCATTTAGACCGGCTGCGACGTAGAATGGCCCAATCAATTTCGCTCGGTCCCGCAAGTTCAAATTGCTAAATACCGGGATGAAATCCACTGATTGTTTAAATGTATTATGAAAACCGAACGACAAATTGCGCTTATTTCACTCCTTATTTTGCTGGTATTCACGACTGTCTATTCCCAGGCGCCGGCATTTAAATGGGGTGTCTGGAACCAGTTGTCGCTGAATGGCGCCATTAGCCTGGAGGGGCAGTACCGTTCTCAGGAAACTGTTTTGCGATCCAATATAACCGAGCGGCCCAGGACTTCACTTCTGAACGGGCAGTTTTTACTAAACTCGCGCAGTTATATCTGGCATCCCAATTTTATGCTGGTGGATATGGATTTCGATTTTGAGCCGGGACGTCGCCGGGATCAATATGTCGTAATCCCCGATCGTTCCGAAGTGCGCACGGCGGAGCAGGCTCATCTGCGAACCACATTTTTCAACCAGCGGCCAATGATGCTGAGCCTGTTTTCCAACTTCAATCACAACTATATCAGCCGCGAGCTTATTACCAATATCGAAACTTACAAAACGGACCTGGGCGGATTGTTGTCGTTTCAGAATCCTGTTCTGCCGGCTTCACTGCGCTACCTGTGGGAAAAATGGGATCAAAAGGAGATTCAAACCGGAAGGCGGTTCAAGAACCGGCGCAAGAGTTTTCAGAGCGAATTTAACAAGTCCTTTTCCGGCCGGGATGATCATCAGTTACGATTTTCCTATAACGATTACCGCAGGGAATACGGAAATCGCGATGTTGTGGACAATAAAATCAGCGAGGTGACGCTGAGGGACAAGCTGTTCTTTACTGAAAGCGAGACCGGAAATTTCAATTCCTTCCTGTGGTATTATCACCAAACCGGAAACGAGAGATTTGACCGCTTTCAGGCTTTCGAAAATTTTATTCTGCCATTGCCCGAAAAATTTCGTCTTCTGGCAAATTATCAATATTCCTGGTTTGATCAGCAGACACTGCACGCCCAACAGCACAATGTCACCAGCCGATTGGAACACAAGCTTTTTCTAAGCCTGAGAAGCCAGGCGTTTTATGAATATTCGTATCTCAGCCAGTCGGCGTACAACGAATTGATAAATATCGGCGGCCTGGCATTCGATTACCAGAAGCAAATTCCCACCGGTACTCTGTTGGTAAACTACGAATTTCGACGGCGGCACCAAAGCAGGAGCAGCGTGGCCCGGACGCTGAGGATTGCTAACGAGGACCACCGCCTGATTGACGGGGAAGTGGTGTTGCTGAACAATCCATTTATCGATATCAAAAGCCTGGTAGTGACCGACGCTACCGGAACAATAATATACCTGGAGAACATCGATTATATTTTGGTTGCCAGGGGAAGCTACCTGGAAATTCAGCGTTTGCCGGGCGGCCAGATCGAAAGCGGGCAATCGGTTCTTGTCGATTACACCGCACAGCAGCAAATCTCTTACAGATTTGATACCTTCAACAATAATTTAGGTATCAATCTTAATCTGTTCCGAAATCTGTTTGATGTGTATTTTCGCTACTTCGAACAGGATTATGAAAATGTTTTTACTACAGATGCCCGTCTGCTGAAGTTTATCTCACAGCGCGTGTTTGGCATACGAACTGCCTATAGCCTTATTTCTGCGGGATTTGAAACCGATGACTATAACAGTAATCTCGTTCCCTACAATTTGAAGCGATATTATTTGACCATTTCCGGGAATGTTGCAGGAAAAGTGAATCTAATGCTGACGGCCGCTATCCGGGATTACCTGCTGACGGAAAGCAACGAACGGCAGAAATTTAATGACCTCTCCGGGCGGGTGGGTTTGCAGGTATGGCGGCGGTCGAAACTCACGCTGGAAGGCGGGTATCGGATGCAGGATGGCCGCGGCATCGATTTAACGCTTTCGACAATTCGCACCGAGTTCTCCACTTTTTATCGAAAAGTGATTCTGACCTTGGGGTATGAAGCCTATCACCGCGACTTTTCGGGTGAAAAGGTCAATTACAATGGGATGTATTTCCGTCTCACTCGCCAGTTCTGATTAAAAAAATGAATTTCATAATGTGTTCAGGATCCTGTGGCTGGCGGGGAAGAATGCAGGCTTTCAAATGATATAAACTGGTGCAGCTTTCGAAGCGCCTTCCATGTTGTGCGGTTTCTCCCCAAACACAGTCATCCCGTTTTGACCTTTTGATATTTGCCGATCCCCAAAATAATTTGAATCAGACTCCTTTCTGTCATTAACTTTGAAGAGAGTCGTGAACTATTTTCTGACAAAAACAACAGGAGCAAAGATGCAACGTTGGAAGGGATTGAATATTCAGGCTGAAGGCAGCGGGATTTCCGGGCCGCTCAGCCGGCAGGTCAACCTGGTTGGAACATTGCTCGGTCATGTAATCCGGGAACAGGTCGGGGAGGAGCAGTTCAAGCTGGTGGAGAGACTCCGAAATCTCTGCAAGGAAGCTTCCCTCAGCGGCGATCCGGGCATCCTGGATCGGGTTTCGGAAGAAGTCAAAAAGTTGAGCTTCGACCAGATTCACATTCTTCTTCGTACATTCACTACTTTTTTTCACCTGGTGAACAAAGCCGAGCAATTGGAAATTATCCGCATCAATCGCGAGCGGGAGAGAACGGTTTCCGACACCGAGCCACGTCCTGAATCCATCGCGGAAGCGATATTTAAGTTCAAGCAGCATGGGCTTTCTCTGGAGCAGGTGCTGTCGGTTATTCGGAAAATGGACATTCAGCCCACGCTTACGGCCCATCCCACCGAGGCCCGGCGTCGCGGCCTGCTTCAAAAGCAGCAGAAAATAGCCCAGCTTCTGGAAGAATTCTCCAAACCGGATCTCACACCACCCGAGCATGAAGATATTGTAAATCAGATTGCCAACTTCATCGGTTTGCTTTTGATTACCGATGAGGTGCGGCCGGAACGGCTGACGGTGCTGGATGAAGTTCAGCACGGTCTGTATTTTTGCACCGGCTCTATTTGGGAAACGATTCCCCGGATTTACCAAGATCTTCGAAATGCGCTTGAACTGTATTATGATGAAGTACCGGAACTCCCAATTTTCCTGCGATTTCGTTCCTGGATTGGCGGCGACCGCGACGGGAATCCCAAAGTAACCCCGGACATTACCCGCCAGACGCTTCGCGTGCAGCGTGAAACGGTTTTGAATTTATATCTCAATGAATTGAAAGAGCTGCGCAGGGATCTGAGCATTTCATCCAAACTGATGCCGGTTCCGGAAGAACTGCACGCATCCATCGAAAGCGATGCCCAATTCTACGAAATAAGTGAAGAAATCAGGGAATTCTACCGCTTCGAGCCATACCGCCTGAAGATCAATTATATGATTGCCAAACTGGAAAATCTTCTGTCTCAAAGAACTAAAGGGGAAAATGGAAAGGCAGGAGAAATCTACCGGGCGGCGGATTTCGCCTCCGATTTGAAACTCATGGCGGAAAGTCTGAAAAAGAGCGGATTGGAAGACATCGCGGTCCATGGTCACCTGGCTGATTTGTTAGTCAAGGCGAGAACCTTCGGATTTCATCTCATGCCGCTGGATGTCCGCCAGCACAGCCGTTTTCATTCTGCCGCGATCGCCGAGCTGCTGCAACTTGCTGGCGTGGAAAATGACTACGCGAAACTCCCGGAAGCAAAACGTCTTGTCTTACTTGATTCGGAGTTGAAAAATCCGCGTCCCTTGCTTCCCCGCCAGGCTGCACTTTCCGCAAATACGCAAATGGTTCTGGAAACATTCGCTGCGATCCGGGAAGCCCTCGATGTCGATCCCCGTTCGGTTGGAATCTATATTATTAGTATGACGCATTCTGTGAGTCATATTTTGGAGGTTCTGCTCCTTGCCAAGGAGGTCGGTTTGTGGCGGATGCAGGATGGTAAGGTTTTCGCGGACATCGACGTTGTTCCGCTGGTGGAGACAATCGACGATCTGGAAGCAGCAGACAAGTTGATGAACAGTGTTTTTGAAAACGAGGTTTACCGCCTGCATCTGCACGCACGTGGCAATTTCCAGGAAATTATGCTGGGATATTCGGACAGCAACAAAGACGGCGGTTACTGGATGGCCAATTGGGCATTGTATAAAGCGCAGCGAAAACTGGCCGAGAGCTGCCAGCGCCGTGGCGTGGATTTTCGCATCTTTCATGGTCGCGGCGGCACAGTAGGGCGGGGCGGCGGACGCGCCAACCAAGCTATTCTTGCGATGCCGGAAAACTGCCAGAACGGCCGGATACGGTTTACGGAGCAAGGCGAAGTGATTTCCTTCCGCTATGCCCAGGCCGGCATCGCGCACCGCCATTTGGAGCAGATTGTAAATGCCATGTTGTTGTCCACCGCCCTGCCCAGACGCGAATCCGAAAAATCGATGGAAGATGAATCACAGCTTCTGGACGAGATTGCTGGAATTTCCATGCAAGCATACCGGGATTTGATCCTGGCAGAAGATTTTTGGCGATGGTATACTACAATCACGCCTATCGAGCATATCAGCCGGTTGCCGATTGCTTCCCGGCCGGTTTCCCGTGCTGCCGGCAACCAGGTGGATTTTGAGAGCTTGCGCGCCATTCCCTGGGTGTTCGCCTGGACGCAAACCCGGCTTGTCTTGCCGGGTTGGTTCGGAACGGGCGCTGGACTGCGTTCGGTAATTGATAAACAGCCCGGAAACCTGAAAATACTTCGCCGTATCTACCGGGAATGGACTTTTTTCCGGACAATTCTGGATAATGTTCAACAGGAAATGGCCAGGGCACGACCGCAGATTGCCCGCTTTTATTCAGCACTTGACAAAAATGATTTCGAGCAGCAAATCCAGTCCGAATTTGATCTTGCCGGACAGGCTATTCTTGAAATCACTGGTGACAAAGAGCTGCTGGATAACCGGCCGGTTATCAAAAAATCCATCGCATTGCGCAATCCTTACACCGATGTACTGAACCTGCTTCAGGTGGAATTGATGCAGCGCTGGCGAAGCGCCGACGAATCGCAGCGGGATAATCTTCGCAATGCACTGTTTTTGAGCATCAACGGCATCGCGGCTGCCATGCAGAGCACCGGTTAAGCTTTTTTCTCAGGTGAGATCTTTTTTCGTGAATTTTTGACCCGTGAAGAAAATTAGAGCGAACTTAAACCGTTTATGTGGATGAGAAAGATGAATGCGAATAAAAAAGTTGCCATCGTGACCGGCGGCGGACAGGGGATTGGCAAGGCCATCGCGCAGCGTTTCCTGCAGGAAGGAATTAATGTGGTGCTGGCCGAAATGGACCGGGAAGCGGGCGAGGAAACCGAAACGGAATTCGACGGACAGGGAAGCGTGAAGTTTATACATTGCGATGTGGGCAGCGAGGATTCGGTGAAACAGATGGTTCAGCAAACAGTCTCGGAATTTGGCGCGATTGACATCCTCATCAATAATGCCGCAATTGCGAATAACAAACCGATTGCCAATCTCAGTCTGGAAGAATGGAATCGTGTGATCACTGTAAATCTGACCGGGGCTTTCCTCACCGCGAAATACAGCGCACCTTATTTGAAAGAAAGACACGGCTCGATTGTCAATCTCGCTTCTACCCGTGCTTTTATGTCCGAAGCCGACACCGAAGCCTACTCTGCGTCCAAAGGCGGAATATTTGCGCTCACCCATGCCCTGGCAGTGAGCCTGGGACCTGAAATCAGGGTGAACTGCATCAGCCCGGGTTGGATCGAAACGGTGGAATGGCAGAAGAGCAAAACAAGAAAGGAACCAAAGCTGAGGAAGGCCGATCATTCTCAGCATCCCGCCGGAAGGGTCGGCGTTCCGGGTGACATTGCAGCATTGGCCCTATTTCTGGTCTCCTCTGAAAATTCTTTTATAACAGGAGCCAATTTTATAGTTGATGGCGGTATGACCCGCAAAATGATTTATGTGTGATGATTTGAAGCTTTTTGAATGGTTGGACTTAATAATTCAGTAGATTTACATCTTATAGAATGTTGCGGCCCTGGCCAGGCATCATTTCTTAAAACAAATTTCACCTATCTCCGTAAGTCTTGTTCGCGGTGTGTCTGAAATTTCATGTAAAAAAAGAGGAGCACTGAAATGCGCTTAACGATTCTATCCAAGTTCAATCCTACACAAATCACATCTGGTTCATATCTTTCCGGGTTCAGAATGTCTTACCTGACTTTCCTAATAATTATTGCTATCCTTCCGTTCAGGAATGTGTGGTCGCAAAGCCTGGATTTACCTACCAAACACTACGGATTGAGCATAGGAAATTCAAAAGAATTTACCGGTCTGCGACTAAATTTTCGTGATAACAATGTTCAGCGAATAACCGGACTGAACTTTACAATATGGCAGCCAAAGAATTATAAAGACGCCGATATTACCGGTTTTTCGTTTGGGGTAGTATCTCCCGGCGGAAGGGTCTTAAAAGGGATATCGATAGGCGGGTTGGGCGTCCAGTCTGAAAAAGAATTAGGAGGAGTCTCCATCGGGCTTTTGGGCGTCGGATCGGGCGGCGATACCTGGGGACTTGCTATCGGCGGACTGGGTGCAGGCGCTGGTGGTTCCATGACAGGCCTCATGTTAGGTGGATTGGGAGTCGGTTCCGGCGGTTCTATGAAAGGCTTGATTGTTGGCGGACTGGGAGCGGGATCCAACGGTTCGATGCAAGGAATTATCTTCGGTGGTCTGGGTGCGGGAAGCGGCGGAGATATTACAGGACTGGCTATTGGTGGCCTGGGGATAGGTGCACAGGGGAATGTCACGGGGGTTATGATAGGACTCTTGGGTGCCGGTGCCGGCGGAGACATTACCGGAATCACAATAGGAGGACTTGGCGCAGGCGCATCAGGGGATATGAGTGGTTTTAATTTCGGTTTGATAGGCGTTGGTGCCGGCCAAAATATGAATGGGCTGAATATTGGCGGTGTTGGCATTGGCTGCGGCCATACCCTGCGAGGCATAACGCTGGGAGGCGTTGGAGTTGGCGCATCTGCAATCCGGGGCGTTTCTATCGGTGGAATTGGTGCGGGAGCGAACGATATCCAGGGTATTACCGTTGCCGCAGGTATGATCCAGGTGAGTGACGACGGCCAATACCAAGGATTTGCCGCAAGCGGTTTTAACAGGATTAAAGGAGACATGACCGGGCTCAGCCTCGGGATAGTCAATTATGCCTGGCGTTTGAATGGCATTCAAATAGGGTTGCTCAATTATGTCAGGGATAATCCCAAATATTTGCGAATTTTGCCGCTGCTGAATGCACATTTTTGATCGGCGAATTAAAAATGGTGCGGCGACGTGATGCGCTTTTGTTGGTGGAGTAATTCTGCCGTTGTCGCATTTTTCATAATGCTTCTGTCAGAACATAGATAAAGAGTGCGTTTCCGGAACTCAATATGCGGTAATACCGTTCCTAAATACGGTCATAATTGATCGGATATATTACATACTTCTGACTCGTATTTAATTTGTCTGCCGAACGCTTCAGTTTGTATCGGTAAGCTTTTGCACGAGAACGTGAGTGGACCGGAACCGTTATGCTTGAACTTGCGAATTTTTCGTCTCGCCAATTCTTTTTATTAGCACTCCCAATAATCATATTGATTTCCATGTTATTTGCATTCCGCACCTTTGCCAGGCTCATGGGCGCCAGAGCAGGCTACCTTGGTGGATATATTGTTTATTGGATTATCTGGTGTGGTGCGGTTCCCCTCTGGATCTTGGGTGGAAATGGGATATTAAACCTGTTCCGAAATCCCTCATCGCCATTCGGTCAGCCGGCGCTTATGGGAATTCTTTTCCTGGCGCTGCCGGTGTTATTGGTTCTCTTTACCGTCTTTCCGCAATTGGTTCGGCAGGTGACCGTTCCAATTGTCATTTTTTCCGCATTATTGGCATTGGTGAACGGAGTCGCGGAAGAAATCCTTTGGCGCGGCCTGTATGCAAACGTATTCGCACATCATTTCCTTTTTGGCTACCTGTACCCTGCGCTCGGTTTTGCCGTTTGGCACTTTGCACCGCAATCCATTTACCAGCGTGAACAGCCGGGCGGGACGGCGGCATTTGTCTGGGGCGCATTGTTTGTGGGACTCTGTTGGGGTTGGGTAGCATGGAGTACCGAATCCATTTTGTGGACCACAGCTTCGCACGTTATCATGGATTTCCTGGGATTTGGCGCGCTGATTTATTCCCGAAATTAAGATCTCCTCGAAAATTAAACCGGTCATGTTTTCTCCAGCCGGCAAAAACTCATCAAGCCTTCATTTTGGTCTGATACAATATAGGCCGATGATTTTTTTGTCTATGGCGATTTATGGTGATTGAATATTGTTATAAATATCGTTTATTTAAGCGTGTGCAGGAAGGAGGTCAGACATGCAAGCAATGATCATAACTGGATTTGGCGGACCAGAAGTATTCAAACAGGCGGAGGTCGAGATGCCCGCCCCTGGACCAAATGAACTCCTGGTGAAAGTTGTTGCCACATCTGTGAATCCGGTAGATTACAAGGTAAGACAGGCAGGAAGCTGGACCGGATTAAAAATGCCGGCAATCATCGGGTGGGATGTATCCGGGGTGGTGGAAGAAGCGGGATCGGAAGTTGGGGACTTTAAGCCTGGGGATGAGGTTTATTATTCTCCGTCAATCTTAGGTGGACCCGGAACCTATGCTGAATATCACGTTGTGCCAGCTTCGCTTGCGGCAACCAAACCTGCCAATATTTCTCACGAACAGGCCGCCGGCATCCCGCTGGCGGGAGAAACTGCATGGGATGCGCTCATAACCCGGGGGAGGCTGCAGGTAGGCGAAACCGTCCTGATTCACGGCGGTTCCGGCGGGGTTGGCTCGCTGGCGGTGCAGATCGCTAAAGCCGCAGGCGCTTATGTCTTTACTACCAGTGGGAAGTATAATTTTGATTTCATTCATTAGGTGCAGATCGGATCATCGATTATCGGAGCGAAGATTTTGTGGAAATTATTCAGCGGGAAACCGCCGGCCAGGGTGTGAACCTGGTACTCGATACAGTCGGCGGGGAAATGGCGGAAAGAGATATTCAAGCTGCTGCGATGGGCGGCCGGATAATCACAATCGCCGGCGCATCGGGAAATTTCGGGCCTGCTCAACAGAAAAATCTGGATTTTCATTCCCTGTCCATGCAGCGTGCCCGCTACAAACTGGATTATTTGAGCAAGCTCATCCAACGGGGCCAGCTAAAACCTGTGGTGGATTCCATCATGCCGCTTGGGGAAGTCTCCGAAGCGCACCGGAAACTGGAAGCCGGCGGGGTAAAGGGAAAGATTATTTTAAGCATTGCCGACTGGAAATGATGAATTCCTGAATCCGGTATCCGCTAACTTAAAATTCGAATCGAAGGATTACCATAGTGAGGCAGCCGGAATTTTGGATCAGAATTTAAATCGGGTGCCGGAACATGTGTAGCAGTCGCAAGGTGATTTATCCAATTCCTAAAGGCCTTCGGACTGAATTAAAAGAAGATTGTTGGAAAGAACATATCATTCAAAAGAGAAAAATTATCTTTTGTCTATCATCGATAGGCAGGGAAAATAGATAAGAAAGACAAAATTATTAGGAGATAAGAGATGGATTACACGCATTTGGGACGCACCGGACTGAAGGTGAGCCGGATATGCCTGGGCACAATGAATTTTGGCCCGGAGACCAATGAAAAAGACAGCTTTGCCATCATGGATAAGGCGCTGGAAAGCGGCATCAATTTTTTTGACAGTGCGAATGTTTACGGCTGGAAATTGGGCGAGGGAGTTACCGAAAAGATTGTCGGCCGCTGGCTGGCCCAGGGCGGACGACGTGAGCAGATTGTCCTGGCGACAAAGGTTTACGGAAAAATGGGAGAAGGTGTCAATGAGCAGAAACTGTCCGCATATCATATAAAAAGGGCGTGCGAGGATAGCCTGCGTCGTTTGCAGACCGATCATATTGATCTTTACCAAATGCACCATATAGACCGTGACACGCCATGGGAAGAAATCTGGCAGGCGATGGAGCAGTTGGTGCGGGAAGGGAAAGTGTTGTATGTGGGCAGCAGCAACTTTGCGGGCTGGAACATAGCGCAGGCGCAGGGTATCGCCCGTTCGCGCAATTTTATGGGATTGGTGTCCGAGCAGAGTCTTTATAACCTGGCTGCCCGAACCATAGAGCTGGAGGTGATTCCGGCATGCCGCGAGTTCGGTCTGGGGCTTATTCCCTGGAGCCCGCTGGGCGGAGGACTTCTGGCGGGCATGCTGCAGAAATCGAGCGAAGGACGACATGCTCAAGAAAGAGTGCAAATCGTTTATGAGAAGAAGAGAGAACAGGTAAAGGCGTATGAGGCGCTTTGCAGCGAACTGGGCCAAAATCCGGCTGATGTCGGGATCGCCTGGCTTTTGCACCAGCCGGCGGTTACGGCTCCTATTATTGGTCCCCGTACCATCCAACACCTGCAAAGCAGCGTGAACGCAGTAGATATTCAGCTTGGCGAAAACGCACTGAAGAAGCTGGATGAAATCTGGCCGGGACCGGGTGGACAGGCACCGGAAGCTTATGCCTGGTAGCGCATCTTTCGAAGCACCGCTCGCCATGAATTCGGGAAAAATTCGCTTGGTTCCCAACCGATTATTGTGTTATTTCTGACCGGTTGCTTCTTGAAGTATCTTCTAATTAGCAGCGCAACAGACTTATCGCCCTGAACTTTACCATCAGGGCGATTCTTTAACAGATTGGAAAAGCTGAAGCTATTTCTATCTTTGGGGAATAGATTTATTTATAGGAGGACATTGCATTTCCATGAAAAAGGAAATATATCATAGCCGGAAACCGGCGGCAACCGCACTTTTCTCCGATCCAAATCTCAGGATAATTTATGGGATAACCCTGATGGCCGTGCTGGGTGTTTCCAGTATTACCCCGGTTTTTCCCAAAATTCAGCGGGTGCTGAATATTTCCCCGGAAGCTGTTGGTTTGTTGATTACTGCCTTTACGCTGCCCGGCTTCCTGTTAACTCCGGTTCTGGGTGTCCTGGCCGATCGCTATGGGCGAAAGAAAATCCTGGTGCCTTCGCTTCTTCTGTTTGGTTTGGCGGGGGCCGCCTGCGCCTTTGCGAGGAATTTTCATGTTCTGCTGCTCCTTCGTTTTTTGCAGGGAATCGGCGGCGCTTCGCTCGGCTCGTTAAACGTTACCTTAATCGGCGACATGTTCTCCGGCGAAAAGCAGGCGGCCGCAATGGGGTATAATGCCAGTGTGTTGAGCGTTGGAACAGCAGGGTATCCCTTCATAGGCGGACTTGTTGGCACCATGGGGTGGCACTACCCCTTTTTACTTCCCATAATCTCGGTCCCGATCGGGTTATTCGTGTTGTTTCGTCTCAAAAATCCGGAGCCGGATGGCGGACAAAATTTGAAGGAATACCTGGGGAACGTATGGCAAACTGTGAAAAGCTGGCAGGTATTTGGATTGTTCATCGCCAGCATTGCCACTTTCGTGATTCTTTACGGATCGTTTTTGACCTACTTCCCGCTGCTGCTGGGCAACTCCTTCGGTGCCTCGCCGTTCATCATCGGTATTCTTACCTCCAGCATGTCTATCGCTACTGCGTTTCTTTCCTCGCAATTGGGAAGACTGGCAAAGCATTTTTCCAAAAAGGCACTCATCCTGATTGCCTTCGTTTTCTACGGAGGAGCGTTGCTTCTTTTCCCGCAGATTCATCATCTCTGGCTTTTCCTCATTCCTGCCGTAATTTTTGGAATTGGTCATGGGCTAAACATCCCCAGTATACAAACACTCCTGGCCGGATTGGCCCCCATCCAACACCGTGGCGCTTTTATGTCCCTTAACGGGATGGTGCTGCGGTTTGGCCAAACCATTGGCCCGCCTCTGCTGGCACTTGTTTTAACATTATGGGGCATGAACGCCACGTTCTATTTCACGGCAGCGCTCTCAGGTTTGATTTTCATTCTGGTATTTCTATCCGTATGAAAGATTTTGAAGCTTTCCAGCCAATTTCCTAAATGATGCTTCTGCATTTCCTTCATTCGGGTGGAACTTCATAGAAAAAAAATACCCGTTCCGGCGATATCCGAAACGGGTAATAGCATTAATAAAATGTCTTGTTTGCCGACAGCCGGATAATCCGGACATTTGGCGGTTTCCCGCGAATCGCTCTCCGGAGGAGTGACATCGCGGTTTCGGGCTGCCTTACAGTTTTAACACAGCTTACCTCATGATTACTTCCATCCGATGGCAGCCTTGATTAGCAATCACAGAGGCGGCTAATGCCGGCAAACAAGCAAACTTGCGTTACTTCAGAAGCAGCAGCTTTTTGATCTGCATAAACTTGCCGGCTTCGAGCCTGTAGTAATAAACACCGCTGGCGAATCCTTCTGCATTCCATGATGATTGGTATGTTCCCGCGGGAAGCTGCTTGGATACCAGGCTGGCGACTTCTTCTCCAACCGTGTTATACACCTTCAAGGTAACGAATTCAGTCTGAGGAATCGAAAATGCGATGGTCGTGCTGGGATTGAAAGGGTTGGGGTAGTTCTGGCCCAAAGAATACGATTCCGGAACCTGCTGGCTGACGGTTTCGATTCCCACCAGCACATCCCCGCTGTCGCTCCAGTAGAAGTTGCCATTGCTATAAATATCCACATCGAATTGAACAATGTGGCCTGCCGGCATGTTGGATGTATTGATGCCCAGGTTGCTGGAGCTTATCGCAGTTTGTCCGGCGGCAATATTTCCAAAACTCTGATAACCGTTTAAGATGCCGATTACATACGGATCCTGTGTCGAAAATTGTGCGCTCACATTCTCTGCGGCTTGCACGCTGCCGTTATTCCGCAACGATATTTTGTAATAAAATCTGCTGCCCACCCGCGTGATCAGGGTGTAGCCATCAACCGCAACCGGACCGATTGTTGTAAAACGCGCTTTATCCGGCATAAATACC
The DNA here is from genome assembly GCA_964624795.1 of uncultured Calditrichaceae bacterium. Taxonomy (GTDB): domain Bacteria; phylum Calditrichota; class Calditrichia; order RBG-13-44-9; family RBG-13-44-9; genus CAZUZS01. The sequence goes on from CAZUZS010000002.1 coordinate 86,456, forward strand.
GGAACATTAAAATCCTGATCGTAGGTCTTGACGCCCACCATAAATTCGTTCTCCACTGAGAGCGGGGGCAGATATCCACCAAACAGGTTGTCTCCTGCCTGTCCGTCATCGTGATTGCCGTCGTCAAACATCGCAATCGAATCAGCGTATGTCGAATCGACACTGGTGATGATAGCTTCCATAGTTGCATTATGGTTATCGGGATTCACCATCGTGGCGTTGATGGTCAGGGAATCCGTTCCCAGGTGCAGAAAAACAGAATTCACGCTGACGTTCTGTGGAAAAACCGGAGAATAATAATTGTTGATGAGGTTAAGCAGCGTTTGCTCTTCATACCCATAGTAGGTGTAGAGAACCTTCATTGAGGTATCGAGCAGCGTGTTGTGTGGGATGTAGCCCATACCGTATTGATTCCAGACCGCATAACTGGGGTCAATGAGCAGAGGATAAGTGATTCCTTTGGAATTTCCCCAGTTCTGAACCAACGAAGGGCTTTCAATAAGATCGATGCCAAGAACCTGCATTCCATAGGGTCCGTAAACCCGCCAGATGTTACTTTCCAAATCCGGAGCCTCCGAATTGCAGCTCGGTCACCACGTGGCGAAAAAATTTAAAAGAATCACTTCACCCTGGTAATTGTTCAGGGAGACCGGGTTTCCGTTCACATCATTCAGGGTGAAGTTGGAAACTGTCTGGCCGACCTGGTACTGTGCCAGTACGCCCGAAACAGCGCCCAGCATAAGAATGCTGACGATAATGAGACCCCACAGGGGCATCTGTTTTCTCAATTTCAGCATAATCAATTCCTCCTTTTTCTTTGTCGGTTTAGAAATTATATATTTTGAGTTGAAGTGTCATCCTCTCAACGGGATTTGTTGTTGTCCGCAGGTTGGAAATGGCCTTGCCTTTGTTCTGCCAATTGCAAACCCTGCCTCAATATTTTTGTTACTTCCTGCAAAGACCCATTCTGTAAAAATAGCTGTCGTGGACTTGCATGAATCTATATAAATAGAATTTACTGCCTGGGATGAATTGATTTTTCATTTCGAAAGATCGTGGAAAATTATTCAATACGAATTAGTAAAATGTTCAACTACTCATCCGAAGATAAGATTTTCGGCTAAACAGAGTCAATAATTAAAATTTATTTTGAACATGAAGGAATCTGCTCTTTTACTGCAAGGAACAATATTCGATTCGACTTGAAACAGTTGGCATTTGCCCGTAAATTTTTGCCTGAAAATCAAAGCGAGGAAATCCATGATGAAATCGATTTTAGTGACCGGCGGTGCGGGATTTATCGGCAGCAACTTTGTCCGTCACATGGTAAATAAATACCCGGATTACCGCATCATTGTTCTGGATGCGTTGACTTATGCCGGCAACCGTGAGAACTTGCGAGACCTGGAAGGAAGAATCAATTACCTGTTTTACCACGCTAATATTTGCGATAAAGAGGTCGTCGATAATCTGGTGAGTAACGTGGATGTGATCATAAATTTCGCAGCCGAAACCCATGTTGACCGGTCAATTCTGGAAGCAGGAAGCTTTATTCAAACAGATGTAGTTGGCACATTTACCCTGCTGGAGGCCGCGAAAAAATATGAAATAGAGCGCTATATTCAAATTTCCACTGATGAAGTCTATGGCTCTATTGAAAACGGCTCGTTTTTTGAGGACAGTCCGCTGCAGCCCAACAGCCCCTATTCGGCGAGCAAAGCCAGCGGCGATATGCTGGTGCGCGCATACTACCGCACGTATGGCGTTCCGACACTCATTACCCGCAGTTCGAACAATTATGGACCGTATCAATATCCCGAAAAAGTCATTCCGCTGTTTATGACAAATGCGGTGGACAATTTACCGTTGCCCCTCTATGGCGATGGAAAAAATGTGCGGGACTGGTTGTATGTTCTGGACAATTGTGAAGCTATTGATGTGGTGCTGCACAAAGGCGAAACCGGCGAGGTTTACAATATTGGCGGGGGCAACGAGATGCAGAATATCAGGATTACAGAGATGATACTCGATTTGCTCAAAAAGCCAAAATCGCTCATCAAACCGGTGCCCGACCGCCTGGGGCACGACCTCCGTTATTCGGTTAATATAGAGAAGATCGGGAAATTGGGATGGAAACCGCGCCATAATTTTGAAGAAGCGCTTCAGGAAACCGTAAAGTGGTACCTGGAAAACGAGGAATGGTGGCGGCACATAAAAGAAAAACGCGAAGATTTTAAGAGCTATTACAAAGAGCAGTATAAGACGCTACCGTAGAGCCATTAACCGTTGAATAGGAAGTAATTTGGTTTTAATCTCAGTGTGATGAAATAATGCGTGTGGGCAGTTTTCTGGTTGGATGTTTTCGTCCTCAAATTTGCCTGCAAATTCATATTATGTTTTTGCTCCAGGTTTTTTCCCCCAATTAATTGCTGATTGATAAAGTTGCGTGACCGGATTCGGCAAACTTAACTCCGGGAATTTTGCGGTTAAATATTCAGCGAAGTAGTAATCAATTTCACTGTTGTTTGCAGGTGATCTGCCGGTTACCTCCCGCCACATGTCCTCGCTTTCCATGCAAAAGTAGATGAACACGTCTCCCAATTTTTCCTGCAGGGCACTGTAAATCATGCGGTACATTTCCAGCCGCAGTGGGCGAATGTAGCGGGTTTTGCCATCCTTTCCGGAAATTTGCTCGCCGGAAAAGATACGGCTGCGGGGAAAGCGCGACCGGATAATTTCTTTCAGGTGCGGTGGGTAGCGAAGACTGCCCAGGCTGATCCAGGCAATCCTCCCGGGATCGACATAATCGCCAATCAACTCGATTAATTCGAGGTACATCTGTTTCCACTCCGGCAGGAAAATGATGGGATCAAAATGCAGTCCGATAAGAAAACCGCGTTCGGCAGCGCTATGCGCCGCCTTCAACCTTGCTTCCAATTTTATAGACTTGTGCTCGTCGGAGCGCACAAGCTCAGCAGGGTTTACCGACCAGGACAGCACAATTTTCTCCGGGTTCAGCGGCAGCAAATGATCGATATGGTCCGTTTTGCTTTTTAGCTCCAAAAGTACATTGGGCAGACGCTGCACCGATTTCATAAGCTTCTCCGAAAGACGCGTAACCGGATCCAGCGCCAGGCTGTCGGTCAGCTCGCCGGTGCCGATGCGCAAAATTCGCAGCGGATTCTTCCCCGAAACGTTCGCAATTTCATCGATAATTTTTTGATAATTGGTGTAAATCGTAATCGCCGGATTGGAAATATAGCCTTGCAGGATACAATAGGTGCAGTCGATGGGGCAGTTGGTGGTTTCGTTGATCACCAGGTAATTGCAGCACCGGTAGCTGTCGGCGGTGCCGGGACAGGGCTTCAGGAAATTTCCCTTGAAATGGGTAAGCCAGAGAATCCTTTTCCCTTCGGTTGGCGTCAACCGGTTTAGCCGCTCCTGAAATTCCGGGCTTGCGGCAACAATTTCCGCTTTCATTCGTGGAAATTCATCGACAACCCGCCGCGTGATTTCGTCATCCGCTGCCGCCTTGTCAATATATATCTTTGAGAACTTGTAGTCCGTATCAATCCTCGTCGGTTTCTTTCCAAATTTCACTCACAAAGCCGGAGATTCGCGGCCGCCGGGCAATATTCAATGCAGAGCCGGTTTTGGGGAAAAATATAAACGATTTGGGGAATGCAGGAAAGGATAAAAATTTCAAACTAACGGCGTTGTAATCAAATCACCTTTTTTATCTGCAACAGGTTTTTGTCATCGTCGCCGGATTTTTCGTCAGCATCTTTCTGGAGGCCGTTGAGGCCTTTTTTCATGGAAGCAATAAAGATCTGCACCAGGTTGGGATCGAACTGCGTTCCGGCATTCTTGGCGATTTCGATAAATGCCTTTTCCTTTTCCATTCCTTTGCGATAGATTCTATCCGATACCAGCGCCTCGTAGGCATCCAGGATGGAAAGAATTCGCGAGAAAAACGGGATGGCTTGCCCGCGAAGGCCATCGGGGTAGCCGTCTCCATCATAGCGCTCATGGTGGTGCCGCACAATGGAGGCAACTTCGGCAAGCTCCTCTATTTCGCCCAGAATCTGGCTGCCCACAATCGGGTGGTCTTTGGCCTTGCGCACCTCAAAGTCCTCCAGGCCTTCTGCCTTTTTCAAAATGCTGTCCGGCATTCCAATCTTACCAATGTCATGGAGATTTGCCGCCAATTGCAGAATATAACGCCGCTCTTCATCCAGGTTTAGACGATCGGCCATCATCATGGCCAGTTTAACCACCCGCTGCGAATGACCATAGGTGTATGGGTCCTTGGCGTCCAGGGCACGCATCAGTGCCTTCAGCGCTTTTAATAGAGTGTCAGCACGGTTGTCCTGAAACATCCGGTTTTCCCGCGCCTTGCGCTGCAGGTTGCGTTCTACCATCACCGGCAACTCCTCGATTTTCACCGGTTTCACAATATAATCGCTGGCACCGATCTCCAGCGCCTGATCCACCATGGTCAGGTTGTTTACACCGGTAATCAGAACCACCGGGATGTCAAGATACATCTCCCGGATTCGACGAGTGAAATCAATCCCGGAAATCCCCGGCATATTTACATCAGACAATATGATGTCCACTTTCTGTTTCTTTATAATATCCAATCCGCCGGTAGCGGAAAAGGAAAGAAAGACTTCGAAGTGCAAATTCTTAAGCGCTTCGGCCAGCATCTGTCCGTACTGAATATCGTCTTCCACAACTAAGACTGAAATATCTGTTTTCTTTGCCATTATTCGAAAGCTGCAATCCCTGTTAAGTGTTCGCCAATTATTAAGGTGTGAATATCGTGTGTTCCCTCGTAGGTCTTTACCGATTCCAGGTTGCACATGTGCCGCATACTCTGGTATTCCGACGCGATGCCGTTGGCGGCCAGAATATCGCGGGCCAGCCTGGCGATTTCCAGGGACTGAAAAACATTATTCCGCTTTGCGATGGAAACCTGCACATAATTCATCTTTTCCTGGTCTTTCAGCCGCCCTAATTGGAGCACCAGTAGTTGGGCTTTGGTAATTTCGTTGGCCATATAGACCAATTTGTTCTGAACAAGCTGAAACGAGGCGATCGGTTTATTAAACTGGATCCGGGTTTGTGCGTAATTCAATGCCTCATCGTAGCAGGCCATTGCCGCCCCAATCGCGCCCCAGGCAATCCCGTAACGCGCCTGCGTCAGACAGGATAATGCATTCTTAAGACCGGAAGTTCCCGGTAAAAGATTTTCCTTCGGAATCCGGCAATCCTGGAAAACCAGTTCGGAAGTGACCGACGCCCGCAGCGAATGCTTGTTTTTGATCTCCGGTGCGGTGAATCCAGGGGTATCCTTCTCGACCAGGAATCCCCTTACGGTACCGTTCAGTTTCGCCCACACCACCGCCACATCGGCGATGGTCCCGTTGGTGATCCACATTTTAGCGCCGTTCAGGATATAGTAGTTCCCGTCTTCTCTGGCGGTGGTTTTCATGGCACCGGGATTCGAGCCGGTGTCCGGTTCGGTTAAACCGAAACAGCCGACCTTCTCGCCGCTCGCCAGTTTTGGCAGCCAGCGCTTTTTCTGTTCTTCACCTCCCCAGGTGAAAATAGGGTACATCACCAGCGCGCCCTGCACAGAGGCAAAACTGCGCATCCCACTATCGCCTCTTTCCAGTTCCTGCATGATGAGACCATACGCGACGTTGTTGATTCCGGCGCAGCCGTATTCCTGTGGCAGATTGGCACCGAGCATCCCCATTTCTCCCATTGCCGGTATCAATTGCAGGGGAAATTCAGCCTTTTGATAATACGTTTCGATGTGGGGCAAAACCTTCTCATCAACCCACCTGCGCACCGAATCCCTGATCAACTTTTCATCATCATCAAGAAGTGATTCTATTTGAAATAAGTCGAGTGCTTCAAATTTCTTCATGCGGTTCCGTTCCCACAAATCCTTGTATGCCAATATATCTTTCGCAATTTTTTAAAGCAAGCCAATTGAGTGAAAATATGGATGACCAAGATTAAGGCTGGAAATAGCGTTGCTTACATGTTTTTATTCCCTTAAAATTAGCAGGGGCAAAGAGAAGCTGCGGCGCAAACTCAGGCAAGGATTCCGCTCTGCGAATGGTTTTTGCGGCATTATTTTTCTGCAAATATTTTTTCCAGGATTTCCCGGTAATCGCTCACCTGGATGATCGTAATTCCTTCCCGCAGTTCCTTTGGAAGATCGTCGACCTCTTTTTTGTTTTCCGCAGGGACAAAAACAGTTGGAACGCCGTTTCGCTGGGCAGCCAGCATTTTTTCATTCAGTCCGCCAATTGCCAGCACCCTGCCGCGCAGCGTTATTTCGCCGGTCATGGCAATGTTGCCGCGAACCGGCCACCCCGTAAAAGCGGATATCATGGCGGTCGCAAGGGTTACGCCGGCCGACGGCCCGTCTTTGGGTATCGCTCCCTCCGGCACGTGGATATGGGTATCCTGCTCCTGAAAAATTTTCTCTTCGATTTTGAGATCGCCGGAAATGGAACGAATGTAGCTCAGTGCCGCCTGCGCCGATTCCTTCATAACATCTCCCAATTTTCCGGTTAAGACAAGCTTGCCTTTGCCGGAATAAGTATTGACCTCTATTTTCAAAATGTCTCCGCCGTATGGTGTCCAGGCCAGCCCCAATGCCACCCCGACCTCATCGCGCAGCTCAGGGCGCCGCTCCAGGAATTCCGGTTTGCCCAAAAACGATTCCAAACCGGCGGCATCAACCGCCACTTTCTGTTGTTTTTTGCTCTCCACGAGTTTCCGCGTCGTCTTGCGGCAAAGATTGGCAATTTGCCTTTCCAGGTTACGAACGCCCGCTTCCCGCGTATATTCACGGATGATGCGCAACAGTGCATCTTCTTTAATCTGAAATTCTTTGGCATCGAGACCGTGCTCACTCATTTGCTTGGGAATAAGGTGTTGCACGGCGATCTGCAATTTCTCGTGTTCCAGGTAACCGGGAAGCTCTATAATTTCCATGCGGTCCTGTAATGGTAGCGGAATATTGGATTGCACGTTGGCGGTGGTGATGAAAAACACTTCCGACAGGTCGTAATCTACATCCAGGTAGTGGTCGTTAAAATTCCTGTTCTGCTCGGGGTCCAGTACTTCCAGCAGCGCAGCAGACGGGTCGCCCCGAAAATCCATGCTCATTTTATCAACCTCATCCAGCAGAAATACCGGGTTTTTGGTGCCGGCTTTCTTCATGGACTGCACGATCTTCCCGGGCATGGAGCCGATGTAGGTCCGGCGATGCCCACGTATCTCCGCTTCATCTCGCACACCGCCCAGCGAGATACGGACGAAATTTCTCCCCAGTGCCCGCGCTATGGAGCGCCCCAACGATGTCTTCCCAACCCCAGGCGGTCCCACAAAACATAAGATCGGTCCCTTTATTTTATGGACGCGCTGCAAAACGGAAAGGTGCTCCAGGATTCGCTCTTTGGGTTTCTCCAATCCGTAATGGTCGTTGTCCAGGATGGTTTTTGCCGCCGAAACATCAACCGCATCGGTGGTACGTTTGGACCACGGCACCTGGATCATCCATTCCAGGTAATTTCGGGTAACGGTGTGCTCCGGAGAAAAAGGCGGCGTTTTTTTTAGCTTCTCAAGTTCTTCGGTTGCTCTGGCAAGCACCGCTTCCGGCATTTCGGAAGCCATGATTGCCTGCTCCAGCTTCCCAATTTCGGAGTTTGCAAGCTCATCTTCACCCAACTCCTTTTTGATCACCCTCAATTGCTCCTGGAGATAATATTCCCGCTGGCTGTGCATCATATTTTCCCGCACCTGGCTGTCCAGGTCACGGCGAAGGTGCTGGTACACAATGGCGTTGCCCAGAAGCTCCGTTGCCAGCCGGAGCCTCTTGGAGACAGAGACCGACTCCAGAATTCGCTGTTTTTCGGGCACCGGGCTGTCCACATTTAAAGCGATAAAGTCGATGCTTTTAACCGCATCTTTTAGCTGCTCGGCGTGGATGTACAGCTCTTCCGGAAGCTCCGGATGCTGGGAGACGTACTGCTTGAACAGATCCAGCAGTTGCTTCAATTCATCCTTATTGTATTCCGCAAATTCTTCATCATCTTGGAATATCTCCACGTTCACACGGAAGTAATCTTTGTTTTGCAGAAAACGCAATATTTTCCCGCGGCCGATTCCCTCAACCACCACCTTGAGATAGTTGTTGGGCAGTCGCAATACCTGAAGAATCCTTGCCAACGTTCCGATCCGGTAAATGTCCCGTGCCCGGATTTCTTCTTTTTCGGCATTTCGTTGGGCGGCGACCAGGATGTAGCCATGTGAGTTTTCGGCGGCATCCAGGGCTTCCACAGATTTGGGCCGGCCTACCACTAATGGAAGTATGGTGTTGGGAAAAACCACCATATCCCGAATCGGGATCAGTGGGATCTCCTCTGGGAAAGGGCCTCTTATTTTTTTAGCAGATTTTTTTCTTTTAGGCATAATGGTATTCTACAAAAATTAAAGATTAACAGATTTAAATTGTATTCCGGGTTTTCGGCGATTTGTCGATTGTGGTGATAAACGGGGTATGCGGGAAAGGTCGTGACAATTTCCTCGGGATTCGATTTATAAAATTTTGCAGGAGCGCCATCAGCAGATCGCTGCCGGGATTACCGGATTTCTGCTGTGTTGCAGCCCGGAAATCAAGCCGCCGGACATATTTTTTCAGGCAGACTGCCGGGATTTCCCGAATTTCAGAATTGGCTCGGCATTGCCGGTAATCACCTCTTCTGTAATCAGGCACTCACTTACGTTTTCCATGGAAGGCACTTTAAACATGACTTCCAACATTTCGCTTTCCAGGATGGAGCGAAGTCCGCGCGCCCCGGTTTTGCGCTGGCGTGCCAGGCGCACGATTTCCAGCAGCGCTTTTTCGGTAAATTTGAGCTCGACGCCTTCCAGCTCGAAAAGCCGTTTGTACTGTTTTATCAATGAATTTTTCGGTTCAACGAGGATTGACAGCATTTCGTCTTCGGAAAGCTCGTTAAGTGCTACCAGTACCGGAAGCCGGCCAATTAATTCCGGTATCAGGCCATAATGCAGCAGGTCATCCGGCTCCACAAAGTTAAAAAGATTAGTGTCGGTCATATCTTTTTGCGCATTGACATCCGCCGCGAAACCGATCACCTTTTTTCCGGTGCGGCGGCGCACAATGTCGGTCAGTCCGTCAAATGCACCACCCACGATAAACAGAATATTCCGGGTGTTGATATTGACCATCGGCGCTTCAGGGTGTTTTCTTCCGCCTTTGGGCGGAATTGCCGCGATGGTGCCTTCCAAAATTTTCAGGAGCGCTTGCTGCACGCCTTCTCCGGAGACGTCCCTGGTAATGGAGGGACTCCCGGATTTCCGGGCAATCTTATCGATTTCATCGATGTAAACAATGCCGCGCTCAGTCGCTTCGATGTCGAAATTAGCGGCGTGGTATAATCGGACCAGAATGTTCTCCACGTCCTCACCCACGTAACCGGCCTCGGTAAGGGTTGTGGCGTCGGAGATGGAAAACGGAACGTGCAGCAGCCTGGCCAATGTCTGCGCCAGCAAGGTTTTTCCAACGCCGGTTGGCCCCAGCAAGAGAATGTTGCTTTTCTCGATCTCTATCTCGTCATCCCAATTTCCCATTAATATTCGCTTGTAGTGGTTGTACACCGCAACCGAAATGGCGCGTTTACCTGCCTCCTGTCCGATCACATACTGGTCGAGGAATTTTTTGATTTCGTCCGGTTTGGGCAGCACAAAATTGCTGGTCTGAAACTGTTGGTACTGGGACTGTTTGAGAATCTGGGTAGCGCTCCGGATACATTCGGTGCAAATGCTGGCGTGCGAGCCTGTTATTAGCTGACCTACCTGGTCGGCATGTTTTCCGCAAAAAGAGCAACGAATTTCATGATTGAAACGTTGGGTTCGATCTGGCATTTATTCTTTCCGGTTATATAAAACTAAAATATTTAACATATTGACCGCCAATGCAATAATCCTGAGACGCTCAAATTTAACGTATTATTTCGGATATATGAAGGATTATTTTAAGAAGCGCGGGAGTCCGCGATCCGCGAAGCGGAGTTTTTCCGCGTTCGCAGCATTCATTTCTAAATTGCACACCCAACATCATCAATTCTGCAGGTAGCCGGGATCGATATCAAAATTATAGTCTTAATCAGAAGTCTTTTCCGGCAAACCGCTCCCCGCACTGGATTCTACAGGGAATTCAATAACATATCCATCCCGAACACGAAGTCCTTTCGCTTTCTTGCTCGTGCCGCAAATTGGCATGGCTAAAGATCTTCAGAAAATTTTGCTGATATCCAGCCGGGCTGCTTCCCTTACCGGCAACAGCTATTTCTTTTTTCCTTTTTTGATAAGCGGTCTTTTGGAGAGAATCTCATCGATCAGCCCGTAATTCTTCGATTCCTCGGCATCCATGAAAAAGTTGCGATCGGTATCTTTGGCAATCTTTTCCAGCGACTGCCCGGTCTGGTCAGCCAGAATATGGTTTAGCCGCTCCCTGATTTTCAGTATTTCGCGGGCGTGAATATCGATATCGGTTGCCTGGCCCTGCACGCCGCCCATCGGCTGGTGGATCATCACGCGGGCGTTGGGCAGCGCAAATCTTTTCCCTTTGGTGCCGGCTGCCAGAAGTACTGCTCCCATGCTGGCGGCCTGGCCGATGCACGTTGTCACGATATCGGGTTGCACATATTGCATGGTATCGAAGATTGCCAGACCGGATGTAACCACGCCGCCCGGGCTGTTGATATAAATGTAAATATCCTTCTCAGGGTCCTCGGCTTCCAGAAAAAGAAGCTGGGCGATTACCAGGCTGGCGATGTTATCGTCAATCGGAGTTCCCATAAATATGATGCGTTCTTTTAACAAACGGGAATAAATATCGTAAGCGCGTTCGCCGCGACCGGTTTGCTCAATCACCATTGGAATTAAGGCCATTTTCATTTCCTCTTTTTATTCGAATCTTTTGTTCTGTGCGGATTTTAGCTACTCTTTTTCCTTCTCTTTCTTTTTCTCCGGGGCGGCCTTACCGGAATCGCCGGTGCTTTCGCCGGTAAGCCCCTGTTTTAGTGGATAAACTTCAACCACTTCCGCATGTTCCTTCAACAGATCGAGAACCTTTCTCTCCGCAATATCTTCTTTCAGGTGTCCCAGGTAATGTTGGTCGGCTTTTGCCTGTTCCTTGATCTTCTCCTCTGCGGGAGCTTCATCTATCAGTTTGAACGCTTCCTCATCGCTGGCAGTAATATTCTCGACCTCGACCAGTTTCTTTCTGAGGAAATGCCAGCGGATATTGTGAACGGCGGAAGCCCGGTACTCTTTCTTTACCAAATCCTCTTGTATTTCCTGTCCTTGCGATTGTTTTTTGAAATCCTTCACCATCTCATCCAGGTAGTGGTCTACCATGGTCGGCGGCACCTCGAACGGATTTTCTTTCAGCAGTTCATCAATCAGGCGGTTGTTGAAATTCTGCTCGGAACGCCGCTGAAATTCCAGCTTCATGTTCTCCCGAACCCTCTCCCGGAGCTGATCCATGTTATCCAGTTTTTCATCGTTCAAATTTTTGACAAACTCATCGTCCAGCTCGGGGTATTCTTTTTCCTCAATTTTTTTGGCATGAATTTCCATACGATTGACGACCGGTTCCTGTGTATTTACGTCGGGAGCGGGCGGTACTTCCTGCCTAACAATTCTCTTCTCGTCCGGTTTGATGCCAACAAGCTGCGATTCAATTTGCGGATCGAATTTTCCGGAACCGAGCTCTACTTCCAGATTTTCATACTTGTGTCCCAAAATCGGTACATCCCCCTGGTCCAGCTCCTGCACATCAAAATGTACGTGGTGGCCCTCCCGCGCTTCCTCCACATCTTTCACCGTGGCATACTGTTCGCGCAACTGCTGCAGCGAATCATCTACCATCTCGTCGGTGATTTCAATAATATCTTTTTCTACCTTCAAACCTTTGTATTTTTTCAACTCGAATTCAGGCTCGACTTCGACTTCGAGGTCAAAGCTCATGCCGGAGGCGGCATCTTCAAACTTTAGATCGGTGATTTTTCCCTGTCCTACCGGATCAATTTTTGCCTCGTCCAGCGCTTTTTCATAATACTCCTTCATCGCCTCTTCCAGAATATCCTGCTGGATCATGCTCTCGTACCGTTTCCTGACCATGCTGAGGGGGGCATGCCCGCGCCGGAATCCATGGATGTCTGCCTGCCGCTGATAATCTCGCAGCACCTTTTTCTCGATTGGTCCCAAATCTTCGGCAGTGAGTTGAATCTTTAATTTTTTGGAATACGAATTCAAATCTTCAACTTGAATCTGCATGTAATATCCTTAAGTTTTAATCAGTTTTAATATTTATAGCCGGTAAATATAATATGAGGCACTGGTTTTTGCAAGCGGCATAAAATCTGAAAAGAGCTCTGGGATAACTGAATATCCTCTATGCGAGATGCCCCATGCTCTTATCCCGCATTAATGATTTTGTTTCTGGCGCAAATCAATTAAATTAGACCAGACCGATCAAACAAAAGGTGGAATCCATGAAAAAAATTATCGTTCTCATTTTGCTGTTTGCCGTGATTTTTTCTTGTGAAAAGAAAGAAAAAAAGTTGGGTGAATTGAAAATCCCGGCAGGAGTTTCGGCCGAACATTATCAAAACCTGCCGCATCCTTTTTTCACCGAGCATCAATATCTTACCGAAATCTATTGGAAATCGTGGGAACTGTTGAAAACGCATGTCCGGCACGGGAATGCCCAAAATGGTTTTGTGGAGAGCTACCTGGATGAAGGATTTGACGACCAGATTTACCAGTGGGATGCCTGCTTTATGACGCTGTTCGCGATGTACGGAAAAGCGCTGTTCCCGGCCATGGAGACACTGGACAATTTCTACCGGCAGCAGCGTGAGGATGGATGGATTTGCCGTGTATACCGCGAGAGCGATGGGAAGCCTGCCGCCCTGCCTGCTGCCGACGAGCCGATGATCAATCCGCCGCTGTTTTCGTATGTGGAGTGGAAATATTACCTCCTGACCGGCGACAGCTCGCGGTTCCGCCGGGTTATGCCGCTGCTCGATGCCTATTACAACTGGATTGACCACAATTGCCGCAGCGAGCTTGGGGCTGCCGGTCTCTATTATACCACCGCGCTGGGCAGCGGAATGGACAATTCGCCGCGCGGCGAAATTGGAAAAGGGGGCTGGGTGGACCTTTCCGGACAGATGGCGGTTTTTGCCAAATTCATGATTTTCATGGGCCGGGAAACTCGCTCCGATTCACTTACAAAAATTTATGAAAATAGATACCGGGCACTGGTTCGTGTTATCAATGGGAAAATGTGGGATGAGCAGACCGGTCTCTATTATGACATCACGCCGGAGGCGAAAAAGATGAGCGCCAAAACTGTGGCGGCGTTCTGGACGCTGTTGGGCGAGGTGGCTACTTTTCCGCAGGCACGGCGGCTAGGCGAGCACCTGCAAAATCCGGATGAGTTTTTCCACCTGCACCCGTTTGCGAGCCTTTCTTCGGACAATCCGCTGTTTGACCCAAAAGGGCATTACTGGCGGGGCGGGGTGTGGGCGCCAACCAATTATATGATCATCAAAGGGCTGGATATCTTCCCGCTGCGCGAATTAGCCGCCAATGCTGCGCTGAAACATGTTGAGCAAATGTACCGGGTGTATAAAGATTTTAAACCGGATCCGTCTCAGATGGCCCCGGATGCCAGCCAGGATGTTGCTAACACCATCTGGGAAAGCTACGCGCCGGACAGTCCGCAGCCGGCCACCCGCTGGGACGGAAAATACCTGGTGAAGCCGAATTTCGTTGGCTGGTCCGGCCTGGGACCGGTGGCGCTGCTGCTGGAAAATGTCATCGGGCTGCAGCCCTCGGCACCGCGCGACGAAATCTACTGGAATCTGCGGCTTCGGGAACGCTACGGTGTGGAAAATTACCGTTTCGGAGATAACACGGTGGATTTTATCTGCGAGAGCAACGAGCTTCCGGTGGGATCGGCGCAGATCGTTGTCAAGTCCGACAGCCCGTTCAGCCTGTCGGTTTCCACGCAGGTGGGAGTTAAAGAATTCAAGGTTCAGAAAGGGGAAAACCGGTTTGAGATAAAGCTGTAATGAGCCTAGTTTCCGAGAAATTGCTGCCCAAAGTCATTCTGCAATATACGAATCCGCTGCCCAATGCAGGTCGACCATCTCCAGGGTGGCGAAAGAGGACGTAAGGCAACAAGCACTGTCCTTAGGAGTTCAGTTGGTGTTCTCACTCGCTTTGGAGTTCCTCGTAGCGGGCTCGAAAGTCTTCATTATCCGGATCGAGCACAATCGCCTTTTTGATGGAATTCACCGCTTCTTCATTTTCGCCCAATTCCCAAAATGCGGTGGAGATGTTGTAGAAATACAAACCGTCTTCCGGGTCCAGTTCGGCTGCTATTTGGTAATGTGCCAGGGCATCCTCATAATTGGATTCGTAAAAACTCACATCTCCCAGTTTGTTATAGATTTCTGCGTTTCTGGGATCAAGCTCCCTGGCTTTCAGATAACTTGCTCGGGCGCTATCATACTCTTCTTTTAAATCATACATTGCGCCCAAAGACAAATAGCACCGCACCCACTCCGGGTCCAGCGCCAGTGCTCTTTTGTAGTTCTCAATGGCCTTGTCGTATTCATCCTTCCAACTTAGCGCATCACCCAAATCCTTATAAAGGGTTTCGTCTTCGGGATCCAGTACGATAGCTTTCTTGTAGGCCTGTATTGCATCGTCATACTCTTCTAGCCAAAAATGGGCATTACCCGCAAGTTGATATCCGTAAGTATTTTCAGGCTCAATCAGGACGCACTTTTTTGCGTATTTCAGCATCTCATCGTATTTTTCGAGGTTCTTATAGGCTAATGCCAAATTCGTGAGGTAAGTGGAATCTTCCGGATCGAAAACGATGGCTTTATGGTAATTCTCGACCGCCTCCGAAAAATTTTCCAGTTCGTCACAACAACGCCCAATCATGTTATAGTAGGAAGCATGATTGGGCGTTATCCGCGAAGCGATTTGAAAATATTGAAGCGCCTGTTCGAACTCTTCCCTGCGAAACAAAGTGTGGCCGGCATTCGCATAATATGTGGAATTCTTAGGTTCGAGATCGATTGCCCGTTTGTAGCAAACCACACAGACCTCGTAATTTTCCAACTCGTAGCAAATATCGCCTAATAGATTCACCGTATTTGCGTCGCTTGGAAACGCGTCAACCGCTTTTTGCGCCCATGGCATTGCATTCTCATAATCTTCCATAAGGTAATAGGCTTTGGCAATAAGCGGCCATACGTTTGCATAGTCTTTCAGGATGTCATTTGCTTTTAATAGATATTTCAGGTGATTTTCGAAATCCTCATTATCCAGGTATTCATCTGCTTTTTGAATATATTGGTTTGCCAACTCAATGTCCATTTCTTCCCCACTCTTATTTGTTTTATTGCCCTGCTCTACAAACTATCTGCAAACTCCTGCCTTATCTGTTCCAGTTGCATCTTGTAATCGCCGTCATCGGGATTAAGGGCGATTGCCCTTTTCATACAATCCATCGCGTCTTTGTATTTCTTCTGCCGCAAATAGGCGAAGCCTAAATTGCTGAATGCGATATCATTTTCCGGCTCAAGCTCGATAGCCTTTTCGAAGTAACCTGTCGCTTCTTCGTAATTGCCGTTGTCTGTCGCCATACCGCCTAAATTATTGTAGGCGACAGAGTGGCCGGGGTCGATCTTTATTGCTTTTAAATAATATTCACGGGCCTGTTCCTTCTCGTTTTTCAAGTAGTGTATTTTGCCGATCATATTGCATACGAAAGCCCAGCTCGGGTCTATCTCCAGCGCTTTTCCGTAATTTGCCAATGCCGGCTCGTAGTCTCCCAGACAATAATATGCATCGCCAAAACCTTTGTAAATGGCTTCGTTCTGCTGATCGAATTGAATTGCCTTTTGGTATGCCGAAATCGCTTTTTCATATTGTTCAACATCAAGATACAGATCACCTAAGGTTTCATGAATATTGTCCTGGTTGGGGTCGAGCTGCAAAGATGTTTCAGCATTTTGCAACGCTTCCGTGTATTCCCCCAACTGCTTTTGCACCATTGCCAGATGCGTATAATAAAAGGCATTACTTTCATTGATGCCTATGGCCTTTTGAAAACAATTTTTGGCTTCGTTCGGCATCTCCAGATAATAGTATGACAATCCCATCGTATTGTAAAGGTCGTCGTCCATTGCATTTTGTTTTATAACTGCTGACAGGACATTGATCACATTCTCGAAATCGTTCATGTGATAGTAAGTGTTGGCCAGGTTGGAATAGTACACTGGTTCCTCCGCATAAATCTCAATCGCCTTTCGATAATGAGCTACGGCCCCCTCCAGATCGTCCTTTTCGATTAATGCGTTTCCCAGGGAATTGTAAGCGTTTGCATGTTGCGGATCTTTTTGAATTGCTTCCTTAAAATATCTCATGGCATGGTCATATTGTCCCAGGTTGTAATAAGCAGAGCCGATATAGTAAGGAATGTCGGCTTCCCAGGGCGTATTTTTGGCAGCTTTTAGATAGAATTTGATTGCTTTTTCGTAATCTCCTGCGTCGAAGGCTTTGTCAGCCTTTTCATAATCGTTACCAAACATGTTCCCTCCTGTGATTGATCTTTGTAAATTTCACAACACGCAAATCGAACAAGACTGACGATTTGGCAGATTTCATCGGGGGTTCTTCCCAAATAAATTCTCAGAATGAAGGTGACCTTAATGCCAGCCTGACCAAAAAGTTCGCACAACATCCCAGGCATAGCCGCATTGCTTGTTGGCGCATAATCGGTGATCAAGCCAAACTTCCTGAGTACCTTTTTCTCTTGTCCTGTGTCCGTCACTATGAGTTGTCGTCAAAGTCCTGTGGGTCCGGCTCACCAGATCAGAACCATTGTCTGTGCCAGACCAATAACGGCACTGCACACAACGGTTATATAGCAAATCAGATTTCCATTTGCCGATGAATCCATAAGTCATCCCGATTGCGAACAGCAGGAAAATGATGAACCAATTGTGGATTACGCCGATGTTTACGGCAATAAACATGAAATATATGTACCCCAGAACCGCGCCCCCGGTACCCGCAATTGTCAATATGATTCCGTTCTTGAGCTTCCTGTTCAAACTTATGCGGTAAGCAATTTTCTGCACTACAAAATAGGGAACATACAAAACGACATAAAATAGGGCCAAAAACATTGCGATGAAGAGGATGAGCAATACGATGGAAGCCCATTTGGGTAATGAGAAATATTTTTCAGATATTTGATCTCCATATTTGTCACGCCAACTGTGAGCCTTCAGATCAAAAAAGTTCCAGAATCGGTTCATTACAAATGATGAGCGAAGCGCGCCGGTCAGGGGGAAATAGCCGATCCATTTGGTAACCCGGCTGGTCCGCCCGATTTCTTCTATATTTCCTGCCTTGGTTATTGCCTTGATCCCGATTTCTTTCCGGTCTCCGTCATAAAGAAAGATGTTATTAAAAGTGTAGATCTTATTTCCCTTGTCGTTTTGTATGGCATCCGGCTCTGAAAACTTTTTGATAAAGTCCTCTACCGGCTTTCCCTGCCAATCGGATACGAATGAACTTTTATCGAATCGCCAGATCTTTTTATCGATGAGCCGGGGCTGCTTCCAGCCGACTCGCTCAATATCATAGTCATCGATCCAGCCAACCTTGCCATCCGAGGTCTTTATCTTTGTAAATCCCCAGTTTCCCCGGCTCTGTTTCACCGAGGTATGCCCCAGGCGGGTAACCCATTCCCGGCCCCCGACATCCGTGACCAAATTTCCCTTCTTTTTTTCAGGCGTGGCCCACACGCCTACTGTTTTATTGCTGGCACGCCGGATGAGGCCGCCCTCGGAAGGTTGCAGATTTTCCTCCTGCACCCATCCCATTGTGCCGTTGGGAAGTGAAATTCGATACCATTTGGAATAGCCCTCCATGACCTTAACCGGGGTTCCTGCCGCGGCCGTCCCCACCGGCATACTGGCCCATTCTTCGTTCGCGCCTTTGGTAAAGTGGTTCGAAAACATGTCGGCTTTCTTGATCAATTTTGTAGAGTAGGGCTCGGAATTGAAAACCCGCTGATCTTTATGGAATATGTTCACCGCGAGTGTGATAACAAAGGCTACAGATGCAAGGATAGCGACAATTTTCATTTCATGATTCTCCTGTATTAGATTCCACTGCGATTATCTTATTTTCAACCTTTGGTAGAATTCGTGCCTCCGGGTTATAAAGCCGACCAACAAGAATAAAATTTTGTCTCAAATATCAGCCACCCGATATGCTGCCGGCTGCCAGGATTTGCTTCCTTTAAGATGTCCTCCGGCAAATCGAAATTGACTCTGGGAGATTAGCCGCGATAGAATAGTGAAAAATTAACCTGCCATAGAACCGGGGAATTCAATCCTGCGATTTAGACAATATTTATTTTAGCTGAAATCCACAATACCCCTCCGGCGAATCGAAATCCCGGAAAAATTTTTTTGCACTTGATCTATTTTAAATATATTCAATTCCAGGCGAGAACTGACACAGGAAAGCAGGTTTGGTGGGACAGGGAAATGCTCGCTTTGCTCCGGCATGGCATGACAGGGGAATGAAATATCTGCAGCGTTGGGAAGGGTAGACAATATAAATCCCGTCCTTTCTCGGCAAAAATGTAAGACAGATTTTAACTTGACATGATCAACAAAACCGGGAATTCCAGCGGTTCTTCTCAAAGCTGAAAACTTCCTCCATGAGTCTCAAATGATTCGAAGATTCGATCATTATTATTAATAACTTCAGCCTAATTACACCATCGTTACAAAAAATTATACCACAAAAATCACACTTTTTCAAGTGAATATTATTTCTAAAGTGCGGAGTCGCAGGTCACCCGTGTCGGTTGGTATCAAAGCTGCCTCCGACCATTTCGAAAGGGCGTCATTTTTTGCCCGCACTTCCAAAAACGCGAATTCCTCGGCTCGACAATGTGCAGGTTGTTTCTCCGGAGATTTTCACCTAATCAAATTATTCTTGATTTTTGAAAACCATTATTGTATTATAAATCCGTTTAAATATCTATTTAATTATGCATTTGCATAATCAAATCATGAAACATGCGGGGACGAACTTCTCCCCGGAAAATCCTCCCCTGTCGCAAGGGAATGAAATCGTCCGGTAATTTTTCGTCCTGACGAATACGGTGACGACAAAGCAAGAGGAAGATAGAGATAGAGATGATAGGCACAAGTCAGGCAAACACCCGCAGAATAGCACTGGGCGCCGACCATTCCGGGTACGAGCTTAAGGAAATCATCAAACGACATTTACAATCCAGCGGTTACCAGGTTGTGGATTGTGGCGTAGCCAGTCCTGAACCGGCTGATTACCCGCTGATCGCCTACAAGGTGGCAATGCTGGTTTCGCAGCAGAACTGCGAAAAAGGGATTATGATCGACGGCGCCGGAATTGGCTCCGCCATGGCTGCTAACAAAGTTCCCGGCGTGCGTGCGGCGCTTTGCTACGATCTGTCCAGCGCCCGCAACAGCCGCGAACACAACGACGCCAACCTGCTTACCCTGGGGGCGGGACTCATCGGGAGCGCACTGGCCAAACAGATTGTTGACCTCTGGCTGACCACCAATTGCACAGTAGAACGCCATCTGCGGCGGGTGCGGCAAATCCATGATATTGAGAAAGGAAGAGTCGAGGTGAGTGAAATAAAAACCGAAAACAACCCGGCAGTTTTGCCTTCCCAAACAACCGACCTTTCCCCGGAAGAATTACAAAGCATTGTGGAACGAATTCATTCGCTGCTGAAAGAGCAACTGGGAGTCTCGCTGCAGGATTTGGCAGTACTTAAACAGCAGGGAATTATGGATGGACGGGGCGTTGGTGTTGAAAAAAGTTCAACTGCCATGCAGGATTTTATCAACCTGGGGGTGGGACGCGTTACCTGTTCATTGGGCAACGGCGAGAATATTCCCAAAGAGATTGCCCAGTATATCGATCACACCTTGCTGAAACCGGACGCTGCCGAAGCCGACATTCGCAAATTGTGCGAGGAGGCGCTGCAATACCAGTTCGCCACGGTGTGCGTAAATCCGTCTTATGTGCGGCTGGCGGCCAGCATCCTGAAAGATTCGCCGGTGCTGGTGTGCAGTGTGGTAGGTTTCCCGTTCGGCACCCATTCCCCGGAAGTGAAGGCCATGGAAACCCGCCAGGCGATTCGCAACGGCGCCAAAGAGATCGATATGGTGATCAACATCGGGGCGCTGAAGAGCGGCGATGACGATCTGGTTTACCGGGACATACGGGCGGTGGTGGAAGCTTGCGAGGACGGCAGTGCGCTGTGCAAAGTGATTATCGAAACTGCCTTGCTGACAGATGAAGAAAAAGTGCGGGCCTGCAAGATCTCGCGCCGGGCGCGTGCCGATTTCGTGAAAACTTCCACCGGCTTTTCATCCGGCGGTGCTACTGCTCACGATGTGGAATTGATGAGCGAAGCGGTGAAGGGCACTAAAATGGGCGTGAAAGCCTCCGGCGGCATCCGCAGTTACGCCGATGCTAAAAAGATGATCTGCGCCGGGGCGACCCGTATCGGCGCCAGCGCCGGAATAAAGATTTTGAAGGAAGCGAAACAGGTGACGGAGTCGAGATAATAATTTCGCGGAGCATCCTCATTAACACCGGGCTTTGGCCCGGTGCCATGCGAGCGACGGAATTTTAAGAACCGTTTTAACGGTTTTGTTGATGACGATGAAATCATAAAAGGAATATTAAAGGAGAGAAATTTTGGTCGATCTACGTTCGTATGTTTTTTTGGATAAACTACAGCCGCAATATGCTGCGTTCCTCGGCACCGTGGCGCAGGGATTTTTGCCAATCGCCGGGATGGCGTCTCTTTACGTGGAAATTTCACCCGGTATCGAAATCAACCGCATCACAGATATTGCTGTGAAATCGACTCACGTAACGCCGGGGATGCAGATTGTTGAGCGGCTCTACGGTCTGCTGGAAATCCATTCCGAATCGCAGGCCGATGTACGGCAAGCCGGCAAATCGATACTTGAAGCGCTGGAGCTTCACGAAGATGACCGCCACAAACCGCGGGTGCTCTCCAGCCAGGTGATCCGCCGCATCGACGATCACCAGACGCAGTTGATCAACCGCATGAGGCACGGCAATATGATAGTGCCCGGCCAGACGCTCTATGTGATGGAACTGGAGCCCGCTGCGTATGCGGCATTGGCCGCCAACGAAGCCGAGAAGGCTGCCGAGATCAACATCCTGGAAGTGCGGGCATTCGGTAGCTTTGGCCGGGTGTACCTGGGCGGCGAAGAACGGGACATCGATGTAGCCTGGCGGGCCGCGGAAGCGGCTATCGAAAACGTTACCGGGAGAGAGGTGAAGCGGTAGGCGCGAACCTTTCGGAGCATGACCCCAACCCCATCACCGGGCCGCCACCGAGGAGCAATTGTCAAGAACTCCCCCTACCCTTCTCCACGCTGGAGAAGGGTAACGGGACGGGGAAAAGGGATGAGGTTATGAAGAAAAAAATAGAGTAAACTTAAAAACTTAGAATGAACAGTGACAGGAGGAAGTTGTAATGGCAGAAGCGTTAGGAATGATCGAGACCCGGAGTTTCCCGGCAGTTGTGGAAGCGGCGGATGCTATGGTGAAAGCAGCGAAAGTGGAATTAGTGAGTTATGAGAAAACCGGCGGAGGCTATGTTACGGCGATTATTCGCGGCGATGTGGCAGCGGTTCGCGCTGCTTGTGAAGCAGGCCAGGCCGGTGCCTCCAAGGTAGGCGAAATCATTACCGTTCATATCATTGCACGTCCGCATCCCAATGTTGATGTGGTGCTTCCGCTGGGTCGCAAGAAAGAGGGCGAAGCGGATATGAAGAAAACCGCGAAATAGCGATTCCCCGGTATCATCCCGGTTTAGCCGTTTTGATTCATCGGGAGATTTTTAAACATTCTTAGTTGGGAATTCGATTTAGTGTTTCGTTGGTTCGCTCATGATTATGGAGCAGGATGACGAAAAGTACGGTTGCTATGAGAGGAGTGTGGTCATGGATTGTCATTTCGAATCCATGATATATCAGGGTGAGAAATCTAAAAATCTGAGAGAGTTAGATTTCACGTCGCTTTGCTCCTCGAAATGACAGATTTATGTCGAGTGAGGGCTGCACCAAAAAGATAGCGAGATTGAACGAACATTCCCGGGTTTTTTTGTAGAACTGGAGGCAAGATGATTCTGGCAAAAGTTGTCGGAACGGTGGTTTCGACCAAAAAGGAAGAAAGCATGAACGGCCTTAAATTCATGCTGCTTAAGCCGGTGGATTTGGATGGTGCCGCCGGAAGCGGCCAGGTTGTGGCAGTGGATGCCGTTGGCGCCGGGGTTGGCGAAATGGTGCTGTATGCTTCCGGCAGTTCGGCGCGTCAAACCATCGCTACCAAAGACCGTCCCTGCGATGCGGTGATAATGGCGATTGTGGACAACTGGGAGGTGGAGGGTGCGATCAGGTACAAAAAAGGTGAGACGGATTAGCGAATTCCCGGAACTCACCGCTTCGCACTGGATTCGCGGTGAAGCGGATTTGTTGCGATAGACCTTTTTAATTTCAGGAGACAACAGTTTTGCAGAAATTATCAGATGATCAGGTTGACCAAATCGCGCGGCAGGTTGTCGGGCGGCTGACAGGGAATTCGTTTGGCCGAAGCCAACCGGCAGGCCCGGGCGCTACCGCTGATTTATCTTCCGGCATTTTCCCCGATATCAACTCCGCGGTGGATGCTGCCTTCTCAGCTCAAAAAAACCTGATGGAGCTTTCCCTCGCCAGGCGTGATAAAATTATCGCCAATATTCGGAAATCGATGCAGGAACATGGCGCCGAGCTTGCCGCCGATGCTGCCGCTGAAACCGGATTGGGCAGGGTGGAAGACAAGATCATCAAAAACCGGCTGGTAACCGAAAAAACCCCGGGAACCGAAGACCTGGTGACTTCCGCAAAAAGCGGCGATCACGGCCTCACCATTTATGAAAGGGCACCTTACGGCGTCATCGGCGCCATCACGCCAACTACCAATCCCACTTCCACCATTATCTGCAACACCATCGGGATGGTGGCGGCCGGAAACGCGGTGGTTTTCAATGTTCACCCCTCCGCCAAGAATGTATCCGTCAAGAATATCCGTCTCATCAATGAAGCCATTCTGGAAGCCGGGGGTCCGGCCAACCTGGTGACCACCATTGTTAATCCGACCATCGAAAGCGCGCAGGAGCTGATGCAGCACCCGAAAGCCAGGCTGCTGGTGATTACCGGCGGTGCTGCAGTGGTGAAAGTTGCGATGCGCAGCGGAAAGCGGGCCATCTGCGCCGGGCCCGGGAACCCACCGGTGGTGGTGGACGAAACCGCGGACCTGGAAATCGCAGGGCGGGATATTGTAAAAGGCGCGTCTTTTGATAACAACGTAATCTGCACCGATGAAAAAGAGGTTTTCGCGGTGGCTTCCATTGCCGACCGGTTATTGCAAAATATGGTGCGAAACGGCGCATACTTGCTGACGCCGGTTCAGGTTCGCCAATTGGAGCGGGTTATTTTCACCGAAACCCGTGGTCCCGGAAAGCCGGGCGTCATTGAGAAATCACTGATTGGGAAAAATGCCAGCGTGATTCTTGCAAAAATTGGGGTGAAGGCCGGCGACGATGTTCGCCTGGTGGTGGCGGATGTGGATCGCGACCACCCGCTGGTGTGGACCGAGCAGATGATGCCGGTGATGCCGGTGGTGCGGGTGGCCAGCGCGGACGACGCCATCGATCTGGCAATTCGTGCCGAGCACGGATTTGGGCACACCGCCTCCATGTTCTCCCGCAATATCGACAATCTGAGCCGTATGGCGCGAGAAATCAATTGCAGCATTTTTGTAAAAAACGGCCCCACGTTGTCCGGTTTGGGTTACAACGGGGAAGGGTATTGTTCCTTCTCCATTGCCAGCCCCACCGGGGAAGGGTTGACCGGTCCGCACAGTTTTACCCGCGAGAGGCGTTGCGTCATGGTAGATCATTTCCGGATTGTGTAAGTGCTTTTGTAATTCTGAATTTTTAATTAGCTCTGCTCGCAAAGCCGCAAAGCCGCCAAGAAGAAAATGTCTGGTGAAAGCCTGTTCGTAAAAATGCTTTTTAGTAGTGAGATTTTAAAAATTGCCAAGGATTAATAATGCACTTACTTTCCGCCTTTGCGCGATGAATAATTTTGAAGTCATACCGGTTTCGTCAGGTGGCTGTCGAGTTCCGAAAAAGTTGACACGACCAGGAACATATATATGAATAAAGAACCAACCATAAATAAGACATATCCCGCTATCGCGATGATTGAATTCAACAATCTGGCGGATGGGATAACTTCCGCTGACGCGATGGTAAAAAAAGCGCCCATTGCAATGCTGAAATCGGGAACCGTGAGCCGGGGGAAATACCTGGTGCTGATCGGCGGTACTACCGCTTCCGTCAAAGAGGCATTTGAGGAGGGATTGGCGGTTGGCGAGGAGAGCGTGCTGGATTCCCTTTTCCTGCCGGATGTGCATCCGCAGGTGCATAACGCGGTGTTGGGAGTCCGGCAGCCGTGCGATTCGGATGCGCTGGGCATCATCGAAACCGCTACGGTTGCGGCCATTATTGAAGCGGCGGATGCAGCGATTAAAGGCGCGCAGGTCAATATTGTGGAGATCCGGCTGGCGGACGGCTACGGCGGCAAAGGTTATTCGCTGTTTACCGGTAAACTGGAAGATGTGGAAGCTGCAGTAGAAATCGGTTTGGGCAAAATCCAGTCCCGAAGGGTAGCGGTTTTCAGCCGTATTATTCCGGCGCTGCACCCGGAGGTGTCCCGCGAAATCGAGTCGAGTCTGCGCTTCAGCCAGTCCCAAAAATTACACCTGGAAGGCGGGGAGGCGGAAGATGCGATTGGGTAGAGTGATCGGCACCGTGACGCCGGCACTGGCTTATGCGGGTCTGGAAGGCGTTCCATTCCTGATCGTGCAGCCGCTGGACAAACGGCAGAAACCAGCAGGCAGTCCGCTGGTGGCTGCCGATTCCACCCGCATGGCAGGACCGGGCGAGCTGATTTACTACGAAGGCGGCAGGGAAGCGGCGTTGGCGCTGGATCCGTGGTTTGTGCCGGTGGATCACACCATTATCGGGATTGTGGATGGTGTTCACTTCAGCCCGCAGGAGGAGGAAGAATGATCCTGGGAAAGGTTGTCGGCGAAATCTATTCCACCATCAATCACGCTTTTTACGATCAGAAGAAATTATTGGTTGTTTCGCATATTTCACCCCAAGGCCAAATTTCCGATAATTACCTGATCGCGGTTGACTCGGTAGGCGCCGGGGTGGGGCAAACGGTGCTGGTAATCGATGAGGGGAATTCCGCCCGGCAGATTGTGAAAGATTCCAGCGCTCCTATCAGATCGATTATCATTGGCATTGTGGACGAGATTGATGAACCGGCCATGTAGGCCTGTAACCCAATCATGATTATTTACTGCTAAATTTGCTTGGATAAAATGAGTCTGCCCAAGAAATAGTAGTTAGCTCAATAGGGTACTTTTTGATCGCAGCAGATGTAATAAACTCGCGATTGGAAAAGGGTGAAGCCAATATTCGATGTAGATCACAGTCGAAGTGTGAAACTATTCTAAAATAGGCATGTCGAAATATATTTTAATAATCACAGGATTTATCGGGTATTTTTGCATGATCAAACACCTTAAGGATGAGGGAATCCGAAAATCAGTTCATTAGAATTTTTACATTAATTGAAATAATTCCATTTTGGCAAAAATCAGGGGAACCTTACCGGCGTGTGGAAAATGTCTGTTAATGTCACTTGCCCACCAGCCGGTTAAGATATGTAACGAAAAATTCTTTGTCTTGATTTAATATATCCTTATGGTTATATTGTAAATAAGTTTTACAAGATTAACATATTAATTATTTTAAACTTATAGCCGTTGAGATCGTGGATGATTGCTGCAGGCCACATGCGGAATTTTTCCCCTCGTAAGGCACTTGAAAAATATCTGGCGGAGATCAGCCAGATACCGCTGCTTGCTCCCGATGATGAAATCCGGCTGACCAGGTGTATCCGGCAGGGTAATCACGATGCGCTGAACAAGCTTGTGCAGGCAAATTTACGCTTTGTCGTTAAGATCGCTAAAGAGTACCAGGGCCAGGGCCTTCCCCTGATCGACCTGATTAATGAGGGGAATTTGGGCCTCATTAAAGCAGCAAAACGTTTCGATGAAACCCGGGGATTCCGTTTTATTTCCTACGCAGTGTGGTGGGTCCGGCAGTCCATCCTGCAGGCGATGGCGGAGCAGGCCAGGGTTGTTCGGCTTCCCCTGAACCGGGTTGGCCTGATCAACAAAGTGAATCAAATTATCCAGGAATTGGAACAGCAATACAACCGGGAACCTACCCACGAAGAGATCTCGAATGCTTTAAAAATATCCGGCAATGATGTTGCCGATGCGCTTACCAATGGGAATTACCATCTTTCCTTGGATCAGCCTATCTGGCATACTGAGGAAGCGAATATGAAGGAGGTAATCACCAATCCCAATTCGCAGATGCCCGATTCGGAACTTATAAAGGAATCCTTGAAAGAGGAAATACGCCGCGTGTTGAAAACATTATCTTCGAGAGAAGAAGAGATTATAAAGATGTATTTCGGTATCGATTATGATCGGCCGCTGACCCTGGAAGAAATAGGCGACCGTGTACAACTCACCCGCGAACGCGTCCGGCAGATCAAGGAAAAAGCGCTGGTTCGCCTTCGCCACCAATCCCGCTGCCAAAATCTTCGTTTGTTTCTGTAACTTCCATTAATTATCTTTTATGTTCAAAAACCGGAGGTTGCATTGACTAGGAACCTAATGACAAGTGTATCCGGTGTGCGGGGCATTGTAGGTGAAAGCCTGACACCTGAAACAATCGTAAAATATGTTTCGGCCTTCGGTCAGAAACTGGCGGGGAAGAAGGTGGTAGTTGGAGGCGATCCGCGGGTCAGCTCGCGATTTATTCGCCCGATTGTAAACAGCACCCTGATCGCCTGCGGCTGCAACGTCGTTGATATCGGTATCTGCCCAACCCCTACAGTTGAATTAATGGTTGAAAAATTGGAAGCGGGCGGCGGCATTGCGATTACTGCCAGCCATAATCCGGTGCAATGGAACGGCCTGAAATTTATTGGTGCGGATGGCCTTTTCCTTCCGGAAAGGGAAATATTCGCCCTGTTCCAGGACGCTGATTCGCGGAGGCGGAATTATGAAACCTGGGATAAGTTGGGAGTCGAAGAACACTACGATAATGCGATCGAAGATCACCTGAAACTTATTTATGATCTTCCCTACATTGATGTTGAACAGATACGAAAACGCAAATTCAAGGTGGCGCTGGATTGCGTAAACGGGGCGGGCGGCGTTATCATTCCAAAAATGCTTTCCGACCTGGGATGCGAGGTCATCGGCCTGAACACCGAAACCACCGGAGTTTTTGCTCACACACCGGAGCCGGTTCCGCAAAACCTGATAGATCTTGCTGTCGCTGTTAAAAAGCACAAGGCAGATCTAGGTATTGCAGTCGATCCGGATGTGGATCGCCTGGCGATGATTGCCAACGATGGAAATCCGCTCGGAGAAGAATACACCCTGGCGCTGGCTACCAAATTTTTGCTTAGCAAGAAACTTGGCTATGTTGTGGTAAATCTTTCCACTTCCCGTGTTATTGATGATATCGCGCAATATTACAACGTCCTGATCTTCAAGACAAAGGTTGGGGAGATTAATGTTGCGGAGCGCATGCGGGAGGTCGATGCGGTTATCGGAGGTGAGGGCAATGGCGGCGTTATCCTGCCCGATATTCATCTGGGACGGGACGCACCGGTGGGTGTGGCGCTAATTCTCCAGTCGCTGACCGAATTCGGAGGCACGCTTTCGCAGCTTAAACAAACGCTTCCGCAATATTATATTCTGAAGGACAAAGAGAGCATCAAAGACATCGATGCCGATAAAGTGATCGAGCACTTTTCGGAAAAGTTCAAAGATGAGCAGTTGGAATTGACCGACGGCCTGCGCATCGATCGCGCCGATTCCTGGATTCACCTGCGGAAATCGAATACCGAGCCGATTGTGAGAATTATTGTCGAGGCCCGTACGCCGGAGATTTCCTGGCGCATCCTGCAGGAGGTAAAAGAAGAAATCCAGAAGCTGCAAGATTCATTAGACTGATAACTTAAATTCATCCTGTTTACGCCTCTATGTTTTTATGATGGAGGCGTATTTCTTTTTAGAGTTCCTGAGATTGGCAAACGATTCCCAATATGGTTTGCCGGTTCGGGCCCGATTTCCGGAAGTCGGGAGAGTCAAAAATGTACAGAAAGGGAAGTTAATGACAGCGTACGAAATCATTGCCAAGAAGCGGGATGGAAAAGATTTATCCAAAGTTGAGATACAATTTTTTATTCAGGAATATCTGAATGGGAATATAAAGGATTACCAGATGTCTGTCCTTCTCATGGCAATATATTTTAATGGCATGAACAATGAGGAAATTTCTGCTTTGACGGGGGCGTACATCCAATCCGGAAAAGTTATTGATCTGGTCGATATCCCTGGAATTAAAGTAGATAAACACAGCACCGGCGGAGTGGGGGATAAAGTGTCGATTGTCCTGGCGCCGCTGGCCGCCAGCCTGGGTGTTCCGGTTCCCATGATTTCCGGCCGCGGTTTGGGTCACACCGGCGGCACGCTGGACAAGCTGGAGTCCATCCCCGGTTTCAAAGTGTTTGGAACGCTGGAAAGCTTCAAAAAGCAGTTGCAGGAAGTGGGGGTGGCGATGCTGGGACAGACCAATTCAATTGTGCCGGCGGACAAACGGATTTACGCATTGCGGGACGTAACCGCCACTGTGGAATCTATTCCGCTGATTACTGCCAGCATCATGAGCAAGAAAATTGCTGAAGGCATTGACGGGCTGGTGCTGGATGTGAAATATGGAAACGGCGCTTTCATGAGCGAGGTATCGCGGGCGGAAGAGCTGGCTGCTAACCTGATCCGCGTGGGAAGCGCGTTTGGAAAAAAAGTAGTCGCCAGTCTCACATCCATGGAACAGCCGCTGGGATTCAAAATCGGCAACTGGCTGGAGATTGAGGAGTGCCTGGATTGCTTTCATGGAAATGGCCCCGATGATCTGAAGGAAATTATCTTGTCGCTCACCGCTGAGATGCTGGTTCTGGGAGAGAAGGCAAATGACATCGGGGAAGCGCGAAAAATGTGCGAGCAGGCATTGGTGGATGGTTCGGCTTACCGAAAATTTCTGGAGATGGTGGAATACCAGGGCGGAGACATGGCAGCAGTGGAATCGCCGCAAAAATATCCTGTGGCAAAATACCGGCACCAACTGAAAGCGTTGCAAAGCGGTTATGTGACGGCATTTAACACAAAACAGATCGGCATGGCCGGAGTGCAATTGGGAGCCGGGAGGCTGCGCGCTGAAGATCCGGTCGATCCCCAGGCCGGCATTGTTTTGTTTAAAAAGGTCGGAGATGAGGTTCAAGCAGGCGAAGCGCTTTTGGAGGCCCGCACCAATGCCGACACCGTGTGGAACGAGGTCGAGAAAAAATTGCAGAATGCGATCACCATCGGAGATAAACCATCCGTTATTCCGGAATTGATTTTAAAGCGTTTGGCAAATGAATAATTTTTGTTGGTCGGTAACCATTTCCCGGGACGAAAATGTCGTTGACTTTTTGGGGCGCTTTGCCGGTTGACTTTTGCACCTGCATAGGAATTCAGCCTAAAAATATTTTTTTTTGTTGATTTTTATTAAATATCTCTTAAATTCACCCTCTGTTGTTAAGTGAAAGTAGAAACAAGCCAGTAGGTCAATATGATAGCCCAATATCTCCCTGTCTTAGTGCTTCTCATCATCGCGGTTGTCTTCTCGGTCGGATTGTTGATTGCCACCCATATTGTCAATCCTCGTATCAAAAATCCGATCAAACAGACCGTTTATGAATCCGGCTTGCCGCCCCAAATGGACGCCCGGATTCGTTTCCCCATCCGCTTCTACGTGGTGGCAATGATGTTCATCCTGTTCGACATCGAAGTTATCTTCCTCTACCCATGGGCGGTGGTTTATAAAAAATTCCTCACCAACGGGTTGTTTATTTTCTGGGAGATGCTGGTTTTCCTGGGGATTCTCTTTGTCGGCTATCTCTACCTGTGGAAAAGGGGCGGTTTTAAATGGGAGTAGAAAATGATTGAACACAAGATCATCCAAAAAGAAATATCACAAAAATTCCCTAATGTAAAATTTGAAGAATTTCGGGAAATGCTGTCAGTGTTGAGCAGCAAAGCCGATTTTTTAGACCTGATGAAATTCCTGAAGGAGAATTCCAATCTCCAATTCGATTACCTTACCGATGTCACGGGGGTTGATTTCCTGAAGCAGGAACGGGAGCCGCGATTTGACATCGTTTACCATTTATATTCCTTCAAAAATAACCAGCGGCTGCGGGTGAAATTAGGCGTGCCGGAAGAAGACATCGATGTTCCCAGCATGGCCGCGATTTGGAAAGCCGCCATCTGGCTGGAGCGGGAAGTGTTTGAGATGTTTGGCATCAATTTCGTTGATCACCCGGATTTGCGACGACTGCTCACACCCGATATGTTTGACGGAAATCCGCTGCGAAAAGATTATCCCCTGCGAGGCCGCGGCGAACGCGACTCTATTTTGGATTTAAAATAAAAATTGAGTGAAAACTATGCCTGATACAGTTCATGAGTTAAAATCCGATCGAATGATTCTGAATATGGGGCCGCAGCACCCGGCTACCCACGGGACGCTGCGACTGGTGCTGGAATTGGACGGTGAAGTGATTGTAAAAGCCGAACCACAAATTGGATACCTGCATTCCGGATTCGAAAAATTAGGAGAGGACAAAACCTATACCCAGTGGATCACCCTTTCCGACCGCATGAATTACCTTTCCCCGCTGTGCAATAACATTGGCTTTGCGCAAGCGGTGGAGCGTTTGATCGATATCGAAATCCCGGAACGGGCCAAATATATTCGCGTGATCTTTGCCGAACTTTCCCGCATCGCCGATCACCTGGTGTGGGTGGGAACCCACGCGCTTGACATCGGTGCTATGACTGCCTTTCTTTACGGATTCGAAGCCCGCGAATGGCTTTACGATATTTTTGAACACACCACCGGTGCCCGTCTCACCACCAGCTACACACGTGTGGGCGGCCTCTTCCGTGACGTTCCGGAAGATTTCGAAGATATGGTGAACGAATTTAACAGGAAATTTCCTAAGGTTCTGAAATCCCTGCACGGCTTGCTGACCCGCAACCGCATCTGGATGGATCGCATCCGCGGGATCGGCTACCTCTCCCGTGAAGATGCCATTAATTACGGTGTGACAGGCCCGGTGCTGCGCGGTTCTGGAATTGATTACGACGTGCGCAAGAATTTCCCCTATCTCATCTACGACCGTTTCGATTTCGAAATTCCGGTGTGCGATGACGGCGATGTGTACGCCCGTTACCTGGTTCGCATGGAAGAAATGGCGCAGAGCCACAGAATTGTGGAACAGTGCATGAAGGATTTCCCGGATGGCCCGGTAAACATTGCGGATGAAAAATACAAACTTCCTGAGAAAGAAAAAGTTTACGACACCATCGAGGGGTTGATCCACCATTTTAAAAATATTATGCCAGGCCACGGGTTCGATGTCCCGGCCGGCGAGATCTACGACGCCACCGAAGCGCCCAACGGCGAGCTGGGCTTTTATCTGGTCTCCGACGGCACCAACAAACCGGTGCGCCTGCGGGTTCGTGCTCCGTCCTTTGTTAATTTCTCTCCTTTCGATGTGATGATTCGCGGCAACATGGTCAGCGATACGGTGGCAGTGCTGGGAAGCCTGAACATCATCGCCGGAGAATTAGACCGGTAGGCTAAAAAAGCTTTTTTGTTCCGCTAAAGATTCTGCAAGAGATTTTGAAACACGCAACTGAAGATAATGAAAAGGCATTGAACATGAGTGTAAAGTTTTCCGAGGCCGCTTTAAAGGAATACAAAATGATCACCGGGCGATATCCCCAGATGCGGGCTGCCCTGATCCCGGTTTTGCATCTTGCGCAGAAAGAGTTCGGATGGATATCCAGGGATGTAGTTCGCTACCTGAGCGAGCTGATGCAGATTCCCGCCACCGAGATTCTCGATACGGCCAGCTTTTACACCATGTTTAAGTTAAAACCTTCCGGTAAATATCATATTCAACTGTGCAGCACCATTTCCTGCGCGCTGCGAGGTTCCCGCCAGATTTATGAACATCTTGCAAAGAAATATAATATTGAGGATGGCGGCGTAACCGAAGACGGGCGGTTCTCGCTTCTGAAAGTCGAATGCCTGGGATCATGCGGCACGGCGCCGGTGGTGCAGATCAACGATGATTATTACGAAGACATGTCGGTAGAAAAACTCGATAAAATACTGGATGAGCTGAAATAAAACACGCGCAGGTAAATCATACATGTTTGAAAAAATTCTGACCAAAGGAATCGACATTCCCAAATCCCGCGATATTGAATACTACCGGAAGCAGGGCGGTTATAAGTCGTTTGAGAAAGTGCTGAAGAGTATGGAGCCGGATGCGGTGATTGCGGAAGTGCGCAACGCTAACCTACGGGGCCGCGGCGGCGCCGGATTCCCTGCCGGTGTGAAGTGGGGATTTATTCCCAAGAATAGCGGCAAGCCCCACTACCTTTTGTGCAACGCCGACGAGAGTGAGCCGGGAACTTTCAAAGACCGTTTGTTGATGACCGGCAACCCTCACCTGGTTCTGGAAGGCAACATGATTGCCGCTTACGCGATTCGCTCGAATGTGGCTTACATTTACATCCGCGGCGAATTTGTGGAGGAAGCACGTATCCTTGAAGAGGCAATTTCGCAGGCTTACGAGAAGGGCTATTTGGGGAAAAATATTCTGGGCAGTGGTTACAACCTGGACATGTATGTGCATCGCGGAGCGGGCGCTTATATTTGCGGTGAGGAAACCGGCCTTATTGAATCTCTGGAAGGAAAGCGCGGCTGGCCGCGGATTAAACCGCCGTTCCCGGCCGTGGCCGGTGTGTGGCAAAGCCCGACCAT
The DNA here is from genome assembly GCA_964624795.1 of uncultured Calditrichaceae bacterium. Classification (GTDB taxonomy): domain Bacteria; phylum Calditrichota; class Calditrichia; order RBG-13-44-9; family RBG-13-44-9; genus CAZUZS01. The sequence goes on from CAZUZS010000002.1 coordinate 119,814, forward strand.
CGTGAATAATGTGGAAACACTGGCATGCGTGCCATCTATTATCGAAAAAGGTTCTGAGTGGTTCAAGGCCATCGGCCCGGAAAAAAGCCCGGGTCCCAAGCTTTACTGTCTCAGCGGCCACTTGGAGAAAACCGGTGTGCATGAGCTTCCCATGGGATTGAACCTGAAAGAACTGATTTACGAATACGGCGGCGGGATTCGGAATGGGAAAAAGCTGAAGGCGGTGATTCCCGGTGGATCTTCGGTACCGGTGCTGACCGCCGAGGAAATCGATGTCGCCATGGATTTTGACAGTCTGGCGCAGGTCGGCACCATGCTGGGTTCGGCTGGTGTCATTGTGATGGACGAGGACACCTGCATGGTGGATGCGCTGCTGAACATCACCCATTTCTACCGTCACGAATCGTGTGGTCAGTGCACGCCGTGCCGCGAGGGAACCAACTGGGCGGAACGGCTTCTGCGAAAGATTGAGCACGGCCAGGCAACGATGAAGGACATTGATCTGCTGGAGGAGCTTGCCGGGCACATCAATTTCCGGACTATCTGCCCGCTGGGCGATGCGGCGGCCATGCCGATTGCGTCGTTCCTGCAGAAGTTCCGGCCGGAATTCGAAGAGCATGTCAAACAGGGCAAGTGCCCGCTAAACAGTAATTTGTAGTTACATTTTTTTAAAAGTTGAACATGAATCCTTTGTTAAAACGAATTTCAATTGATCCCAACGTCTGTTTTGGGAAACCCTGCATTCGCGGAACACGCATTTGGGTTTCGCTGATACTGGATTTTCTGGCGAATGGGATGACAGTCGATGAAATTTTGGAGGAATACCCGCATCTAAAACCCGATGATATTCGGGCGGCATTAGCCTACGGTGCCGAAATGAGCCGGGATCGTTATGTGGAAATTCCCATAAAGGATGCCGGATGAAGTTCAAGCTGGATGAAAATTTCGGGAAACGAACGCAGAGAATTTTCATCGAAGCAGGTCACGATGTTAAAACAGTTTACGAAGAAAAGCTATCTGGACAGTCGGATGACAAAATATTCTCACACTGTGGAAAAGAGAACCGATGCCTCGTAACATTAGACCTCGATTTTGCGAATGTCTTGCGATTTCCGCCGGAAAAATCCAGTGGAATTGTAATCGTCAGAACGCCACAGAATCCCAGCTTGGAATTGTTGGAGGATTTGGTTGCGAAGTTTATGAAGGCCCTGGAAGTTAGCGAATTTAAGCAAGATTTGTGGATTGTTGAAATTGGACGGATTCGGATTCATCAAAAAGAGAATTGATAAGATTGTTCAAAGATACAGAACGGTAAATTTGGAGAGGAAGTAACTGTTATGCCTCTGGTAAAAATAGATAATCAGGAAATGGAAGTCGCAGCCGGAATTACCATTCTGGAAGCTGCAAAGAGCGCAGGGATCGAGATTCCACACTATTGCTACCACCCGGCGTTGAAAATTGTGGGAAGCTGTCGCATGTGTCTGGTGAAGGTGACCGGCATGCCCAAACTGGTTCCCTCCTGCTCGACGACCATTAATTCGGTAGCGGATGAACGCAAGGTGGACGGCAAGTACGATATGGTGGTGTTCACCAAAGATAAGGAAGTGAAAGATGCGCAGGAATCGATAATGGAGTTCCTGCTGCTCAATCACCCGGTGGATTGCCCGGAATGCGACCAGGCTGGCGAGTGTCACCTGCAGGATTACAGCTACAAATATGGAAAAGGCTACTCCCGTTTCGATTTTGAGAAACGCGTGCCGCCCCGCAAAGACCTTGGGCCGGAAGTGCTGCTGATTGCCACCCGCTGCATCCTGTGCACCCGTTGCGTCCGTTTTACCCAGGAAGTCACCAACACACGCGAGCTGATCGTCAAGCAGAGAGGCTACAAAGCGGAGATTGATACTTTTCCCGGCATTTCCCTGAACAACAAAATGTCCATGAACGTGGTGGATGTTTGCCCGGTGGGGGCACTGGTCAGCAAAGATTTTCTGCACAAACCCCGCAACTGGCGTTATGAAAAGATCAAAACGATCTGCCCCGGTTGCGCGGTGGGCTGCAATATCCAGGTAGAGACGCTGGCGGAGAACAATGAGATTTACCGCATCAAACCTGTGGAAAACATGGATGTAAACCAATGGTGGATGTGCGACGAAGGCCGCCTTTTCTACCACACTTTTGAAAAATTATCCCGCCTGGAATACCCAAAGTTGAGGGAAGGCAAAGAATTAAAACGTGCCAACTGGCAGACCGCCCTGAAATCAGTGGCTGAGAATCTGAAGAAATTTAACGCCGCCGAAATCGGCGTGGTGGGAAACGGTTTCGCCACCAATGAAGAAAACTACCTGTTGAAGAAGGTGTTTGGCGATGCGCTGAGAGTGAAAGACCTGGCGGTAAACGACAAATTCCGCAAAGAAGAAGATACGCAATTCCCCCAATTTGTCATCAATGGCGAGAAGCTGCCCAACCGTCAGGGCGCCGAAGATATTCTGGGCAAAACACACACTTTCAGCAAGCTGCTGAAGAAGATCGAAAAAGGTGAGATTAAGGCGCTCTATTTCCTGGGCGGCGATCCCTATTTCCAGCTCAACGAAAAAGAACAGGAAATCCTGAAAAAGCTGGATTACCTGGTAGTGCAGGATATTTATCACACCCCGCTGGCTGAATTAGCGCATGTAGTATTGGCCGGTGCTTCGGCCTATGAAAAAGCCGGAACCTTCACCAATTACAAAGGTCGAGTGCAGCGCATTCGACCGGCGATTCTGCCGCCGTTTTCAGCAAAAGCGGATTATGAAATACTGCGGGACCTGGGCCAGGTGCTGGGAGCAGATGTTCCGGTTCGCCCCAAACTGGCGTTTGACCTCATTGCAATAGATGTGAAAGAGTACGCCGGCATGGATTATGAAAACCTGAAAAACGGCGGAATCGACAAAGGCGCAGGCACGAAAAAGCAACAGGCATCAAAATCGGGAGTTGTTAACTGAGATTGATTGCGATGAGCGGAGGAGTTCATCCGGTAAATCCGGTTAATCCTGTCTAAATAAAGAAATTGAAACTGCCAAATGGTCTTACGGCAGTCAGGAATTAAAATCAGAACATTGTGGAGATTTGAGAGCGTATGGATCCAACCTTGCTCAACCTCATCATCATAATCGTAAAAATTGCAGTTGTGCTGGCGTGTATTTTTGCCACCATCATGGTACTCATTTTGGCCGAGCGCCGGGTTTCGGGATTTATCCAGGACCGGCTCGGTCCGAACCGGGTGGGACCGTTTGGGCTGTTTCAACCTGTTGCGGATGGGCTCAAGTTTTTCCTGAAAGAAGATATCATCCCCTCGCATGTGGAGAAGGCGCTGTATCTGCTGGCGCCGGTAGCGATCCTGACCCCGGCACTGATGACATTTGCGGTAATCCCGTTCGGCGACCAATTTTTTACCCATGTCGGTGGCACGCTGCTGGATATCAAGTTCCAGATTGCCAGCCTGAATGTAGGTGTCCTCTACATTTTTGCCATCGCCTCGCTGGGCGTTTACGGAATCGTGATCGGCGGCTGGGCATCCAACAATAAATATTCGCTGATGGGCGGGCTGCGGTCTTCTTCCCAGATGCTCAGTTATGAAATCCCAATGGGATTGGCGCTGGTTGCCATTATCATCATGACCGGTTCCCTGCGGCTGGAGGACGTGGTTTACGATCAGGCTGCGCTGTGGAATTTCATCCGGCAGCCGCTTGGGCTTATCATTTTTGTGGTCGCCGCTTTTGCCGAAACCAATCGTCTGCCGTTCGACCTGCCCGAAGCAGAGCAGGAGCTGGTGGGCGGTTATCACACCGAATACAGCTCGATGAAATTCGCTTCCTTTTTCATAGCCGAATACGCCAACCTGATTACTTCCTCTGCGCTGATTGTGACGCTGTTCTTCGGCGGCTGGCTGGTGCCGTTTGGTATTCTGGAAGCCCTGCATCTGCCGGTCATCTGGCAGCAGATATTGCAGGTAGTTGCTTTCGCCGTCAAAACCGGACTCATGCTATTTATTTACCTGTGGGTGCGCTGGACGCTGCCCCGTTTCCGATTCGACCAATTGATGAACCTGGGGTGGAAAGCACTGCTTCCGCTGGGACTGCTCAATATTGTTCTCACGGCAATTGGCACCGCAATCTTTTAGAAAAAATGAGGATTAGATAAAGATGCTTCAGTTAATTCTATTTTTCATATTTGCCGCACTGGCTGTTCTTGGCGGAATCGTTGTCATCTCGCACCGCAATCCCATCTACAGCGCCCTGTTTCTTGTCCTCACGCTTTTTGCTTTGGCTGGTGAATACGTGCTCTTATTGGCGCACTTCATTGCGGTGGTTCATGTGGCAGTTTATGCCGGGGCTATCATGGTGCTGTTCCTTTTTGTAATCATGTTGCTGAATATCCGCGAAGAAGCGCGGGCGGCCGGCGCATTTCGCTACATGATTTACATTGCACTGCCAATGGCGGTGATTCTGTTTGTCGAGCTGGGCTACCTGGCGTTCCAGGGTTTTCAGACGGCCACCGTGCAGGCAAATACTAATGGGACAGTGGAAAGCATCGGAAATGCTTTGTTCAGCACCTACGTGCTGCCTTTCGAGATCACTTCGGTGCTTCTGCTGGTCGCTATGGCCGGTGCGCTGTATTTGTCAAAGAAGAAATTATCAGTTGCAAATGAGGAAGGATGACATAGAATGCAGGGAATTCCTATTTCATATTTTTTGATTCTGAGCGCTGTCTTGTTCTCGCTGGGCGTGATTGGTGTGGTGATTCGCCGTAACGCGATCATCATCTTCATGTCCATTGAATTGATGTTGAACGCCGTAAACCTTACATTCATCACGTTCTCCAATTACCTGGGGAATATCGAAGGGCAGATTTTTGTGTTTATGGTAATGGTGGTCGCGGCAGCGGAGGTGGCGGTTGGGTTGGCGATAATTGTGGCGATCTACCGGCTTCGGGAAACGGTGCATGTGGATGAAATCAAGCTGCTGAAATGGTAAGATGCTGGAAAAGCAGTGCGTTTTGCAGGATGACTAAACAGGCTAATTAAGGTTCATGACCGAATACAGAAAAAAATACCTGGGGATGATCAGGGATATTGTGCTTTCGAAGGTTGATTGTGAGAAATACATGGTTTTTTTATTCGGATCGTGGGCAACCGGCAAGCCAGGAAAAAGGTCTGATGTGGATGTGGGCTTATGGAGTAGCGAACACGATCCGAAAACTTACCACCGGATCGTAAATGCGCTGGACGATTCAATAATTCCGCTTAAAGTTGATGTCATCGAATTCAACCTGATGGATAAGCAATTTAAAGATGAGGCTCTAAAGAACATAATCGTATGGAACAAGCCAAAGGATTTAAATTTAAGCGTGCTGTATTCCTAGCCAGGCAAGAGCGATGAATCGTCGTAATCGTAATCGCGCGAAATAGCGTGGAGCATCCCGGAGAATTGCATGCAGTTCGATATGAAATTTAAGTTTATCAATAGAATTCTGAAGGATTCGGACACCTGAATTAGAAATAAAGACGAGGATTTTATAGATGGGTAGTTTTATTTGGTACATTCCATTTCTTCCATTGGCAGGAGCCTTAATCAACGGTCTCTTTGGTAAAGTGCTGAAAGAGAAAGCGGGATGGGTGGCGAACGCAACCATTCTCACCAGTTTCATCCTGTCTTTAATTGCGCTGTCCAAAGTTTTGGGTGGACAGACTTTCAACGGCGATCTTTTCACCTGGATTCAGGCCGGAAGTTTTAAGGCCACCTTTGGTGTGCTTGTCGATCAGCTCTCCGTCATTATGATGTTGGTGGTTACCGGCGTCGGATTCCTCATTCATTTCTATTCCATCGGGTACATGCACGGCGATGAGGGTGTGGCCCGCTATTTTTCCTTTCTGAACCTGTTCATTTTCTTTATGCTGATGCTGGTGATGGGCAATAACCTGCTGTTGCTCTACTTAGGCTGGGAAGGTGTCGGGCTTTGCTCTTACCTGTTGATCGGTTTCTGGTACCAAAAACCTTCGGCTGCCAATGCCGGCATGAAAGCATTCATCACCAACCGTGTAGGCGATTTCGGTTTTGCTATCGGCATCATGATCATCTTCACCACCATCGGTACCATCAGCTACAGCGAGGTTTTTTCGCAGACCGAAAAGCTGGTATCGGCAGGCGTGCTGACGGCCGCCTCGTTGCTTCTTTTCCTGGGTGCGACCGGCAAGTCGGCGCAGTTTCCGCTTTACATCTGGTTACCGGACGCAATGGAAGGTCCCACCCCGGTCAGTGCGCTTATTCACGCCGCCACAATGGTGACCGCCGGTGTCTACATGGTGGCGCGGTTTAATCCCATTTTTAGCCTTTCGCCAACCACCATGCTGGTGGTGGTGATCATCGGGACTTTCACCGCGATTTTCGCCGCAACTATGGCGCTGGTGAACAACGACATCAAACGCGTGCTGGCGTACAGCACCATCAGCCAGTTGGGTTACATGTTCATCGGTGTCGGTGCCGGAGCTTATGCAGCCGGTATTTTCCACCTGATGACGCATGCCTTCTTCAAAGCGCTGCTCTTTTTAGGCGCCGGTTCGGTGATGCACGCGCTGGCAAGCGAGACCAATATTCAGAAAATGGGAGCACTGGGTTCAAAAATAAAAGTCACCGCCGCCACCTTTTTTATTGCTGGCCTTGCGATCAGCGGGGTTCCGCCATTCAGCGGCTTCTTCTCTAAAGACGGTATTTTAGCCGGTGCTTTTGCCTACAGTCCAATCGTATGGGCTTTCGGCGTGTTCGGTGCATTTCTCACTGCATTCTACATGTTCCGCCTCATATTCGTAACCTTCTTTGGTGAATCGCGCGTGGAGCCGGAAGTTGCACATCACATTCACGAATCACCCAAAGTAATGACGGTGCCCCTCATGCTTCTGGCGGTGCTGGCAACAATTGGTGGCTGGATCGGCATCCCGGAAGGGCTGGGCGGCGGCAATCATTTCGAACATTTTCTGGCACCTGTGTTCCAAACTGCCGAAGAACATCTGCACCTTGCCCATGTTTCGCATTCCATGGAATACCTGCTGATGACCATCTCCATTGTTGTTGTGGCTGCAGGAATCGGACTGGCTTACCTGATGTATATCCGGGGCAGCATTAGCCCGGTCAAAATGGGAGCCCGTTTCCGCGGCGCTTATCAATTGCTCTATCATAAATACTACATGGATGAAATCTACAGCGCTGTCATTTACCAGCCAATTCTGCGAATGAGTCGCTGGATGTGGAAAGTGTTCGACAGCAAAATAATCGATGGGTTTGCCAACCTGGTAGGCAAAGTGGTGGTGCTGATCAGCCTGATTACACGCCGTGTACAGACCGGCTATGTCCAGAATTATGCCGCATTCCTGGTGTTGGGCGCGATCATAATCCTGGGTTACTATTTGCTAAGCTAAATAAAAAGAAAGCTTTTGGAGATATTTAATGATGAATCCGGCATCCTTGCTTAATATAGTGACATTTCTTCCCCTGCTGGGGGTAGTCATTCTCTTGATGATCCCGAAGAACGAAGAAAAACTGATCAAGAGCTGGGCGTTCCTGGTCAGCCTCATAACATTTTTGCTTTCCCTGCCGTTGTTCTATTATTTTAAAGCCGGGGAAAGCGGAATTCAGTTTGAGACGATAAAAAGCTGGATTCCTACGGTTGGCGCCGGCTACCACGTCGGTGTGGATGGGATCAGTTTGCTGCTGATTATGCTGACCACTTTTATCATGCCGTTGGCAATTTTGTCGTCCTTCAGCGCCATTAATACCCGCGTGAAAGAATATATGATTGCCATGTTGTTCCTGGAAACAGGAATGCTGGGTGTTTTTATTTCCCTGGATCTTCTTTTGTTCTACGTTTTCTGGGAGGCGATGCTCATTCCCATGTATCTGCTGATTGGGATTTGGGGCGGACCGCGGCGTATCTATGCCGCAATCAAATTCGTCATCTTCACCATGGTCGGATCGGTTTTGATGCTGGCCGCCATTCTGTATCTTTATTTCATGTATCACAATTTCACCGGCAACTTCACATTCAACCTGTTGAGAATATATGAGCTGAATATTCCTTTCGGGACGCAGATCTGGCTTTTTCTGGCGTTCGGGCTGGCGTTTGCCATTAAGGTGCCGATGTTTCCGCTGCACACCTGGTTACCGGACGCCCACGTGGAGGCGCCTACTGCAGGATCGGTTATTCTGGCCGGCGTCTTGCTGAAAATGGGAACCTACGGTTTTCTGCGTTTCAACCTGCCGCTATTTCCCGGGGCTACGGCTTACTTTACACCACTGTTTTTCATTCTGGCAGCCATCGGGATTCTCTATGGCGCCTGGGTAGCCATGGTGCAAACCGATGTGAAAAAGCTGGTGGCCTATTCATCGGTGGCACACCTCGGATTCGTTATGCTGGGAATTTTTGCACTGACGGTGCAAAGCGTGCAGGGCGGCATCATCCAGATGGTCAATCACGGTTTATCAACGGGGGCACTCTTTCTTGGAGTGGGCATGATTTACGAACGGCGTCACACCCGCGAGATCGCCGATTTTGGCGGGGTAAGCAAAGCCATGCCGGTATTCGCGGCGCTTTTCCTGATTGTCTGCCTTTCCTCGCTGGGTCTGCCCGGTACCAACGGCTTTGTGGGCGAATTTCTGATCCTGGTTGGCACCTTTGCGGTCAGCAAAGTATTCGCGATTCTCGGAACTGCTGGAATCATCTTCGCGGCGATTTATCTTTTATGGATGTTCCGCCGGGTAATGCTTGGCCCGCTCACCTCGGATGAAAATCGCAATCTTATCGATTTGAACGGACGGGAGATCGGCACCCTGGTGGCAATTATTGTTTTCATTTTCTGGATCGGTGTCTATCCCAGCACATTCACCCATAAGACCGAAGCAACAGTGGTAAAACTGATTGAGAAAGTCAAAAAAGCGCAGGTGATGTTGGAACAGGAAAACCGGACTCCATTGTTCGGGGAATTCCTCAAAATGAATCAAAAATCAAACGATAAAGAGCTTTCTCAAAAATAACGATTTCATAATGTTCTGATTGGAGGACTATTGTCAATGTTGGTGAATCTTGGCAGCAAAGACTTTTTAGGAATACTACCGGAGATTATTTTAGCTGTTTTTGGTATATACCTGATGGCGCAGGGCGTTTTTATCCCGAGCGCAAAGAAAAAAATTGTCGGATACCTGGGATTGCTCGGAATCGGTCTTGCGATAGTGGGAAACCTCTTTCTCGTGGGCCAGAATTACAATGCATTCGGAGAAATGATCCGGGTGGATCGCCTGTCCCTGGTGCTGAACTTCATTTTTCTGGTGACTGCCGGACTCAGCCTTTTGATGACCACCAGTTATGCCGATATGGTAGATGTTGAATTTGTGGAATTCACGCCGCTTATTCTTTTCTCCACGGTGGGTATGATGCTGATGGGAAGCGCCGGACATTTGATGATCATCTTCCTGGGATTGGAGACCATGTCCATTGCGCTCTACGTGATGGCCGGTTTTCGCCGCAACAACCGCTATTCGCTGGAAGCGGCGATGAAATATTTTCTACTGGGCGCTTTTGCAACCGGATTCCTGCTCTACGGTATCGCGCTGATTTATGGTGTGGTTGGCAGCACCAGCCTGAAAGCTGTGACAGATTATTTTACATCGAATTCGCTCAATACCAATATACTGGCCACCCTCGGTTTGGGATTGCTGATCGTCGGATTTGGATTCAAGGTAGCGCTGGTGCCCTTCCATATGTGGACGCCCGATGTTTACCAGGGGGCGCCTATGCCGGTTACCGCATACATGGCGGTGGGCGCTAAAGCTGCGGGCTTTGCTGCTATCCTGCGGGTCATTGCCAATAGTGCATTTTTTGTTTCCTTCGAGTGGTCGCAGGTGTTGTGGATCCTGGCCGTTCTCACGATGACGGTGGGTAACGTCATTGCCCTGATGCAGAGCGATATTAAACGCATGCTGGCTTATTCCAGCATTGCCCATGCCGGGTATATTCTGGTTGGGGTAGTCGCCAGCAACGATCTGACGACACCGAGCGTGGTGTTCTACCTGATGGTTTACCTGTTTATGAATATCGGGGCGTTTGCGGTTGCTGAGTTGGTAGCCGGTAAAAATGAAGAGTATACCAGGATCGAGAATTATCATGGCTTAGGCTTCAAGCAGCCGTTGCTTGGTTTGATAATGGCCATCTGCATGTTCAGCCTGGCAGGGTTCCCGCCCACCGCCGGTTTTATGGGTAAATTTTATATCTTCAGCGCAGCTATGCAATCGGGCTACACCTGGCTGGTAATCATCGGAGTTATAAATTCGCTAATCTCGGTTTATTACTATCTGCGGGTAGTGGTAGCCATGTATATGTATCAACCGGAAACCGAAAGACCGGCTGAGGCAATTCTTCCCGGTGTTGGCGCGGTTCTGTTATTTGCCGGGATAGGTGTGCTTTACCTGGGCATTTTCCCCAACAGTTTCATGCATTTGTTCTTTTAGAAGAGATCTGAATTTCAAGAGCTTGTTGGCCCGAATCCGTCTGTTGGTTTCGGGCTTTTTTGTTTCTTCACATCACATGTTCAGAAATCCAATTCTCTGAATTTCATGCTTCGGCAAGCTGTCTTCCCTATATCAGCAATGAAAAATGCGTATCGTATTTGGCAGCAGACATGCCAGAATTTCCAAATGTGGATTTTCCGGGAGTATAAGCTCACATATTGCATGCCGGATCTGAAAATCATAGACAACATTCAGTTCCTGGCCTTATAGTCGATTATGAATAATAAAGGAATTGGATTCCGAAAATATTATTTTAGAGGATGCGGGGAGAATGTGATCCCGGACAGAACAGCGGATACGGGACAATTGAAATTAAACACGACATTCTGAAGTGCAATAAGAAAAGAAGCGTAAATGAAAATTTACTTGATTTAAATATTTAGAGGGTATAAATTCTAAAGCCAAAATATGAGGGTGCTTATCGAAGTTTGTTAAGGATTTTGTAGAGGAATAGCAGTTCTTAAATAATTTTCCTGAAGACAATTCAGGTCCTTAACAAAAGATGGTTTGCACCCGACCGATAAGGCCGGATGTCGCTTGGGTGTATGAGTGTAACGTTCGGCTTTTTTTATTTATAAGTGGAGGGCTTTAGAGATGAAGCACTTTTTGATTTTACTCTTGGTAATGGTGTTTTTGCCCGCGCTCTTTGTCGGCGTCTATGCCCAGGGTGAAGCAACGGTTCTGTTTCTCTTGATAAATCCTGGCGCCCGCCAGGGGGGAATGGGAGAAGCCGGAGTTGCTTTGGCAAGCGATGCGAATGCCATCTACTGGAATCCCGCCGGCTTGGCTTTTCAGTACAACGATCCGGAAGTAGACCATAAGGGCGAAGCAACATTGATGCACGTCAACTGGCTGCCACAGTTCAATTTGGGCGACATGTATTATGAGTATGCCGCGGGCCGATATCATCTTCAGGATATCGGGACTGTTGGTCTTTCGATTCAATATATCAATTATGGCGAAAGTATCTATACCGGCGAGCAAGGTCCGGAAGAGCTTGGAAGGTTCAACAGCAATGAGGTCGCTTTTACCGGCAGCTATGCGCTAAAAGTGAAGGACAATGTTGGAGTGGGTGTCAATCTGAAATATATTTATTCCCGTCTGTCTCCCATAAATGTTACTGTCGGCGCTGAAAAAGGCAAAGGCATTGCAAGCTCTTTCGCGGTGGATGTTGCCACCATGTATCGCCCTGGTTTCTCCAACAGGTTGAGCCTGGGCCTGAATATCAGTAATATTGGGCCTAAGGTATCTTATGTCGACTATGCACAGGCTGATCCACTGCCAACCAACTTGCGCCTTGGTTTCGCTTACAATATTGTAAAATCGCAATATAATACACTTACGCTTGTGTATGATGCGAACCGTCTGCTTGTTAACCGCTATCTGGACAGCGATAGTTCCAGCGTTGTCGACGGTGTGTTTAAAGCCATGTTTTATTCCACCTGGACAAATGGAAATCAACTAAAAAAGTTTACACACTCAATTGGACTGGAGTACTGGTACACGCAGTTGATAGCATTGCGGGCCGGATATTTTTATGAAGACCCCGACAACGGCGGCCGGAAATTCTATACTTTTGGCGGCGGGCTGCGCTATTCTATTTTTGGATTCGATTTCAGTTATATTTATGCATCCGTTGAAGATCACCCGTTATCAGATACCATGCGATTTTCGCTTGCTATCCAATTTTGACCAAACTTTAAATAAGTGGACCACTCCCCGGATTTCATGAAAAACGGGGAGTTTCAGTCAGAGAAATGAAGACCGCTAACCGGAGTTATGGACTTCTAAGATGAGAATTGCATCTTTTTTTTGGATTGGCTTGTTCACACTGGGGACCGCTGTTGGAATCTCCTTTTCAGCTCCGGTTATGCCCGATACTATTCACGTGATAGCAATTCGTGTTGAATTCCAGGCAGATAGTGCGGCGACGACCACTGGCGATGGGAGCTTCGATCTATCATCTCCCACCGGAGATTTTCAGGTGGATCCGCCACCTCACAACCGTGCCTATTTTGTGGATCAGCTTACTTTTCTAAGGAATTATTTTCACCGGGTTTCGGGTGGCAAATTGGCTGTTGTGGGGGATGTCTTCCCGGTCGAGGAAAATTCGGCCTACCGGCTGGATCATCCGATGACCTACTACAATCCCAATACCACGCCCGATCAAATAAATACCGGCCTGGCCCGCCTGTTGCGAGATGCATTGCAAAAAGCCGATGCCGATCCGGCAATTGATTTCAGCCGGTACCAGAGTTTTGTGGTGTTCCACGCAGGTGTAGGGAAAGATGTTGATCTGGGATATGACGAAACGCCGCAGGATATTCCATCGCTCTTCCTGACATCCGATTTTCTCCAGAAATATTTGGGACAATCTTCAATTGCGGTTGAGGGCGGTGCGGTTCAGATACCCAACGGCATGCTGTTGCCGGAAACTGAAAGCCAGGAAGGTCTGGAGTTAGGCCTGAACGGAATTTTCGCCTCCAATTTTGGGTCGCAGTTAGGGTGGCTGGATCTGTTTAGCCCCGAAACCCGTCGCACGGGAATCGGTGTTTTTGGCCTGATGGACGCCGGCTTGTTCAATGGCGACGGATTGCTGCCTGCCATTCCCTGTGCCTGGACCCGCATTTATGCAGGCTGGGAGCAGCCCAATACACTGCTTTATTCACCGAATGATCTGGTTACAATCCATTCCTCGCTTTCGACGCACCCGGACCGGGTATTTCGAATTCCGATAAACGAAAAGGAATATTTTCTGGTTGAAAACCGGTATTCGGGAAAACTGAACCTGGACAGCCTTCGCTATGAATTATCACGAGGAAGGAGCGATTATCCCACCGTACGGGAAATTCTGGAAACATACTACGGCGATGCCGTGACCTTCAGCGCCCGGGGTGTTTTGATTGACGTCCAAAACCCTGACATTGGGCTGCCTGGGAGCGGCTGCCTGATTTGGCATATTGATGAAAATGTGATTGACCAAAACAGTGCAGAAAATCGCATCAATGCCGATCCCGAACATCGCGGGGTTGATCTTGATGAGGCTGATGGCTCGCAGGATATTGGGCAGGAATTCGATTTTTTAAGTGCCGGCTCCGGATCGGAAGCGGGCTGGATCCTCGATATGTGGTACCAGGGAAACACCGCGCCGCTGTTTAAGAACAAATTTACACCGAGCAGCGTACCCAACAGCAGGAGCTATTACAACCGCGCCAACAGCCACATCTCCATTTCCGAATTTTCCCGGGCGGATTCGGTTGCAACCTTCCGGGTAAAATTGGACATTTTCCAGCAAAATTTTCCACGCCGCATCGATCCGGTTCAATACGGACATGTAACATCTTTAAAAATCAGTGACCTGGATTTCGATGGCCGTGGAGAGATGGTTTTTACTACCGATCAAGGCAAGGTTCTGGGGATAGATGAAACGGGGCAATTCCTGTGGCAAAGCGATACGTTGCAGACTGTTGGCTCAGGGGAGGAGTTAATGCCACCGCCGGTTCTATTTGATGCTGCAACCTCGCTTGGACGTGCTAAGAAAATGATTGTTCTCACCCGCTCCGGGAAGGCATTTGTCTACACATTCGGACCGGGAAATTTCATGGGCGTGTTGATCCAGCCTTACCAAAGCTCTGCTCCAGCCACCACTTACCCGGTTGCCTATTACGATCAAAATCAAATCCCTAATGTTTTATGGGGCAGCGAAAATGGCAAAGTGTACCGGTTGGCGTTCGATGCTGCCAATGTCACTTTTGACTCGCTTGCGGCTATTGGTGAGCCGGTAAAATACATTCACATTAACGCAGATAATCAGTTGATTGTGGTAGGTTCGTCGGGCAAAGTCTTCCGTGATGGCCAGCTCGAAAAGGAAATCGCACTTCCCTATTCTTCGCCGGTAGGAAATGAGACTGTTGCATTTTCCCGGACGGGTCAGTTCCTGGATCTTGAAAATGGACGTGCTTCAGGCGCCGAGCAGGGGCTTTATCGATTTGACTCGCCGGTGGTGGCACAACCCCTGGTGCAGGGACAAAGCGCGGAGCCGGCATACTTTGTCGCAGGCAACAACAAACTCTACGCCTTCAATTACAATTTTACCCTGCTGGAAGATTTTCCGGTGGAGCTGTATAAGCCGAAAAAGGATCTTCAAATGTCCGTCTCGCCGTTGACCGGATATTTTCACAACCAGGCATTGGCGGAAGAACCGGGAGTTTTAGTTACCGATCCCGCCGGTTTGATTGACGGTTTTGATCTTCAAGGCCGGCAGCTCGATGATTTTCCGCTGGCGTTAGGTGATTCCTTGTCGGCCACCCCGGCATTGCTGGATTTGGACGGCGATGGCGATGTGGAATTGGCTGCCGTTACAAAAAGTGGCATGCTGTATGTGTGGGATCTGGCTGCTGAGTTCAGAACCGGTGGATGGTCGCAGCTCTATTTCGACGACATGAACAGCAATCGCAATCCGCTTGCGATGGGTGTTCTGCCGGCGCATCCAAACCAAATTTCCAATGTCAGCGCTTTACTGCCGGAAAAAGAGGTTTACAACTGGCCCAATCCGAATATTGAGGATTATACATTTATTCGTTACACGCTTACCAGCCAGGCGAATGTCAGTATCAAAATTTACGACGTTGCGGGAGACCTGGTAAAGGAAATGAGCGGGCCGGGAGAACCGCTGACCGCCAACGAAGTGCGGTGGAATTTGCAGGATGTGCAGTCCGGGGTTTACCTGGCAAGGGTGGAGGCTCAAGACAGCCAAAAGAAGGAAGTGCGGATTATCAAAATTGCGGTAGTAAAATAGCGGTCTGCAGGCTGGTCTTTAATTTTTCTCCTTTGTTGCGGGAAAGAAAAGACGATTTGTGAGTTGTTAGATTGACTTTGTTTAAAGAATTGGAAATCATAAACTATCAGTATTGAAGTAATAAACGTATGAAATTATTTGCGAATTTGAGGTTTACTGGCGATTGCGAAAGCATCTGCGGCGTCAAAAATTGCCTAAATATTTTGAATTTGAAAGGTCTGTTCTCCGGTGCCATCCTTTTTCTTATGGCCGCTTTTTGGAGCGGTGCAAGCGCCCAGCCGGAATCGTTCAATCATCCGGAGCTGGAGTGGAAGACTTTCGAAACCGAGCACTTCATTATCAATTACCACCAGGGAACGGAACGCACTGCTAACCTGGTTGCCAAGATAGGTGAAGAAGTTTACCCCCACATCACCGGTTTGTATCAATACAAGCCGGAAAGCAAGACCGAGTTTATCATCCGTGATACGGATGATTATTCCAATGGCGGCGCCTATTTCTATGATAATAAAGTAGAAATTTGGGCGGAAAATCTGGATTACATCTTGCGTGGCACGCACAACTGGCTGCGGGATGTGGTGTCTCACGAGTTCTCACATATTGTATCCATGCGGAAAGCGCTGAAATTCGGCCCGCATGTTCCTGCCGGCTGGTTGCAGGTATTTGGCTACGAGCCGGAGCGACGCCAGGATGTTGTGCGTGGTTTTCCGAACGTGCTGGTGTCTTATCCGATTTCAGGGATCGCCATACCGGTGTGGTTTGCGGAAGGCGTGGCCCAATTTCAATCCCCAAGCAGGCGCTACGACTATCGTGATTCACACCGGGAGATGATCCTGAGGGACCGCGTGATGACCAATCATTTGCTGGATTTGAAAGAAATGAGTGTATTCGGCAAAAACAGCATTGGCAACGAATCATCTTACAACCAGGGATTTGCCTTTGTGAGATTCCTGGCGAAGACCTTCGGAGACAGCATCGTGCGGGACCTGGCGGGGGATGCCGCCAGTCCGACAAAAATCGATTTTGAAGAGGTCATGAAAAAAGCTACCGGCCTTCCTGCCGATAGTGTTTACCGCATGTGGCGGAGTCATCTTCAGAAGACTTACTCAGAACGGCTATCTGTAGTCCAGCAGAATATCAAAACTGGCGAGCCGCTTCAGGACAAGGGAATCGGGAATATTCATCCGGTCTTTTCGCCGGACGGCAAGATGGTGGCGTATCTGGAGAGCCAATCCGACTATCTTTCGATTAATGCGCTGGTCGTAAAAAATTTGAAAACCGGGCGCAAACGCACGCTAACCGGACCGATTGCTTCTTCACTGAGCTGGTCGCCCAACGGGCGATACCTGGTTTATGCCAAACAAACCAATCTGCAATCCAACGGCAGCAGCTATTTTGATCTGTATGTTTACGATTTGCGGCGCTATCGCGAGATACAAATCACCCGCGCACTGCGCGCCAGCAATCCCGACTGGTCGCACGATGGCAAGCGCCTGGCCTTCGTCGTTCACAGTGATGGTTTGACCAACCTGTTCACCCTCGACCTGGATGAATTTGTCTGGATTAAAAAGAAAGAGTTATGGCACACCCGTTATTATGATTTGCAGAACCACCTGTTGGTCGAGAAAATTCCCCCGGGAAAAAAGAAGGACTGGAAGAACTACTATCGAAAAGTGGAATATTTCGGACCGCAAATTCACCAGCTCACTCATTTTACAGGCGGTCGCCAGATTTTTCATCCGCGCTGGTCGCCGGATGACAGTTATCTTGTTTTCGATACCTCGGTCGATTTCTGCCGGGACATCGCCAAGATTCCCGCCGAAGGCGGAGAGATGCAATTTATTCTGAATGCGGCATACGACGAACGCTACCCGACCTTCGATCCGCACAGCGGGGAATTGTATTTTGCCAGCGACCGCACCGGGATCTTCAACATCTATTCCTACAATTTTAAAACCGGCGAGATTAAGCCGCACACTAATGTAATTGGCGGAGCTTTTATGCCCACCGTCAATGAACGCGAAGATTTGGTGTATGCGCTCTACAAAGACCAGGGATACAAGATATACATGATCCGGAAGGTGAATGAGCTGCCGCCGGAGAGCCTGGCTTATGATGAGAATTACGAAGCGAAAATCCCGCAAATCCAGGTGGATGACAGCAAGGTGCAGCTCAGGCAGGCCAAACCGTACAAGCGCAGTTTCAGCCCGGTAAGCTTCATGCCGAGGCTGCTTATCGATTACGGCACAGTCAAGCCCGGGTTTTATGTATACTCCAACGAGATCCTGGACAAAATGCTATTTTTCGGCGGCGCCGATGTGAATAAGGATAAAGAGTACAACATTTTTGCCCTTTTTGATCTCAACTTGTGGAAGCCCACCGCTTTTCTTGAATTATACAACCAGACTGCCACAATCCGGGATGATTATTACGACCCGGATGGTTTTACGGTCTCTTCAGACAAAATAAATGTGGACTTCAACCTTCTGGAGGCCGATGCCGGTTTGCGGGGTAAATTCAAAAATATGTTTCAATGGCAATTACGATACACATTCAGCATGTATCGTGCGAAGATTAATCCGTATTCCGATATCGTACTGTCAACTCAGGAAAGGGAAATTTGGCCCACTATCCGTTACACATACTTGCGAGGTCATGCGGCCACCTTGTCTTTGAAGCGCTCCACGGTATTACCGGAGGTTGACCGCGACATTAATCCGCGGATCGGGTATTATCTTTCGTTGAAATACAGCCGTCAATGGAACCGGTTCCTTAATGATTTCAACACCGCCAACGGCGATCTGAATGAAGTGTATTCCAAATATTATTACAACCAGATTGAGCTGGATGCAGAGCATTATTTCCCAATTCCAATGACCCGCCACCATTCGCTAAGCCTGCGTTTTCAGGGTGGTTTAATCGACCGGCCGGTTGATGATTTCTTTGATTTATTCGCCGGAAGTCTGATTGGGCTGAAGGGCTATTCCTATTACAGCATCGAAGGGCGCAAGCTGGCGATAGGCACCGCTACTTACCGCTTCCCCCTGGTGCGCAACCTGAATATGAAAATTCTCAACTGGTATCTCGATAAAATTTATCTTGGGGCTTTTTACCAGTATGGAGATGCCTGGAATGATGGCGGACCGACCTGGGAAAATTTCAAATCTGATGTGGGATTTCAGTTGCGGTTGGAGACATACTCCTGGTATATGTTCCCGACCCGCATCTTCTTCGAGGCAGCTTACCCGTTGAAAGAAACCCAGCATAAGGAGATTGCCTACAAACAGGATTGGAAATTTTATGCCGGCGTGCTATTTGATTTCGATCTGCGATTTGATCATAAGATGAGGAAAATACGATGATGTACTTGAAATATTCCATTTTAATGATGCTGGGATTTATTGTTCTCGCATCGGCTGCCGAACCGTTTAACTGGGGGAATGAGAAGTTAGTCCTGCGAAAACTGGAACTGCGGCAACAGGCAAAGATTGCGTTGCAGGATGACAATCCTTCCTTCAGTTACGAAAACAACAGTGGAGACCATCGATCGGTGGGAAAAGCCGTTCTGTTTTCCGCTCTTATCCCCGGCAGCGGACAATTCTATTCCGATTCTTATATTAAATCCGCGCTGTTCCTGGCAATAGAGGCGGGCGCCTGGGCCATCAACATCTCCTATAATAAAAAAGGTGACAGTAAGGATGCAGAGTTCAAGGCCTACGCTAATGAACACTGGAGTGAGCATTATTACTGGTCCTATGTTGCTTACCGGGCTATACAGGAAATGGAAAATCCTCCGCTTGCACTCAGCGAATTGGAAAATCGTTCCTCCGGCAACCAGGTGCGATACTATATACCGGATAACCTGTATACTCCTGATTTAGTGAATACGCTTCGGAAGGTTGAGGGCGAGCTGCCTGGCTTTACCCACCGGCTGCCCAAGACCAAAACTCAGCAGTATTACGAGATGATTGGCAAATACCCCGGGCAGTTTGGCGCAGTGTGGGACGACGCCAGTTTTACCAGCTCATATCTCGGACCGGATCGTATCACCCCGCGCAACGATTTCTATACCAATATGCGGGACGATGCCAACCGTTTGTACGATATTGCGCAGTATGGCCTGATGACGGCGCTTGTCAATCATGTTATTTCAGCTATCGATGCTGGTTTTACTGCAAGGAGGTACAACCGGAACCATGCCCAATTGGAGATGAGCTATGACAATCTTCTTTACAAGGGAGAGTATGTCAACATGTTAGGTGTGAATGTCAAGTGGTGAGGCCCTCGGGTTGCGTCTTGCAGGCAGGTTAATGTGCGGGAATCGGTTCCTGCCTTCCTGAAATTTTCCGCTCTCATTTGAGGAATATGAAATGAAAAAGAATATCGCAGTTATTATTTTGATTTTATTTGTTTCGTTAGCTGCCGCACAAACGCCGCCAGACCTTCATATTAAAATTAACCCTCAACAGAAGCAGGAGCAGCCTGACGATCAACAATCCGGGTTCAAAGCGAAGTATGTTTTTCTTTCTTTAATTTTGCCCGGAGCGGGAGAATGGTTTATGGGACACAAAAGCATGGGCAAATTCTTCCTTGGAACCGAGTTCGTCATGTGGGCAGGTTATTTTGGAACCCGGGCATATGGGGATGTGCTTCAGAGGGATCTGGAATCGTATGCCGCGGTTCATGCCGGCGTGGATGTCAGCGGGAAAAAAGATCAATACTGGATTGATATCGGAAGCGCGGAAAATATTTACCTGTATAATGAGCAACAGCGCGTGGATCGCAATTTGGCTGCCACCTACAAAGAGACGACGTATAATTATTGGCAATGGGATTCCAAAGGGAACCGCTCGCGGTATAACAATCTGCGGGTAGAGCAGCATGATTGGAAAAGACGGGCTACGTTCATGGTGAGCGGGCTTATCCTGAATCGCATCGTCAGTGCGATTGATGTAGTTCGGATCATCAGCAAGGAGAAAAGGGAAGCCCGCGAAAGGATGTCCCGGCTTTATTTCGATTACCGGCGTACGCCAATGCAAGGCGAAGCGCTTTGTCTAAATATGAGATTAAGGTGGTAGAAATGAACGACATTTCAGGGAAGAAAAAGGTGTTGGTAACAGGAAGTTCCGGTTTCCTCGGACGTTATCTTATCAAATTTGCCCCCTCAATATATCAAATTATCGCACAATATCGAAGCCAGCAGCCCAACGATTACGGGCGCGACGTAACCTTCCCGCAAAAGGACTTTCTTGCTCCGGACTGGTGGGAGTTTCTGGACGAATCAAGGCCGGACGCTATCATTCACGCAGCGGCCATGGCATCGATTGATGAATGTGAATTGAAACCGGAAATTGCCCGGCAAGTGAATTTTGAGGCAACTGCCCGGCTCGTTGATTATGCCGCTGCCAATGACGTTCGTTTTATTTTTGTCTCATCGGATGTGATATTTGATGGACAAAAAGGAGACTACGCCGAGACGGATATGCCCAATCCGTTGAATGCTTACTCAAGAACCAAGGTCGAGGCGGAAAACTATATTTTATCCAAAAAATGTGACGCAGTAGTAGTGAGGCCGGCCCTTTTTTACGGTCTTACATTAAACGGGCGGCCGTCGTTTACGGAAGTCATTCTGCGGAATCTTCATGCCGGCAAGCAGGTATTTCTATTCCCGGACCAGTATCGGACGCCCATTCTCGTCAATAATCTTGCAGATGCGTTGTGGGAATTGGTGGAATTCGACTTTACCGGAGTGCTGCACCTGGGCGGTGCCACCAGGATCTCCCGGCTGGAGATGGGCGAGCTGTTGTGTCAAATGTTCGAGCTGGACCGGCATCTCCTGGTGCCGGTAACCTCGGAAAAAGCGCATCTCGTTGCGGTCCGTCCGCTGGACTGCTCTCTGGATATCTCCCTGGCACGCACTTTGTTGAAAACTCCTCTGGCAGACTGTCCGACCGGATTTCGAATTGCATATCATTGAGAGTATTTGAATATCATGTGAAATTTAGTCTGCCAATATGGTTAGGCAGAAGAGATCTATAGTTACAATTTCCTCACTGCCGGTAAGTATATTAATTTCCGTTTTCTATAACACAGTTAGAAGTAAATACGCTGTGTTTTCCAGTCTTTCCGGTGATAGTTGATGCATACGTCGAATTTTTCCGGTTCATCCGGGAAAGGATCGCCTGCCTGTGAAAAAGGAATAATTGTCTGAGAGAGCACCGGGAACAATCGTTTGCTTTTCTTTCCCAAAACTCCGCAACCAGGATTCCGTTCTAACCGAAAAAAATCCCGATTTTTCCGGTCCGGGTATCAAAACTTCACTGAAATTTCATCTTTATTTATTACTTAATATTTGCAGTTAAGATAAAGGGAATTTAAGGAAAGGCAGGATGCCAGAACTTAATTCAAGAGTGGAGGAGGTGTTATCATGTGGGCAAATTGGGTTTCTTTCATAATTGGTTTATGGTTCTTCCTATCCGGATTAGTACCCGGTTTACAGGCAGAATGGAACATGGTTATTCTTGGAATTGCGGCTGTTATCTTCGGCTTTATCGCGTATGAATCCTGGCAGGGCATTGCTAACGGAATTATTGGTATTTGGATGTTTCTCAGCGGAGTTTGGTTTAGCTTAATCTTTCCCTGGAATTTTCTGATTTTTGGAGCGGCAATGGCAATTCTGGGTGCCTGGGGAGCTTCTACGCAGCAGAAGGCCGGCACAATCTCACACGGCACCGCATAAGACAACAGACTATTGGCCGGATATATTATCCCCTTCCATTTTTGGGAGGGGATATTTTTATGTCGAAACATAATTAAAAGATATTTCCATGAGACAGAGATGAGGCTTTCTGTTCATATTTTCAGCCAATTTGTATTCCGTTTTTACGAGTTGACTGATCGACGGATTCCTTTCCCTCATGTCCGTAGCCATTCTCACTTTCTATTTCCCTGGGCAATCTAACCACGAATTTGGCGCCGCTGCTGGTGGAACTTTCACACCATACGTCCCCATTTAGGGCCTCTACCAGTTTTTTTACAATGTAAAGCCCAAGTCCGCTGGAGTGTTCGTTGGCGGTAGCGACCGACGATAGGCGGGAAAATTTTTTGAACAGCATTTCTCTTTCCTCTTCCCTGATGCCCGGTCCCTCGTCTTTTACCTGGAAAAGAATATCCTCATCTTCTTCGAGCAGGTTGATGTAAATATTTCTGCCATTCGGTGTGTATTTGATGGCATTGGAAATAAGGTTGTCGAAGATCTGCTCGGTAAATTCCCGGTCGCTGCAAATAGTTACTGGATTTTGAGTGGGTTTGTGTATAGTGAGGTCTTTGTCCCGCGCATGATGCTTATGTTTTTGGATGATGTTCTCCACCACCACCGCGACGTTAAATTCCGTTTTGGAAAGCATTCCCAGTCCATTTTCATATTTGTCGGCGTCCAGCAGGTTCTCAATCAGGTGAAACATCTTATCGGCTGCCCTGAGAATGGTTCCCCCAAAACTTTTTAGATCCTGGTCCGGCAACTGGCTGCCTTTTTCAGAGATTCTTCGGGAGAGCCCCTGGATGCCGATCAGCGGATTTTTCAGGTCGTGTGAAACAATCCTCAGAATCTCGGTCTTCATCTCGTCTGCTTCCTGAAGCGCTGTGTTCATTTGAGCCTGCCGCCGGTTAGCGTTCCTTAGGTATTTAATCAATATTCGCAGACGCGAAATAGCCGCCACAAAAATGAGATACACTACCAGATCTTGAATCACATCCCAGTAGAAAATCGCGGGATGCGAATATACTTTTCCAGCCAAAATATTGGCGATTACGTCAAATGTTTCACCTAACAGGGCGAAGAGCAGGCCGGTTTTGAAGCCCAGCAACCAGCTCATCAATAGAATGGGAACCATGAAGAATACCGAAAAGTCCAGCTCTATTCCGGTTTTGTAATCAAGAAAAAATAATAGAACAGCAAAAAGAAAACCGACAAGCGCCAAAGCCAATCTGCCGCGGGGGGAAGGTTCAAATTCGTAAATCAGGGAAGGAATTATTGTTTTCATTACATTTCTGTCTACTTCCTTTGGATGTCCTGATTTAAACAGCAAAAAAGTGAAATGTTTCCCTGAAAATCAAAATAGTGGTCGCGGGCTATTGTCTGTTTGCGTTCGTTTTGCTAAATTTATTTCAACGTTAAATACCCTATTAAAAAATGAAGGGAGAAAAGGATGAATCCACGGTTTAAACCTGCCCTGTATTTTCTGCCGGCTTTGTTGTTCGTTGGTCATATTTATTCTCAAAATCCTGAAGATGAAGGTTCTTCCTTGCCCGCTAAAAAAGATGCATCACGGCTTTTCTCTTCCCGGTCTATCGGAGATGCCGCTGAAAATGACGCGGGGAATACCGCACAATTTAGATTTTCAGTTGCGGCGGAAGAAATTACAGTCGGCACTGTGGCAGGTGTTATTCTCGCCGTGCCCGGTGCGCTGATAACAGCAAGAATCGCAAAGCCCAAAGATGGTTTGAAGGCAGTTGGCCTCGCATTATTAGGAGCATACACCGGATATGTTTTGGGCAACTCGTCGGGGATTTGGTTTGTTGCGAAAAAGTACCGCCGAAACCCGTCTTTCCTTGGAACGCTCGGCAGCGGCGTGTTAGGTGCAACAGCCGGCACAGCAATTTTTTATGCGGTAGATCAGAAGGGTGTATTGAGCGCGGCCCCATTAATCCTGCCAACGGTGTTTTCAATATTCTATGTCCATCAGTTTGATGGGGTGCCGTCAGGGTCGGCACCATTGACATTGAATTTTGGCAAATTACAATACGGCAGGAACAAGTATTCGGTGCTGAATTTGACGGTAAGATTTTGATCATCTATTGGCTAGGTAAATCTGGAATTATCAGGGACCTTGGTCGAGATGGCACGTGGCTCAACCACACTGATCTATTATTATTATCAGTGCGATATTGTTGCGTTATGGCGTCATCGATTGATACCTGTTGTCAAAAAGGGGGGAATCCGAATCCAGGAAGCGAAGCATGCCTCCCTAAAACTGCGTCATCTCCCGAAATTTCTCCACCCGCTCATCGATCTCCTTACGTCCAATAGATTTCAGCCGCTCGAAGCTGAATGATTCCACATTGAAAGAGGCCACCGTGCTTCCATAAATCACTGCCCGGCGAAACTCGCTATCGTTCAGTTGGGGACATCCGGCAAGGTAGCCAAGAAAGCCGCCGGCAAATGAATCGCCTGCCCCGGTGGGATCCACCACTTTCTCCACCGGGTAGGATGGCGCAAAGAAAAAGTCCTTTTCGCTCATCAGGACCGCGCCGTTTTCTCCCTTTTTGATCACCAGAACTTTTGGGCCCTGTTTCAGCAGCTCCCTTGCCGCCTGGTTGATCTGATGAATGCCGGTCAATTCCCGTACCTCTTCATCATTCAGGATCATGACATCTACCCGGCGAATCACCTCGTCCAGCGCCTGACGGCTGCCGCTAATCCAGAAATTCATAGTGTCCAGAACGGTCAGCTCCGGCGAGGGAATACTTTCCAGAACGTTTAGCTGCAACTCGGGATTGATATTTGCTAAAAAAACAAAGCGGCTGCCCGAGTATTTTTCCGGTATTTTCGGCTCAAAGGTCTCGAATACATTCAGGTAAGTGAAAAGAGTGTCGCGCTCATTCAAATTCTCATAATAGCGGCCGCCCCAGCGAAACGTTTCACCGTTCTGTATCTCCAGCCCGCTAAGATCAACCTGTTTTTGTTTAAGAAAATCTATTTCATTGAAGTTGAAATCTTTGCCCACCACGCCGACAACATTGACTGGTGCAAAAAAACTCGCCGCTGCGCTGAAATAAAGTGCCGATCCACCCGGGGAATCGGATACCGATCCGTAGGGTGTTTCTACCGTATCCAGCGCAATTGAACCCACAACTAAAATTGACATGCGTCGCAACTCCTTTTTTAATTTTAATTTGAGTTTTTGATTGTTTGTGATTCTACCGAATGAGGATCATTTTGACATTTCCCGGCGCGTTACATCTTCTCCGGCGCAGTGACGCCGAGAATCCGAAATCCATTTGCCAGCACCATTTTGGTCGCCATGCACAAGCCCAATCTTGCGGCGGATAATTGCCTGTCTTCGGTGAGCACCCAACACTCCGTGTAAAATTTGTGAAATGCGGAGGACACCTCCGAGAGATACTGTGTTAATTGGTGCGGGATGAATTCCGCGGTGCATCGAATCACCAGGTCGGGGAATTCCATCAGCTTCTTGATGAGATATAGTTCGCTTGGCTCTTTCAACCGATGGAGTTCTTTGTGATCGGTGTATTTTACATCTTTTTCTTCTGCGTTCCGCAGAATGCTGCAAATCCGTGCATGCGCATATTGGTTGTAATAAACCGGATTCTCATCGGATTGCGTTTTAGCGAGTGCCAAATCGAAGTTGAGGTGACTGTCCATACTGCGCATCAGGAAAAACCAGCGGGTCACATCTGCACCGACTTCATCCATCAATTCGTCCAGGGTTACGTAATTTGCCTTGCGGGTGGACATCTTGACCTTTTCGTTTCCCTGGTAAAGCGTAACGAATTGGTGAATCAGCACCTTAATGCGGGAGTCATCATAGCCAAGCGCGCGGACACCGGCCAGCACATCCGGGTAAGTGGCAATGTGATCGGCGCCGAACAGATCGACAATTACGTCGAAGCCACGCTCGAATTTGTTGCGATGGTATGCAATATCCGGCAGACGGTAGGTTGGCTCGCCACTGCTCTTGACGATTACGCGATCCTGATCCAGGCCAAATGCCGTGGAGCGAAACCAAATTGCGCCATCTTGTTCGTATGCCAGATCTTTTTCCTCAAAATAACTAATGGTGCGGTCGATGTCCCCATTTTCGTACAAATCTTTTTCATTGAAATAGACATCGAAGCCGATTCCCAACCGGGAGAGGGTCTTTTTTATATCGACAAAAATGGCCTGTTCGGCGGCATCTTTGAATATTTCCAGGTCTTTTTCGGCCTTCAGGGAATCCCCGTGCTTTCCCAAAAGCTCCCGGGCAATATCGATTATATATTCCCCCTGGTAATGATCATCAGGGAATTCGCCCCCATCACCAAGCAATTCCAGGTAGCGCAGGCGCACCGACTCGCCCAACACGCGCATCTGGCGACCAGCGTTGTTGAAATAGTACTCGCGCGTTACCCGGTAGCCGCTCCATTCCAGAAAATTAGCAACGGTGTCCCCAAGCACTGCCTGCCTGCCATGTCCGATTGTTAGCGGACCGGTGGGGTTGGCACTAACGAATTCCACCTGCGCATTTTTTTTGTCCCCGGTCTCGTTTCGTCCGAAACTTTCGCCTTCCTCCAATATCTCTTTAACGACATTTTGCAGCAGGTGAGCTGTGTAGAAAAAGTTGATGAAACCAGGCCCGGCAATCTCCACTTTTTCAATCCACTGTTCATCAATATCCAGGTTCTCGATTAGGCTTTCCGCAATTTTGCGTGGATTTTGCTTTAGCCTTCCCGCCAACTGCATGGCAATGTTGGTGCTGAGGTCGCCATGTGTTTCAAGTTTGGGAATATCGAAAACGTAATCGGTATTTGGGTAGGTTAATCTATCTAATGCGGAATCAATTTTGTTCTTCAAGTACGAATTTATCCGGAACATCTTCCTCCAGTCGGATTATGCGTGCATCGCCCCACAATTTTTCCAGGGCATAAAATTCTCGCTTCTGCTGCTGAAAAATATGAACGACAACATCAATATAATCGAGAACGACCCAATTGAGTTTTTGATAGCCTTCTTTATGCCAGAGCCGGGCTTCTCCGTTTTTGGAAACCTGGTCTTGCAGGAAGTCGGTTATGGCTTTTACGTGCAATTCCGATTCACCACTGACGACCAGGTAATAATCGGTAACATCGGTTAGTCCTCTCACATCCAGCACTTCAATATTCTGTCCTTTCTTTTCCCAGGCTAGCTTTGCCAGTCTTTCAGCTAATTGGGTGGATGTCAATATCTCTCCTTTTTATTTTGTGAAGGGTTTGAGTTTCTTATAGTCGCTTCCCAGAATAATGGAAGCCTCCAGTTGCTTGCCAGGATTAATCCGGGTTTCGATCTGTTTGGGATCGATCCCCATAATCTCCGCGATTTGTTTGGCAGTGTCTGTTTTTCCGGTCCAATTGATAACCATCGAAATTCTGATATCGAAGTTTTCGTAATTTCCCATTGAAACAACATCCAGATCGTGCTGCCGCAGGAATTTTGTGGTCTTCATGGCAATTCCGTCTACCCCGCAGCCGTTCAATACATCCACCTGGGTTTTATGCACAACAGGGTTCACCACCGGAGTTGGACTCGTCATCGAATCGTCTGTGGCAACCGTTTTTTCCTCCGCTTTTTCCGGCTCGTTTTGCGGCTGCTTTGTCCTTTCAGTGGCTGCCGGAATTGCCTGCCCTGACGAAACGAGGTCCGTGAAGCTGATGGAATTTAAGAAATAATAGACAAGGAAGATTAAGAATGCAGCTCCGGCGAGGTAAATCACCGGTTTATAATAATCGAGTACTTTTTTTTTCGAATAGATGCCGGAAGGCTGATTTCCTGTTTTTAACCCTTTTTTTATAATCTGTCGAATTCTCTTGTTTGAGAGATCTCTCCGGACTCTTCTTGCCAAACTTAACCGTCTCCTTTTATCATTTACCACCCGTAATAGTTGTTGTAGTAAGAGGGGCCATAATATCCGGGACGAACGTCAACTCCCAACTTGATGGAGGTATTTTCGGTGGGGCGATACATCAACTCTGCTCCGCCAAAGAATTTCGTGTTGTTTACGGCAGGATTATTAACAAAAGAGTTGTAGGGGGAATTCATAATCCCCAGGTTCAAACGTAAAAATAATGGATTGCTGATTTGGTAATCCATGGTATTGAGGTAGGAATTAACCATCATGCCCTGCCCGTTTCCCATGGTCATGTAATTCATGGAAAAACTGTGGTGCATGCTGAATTTTTCAGGATTGATGAATCCCAGAATATAGCCGTTGCCGGGGTTGGCAAGAACCTGAGAAAATGCCGGTAATTTTGCCTGATCCTTGAACTGTGCAAAACACATCACCGGAATTGACAAAATTAAAACGATCAAGAGAACCTTTTTCATTACAGCCTCCTTAAAAAATTCCTTCTGTTTCTTTACAGAGAAGGACGCTATTTGTTCCGTCTCAAAATAACCATTTTTGGGATAAAAATAAAGATATATTTTGAGTTTTAATTTGTTGAAATCCGGGAACATCTTTCGATGGCGGGATAACTTTTGTTCTGTGGTTTAGTGCCCGCATTCCTACTGATTGCTTCGGAATTACTCCCGAGGTTTTTGATGTTTGACTACATTTTTCACAATTCCCAAGACGCTGCCGGGCTGTTTATGTATAAAAGAGTCGATCATAACTGCATATTGTCAATGTGGCGGAAGCCTTTACTTATTTTAAAATTTGTTTTATTTTTGCAGAAACTATTTTATCTTTTGATGTTTGAAGCGCAGGATGTGAAAACTACCGTAGTTTTAGGAGGAAAGCATGAGCACCGAGCGACCGGTAAAGAATGTTGTAACAACCCGCATTGACAAGTTGACAAACTGGGCACGAAAGAATAGCTTGTGGCCGATGCCGTTTGGTACTGCCTGCTGTGCCATTGAATTTATGGCAGCCCTGGCTTCCCGCTACGATATGGCCCGCTTTGGTGCGGAAGCAATTCGTTTTACCCCCCGCCAGTGCGACTTAATGATCGTCGCCGGGCGGGTCTCTATAAAGGAAATGCCCATTCTTAAAAGAATCTGGGACCAGATGCCGGAGCCCAAATGGGCGATTGCGATGGGTGCCTGCTGTTCCAGCGGCGGCGTTTTCGATACCTACACGCTGGTGCAGGGGATCGACCGTTTCATACCGGTGGATGTTTACATTCCCGGATGCCCGCCGCGGCCCGAGGCTGTTCTGGATGCGGTTCTGAAGATCCAGAAAATCGTAGAAAACGATTCCTGGAAAAATTACAAGCAGGAATTGTTGGAAAAACGCCGCAAGGAGCAAATCTATAAAGGGAACATGTTCCCGTGGGAAAACCACTGAGGAATTTTTCAGATTGAAAATAACATAAACCTCCTGCCTCGGCAGGAGGTTTGTTGTTTAATAGAACATTCAGGAGGTTTAAATGGCAGCCGAAAATAAGATTCAGATAAAATTGTTTGAAAAACGATTTGAGGATCTGGCTTCGCCAGCGCTGATTGTACCGGTGTTTTCGGACGATAAGAAACTGCCGTCTGCATTAAGCTTCCTTGCCGATTTCATTCACCCTGCACCGGATGTGTTTTTCGGCCGTCCCGATTTCGAAGCAAAATTAAGCCGGTACCGCACAATTTACACTGACCATCCCGGGTTTCCGACACTTGTTCTTCTGGGCGCCGGAAAGGCGGGAGATTGGGATTTGGAGAAGGCCCGGCAGTGGTGGGGCACAACAGTGGAAATCGCGCGCGAGCTGAAAGCAGACAGCATTTCTGTCTTTTGGGATGAGAACTTGCCGGCACCTGCGGATTTTGAGATCTATCTGCCGGAAGCTATTTCGGCCATCTACACTGCCGGCTACCGCGTCAAAGAGTTTGTTTCCGTGGAAGATGAACCATCAGTTGCACTGGGGCAGGTCTCGCTGTTGATCCCGAATGCCGGTAAAACTACTGATAAGTTGATCGAGCGTGGCACGCATCTTGGCGAAAGCGTGAATTTGAGTCGCCGGCTGGCGGAAGTTCCCAGCAATATCATGACACCGCAGAAATTTATGGAGGAAGCAAGAGTGCTCGGCCGGCAACTCGGATGGAAAATGGAGATTCTCGATTCCGGCCAATTGGAGAAACAAGGTTTCGGCGCGCTGATGGCGGTAGCCCGGGGAAGTGAAAATCCGCCATTCCTGGTTATTGCGAAGGCAAAAAATCCCGGGGCAAAGAAAACCGTCGCAATCATCGGAAAGGGAGTAACTTTTGATTCCGGCGGTATTTCGCTTAAGCCCGCCAAAAAAATGGAAGAGATGAAATATGATATGTGCGGTGCTGCTGCGGTCCTGGGTGCGTTGCAGGCGGTGAGCCTGACCGGCCTGCCGGTGAATGTGGTGGCAGCCATGCCGCTGGTAGAGAATATGCCCTCCGGCAAAGCGAGCCGCCCTGGTGATGTGGTAAAAAGCTATTCCGGAAAAACCATCCAAATCATTAACACCGATGCGGAGGGACGCCTGATTTTAGCCGACACTTTGAGTTATGTCGAGCAAAAATACAAGCCGGATTTCATGGTTGATCTCGCCACGCTCACCGGATCGATAGTCGCTGCTTTGGGTGATCTGGCGGCCGGCGTATTTACTCCGGACAACGGCTTACTCCAACTACTGAATGAGGCCGCAGATATTTCAGGTGAAAGAATCTGGCAATTACCGCTATGGGAAGAATACCAGGATCTAATGAAAAGCAAGATCGCTGATATTCAGAATGTCAGCAATAAGCCGCACGCCGGGAGCATAACCGCCGCCATGTTTCTCAAAAGCTTCGTCAAAAAAACTCCGTGGGCGCACATCGATATCGCCGGGACAGCCTACGATGCACCGGAAAAATCTTACCGTCCTGCCGGTGCAAGCGGCTATGGTGTGCGCTTGTTGTGGCACTGGATTCGC
>CAZUZS010000003.1:0-89405 GCA_964624795.1 uncultured Calditrichaceae bacterium
TCAAATCTCTTCCAACTGGTGGACAATTCTCTCAAAATCGCTGTTAGTATCCGGGAACCGCAGACCCTTCGCCGCCTGAGAAATTTCCGGGGATTTCGTTGCCAGCCGTTCGTAGGTGTCTTCCACCTCGTCAACCACCAATTGGAAGCTCATGCTGATATTGTCGTAAACCCGCTGGCCCATATCTTTCAGCTCCGGTCTGGCGCGCAGCCGGTCACTGATAATCTTGCCGATAGTCAGAAGCATATCGCACACCATCCGGACATCGAATCCTTCGGTATAGCGGCGATGGGCAATGGTTTGCGAGTAATCCCGCAGCAACAGACGGTCTTTGCTGCGCACAACTGTGGTAATAAGCTGATACACCAGCGTAATATACCACTGCAACGTATCCTTTTCCATCTCTGCATATTTGGAAAATCGCGAATCATTCTCCGGTGACAAAATATGATTGACGATTTCTTCGACTATCTCATCCCGGGATTCCACCAGAATATCATGGATGACCAGGTTGGGCCTTTCCGCGACACGCTGCAAAGCTGCTTCGTTGCGCATGCGCCAGGTATCCTGGTAAACCTTCATATTTTCGATGAGGAAAAGCAGGCGGCGCTTGATATCATAACGGGGCGTCGTCTCCCACTCCAGCTCCCTCTGGGTGCGGGTGGCATCCACGTTCAGCTTCCTGTCAATATATTTCATCATCCAAAGCACTTCAAACGGTGGGTGTCCAAGCAGCGCGCCCAGGTATTGCCGCGCCGCAACTCCCGGAATGGCCAGCAGTTTCGGGAAACGGATCGGTTTAACCTCCTGGCCGTAGTAATACCGGCCGGCCGCTTTAAAAAGATCGAGATGAGATGTGGAGTGATTGGGGCTCGCATTATATGTCGAGATTCGGGGAAGGCTGTCGCTCTTCTCGATAACCCGCAGGAAAAATTTAATCAGGTCGTTGATATGAATGTAAGTAACGGCAGATTCCCCTTTTCCGCCTAAAATCCTGGCATTCCAATCCTGTGAAAGCCAGGTAGTAAGAAACTTGTAAACCGGCGGATATTCACACCAGTCGCTAAAAACTGCCGCCAGCCGCACAATTGCGCAGGGAAACCACTCCGAATGTTCCTTCACCATTTCCTCGCCCAGGCGCTTGCTCCAGGCGTATGGGAACTCGGCATCCGGAGGGGTGTCCTCATCCACACTGGTTCCGGGCTCCGGAAAATTACATGCCGCCAGGGAGCTGGCAAACAGGAAACGGCGGGTCCCCAAAAGCTTGGCCAGCTTCAGAATATTGCGCGTTCCGTTGACATTGGTTCGCTCGTATTCGGGATTGTCCTTATTACTGAAATCGTAATAGCCTGCCAGATGCAGCACATATTCCGATCCGCCGCTGGTTTTTATTCGGCCAACTATTTCGCGTAGCGTTTCCCACTTGGCAACATCCACCTGGAACCATTTAATATTTTTGTGAGGAGCAATTTCAGCTTCGTTTTGAGAACGGCGGGCCAGGCAGAATAGCCGGAATTTGTCGGCAGTTGCTTCAACAAAGTTGCGCCCGATAAATCCGGAAGCACCGGTCACCACTATTCCCGGCAATTTTGAATTCATATTTCAGACCTTTGTAAAAATTTATTGTTGTAATTCCCTTGCTTATCTCACCTCAGAAACCGCATGCGCGGCAAGAATAATATTTTGCGGGAGTGGGGGAGTAATGGAGCAATGTATTTTGATCAATACTCCCGCGCTCCAATACGCCATTGCCTCCTCCCTCAATCCGCAAGCTCCTGCTCGCCTTGCACCGCAGCGGATGTCACGATTTGCCGCCGAACTCCAAAAGCAGCACTGTATCCCCAATAAATGAGCAGGGCCATTAAGCCATCCACGATGCCGGAGAGCAATACCAGCGAAATCGGCTCTACTGCAAAGTAGTAGGTAAACAGGAAAACCGTCGCCAAACCTTTCACGATGATGGAAAAGACAACCAGGCCGCGGTTCTGCTCCAGGTTGAGTGCGGCCATTACATAACCGATGGCCATAAGAACATGAAATACACCACCCTGTGCCGGGAAAAAGTTCTCGGTAACCCGGCTAAATCCCCAGTATGCCAAAACCGGCTCCGGGTGCGCAATCAACCCGATCCCTACAATAAAGGAATGTATGCCTACCAGCCAAAGCAAAATCGACAACCGTTTTTTCCACTTTTCCGCTGCAACTCTATTCTGATCTCTCACAGGTCCTCTTCTTTCTGAATTTTACAATGATTTAACTCTGCGCCTCTGTCGCTGCTTTCTCTGCTGCCAGCTCCGACTGTTGATCGTAGCAGTAGATGCCGCAATTCAGGCAACGATTCGCTTCGTACAACGCATCTTCTTCGTCAATCGTACCTTCCACTTCCTTGAAGGACCCGAGGCGGTCTTCCAGTGTCACAATCGGCTCAAATACCCGGGGTTTGGTTTCTACACCCATGATGGTCTTGTGCAGCGAATCGGGAATAAATTCCTTCTGCCTGTCTTCAACGGGTGGAATTCGCCCCTCGGTTATGTAATAGTGAATGGAGCGGGCGGCGTAGCGACCGGCGGAAATCGCCTCCACTACCAATCCCGGCCCGGTGAAACAGTCTCCGCCGGTGAAAAGGTAGGGGATGTCGGTTTGCAGCGTTTCTTCCTCCGCCTCGACAGTATTCCAGTTGGTAACATTCATCATTTTCAGGATCTCATCATCCTGCAAAAAGCGCAAGTCCGGTTTTTGTCCCACCGCTTCGATAATCATTTCGCAGGGAATGATTTCCTCCGAACCTTCCACCGGGATGGGGCGCCGCCGGCCGCTGGGATCCGGTTCGCCCAACTCCATGCGAAGGATTTCCAGCCCGGTGACTTTCCCGTTTTCAGACAGGATTCGGTTAGGTGCGGATAGAAAGCGCAGATGCACCCGTTCTTCTTCAGCCGCGACAATTTCCGCCGGGTTGGCGGGCATCTCGTTCCGTGAGCGGCGATAAACAATCGACACCTGTTCGGCCCCCAATCGCAGCGAACTGCGAGCCGAGTCGATGGCGGTATTTCCGCCGCCGATTACGATTACATGCTTACCCATCTTTATTTTGTCGCCACGGTGGAATTTTTCCAGGAATTTGATACCGCTGAAGATTCCCTCCGCGTCGTGCCCTTCGATTTTCAATGCGTGCTCGTCCCAGGCACCGACCGCCATGAAAATGGCATCGAATCCTTCTGATTTAAAGTAATCCAACCGCAAATCTTTTCCAAATACGACATCGGTTTTCACATCGATACCCAATCGCAGAATTCCTTCGATTTCCCAATCCAGGATTTTCTTCGGCAGCCGGTATTCCGGAATCCCGTAGCGGAGCATTCCGCCTAATTGGGGCATTTTTTCGAAAATGGTTACCTTGTGGCCCAGTCTGCGCAGGTAGTAAGCCGCCGAAAGCCCGCCCGGCCCGCCGCCGATTACCGCCACCTTTTTCCCGGTTGAAGACGCCACCGGAATGTGCAGATGACGGCCGCTGTTCATCTCCCAATCCGCCGCAAACCGCTTGAGGTAATTGATAGCTACCGGCTCATCCTGTATCTGGCGACGGCAGGCAAGGGCGCACGGCTCCGGGCACACCCGCCCGCAAACCAGCGGCAGCGGATTGTGCTCCTTGATGGTAAGCAGCGCATCGGCATACCTGCCCTGCTTGATGTAGCGAATGTAGCGGGGTATATCGATCTGCGCCGGGCATTTTTGCCGGCACGGTGAAAGACATTCGGTGTACTGGTTCCAGTGCAGAATCTTTGTTTTCTCTGAAATAAGTGAGATTATTCCTTTCGGGCATGCCCGGGCGCACTCGCCGCAGCCCACGCAACGCTCGGGGTCAAAATGCGGCAGATGGTCTTCGCCCAGGGTAATGGCGCCGAATTTACAGGCTTTCACGCAGGTGCCCAAACCGATGCAGCCGTGGTCGCACTTGATGGGACCGCGAAAATAGAGCATGGCCGCCCGGCAATCGTCAAAACCGTAGTATTGATACCGCTTGGCTGCCCGGATACCGCCGGAGCAATCCGGCGAGGCGATTTGCGGCTCGCTTTCCATTACCGACATTCCCAGGTAATCCGCTATCTGGTTGGCGACCTCGGTTTGTCCCACGACGCAGGCATTGGGCTGCGCTTCACCTTTCACAATCGCTTCAGCGCATGCACTGCATCCGGCATAGCCGCAGCCACCGCAGTTGGCGCCTGGCAGCAGGTTCAGGACACCGCCGAGACGCGGATCCTCTTCCACATAGAAAACTTTACCGGCGATGCCCAGCCCGATGGCCGCCACCAGCCCGATTCCTGCCATTATAATAATTGGTAAAAACATTTTACGACCTGTAAATTAAAATTTTCCATTTTTTTGCCCCTACCCTCTTTCTTTCCCCCTCTCCTTATGCACAAGGGGAAGGGGTTGAAGGCAGGGTTATTGAGTATTGCTTAAAACCACACTAAATGTGCCATAATTAAGGATTCTTTGGCCCCCCTTATACCATCCCGGCAAAACCCAGGAATGCCAGGGACATGATGCCGGCAGTCACCAGTGCCAGGGCGGTTCCACGCATGGCGCGGGGCACCGGCGAAATGAGGTGCCGCTCCCGCAGGCCGGCAAAAAGCACAATTGCCAGTGCAAAACCGGTAGCGCTGCAAACCGAAAAAATCAGCATGTGGATAAAATCGAACTCATGCTTGATGTTTAAAAGCGCAATTCCCAGCACCGCACAGTTGGTAGTAATCAGCGGCAGGTAGATGCCCAGCGCATTGTAAATGGATTTGATCTTCTTCTTCAGAAAAATCTCCACAAACTGCACCAACGCCGCAATCACCAGGATGAAAACTAGCGTCTGGATGAATTCCAGGTTGTGGGGCTTGAGCAGCGTGTGGTAGATGAGCCAGGTAAAAATTGAGGCAAGCGCAGCGACAAAAATAACTGCCGCTCCCATCCCGATGGAGGTGGAAAGCCGCTTGGAAACCCCACAGAAAGGGCAGTTACCCAGGTATTGTGCCAGTAAAATATTATTTACAAAAATGGCGCTGATGGCCAGGAAAACCAGATCCATGCAATGCTCCTATGTTTGAATAAATATCTCGCCCCGTTTGCGGCTCCACAGGTTCATGGCGCCCAGAATTACTCCCAGGCAGAGAAAAGCGCCGGGCGCTTTTACCATGAAGGCGAACGGTTCGAAACTGCTCCACATCACCGGGAGGCCAAACCAGTTTCCAGTGCCTAGGATTTCGCGGATACTGCCCACCAGGGTGAGCGACAACGTGTAACCCAATCCCACCGAAAGGCCGTCCGCAATGGAGAGGTGTACCGGGTTGCGGGAAGCAAACGCTTCGGCGCGCCCCAGGATGATGCAGTTCACCACGATAAGCGGAATAAATATGCCCAGCGCCTGGGAAAGCGGGAAGAAGTAGGCTTTCATAATCATTTCCACCAAAACCACCAGTGTGGCGATGATGACAATAAAACTGGCGATCCGCACTTTATCCGGGATGACTTTTCGCAGCGCCGAAATAACCATGTTGGAGAAAATTAAAACGAACGTCGCCGCAAAGCCCATTCCCATGCCGTTTTCCGCCGAGCTGGTGACTGCCAGCGCCGGACACAAGCCCAGCACCAGCCGGAATGGCGGCAGATCCTTCCAAAAACCGTGCAGTAAAACTTTGGTGAATTTCATTTCAGCTACTCATTCATGTTTAATAAAGATGTTTGTCTACCGGATTGTTGGGCTCTCCGTTCAGGGTTTCCGGTTTGCCGGCAGCAACGTCTCCTGCCGCTTCCGGTGAAATTTTCCACGAAAGGTGCTTTACCAAAACTTTGAACCCTGAACCCATCAACCCGGCCAACTTCCAATCCTCAGAATTATTTTTCATTAATTATTTGCGTTATTTCGTCCGAGCGACTTTGCACCAGACGCAATATTTTGTTCGTTCCGTCCATCACCGCCTTCGAAGAATAGGTGGCGCCGGTGATGGCCTTGATTTTCCCGCCATTTTGCTGCAGCGCCAACTCGCCGGTTGCCGGCGCGTTTTTCCATTGTTTCCGGAACGATTCCTTTTCCACCCGCGCACCAACACCGGGCGTCTCGCTGTGCTGGATTATCTCCAGCCCGATCAGTTTGTGGCTCACCATGTCAATCCCAATCATGATGCGAATATCGCCGCCGTAACCGCCTTTCCCGGCGGCTTCCACCGCCAGTGCTGTTACTTTGCCATTTTCTTTTTTGTAAAAAACAGGGTAAACTTCCCCATCCAAGGTGAGCATTAACTTGTTTCCCAGTACCTGGTCGGCAGGTGTGTCGAACAGCCGTTCCAGTGCCGGTCCCCGGATGTACCTGTCGTTCTGCTTTTCAATGACCGGGGAGAGGTTTACGCGGGCCACCTGCAATGCAGCGGCGGAAATCCCGCAAATAAGGGTAAGCACAATAACCAGTTTCCAGATATCACGCATTTTTGGCCACCTCCATCCCGTAAACCTTGGGCACAATCCGGTCCAGCAGCGGATGCGCCAGGTTGACCAGTAAAATGGTGAAGACAATTCCATCGGTGTAAATAGAGAAGGAGCGGATGAGGACCAGCAGAATGCCGCCCAGCAATCCGTAAAGTACCATGGGAATTCTGTTCACCGGTGATGTGGTGTGGTCGGTTGCCAGAAAAAATGCACCAAAAACCGTGCTTCCTGCCAGCAGGTGAAATACAGGTGAAGCGAATTGCGCCGGATTCATTGCATGAAAAAGCCAGGCGGTGAAAAAAGTCCCGGCCAGGAAGCCAATCGGTATGTGCCAGGTAATCTGGCGCACCGCCAGCAGGAACAGACCGCCAGCCAGCAGGTAAATCACCATGCCGTTGCCAATGCCCGCCACCTGCTTTCCAAAAAGCAGATCGTGCCAGTGAAAAAGCTGCTCGGCAGAAGCGCCCAGCGTTTTTACCAGCCGCATCGGCTCGACCATCTTTACCGGCCAGCTAATGGGGAGCATGGAGGCGGTGTAGTCGAAGCGGCTGGGCCAGGAGACTAACATCATGGCAAAGCTGAGCAATACCGGGTGCACCGAATAAGCGCCCAGGCCACCGAACATCTTCTTCCCGATAACTATCATCAGGAAGGTCCCGACCAGTAACAGCCACCACGGCGCATTGAGCGGCATCAGCAGTGCCAGAAGCAAGCCCAGCGCCGCGCTGCTCCAGTTCCTGGAATAATCTTTGGACGGCACGAAACGGTTAACCAGGGCATCCCAGAAAACCGATGCCGCCACGCAAAGCGAAATGATTCGCAGCGCGTTAATTCCGAACAGCCACAGGCTGATCACCGTCGCCGGAAGCAACCCCAGAATCCACAGCATTTGGGTTCTGGAAATCAAGCTCCCATCTCTCCAGTGCGGAGCTGGCGCCACATTCAGATTGTTGTTGAGGATATTCATTACTAATACCACTAAATTTTTTGCATAATTGGATTAGCTGCACCAGGGGACGATGCGCCGGACACACATAAGCACAGATACCGCATTCCAGACACGCCTCGGTGTGGAAATCCCTGGTTTCCATAAACATGCTATATTCCGCATATCGTCCGATGA
The DNA here is from genome assembly GCA_964624795.1 of uncultured Calditrichaceae bacterium. GTDB lineage: Bacteria > Calditrichota > Calditrichia > RBG-13-44-9 > RBG-13-44-9 > CAZUZS01. The sequence continues at coordinate 7,595 of CAZUZS010000003.1, forward strand.
GATGAACCTGTAAATTAACAGGGCAGGCCCGCGTGCATCGTCCACAGTTGGTGCAGGTTAAGTTTGTTTCTTCGGGAATCTCTTCTTCGTCCATCAGGTAAAGGCCGTGTGTGGTTTTTGTCAGCGGCGTCAGATCGGTATACTGCGCAATTCCCTGCATGGGGCCGCCCACCAGAATGCGGGCGTAGCGGTTTCCATCCAGCTTCAGGTATTTGAGCACCTGGCGAATGGTGGTTCCAACCGTCACTTTAACGGTGACCGGTTTTTCGATGCTGGTGCCGGCAACCGTCAGGAATTTGCCGGTAAACGGTGCCGTGCCATCCAGCGCATCTACCATATTGAGCAAATATTCGGCGGAGAAAGCCGCCACCCCATGGGCGCGGTAAGCGGCATTCAGCGGAATGGGAATGCCCGCCACCTTCGGCACCAGAAGTTGGGAAATGCGGTGTTTGTAACCGCTGCGAGCCACAACAATTTTCACCAATTTTCCGAATTGCTGCTCCGCCCATTCCTTCAGGTAGTCCGAAACCACCAGGATTTTTTCGGCACGCGGCGAAAGATGCGCCAGGTGCACCAGCCCGCGGGTTATCTTCAACGTATAATTTTGAATGATTACATCGTTGATAAAAACAGTGGGTTCTTCGTCCACTGCCCGGATGATGATTTTCCTGATTTCCGGGAAAGCCTCCTCGACTTCTTCCTGGTAACGGCCGGGCCGCGTCCAGGGGGAAATTACGCCCAACGCTTTCAGTTTGGTATCGCTGGAAGCCGCTTCCAGCGGAATTCCATACTGCTGAAACACTTCCGGAAGGGGCAATGCCGGTCTTTGGTTGCGTTGGATGAGAATGGCCGGAACATGAAAAATTTTGGCGCTCCAGATCGCCAGGATGTCCCGCACCACGCCGCTTACCGGCGCGTGAATGCAGTGCCCCAGCCTGGAGCGGCCGATGATATGATTCTGCCCAACCTGCTCGCCGATTTTCACCGACGGTTTGTAAAGAATCCGGCCGGGGTACTGCAACGGAATCACTACATATTCCGGTTCGGGAACGAAAACCACCTCCCGCTCCCAGTCCGGCAATCGCGGGATATTGGCCGGTGGTTTTATGAAGGATCGTGAAATTTGCATTTTAACATCTCGAGTCTGGTTAATAATTATGTTCTCTGCCAACCGGACGGCGCGCTTCTATTTCAAATGACAGACGGCGCAGCGGGTCTTCCCGTCCGCATCCACAAACATCTCCCTGCTTTCCGACAGATGGCAGCGGTTGCACTGCGAATGATAAACATCGCTCACAGCGCGGATGTTGTGGCATCCCTCGCAGCTATGTCCCTCAATTTCCTGAAGCTCGTCATGTGTGACATCACCTGGTTGGTAGGAGTCGTCGTGGCAGTTCGCGCACTCAACACCGGCTGCTTCCGCATCCTGCGATTTGGGATGGCAGTTAGCACATGACTGAGGTTTGATATCCGCATTCACCTGGTGGCAGGTCGTGCAGCTATGAGCCCCCACCTCCAGAAAATCGGCATGCACAAAATCCGCCGCATCCATCCCTTCATCGTGGCATTCGGTGCATTGCGTCCGCTCGTCCGAGAGCAGCACCTCGTGGTGGCAATTGGCGCAATCTCCCACCATCTTCGCATGTTGTTGGTGCTCAAACAGAACGGCTCCGCCTGCATTTTTCAAATACAGACGATCCGATGTTTTCGGATTCTGCCCGATAAGATAACCGCCTATGCCGATAATTCCGGTTAGTACCGCTACCGAGGCTAAAAGGTATGTGCTTTTCTGTTTACCATTCATTGCTGCCATCCAGGATTATCTGATTCTGATCTTCGGGGGAAATGGCGTGCCAGGTACAGCCGATTTTCATGCAAATGTAGAACGGCACTTTGCTGTTGGAAATTCCCACCATAAATCCGGCTACGTGCGGATCGCCAAAACCACATTTTTTGCCCTCCACCTTTAGCGACTTGTGGCAATGCGGACACCGCAGGTCTTCCACCGTTTTGCCGGTAGGCAGTTTGATGTCTGTGCTCATTTCATAAACATTCAGGTAAGGGCTTAACTCCAGGTGCCCAATGGCGCCGTCGGCATTTACTACTTCAAAACGCAGCACATTCCCGCTGGTTATCTCTTTCTGGCACACCGGACAATATGAATGGAGATAAGTCCCGGTCTTTATCTGCTTGCGTTCATTGTATTTATGGGAGTCCCAAAACATACCCTCCCAATTTTCAGAATCCTGTCCGGGTTTCTTAGTCATCTAAATTGCCTTTCTTCTTTGACATTATTTTCGATCACCTCAAGCCAATTTGATAGCGTGAAATTGACTCGCTCCGGAAATCTATCGTACTCTTGTTCTGCCCAAAATCATGCTGCCGCCTCTCCCCGTATCCCCTGTTTTCTCTCAGGAACTCATCCAAAATTGCATATTCGAAATCATAAAAAGCAACATAATTTTATTTTTTGTGAATTCTGTGTCATTAGTATTATCTAAACTATTTTTAAAAATATTGCACATCATTACGATATTTTGTGATTTTCTATTCTAATCAAATAAAAGTATGCAGCAAGAGTACAAACTAAAGTTTTTTACATAAGCCGGCGGAAGTTTAGGATAGGTTTTCTTTACCGCATCCGGTAGAATAATCTGAATGCATGAACAATTATGCGATGGCATCTTAGTGGGCAAAGTTTGATTTTTAGTTTGTAAAATTTGACCCTTCATTTTAACTTCTTCAAAATAGAATAGATAGGAAATGTTTAAATCGCGGCTAAATCAATTGATCGAAAAGAAAAACTCCATGGTCTGCGTGGGCCTGGATTGCGACATCGAGCGCATTCCAAGGTTCTTGTGGAGTGAAGAAGATCCCCTGCTCATTTTTAACCGTGAAATAATCGAGGCAACAAAAGATTTTGCGATCGCCTACAAACCAAACATCGCTTTCTACGAATCGCAGGGAATCGCAGGGTGGAGATTATTGGAGAAAACACTGGAACTGATTCCGCCGGATAAGTTGGTGATTGCCGATGCCAAGCGCGCCGATATAGGAACCACTGCGCTGAAATATGCCGAAACCTTTTTTAAGACATACAATTTTAGCGCGGTGACAGTATCGCCCTACATGGGCCGCGATTCTATTCTGCCATTCCTGGAATTTAGCGACCACTGCGTGTTTGTCTTGTGTCTCACCAGCAATCCGGGTTCGAGGGATTTTCAGTATTTGGATATCGATTCCGAACCGTTATATTTGCATGTTGCGCGGAAGGTGGTGGAATGGAACCTGGAATATAGCAACTGCGGATTAGTTGTTGGCGCCACCCATCCGGAAGATTTAGGCAGCATTCGGGAAACTGCTGTAAACCTTCCCTTTCTTATTCCAGGAATTGGCGCACAGGGCGGAAATTTAAAGATGGCAATTCAGTACGGCACTGATAAAGATGGATTCTCCGTCCTCGTCAATGCCAGTCGCAGCATCCTTTATGCATCGGCCGAGAAGGATTTTGCCGAGGCGGCCGGGACGGTTGCAGAGAAACTGAAAAATGAGATCAACCAGTTTCGCTTTATGAAGAGAGGAAATTAATTGCAGAGGGGATCAGGTTATCATGGAAAAGAAAGAAGCAATTCGGATATTTGAAGAAACAGGCGCACTTCAAAACGGGCATTTCCTGTTAACTTCCGGACTTCATAGCCCGCAATATTTTCAATGCGCGATGGTGCTGCAATACCCAGAATATCTGGAAGAGTTCTGCCGGGGTATTGTCGAGTTCTTTCAGGAAGAGGAAGATATTGATTTTGTTATCGCACCCGCCATGGGTGGAATTGTTGTGGCGCAGGAAGTGGGGCGTCAATTGGGTGTTCGCCACATATTTGCGGAGAGGGAGAACGGGCAGCTTGCGCTTCGCCGGGGTTTCCATATTGAGACAAATGAGAAAGTATTGATCTGCGAAGATGTGCTTACCACCGGCAGTTCGGTTCAGGAAGTGATCAGGCTGGTTGAAAAAGCAGGCGGTTACCCGGTGGGAGTTGGTGCAATTGTCGATCGCAGCGAAGGCCAGCTCCAGTTCGATCTGCCACTGGTTTCCGTGATCCAGGTAAAAGCGATCACCTACAATCCGGACAAATGTCCGCTGTGCAGTCAGAAAATTCCGCTTACCAAACCGGGAAGCCGGGATATTAAATAATGGCGCCAGAATCCATAACTGCAAAGACCCTAAATCTCCAGATTGTACAAAATATTAGGATGAATTAAACTTGCGAGGAATTTTCTGTAAATTATCGATAGATGAAGTCTGAGAACTCCTTTTTTGTAAATTTTAGGCCTTTTTCGACTTAGTGCCTTAGTGGCAAAAATTGATCATTAATTCAGGTTAGATTGCCTCTCCACAAGAAAATACGCAAAACCGTGAATCTTTAACACAAAGCTTGATATATTATGAAAATTTGTTCACTCTCCAGCGGTAGTAAAGGAAATTCACTATTTATCGAATCCGGGCACGCAAGGGTGCTGGTTGACATCGGGCTCAGCTCCCGGCAAATCAGCCAACGCCTGGCGACTATTGAGGTTGAGGCATCCAGCATCGATGCGATTGTGCTGACCCATGCTCACAACGATCATGTCCGGGGTGCCGGGGTTTTTTCCAGGACTTTTGGAACACCGCTCCACGCGCATCCTGAAACCCTGGATAATATGAGCTATCTCCTCCGGGGAAATGAAACCGTTTCGCCCTGGCGGGAGCCCTTCACCGTTAAAGACATTACATTTACGCCGTTCCGGGTCTCTCACGATGCTGTTCCAACTGTAGGGTATCTTATTCGCAGCGGGAACCGCTGCCTGGCAGTCTGCACCGATCTGGGCGTAGTTACCCCGGATGTAACCGGACACCTGGGCCAGGCCGGTTTTTTGGTTCTGGAAAGCAATCACGATCCGGACATGTTGATGAACGGACCTTACCCCTGGGACTTGAAGGAGAGGATAGCCAGCAGGGTAGGACATCTTTCCAATCATGAAACGGGATTGCTGCTAAAGAGCATCCTGAACGGCGGAGTACATAAAATTCTGTTAGCACATATCAGCGAAGAGAACAATACGCCCGAGATGGCCAAGGACACCGTCCTGGAGTATATCGGCCCGGAATTAGCGGAAACGGTGGATGTCCTGCGCCAGCAGGTAATTTCTCCCATTTATGAATTCTGACCGTTCCAGCCAAAGCACAACATTTACCACAAGATGATGACTGAAAGAATTAGATGATCGCCCATTTTGCCATATTGATTATCGGAGTCGCCGTTTTGTGGGGTGGCGCCGAATTACTGATCCGCAACTCTTCGTCCCTGGCACGCTCCATGGGTATCAGCCCGGTGATCATTGGTTTGACCGTCGTCTCCATCGGAACCTCTCTTCCCGAATTCGTTGTCAGCCTCACTGCTGCCCTGCAAAACACGATGGGAATTTCCATCGGAAACATCATCGGCTCCAATATTGCCAACATCGGATTAATTTTGGGCTTGGGCGCCGTCATCCGCAAGCTGGAAGTCAAAAGATCATGGGTTACAAAAGAAGTCCCGGTGATGATTGGCTTCACTTTTATTTTTTCATTTTTTGCTTACACCGGACACATCATCACACGGGTTGAAGGTTTGGTGCTGTTGCTGTGTCTCATCCTGTTTCTGGGCTACATTTCGCGCACTTCCTGGCTCCAGATACAGGACTTTCGTAGTGCCACTACGGAACCCGGAACGGCGGGAACGGGCCGTATTAAAGGATCAGTGGTCATTAAAAACCTTGGATTTTCAATTCTTGGCTTGGCGCTGCTAGTTATCGGATCGCGATTAACAGTTACTTCGGGCGTTGAAATTGCGCGCACAATCGGCGTAAACGAAACGGTAATCGGACTTACCCTGATAGCGGTGGGAACCTCTCTGCCCGAATTGGCGGCAACCATCGTGGGTGTCGTTCAAAAAGAGACTGATATTGTGGTCGGGAATATCGTGGGCAGCAATATCTTCAATTTGCTGTTTATTGGCGGCCTGGTGCCGGTAATCAGGCCCATACCGATTGACCCTCGCCTTTTTCTGGTTGAATTCCCATTCCTGATTTTACTTTCAATCCTGGTTTGGCCCATTATGCGATACCAATGGAACATTCGCCGCGGGGAGGGGATACTGTTGTTGACGCTGTATGTCCTGTTTATCGGGTTGGTTTTCAAAACGTAGCATTTGGCTGGAGTGGTGGAGTAATGGAAATGATGGAGAGATTTGGTGAGGAAATCAAACTTGCGTGCCAATGATAACGACACTCCATCACCATGGCTTTAAGCGGAAAAAGACAGGAGAAATTGATATGGACCGAAACGAAGCATTCCAATTATTAACAGAATACACATCCAAGGACGGTCTTATAAAGCATGCCCTGGCAGTGGAAGCGGCCATGCGGGCGTATGCTAAACAATTTGATGAAGATGAGGAGGCGTGGGGAATCGTTGGACTGCTGCACGATTTCGATTACGAAAAATATCCTACCGCAGAAGAGCACCCCTACCGCGGCGCCGAAATTCTTCGCGGCAAGAATTTTCCTGAAGAATGGATTTCAGCAATTATGAGCCACGCCAGTTACACCGGCGTGCCCCGCGATTCCTTAATGGCCAAGACGCTTTTCGCGGTGGATGAGTTGTGCGGCTTCATCACCGCCGTTGCCTATGTACGGCCCAGCCGCGAATTAGCCGAGGTAAAAGTGAAGTCGGTGAAAAAGAAAATGAAGGACAAAGCATTTGCTCGGCAGGTGAACCGTGAAGAGATAATCGAGGGTGCCGAATTATTGGGAGTTTCGCTTGATGAGCATATCGATTTTGTGATTAAAGCGATGCAGGGCGTCTCTCGGGACCTGGGATTATAACAACACTGGCTGCTGGTGGCAGCAATTGAGTGGTGGAGTATTGGAGTTGTGGTTGCCGCCCAACTGTAAATCGGGGTTGACTTTCAAGATTCATTGAGCCTACTGAACTCCGGCGGTCGAAGTTCGTATTTACCGTTAGATAAAGGTAGAGTAACAAAAAATGTGCTGCCGGTGGCCTTTCCGTCGCTTTCCGCCCAGATTTTTCCATGATGGGCCTGAATGATGCTTTTGCAGAGGGATAGCCCCAGCCCCGTTCCACCACCCATAAACTCGTGGCGGCTGCTGTGGTGGTATTTTACATTCTCCAGTTGATAGAAGGTGTCGAATATCTTTTCCAATTCTTCGGCAGGAATCCCAATGCCGCTGTCTTTTACAATTATGTGCGCCTGATCTTCTTCCGTGAATCCTCTCACCTCAATATGCCCGCCGTCCGGCGTATATTTGATGGCGTTACTGATTATGTTTTCGAAAACCAGGTAAAGTTTTCGCTGATCGCCCATAACCGTGAGATGGTCATCCACATCGGAGATAAGCATCAGTTTTCGGGTGTTCAGGTACGGCCCGAACCGATCCTCTACCAAAGATATCAATTCTCCGAGATTTATGGTCGTAGGATGCAAAACGCTGACTTCGGAGTTGAACTTGATGGTTTCAAAGAAGGTCTCAATAATCTCATTCAGGCGCAAAGCGCCGTTCAGCGCATTCTGCACAATCTTGAATTGCGATAGATTTAGGGAATTTTTCTGCGAAGCAAGTATTTCCAGAGAACCGGTGATGATGGTAGCGGGGGTGCGGAGTTCATGGCTGGCAACTAACATAAACTGATTTTTCAGGTCGTTGAATTTTTCCAAATCTTTGTTCTTTTTTTCCAGCAGTTCATTTTTAATCTGTAATTCGCTTGCCAAAGCCCGGTTCTCGGTAATCAAATTATAATGGCTCCTGGCTCTCTGAATCATGGTCCGCAGCTCTTCCGGATTCCACGGTTTGGTAATGTAGCCATAAACATGTCCGAGATTTATGGCATCCAGTATTTCGGGAACCTCTGTGTAAGCCGTGAGAATGATTCGTACCGTGTCTGGTGAAAGATCAATCACCTGATTCAAAAGCTCAATCCCGGTCATTTCGGGCATTCGCTGATCGGTTATAATAATTTGGATAGGCAGGCTTTGCACCATTTCAAGCGCTTCAAACGGATTGGTGGTACGATAGAGCTTAAGCCCGTTTTCCCAGGTAAGCAGACGTTCGATGATTTCTAAATTATGTACTTCATCATCCACCGCCAGGATATTGCACGGTTCCATTCAGATTTCCCAAGTACGTTTCAAAGATTTAAAAGAACAAAAGAAAAAGCCTGTGATTCGTTCCAATCAAAAGTCTATGATTTTTGGCCTCAGCAAACATCCCTATTCTCATTTGCAGTAATTCAGTTTAAACAAACTAGGGGATTAATGCAAATTCTTTAATTATTTCGGGAGCTGGCACCTGTCACTTGGCGGCCCAAATCCAAGGTTCGAATCGGATTGACCTCGGAAGTTGTTTCCCTGGCTGTCAGAAATGTCGTTGGTTCGAATAGAACCATTGAGAAATTTTTCTGAAATAACGCTTGAATTTTACACAACATTGTGAGAAAATTGTGCAGTAGTTTTGGTCTTTAAAATCGGTTTGCTCCGAGCCGGTTGCATCCAACCTTGTGAGAAATTGCGGGATGCGCCGGACGCTACGGGTAGGCGGGTAACTGCTTACCCTGCCCGATGGATGTCAAAGCGAATTTGCACATTCCTGAATTGGCAAAGGAGATAAACTCAGGTTGCACAAAACCTGCAATCCATATATTATGCTCCAGACCTCTTGCCAATTCAGCGAGAGGTTTTTTTGTGGAGTTATGATGCGGTTGACAAATAGGTTGGCAGCGGCGGTCATCGCCGGAGGCAATAGCCGGCGCTTTGGCAGCCTGAAAATATTTGCTGATTTCGAAGGTAAAACCCTGCTGGACCATGCCGTGGCGCTGGCGCAGAAGATTTCTCCGGAGGTGTTGCTTATTGGGGAGTTGGATGAGTGCTCGCAGCCTGCCGGCATCCCCGCATTTCCGGATCTTATCCCGGGATGCGGCCCACTTGGCGGGATTTACACTGCGCTTTATCACTCCAAATTACCGTTGGTTGCCAGCCTGCCGTGTGATATGCCGCTGCTCACTGTGGGAATTTATTCCTTCCTGGGCCGGTTTGCCGAAGATGAAAGACCGTCGGTAGCTGTTTCCCATAAGGGATTGGAGCCGCTGGTTAGCATCTGGCCGAAATCGGCGCTGCCGGTTATTCAAAGAACCCTATGGCAAAAACGTTTCAGCATTCGCGAAGCGCTGCGGGAACTGAACGCTGCAGAAGTGTACTTGCCCGCGCCCCCGCACAACTACCGCCCGGAAATGTTTTCCAATATAAATTACAAAGAGGATCTGCGCGCTCTGGAATCGCATGCGGAGGTGGCTAATGCGAAATGAAACCCACGCCGCGCCGGAAACAGTCCGGGCGGACGCTCAAGACGGGTCCGCCATTTCCCGGGACACCATCCTGATCGCGGTGTTTGGCGCCCTGTGGGGTCTCATGGAGGCCACAATCGGCGTGGCGCTAAAAGGGCTTCGCATTCCCATGAGCGGGGCCGTTCTTACCGCCATTGCAGCCATCATCCTGTTTACCGGGCGCTATTTTGTGCGCCGTCGGGGATCGATCCTCATGATGGGAGCAGTGGCTGCCATTCTGAAGATATTCTCGATTGGAACCGTCATTGCCGGGCCATTCATGGCAATTCTGCTGGAAGCGCTTATCGCCGAAACGCTGGTTTCTTTCCTGGGCGTGAACCGATTCTCCTATATATTGACGGCGGTTATTTTGCTGCTCTACACCATCGTTCATCCCTTTATCTCCCAGGGAATCATTTTTGGCGATGACATCTATACCGTCTACCTGGCGACATTCAGAAAAATTGCACAGGTGCTGCATTTCGAAACCGGGCACCTTCTGCTGGTTGTGGCGGTCTATGCCGGAATTCATACCGCCCTGGGTGTGGCGGCCGGCTGGATAGGTTACCGGCTTCCGCAAAGAGTGGACCGGGAGCTTCGCAAAACCCGCGCCACGGAAGGAGCGGACAAATGAAGAAAAACCTGCTGATCCTGATTTTCTTTCTGGCGGTGGCAGTTTCGCTCTCCTTTCGCAACCAGCTTTACCTGCTTCCCCCGGCGCTACTGGTGTTGTTCGTGATGGAGCCGAGGGTGTTTCGCATTCTTTTCAAATGGAAATTCCTGCTGTTTCTGGGAATCCTGGTGTTTGGCGTTCCGCTGTTTGCTGGCGAAAAGGATGCCGTTTTTTACGGATTCCACTACTCCGGCTACATGTTCCGGATGAGCGTGGTAATGGCCGGCCGCAGCGTTCTCATCTTGATGGCAATCAAACTTTTCACGGGCCGAATCTCTGTCGAGCAGATTGCTGCCGGCATGAAGCGAATCCATCTTCGGCATTTCAGCGAGGTGTTTGCGCTCTCCATGCAGGCCCTGCCGGAAATCCGCTATATCGCCACCACCACTTATCGGGAACATCGCGAAGCGCCCCGCAAGAGGAATATTTTCTCCCACCTCTTCGGATTCGCAGTTCAACTAATCGTCCGGATAATCGAATACGCGGAAAATTTTTCCGTTCAACACAGTCCAAAGGATGTTTCAAATGAAATTTAGTTTTTTTAAAATAGCAGTGACTTTTATCATGGTTTGCCTGACGTATCCGCTTTTTGCGCAAACAACAACACAAACCTCCTTAGATTCCCTGCCCTCTTACCGCATGAGCGAAATCGTCATTCTGGGAGAAAAAATTCCGGAGGCTACCACCGCTACGGTTTCTGAAATCACTAAAAAGGAAATCCACATGCTGGATGTACGAAATGCCCGGGAAGCCATGGAGTTCGCGCCCGGCATCTATTTTTCACGCACCGGTAAGAACGAAACAGGTTTCCGGCTGCGCGGTTTCGAGCAGCGGCAGGTCAGTGTCTTCCTGGACGGCGTTCCCATCTCCGTGCCCTACGACGGCCTCATGGATATTTCGCAGATAGCCGGCGACAACATCGAAAATATTCGGGTTTCGAAGGGCGTTTCATCAGTGCTCTATGGCGCCAACACCTTGGGCGGCAGCGTTAACATCATCACCGGGGTGCCCCGCCAGGGCCGGTCGCTGGATTTCCGGATGGAAGGCTCCAGCCAGGGAAGATTTTACAGCGGCCTCGGCTACTCCGGCTCATCGGGGAAATTACGTTATATAACGGCGTTCAGCCTGGAAAATGCTCCCAATTTTCAGCTTCCTCAAAATTCTGGTGCCATGCGAAACGAAAACGGGGGCGCCAGGGACAACAGCGCATTCCGGAAAAGCAACATCGCCGTTAAGCTGCACTACGATCTGAATGCTGCTCACCATCTTGGTTTGCACGTTAACAGCATCATGAACCGTTTCAATGTGCCGCCCGATGCACTGGCAGAGCGACCGCGCTACTGGCAATTCCCGGACTGGCAGAAAAATGTCATCAGCCTGAACAGCGAACATATTTTATCGGGCAATTTTATCCTGCGCAGTGTCTGGTATTACGATCAATACAAGAACCGGCTGGAGTCCTATGATGACGCCACCTACTCCTCGCAAACCCGCGGTTATGCTTTCACCTCAATATATGATGATTATTCCCTCGGCGGCATTCTTTACCCGGAATGGAACGGTCTGCACTTTGGGACAACCCGCGGAGTGATTTCCTTCAAACGGGACACGCACCGCGAGAAGGCGGCGGAGAGCGCGCCCTACCACCGCTACCAAATGGAGATATGGACCGCCGGGATTGAGCAGGAGATAAAATTTTCCTCCCGGCTGCAAGCCAGTGCCGGGCTGGATGCCAACTATCTGCGGCCTGTTTATGCCAATCAATCGCCGCTCCGCGATCCCATTATGCTCATAAACGGACAAGCCGCGCTGCGATACCAGATAGCCGGTAAATGGAGCGTGCACGCAGCCGTCGGACAGAAAAGCCGCTTTCCTACCCTGAAGGAGCTCTACTCCGAGCGATTGGGACGCAACCTCGCCAATCCGCAACTAAAAGCCGAGCACTCGTTGAATTTTGAGATGGGAACATCTTGGGCAGGCACAGGCGGGCATTTCAATATTTCCGGATTTTACAATCATCTGAACGACCTGATTGTCAACCGTCAACTGGGAAATAACACGCAGCAGTACCAGAATATTGGGAAAGCGGGAATGTGGGGAGTGGAAGCCGGTTATCAGGGACAGTGGCGGAAAATTACCGGATATCTGAATTACACATATTTGCGAGCTAAAAACCTTTCTTCCGGGCGCGATTCCGATCACCTGGAATATCGGCCTTCCCATCGGGTGAACGGCATTCTGACATACACATTGACTCAGTGGCTGAATCTCAACGCCGAACTTAGCTATACCGCCTGGCAGTATTATCAGAATTCCGACGATGGCGCCTGGGGTAGATTGAACGATTTTTTGCTGCTGAATCTGAAGGCAGGTTACAAAATCAACAGAATTGCCGGCATTTACTTGCGGGTAAACAACCTGACCGACAAATTTTATTATAGCGAATACGGCGTGCCCATGCCCGGCCGGGAGTTCATCGCAGGAATGCGGCTGGGGATCTGAAGCTAAGCTGGTTCTTGGCTGGAGGAGTGGAGTATTGGGGTATTGAGGTATCGGAGAAATGCTGATCGATGTGCAACTTTGAACAGCGCATTTCACCACTCAAGAACTCCTTTACTCCAACATTCGGATTCGGCGGTATGCTCGCGACTCGCCTGAAAAATATGGATCTTGAAATTGAAGAAAAACATCCGAAAGTTGCGCACCGTCCTGGTGGTGGGCACCAAGAATTCGGGGAAAACCGCTTACCTGCAGTTTCTCGTCCAAAGAATGCGGAAAATTGGTTTAACGGCAGGCGGTTTTGTCAGTATCGGTGAGTTTGAGGACAGCAATAAGCAGTCTTACTTTTTGCAGGATGTTCAAACCGGCAAGAGATATTTGCTAGCTTCCAAAATTGCCGACGCTTCGCGGCCGCAGGTGTTTGGATCCTACTCTTTTGATCCGGCAACCTTTGCCGCGGGAAGCCGGATTCTCCGGAATTCGCTGGATGCGGACGCGATTGTTCTGGACGAGTACGGTCCGCTGGAACAAGGCGGCGAGGGATTCCGCGAAGCGCTGGAATATTTGCTTGCCCATTACCGCGGAATTCTTTTCATTGCGGCACGACCCTCCCTTCTCGACCATCTGCAAACAGTACTGAAAAATCACCTGCCGCCACTCCAATCTTTTCAGGAAGGAAACAGCCTTTGACATCACAAATTCCACATCCTAAAGTGCTGCACATCATCGGGAGCAAAAAAAGCGGCAAAACCCGGTTAATCGAATTCCTGATTCACGAGTTGACAATCCGCGGCTACCGGGTGGGGAGTTTCAAACACAGCTCACACCGCCATCCGCTGGACAAGCCCGGCAGCGATTCCGACCGCTTTCGCCGGGCCGGGGCAAGCCCGTCGGTATTCTACACCGCCGAAGGAATGGGGCTGTTCTTTAACCGGTTACCGGAAGCCGAAGAAGAAACGATCATAGCTTCCGCTTATGAAATGTGCGACATCGTGCTGGTTGAATCCTTCCGGCAGGCCGCCGGTCGCAAGGTTGTCATCCCCTCTCCGGAAATTGATCCTGATGAATTGAGCAACATATTCGCAATAATCAACAAGAATGGCCGGCACTCCAAGTACCCGGCGTTTTCGCCACTCGACAATCGACTGGTTGATTTTATTATTGATAGATTTGAGCTGACTTTGTTGTGAAGGTCAAAGATCCCCGATCAGAAATCTTTTTAGGGCGAGTTTTAAATATAATGAGGATAAAACATTCCCACCGCCAGGAACATTACTCCATCGGCTGAAAAATCACCTGTAAATCTTCCGCGGAAAGCTGCTTGATCAGGCCTTTTTCTGACGTGATAAGCGTATCGGAAAGCTCTTTTTTCTGCTCCTGCAATTCCAGGATTTTTTCTTCGACCGAATTCTTGACAATGTATTTGTACACAAATACACGGTGCTCCTGGCCGATGCGATGCGCCCGGTCGGTAGCCTGCTGCTCAACCGCCGGATTCCACCACGGATCGAGGTGAATCACATAATCGGCGGCTGTCAGGTTCAGTCCCAAACCGCCGGCCCGCAGGGAGATCAGAAATATCTTGATTTCCGGATTCTCCTGGAAATTTTCGATGTGCTTTTCGCGGTTCCTGGTACTCCCGTCAAGGTATTCATATTGCCAATTTCTCGCTTCCAGCACTTTGCGAATCAGAGCAAGAAAACGGACAAATTGCGAGAACACAAGAACCTTGTGCCCCTCCTCCAGCAGCTCTTCCAACATTTCCTCGATTAACTGAACTTTCCCGGATTCCTGCAGATCAATTGCTTCATCCAGAATTGCAGGGTGACAGGCTACCTGCCGCAGGTAAGTAAGCGCTTCCAGTATCTTTAACCGGGTCTTGTTCAAACCTTCCTTCTCCACCTGGTCGAATATTTGGGTGCGGTAGTAATCCAGCCATTTCTTGTAGGTTTGTTGCTGCAACTCGGTCATATCCACCAGCTGCACAATATCGGTGCGCTCCGGCAACTCCTTCAGCACCTCGCCTTTTTTGCGGCGCAGGATGAAAGGAAAAATTATGCGGCGCAGCAATGCCTGCCGTTCATCCGTATTGTTCCCATTCTTGACGAAACGCGACTCAAACTGCTGAAGGTTTCCCAGCATCCCGGGATTTAAGAAATTAAACTGCGCCCAAAGGTCGGTCACTGAATTTTCCACCGGAGTGCCGGTAAGACACAGCCGGTTATTCGCTTGAAGCGATAAGACTGCCTGGTAGGTCTTGGTAGAAGGATTCTTTATCTTCTGTGATTCGTCCAGGATTAGGTAGCTCCATGCGGTTTGCTGAAGTAACTCCTGATCCTGCAGCAGAATTCCGTAACTCAACAGAACAACATCATGCTTGTTGAAATCTCGGGCAAGACGTTCCCGGTCGGCCTTTTGCCCCTGGAAGCGCATTACCTGCAAACCAGGCGCGAAACGGCTAAACTCATTCTCCCAATTGAAAAGCACCGTCAAAGGAACAACAATAAGCGCCGGAATTTCCAGGTCATTCGCATCCTTCATATTCTGAAGCTGCGCAATCACCTGCACTGTTTTTCCAAGGCCCATGTCATCCGCCAGAATTCCTCCGAACTGGAACCGGGCCAGAAAGTGCAGCCAGTCCAGACCAGCTTTCTGGTAGTCGCGGAGTTTTCCCGCAAATTTATCTGAAAGCGGAACCGGCTCAATATTTTGAAAATTTTGGTAATTTTTCTTGCGCGCCCGAAACTGGTCGTCGGTCTGCACCTCGTCAGCCAGTTTCATAAGTTCTTCGATAAGCGGAAAAGCGGTAGGACTAATTCTCTGATTGCCGGCAGTTGTTGAGGCATCCATCAGGGCAAAAAACTGCCTCAACCGATCAGTCAATTCATCAGGAAGAAAAATATTCGCTCCATCCGCCAGCTTTACATACTTCTTTTTTTGAGCCAGTTGTTCCTTAAGGTTGGGAATCCGGAGCACCTCTCCATTCAGTTGAAACCGGAACTGCAAATCCAGCCAATCGATGCCGCTGGATATTTTCACACGCAGCCGAGGTGTGCCGCGGCGCAGTTCGTAACGGCTTAATTTTTCTTCTCCATAAAATTGGATTCCCAGTTTTGCCAGCTCAGGCATTTCAGTTCGAAGCCAATCCAGTATCTTAAACTGCGGATCGATTTGCCAGCGATGCTGCACGTAAAACAAGCCGTGGTTTTGGAGCAACCGCCGGATCCTCGCTTCCTGCTCCTGGTCGCGCTGCACTACAAAGAGATAATTCCCCTGGGTAGCCAGCGATTTATCAGCCACCGGCTGAGCCGAAAATTCCAACTCGCGGTATTTAAATTTTACATCTATGTTAAACTGTCCCGCTCTTTCCATCAGGTAGATTCGGGTTGAATTGAGTGGCAGTTCATAGACTTTCAAATGTTCTTCCAGCGTCTTCCAATCCAGCGCCGGTAAAATCTTGGGCACAAAAATATTGATGAATTCTTTCAACTCTCCATCGGGAATCCGGACCTGGCTCTGAAGCCGGAAAAAATTGATCCAGAATAAGGCCGTCATATTGGTTTCGACACGGTAGAGTACCGATTTGTAATAAATATAAACCGGATTAGCGCTCAATACATCTGCACGATCGTCCAAAACAATCGTATAATCCGGGAAAATAATCGCCGGCTGAAGAACATACGTTTCGTCCTTTTTGAAAATTCCCAAGGAAAGATTCCCGACGTCCTCATAAAAAGTAAGATTTTTTGCTTCCTTCTTATCAAGCTCCCTTATTGTCAATCGGCTGCCACGAAGCCAGTCCAGCAGAAAACCGATGGGCTGACCGTAGCTGAACAGTCGCCGGGTGTCGTAATTAGTAAAGGAATAGATGTAGGAAAGCACATTCAGCTCATCCTGGGTAATGTTCACCTTTTGCGATTCCACCACTTGAAAGCTGAGCTTGATTTCTTTTCCCGGTTGGCCATCCAGCCTGGTGTACTCGGCATAAGGCAGGATTTCCCAGTTCGCCGGCCGTAAGTCGATAATGAAATACGGCTGGTAAACACCCTTAACCAGATCGAAAGCCTGTGGCTGCGGAATTTTTTCCAGCAATGCGGCAAGCTGATCTATTTTTTCCTTCCAGGCCATCTAATTTTCCCGTTGAAACAGTTCTTTTCTTTTAACAATCGTTTCTTGCTTAATCTCCGGTGATCCGTATTTTGGGATTTCACATTTTCCTCTGTATTGTTCAATAAGGTAAAAATTGATTATCGACCAAACGGGGCATCCCCTTAAATTATCCCAATAGATTGTTAAAGATAACAACAAATTCCCGGATCGATACTCGCTTAATTTTTATTTATTGAAATTTATTGGATTTTCTTAGCACAAAACCTTTGGGATCAGCGCAATGTTGCGATTTTTCCTTTTATCAATTTATGATAATAAAGATACCTGTACCAAACCAACATCAGGCCGGCCATGAAAACATTGGAAACCAGGATTCCCGACCAAACCCCTTTCAGCGCCCACACCCAGGAACCGAAATAGGCCAGCGGCAGCATGAACAGGAACATTCGTAAAAGCGTCGCGACCAACTGGTCCCTTCCCAGGCCTAATCCCTGGAAGCTGGTTGCCGTACACATGAAAACTCCGTTGAACAGGTATCCCGGTGCCATGATGCGCAGAGCAATGGCGGTGATAGCCAGAACATGGGGAGATTGGGCAAACAGTGAAGCAAACAGGCCGGGGTCCAAAGAAACCACCAGACTAACGACAAACATGAGGGAAACGGCGATTTTCAGGCCGGTGAAATAGATCGTCCTGACACGCTTATATTTCTGAGCGCCATAATTGTAACCCGTCATTATGGCGATGGCCTGCCCGATTCCAATCACCGGCAGGAATGCGACCATTTCGTATGTGAATGCGATTGTGTAAGCCGCGCGGGCATCATTGCCAAAAGGCTTGAGTATCAGAAAAATCAGGCTCAATGAAAAACTGGTGAGGATCTGGCCGATGGAAGCCGGGAAACCCACCTGAAAAATTCCGCGCACAATTCGCCATTCATACTTGAAAACTGAAATTCGCAATTTTACCGGTTTGGCCCTGAATACCAGAATCGACAGCATGTATATTAAGGAGATGGTTCGGGATATCCCGGTTGCCAGCGCGGCGCCCTTTATGCCCATCGCGGGGACAAAGCCCCAGCCGAAAATCATGATGGGATCCAGTACGATGTTCAGGAGGGTACCGGCCATCATAAACTTCATCGGATAAACAGTGTCGCCCCAGCCGCGAAAGATATTATTGCTGAGCATACTAAGCAGCAAAACCGGTGCGAACAGGAAAACCACCCCCAGATAACTGGTGATGGATTCCAGTAAAACTCCCCTGGCACCCAAAAAGCGAAAAATGTGGTTCTGCGTCGCAAGCCCCACAATGCTCACACCAACGCCAATAATTAATGCCAGAAAAAAACTGTGCAGGGCCGCGGAGATTGCCGATTCCTCTTTATCCGCGCCCAGGCTGCGGGAGATGAAAGAATTCAATCCCATTCCCATCCCGGAACCGAGGGCGATAATGATTAATTGTATGATGAAGGCCATCCCGATTGCAGCGGTTGCCACGTCGCCCAGACGGCTGACAAAAAACCGGTCGACAAAATTGAAACTGGTCTGAAAACCAAACGCAATAATCATCGGCGTTGCCAGGCCAACCAGCGATTTCGTGATAGGCCCGTCAATCAGATCATTCTTCTGCTTATTCACAACAGCCATTAAAAATATTCTCCATCAAAAGAGTCGTTTCCGATCGTTGCCGCTTTTCGATTAAAATGTTTCCACAGGCCAAACCGCAAATTGGTCGCCAGATTGCACCCGAACGTATCGAAGTTAACAGGTAGGTTCTAAAACCGTTCTTTTCCATGATGCGCTGCAGTGCCGGACCGCTATTTCTCGATTCCGATTCAGTCCGTCTGCAGCGCTGCGCCCGGCGCGTTCTCGAATTCTTTGCTCCCTTTCGTGGCGCAAAGCAGCCGAAGATAGCCTTTAAAATAAATCTGCTCCTCGAAATTCCCAAATCCTTCCCCGCGCAGCAATTCCGGCCAATCGTGATTTATGAATTCCTCGGTAGGCTTGCACTCCAGTTTTCGTATTCCGAATTGGACATACCAGGGAGCTTCATCCACTACGAAATGATTATAATCCAAAATGCAAAACCTTCCTCCTTCGGCAAGATTATCGCGGACATTTCGCACGACCTTCAGGCGATCGCTCTGCTGCAGACCATGGATAACAAAGGAAATAAATGCCAGCGTGGCCTTTTCGGGAAGCTGAAACGGTTGTTCAATCCGCTGGTTAATTACCGTGATGCGCTGGTCATTCTCCCGGCGTTGTTCAAGCTGACGCCGCATTTCTTCCCCGATTTCCAGGGCATAGATCTTACCGGCAGGCCCCATGCGGTTCAACATCAATTCCGCATTTTTTCCTGTGCCCGCACCCAAATCCATCACAACCTCATCCGTGCTTAATTTTATATCGGAGATTGCTCCTCGGATAAAACTCCCGTATTTGCCGAATGAAATTGTATTCAGGAGCATGTCGTAAAATTTGGCCTCAAATCCGATAATTTCAACTTGTGGACGCGACGACATATTATAATCCTTTTTTTATGAATTTGGATGTTGAAAAATGGAAGAAGTTTCAGGATGGTTGGGCCAATCAAAACCACCTGTTTCCGGGAGCGCGATACGCACTTCCTCTGCAAGATAAGTAAAAAAAAGGTTGCAAAAGGCAAATCGATAAGCCGAATTCTGTCAGTCTCTCCGCGCCTTTTCAAACACAAAATTCACTTTCACCAATCCCAAATAAAATCAGGCGCGGATCAAGAGGACGGTCATTTATCTAATGCAGCCTACCCGGAAGTCCCTCCCGCACTCGCTTCGAAAAATGTTTATCCGCCTCGGGGCATTCCCCGAAGCGAGTGCAGGAGACGAGACGGGTCACCTCGATTTCTTCCCTATTTGGCCTTGCTCCGGATGGGGTTTGTCCGGCCCGGGTGTTACCACGGTTTCACTGAGGAAACCATCCCAAAACGGGATCCGGCCGGTGGGCTCTTACCCCGCCATTTCACCCTTATCCCGACAAGTCGGGACGGTATAGTTTCTGCGACACTTTCCGTCCAGTGCATCTTGCGATGCACAAGCCCCGGATTTTCTCCGGGCATCCTACCCTGTGGAGTTCGGACTTTCCTCCCCGCACCCGAATTCAGGTGCGAGGCGACCGTCTGATCTGCCTGATGCAACCTGTTCTATACCAGAACAAAACCTTAATTCTCATACCCTTCGTCTGCCCAAACCAGAATCCGGCCGCAATGCTCGCAAGTGAAGAGGCGCTGCATTTCCCGGATTTCAACAATCTTTTGCGGCGGAATAGATGAAAAACAGCCGCCACACGAACCTTTTCTCACCGGAACAACAGCCAAGCCATCTTTGGCCTTACGTATCCTCTCGTACTGACGCAAGATACGTTTATCGATCTCCCCTAAAATGAGTTCCCGTTTTCCGGAAAGACGTGATTCCTCCTCTTTGGTCTGTTTTATGATCTCCTCCAGCTCGCGCTTGTATTCCTTCAGTTGTTCTTCTAACCGGCTTTGTTCGCCCTCCGATTCCGCGATTATCGCCTTGGTTTCCTCTTCTTCTTCTAAAGATTGAAGGATCTTATTCTCAAGCTCACTGATTTCCATCTTTTTGGTGTCTATTTCTAAAGATATTGCATCATATTCTTTGTTGGTCTGCACTTGATACAATTGGTCATCGTATTGCTTTAACTTATCTTTGCTGGCTTCAATCTCGGTTTGGAACATCCGCCGGTCCTCCTTGCCGCTCTTGATTTTATTCTCCAGCTCTTCCTTCCTTTCAGTCGTATCGTGAAGTTCTGTCTCCGCTTCTTCAATCATCATGGGAAGATCGCCTTTCTGTAACTGAAGTTCATCAAATCTACTGTCAATTTCCTGCAGATTGATCAACTGATTCACAACGTTCTTCAATTTTTTACCTCCTGGGAATTTATTTTTTATTCAAAAAAAAAGTGCACTTAAACGATTCTCAAGTGCACTTTTTACTAAAAATTTCTGATTTCGGAAGAAACCTGATAATAGCCTTTCTTCGGTATAAAACCCGCAACAATGTCCTCCTTGCATTTGGTGGGCCCACCAGGACTCGAACCTGGGACCAGTCGATTATGAGTCGACTGCTCTAACCAACTGAGCTATGGGCCCATATTAAAGCTTCAAAATTTAGACTTCAAACTCAGAAGAATCAAGCCCTTTTTGTTTTGCCTGACCTCTGTTCACCCAATTCAATACATTTTTCGATTTTCGGTTCCCATGGAATAAAGATTGTTTCCGCATCCTGCACCCGTATAGCCGAATGGGAACTTGACGGGAGTGAGATAATGACAAAGTGCCAAAAAACTTGTCATCAGCATTTCACTCATGCGAAATCACCGGTATTATTTTTTAAAAGTATTCGTACGGCGTCAGTTGCTGAGCCTACCTTCTCTTTCCTCCCCAATCCAGGATCAGGCCGAAACATCCCTTTCTAACAGATTGTTTATATGAAAAATTCGCTCACACAGGAAAATTATTTTCTGCTTGTTTTATTTGTAATTTTTCTTATTTTTTCAGCACAAAAAATAATTTAAGGAGAATAATCATGGCTTTGTTGATTAATGATGAGTGTATTGCCTGTGATGCTTGCGTGCCGGAATGTCCTAATGATGCAATTACCGAGGGCGATCCATTGTACATTATCGATCCCGATTTATGCACCGAATGTGTTGGATTTCACGATGAACCGCAATGTGCCGCCGTCTGTCCCACCGATGCCTGCGTCAAAGACCCTGCGCATGTGGAAACTGAAGAGCAGCTTCTGGAAAAGAAGAAAAAAATTCACGGTGAATAAAGAGTCTAAAGGCGCTCTATTCCGGAGCGCCTTTTTTGTTTATATGAAAATTCTGCTGGTTCGTTTAGTTTATTTATTGCACAACAAAATACCTGTCTCTATCTGCATTCAAACAGCTCATCCCGTCGCCAAGGTTTGCAGCTAATATATATTTTGCCTTGCCGAACCTATTGCCGTATTCCGAAAATCCGTTGAAAGGTGTTTTGCATGATATGGCCGGCCATTGCCGGATTCTCTTTTAACCTGCGGGTCGAGTATGCGAACCATTCGGTGCCGAACGGAACATATACCCGCAGGCGGTGGCCGCTGTTCACAATTATCCGGCGCAGTTCATGGTCGACCCCAAGCAGCATCTGGAATTCATACTGCTCCCGCTTCAATTTCAGTTCATCAATCAGCTTCAGTCCCTGCCACACCAGCTTTTCATCATGCGTGGCAATTCCAATATAACATCCATTTCTCAGCAGCTTTTCTAATCCATAGCTGTAATTATCGTTGATGATAGCTTTGTCTTTGTAGGCAACTACTCGTTTCTCATTATAGATGCCTTTGCACAAACGAAGGTTTGCCTTGTGCGGAATCAGGTTGTTGATATCATCGATGAGGCGGCGCATATACGCCTGCAGGACAGTCCCCACATTGTCAAAATCTTTCCGCAGATGAAGATACAGCTCGATGGTGTCGTCGGTGCAGGTGGCATCTTCCATGTCAATTCGCACAAAATTGTTATATTTTTTTGCTTCTTCTACCAATGTTCTGATGTTCTGATAGCAAAATTCTTTGTCGAGCTTAAGCCCCATGTGCGTCGGCTTAACGGAAATATTGGCATCCAACTTTTCCTTTTCGATGGCAGCAATAACGTTCTTATACATCTCGACGGCAGCCAGAGCATCTTGTTTACCGCTTATTTCCTCTCCCAGCACATCGATGGTTGCACACATCCCCTGGCTGTTCAACTCCTTCACAAGCTTAACGGCATCTTCCAGCTTTTCCCCGGCAATGTAATGCCTTGAAAAAAATCCGACGATAGGCTTCGGCACAAATGGCAGAATCTTGGCAATCAGCTTATTGAACCAGTTCATCAACTCCTCCTCATGGCAAAAGGTAAAGACACTCAAAAAATATAATTTTTTTCACAAATTTTGTCAATTGAATAAAAAAATTGCTATTCGGACATATCAGCGATGGTTGGTGGGATGCAAGTCGAATTAATGGCAATGAAAACTTAATAATGCGTGGACACCTTCTGTGAGATTAGATTAAGTTCATGTGTGGCCAAACTTTCTATATTCCGCTTCGAAATTCTGCATTGGCCGCAGGTTTTTGATAGAAATGTAGCGACAGCGGTAGCCGCCCCGGCCCCCGAATTTGGACCCAAAATCTTTTAAAGGCGCGCAGTCGATTTCTTCTGCGGAGGCAAACCCGCAAATGAACGCCTTCGTTCCGGGAGAAATAATTTCCGCGGTCCGTGACCGGACATCCAGAATTATTTGAACATAAAAGCGCGGTTTCCGCTTTACCGAATAGTCTTCGCGCACCAGCAAATTCAATCTTTCGCTGAAAGGAAATGCGGAAGTCTTGATTTCGATATCGCCAAAGTCGATTTCTCCGCGATTTTTCCCAACCCGGTGTTTCCTCCAGTCTCCGTAAAAATATTGGGCGAAGGCAAACTCCCCCAGGTGCCCGGTCATCGTATCGATTTTGGAGGCGACGGTTCGATTCACCCGTGTGAAAGGAATAAGCCTGCGCGCTTCTTCTATCATCTCAGCCGTGATGAGAATTGAAGGATAATGTTTCATCGGTCTTTTCTGAACAATACAATGCGGTTTGAATTGGTTCCTTTTTTGTTATTTTTAATCCCCCAGATATTGGAGGTTTTGGTAAAGGTCTGCTGATTGATAATCACCGCTTCGCTGCGCAAGCCGGCCGCAACACCCAGCGGGATTACATATTCTTCCAATTTGACTTTGCCATTCCGCACTTCGCCAACCTCGAATGCCACCCAGCCGCCTGCTCGCGTAACCCGGGACAGCTCCCTGAACACTGCTCCCATCACATCGCTCCACACCTGGATGCTGTTCGTCACAGTAATGCGTTTGGCAACTGCTGTCGCATCGATGTCGTTAAACCAGCAGCGCAGCCAATTGTCATCCGCATACTGCACCACATTCAGAAACGGCGGAGAAGTAACGGTGAGTTGCACCGATTCGTCCTGAATCTGCACAGTATTTCGTGCATCCTCGGTAAGAAAAATCGCGCGGTCAGCAATCGCATTCAATTGGCCTCGCAATTCGCCGGAGATATTGGCAACCATGAGTCGGGATTTCCGCAGAATGAGCGAGTGAACATCCCGGTACTCCGGTGCTTGGTTTCGTTTTTCATTAATTTTTTGCTGGCGGGCGGGGGAAACCGCCTGGTTTGGGGGAAGCGTGTAAACGGAGAAAAAACCGGGGGAATGCCCGGTCAGCCGGTTGGTGGCCACCATCCGGATCCAGGAATCCAGGGCGTCTTCCGTCCCATTTTCTTTGCGCTGGCGCAGGTAATTTTTCAGGGAGACGATTTCCGCCAAGGTTTGCGGGTGGTAGAACATGGACAGGTCGATTTCCGCCCGAGCGTTTTTATCCAGCGGGATTTCGGCCAATCTTCCTTTAAGCTCCGACAGATTTGGTATCCGTAACCTCGCCGACGATAAAATGATGCTGATCGGATTGATGTCATTGGCCACGATATCCCGGTCCAACAGCGCCGCTTCTATTACTGTAGTGCCCCGGCCGGTGAACGGATCGTAAACGGTGTCGCCCTCTTTTGTCAGCAGCTTGATGAAGAACCGCGGGAGCTGCGGTTTAAAACACGCCCGGTAGGCAACCTCGTGCAACGGCGAAGCCTGCCGCTGTTTGGAGGTCCAGAATTCATTGATATATTTGGGGCATTTTATCCCGCCCATCTCGATCGTTTCGACCTGCGTCCTGTCGGGAAGTTCTTCTCCGAACAGGGTGGTCTGGCCGGAGAGCGTAAAAGCGGCAAGGTGGCTTTTGATGTCAAAATCGTCGGTGAAATTTGCCGGAGGCATATCCCGCCTTTTGCTATTTTATTCGTGGGTTCACTTTTCTTAAGAAAATAAGAGTCTTAGCCCACCCGTTTCAATATTAATCTATTTAGGGTCTGCGGCGAACCGAAATTGGTGTTTATATCAGGACGTATAAGAAAGGGAGCAGATTCTATCCACTCCCTTTCTCATATTTTAACTACGCATACAAGCCGCGCAATTCCGCTGCTTTTATTACCCGGTCGATGGCCAGCAGGAATGCGGCGATCCGCATATCCACTTTATGCTCCTGCGAAGTATTTAACACCTCATGGAACGAACGCACCATGATATGATGCAGGTCTTCATTCACCCGCTCTTTGGTCCAGTAGTATCCCATGCGGTTCTGCACCCATTCCAGGTAAGAAACCGTGACGCCGCCCGCATTGCACAAGATGTCGGGGATCAGGAATACCTTCTTTTTGTCCAGAATGTCATCCGCTTCCGGGGTAACCGGTCCGTTGGCGCATTCGGCGATTATTTTGGCTTTCACGTTGGGCGCGTTGTCTTCGGTGATCTGGTTCTCCAGTGCCGCGGGAATCAGAATATCAACATCCAGTTCCAGCAGCTTCATGGGATCGTCCATCTTTTTCACTTTTGTGTTATTCTCTAATCCCGTGAGAATCCAGGTTTTATTCTTGCGGCAGGTTTCCAATGCGGCTTTTATATCGATACCACCTGAATTATAATACGCGCCACTCACGTCCGAAATCGCCACAATTTTTGCGCCGTCGTCACTCAGCAGCGAAGCGGCGAAAGAACCGGCATTCCCAAAACCCTGGATGGCAATTGTTGCCTTTTTCAGATTGATGTTCAGGTGCTTGGTCGCTTCCCGAACGCAAAAGACCATTCCCTGGGCAGTGGCCTCCGTACGGCCTGCCGACCCACCCAACTCCAGCGGCTTGCCGGTAATTACAGCCGGTAGATACTGTTTCTTGTGCATGGAATAGGTATCGAACATCCAGCTCATGATCTGTGGATTGGTGTTCACATCCGGCGCCGGAACATCCGAATCGGGGCCAAACAGGTCCGACATCTCTGCGAAATACCGTCGTGAGAGATTTTCCAATTCGCTGCGGGTGAGCGTCCCCGGATCGACCACCACTCCGCCTTTACCGCCGCCAAACGGGACGCCAACAACCGCACATTTGTAGGTCATCCAAAATGCCAGCGCTTTAACTTCGTCAACTGTTACTCCCGGATGAAAACGCACACCGCCTTTGGCCGGCCCGCGCACGACGCTGTGCTGCACCCGGAATCCCTTAAAAATCCGGATAGAACCGTCGCTCATGCGCACCGGTAAATTCACTTCCGTTATGCGGCGTGGTTCCTTAATCATCGCAATCTGGCTTTCGGTCAGTTTCAATAGTTGCGCCGCTTTATCAAATTGCTTCATTGCACTATCAAACGGATTGATCTGTTTTAAGAAGCTCATCTTTCACCTCCGCTAAGTAAATTTGTTTTTGTGTGAATTATAACAGGCTTATCATTAGCACCGCACATGATCTTCGATGCAGTTGCTTTATGAGCGCCAAAATTAGAAAACAAAAATCAACTCCTCATAAAATATCGCACATATCCTGCGAAAGCCAAATTTACCACCAGTTCGTTTAAAATCAAATTTATTCCCCAATTTAGTGAATTTATTCAGGTAATAAATTCTCCTAATGCGCAAGGATGGTTCGCTACGTTCGTAAGATTCATTGAAACAGATATCTGATGGTGATGTGACAAACGTGAAATGTGAAAGTAAATGATGGACAAGGAACTATTGGGTTGCAGGATTATGGAAAGATCCAAATAATCCGTTGGGGCGACCCAAATCTCGAAACTCATACTTTCCTGCCTAATATTTCTTAAACCTGCCCGCGATTTCTGTTTTTCTAATGGCTTAAAATTTATTTATTATTATATTGAGTGACCTTAAAGAAACAAAGCGAACGGCGAAAACATTGCGTAATTCTATTGTCAATAGCAGCCAAGTATTAAGGAGACCATCATGAACATTGAGGAACGCATGCAAAAATTGCATGATATGCGGCAAAAAGCAAGATTGGGCGGCGGTGAAAAAAGAATCGAAAAATTGCACGACTCGGGGCGATTAACAGCACGGGAGCGTGTGGAAATTTTGCTGGACGAAGGCAGCTTCGAAGAGTTCGACATGTTCAAGGAGCACCGTTGTACCGATTTTGGCATGGAGAACAAGAAAATTCCGGGAGATGGGGTGGTAACCGGCTTCGGTACCATTGATGGCCGCCTGGTTTATGTATTTGCCCAGGATTTTACTGTTTTCGGTGGCTCGCTTTCCGAAACGTATGCTGAGAAAATCTGCAAGATCATGGAAATGGCAGCTAAAAACGGCGCACCGATTATCGGGCTGAACGACTCCGGCGGGGCGCGTATCCAGGAAGGAATCGAGAGCCTGGCAGGTTATGCCGACATTTTTCTGTTGAATGTGCTTTATTCCGGGGTAGTGCCGCAATTATCGGGAATCTTCGGTCCCTGCGCAGGTGGAGCGGTTTACTCACCTGCTCTTACCGATTTCACGGTAATGGTGCAAAACACCAGCTACATGTTTCTTACCGGGCCAAAAGTTGTTAAGGCGGTGACAAAAGAGGACGTTTCGGTGGAAGATTTGGGCGGCGCAATGGTTCACAATAAAAAAAGCGGCGTGGCACATTTCGCGGCCGAGGACGATCAGGATGCACTGCTGCTGCTTCGAAAGTTGCTCGGCTATATTCCCCAGAACAACATGGAGATCCCCCCGATTATGCCAAACGACGATCCGGCAGATCGTATGGATGAAGAACTGAATTCCATTGTTCCGGAAGATCCCAACAAACCGTACGATATGAAAGAAATTATTCTGCGGATTGCCGACATGGGAGAATTCCTGGAAGTCCACCAGTACTGGGCGCCGAATATTGTTGTCGGTTTCGCGCGTCTTAACGGCCGGTCGATTGGTATTGTGGCAAACCAGCCGAATTTCCTGGCCGGCGGGTTGGATAACAATTCATCCATGAAAGCTGCCCGGTTTGTCCGCTTTTGTGATGCTTTCAATATTCCCCTGCTTACATTTGTGGATGTTCCTGGCTTTTGGCCGGGCACCGCCCAAGAGCATACCGGCATCATTCGTAACGGCGCGAAATTGCTATATGCCTTCGCAGAGGCCACAGTGCCCAAAATCACTATTGTAACCCGTAAGGCGTATGGCGGTGCTTATTGTGTGATGAGTTCCAAACACGTGAGAGGGGATATCAATTATGCCTGGCCCACTGCAGAAATCGCCGTCATGGGACCCAGCGGGGCGGTAGAAATTATCTTTTCTAAGGAAATATCCGGCGCCGGGAATCCGCAGGAAAAGGCCCGTGAGCTGGAGGAAGAATACAAAGAGAAGTTTGCCAACCCCTATGCCGCAGCCAGGCGAGGTTATGTGGATGACGTAATTGAGCCCAGAGAAACACGCTACCGCATCATCAGGGCGCTGGAAATGCTGAAAAATAAAAGGGATTCCCTCCCGATGAAAAAACACGGGAATATCCCGTTGTAGCGGCTGTCTGCCGACTACCGGTCAATAGTCAACGGCCATCGGCGGGCTAAAATTTGCCTTGCGTGGCAAACCAGTTCGCCGGATCGACCATAAAGTTGTTGATATTTCGGAGTGCCTGGTAGTGGGACTCCTCCTCAGCCGCCAGGATTTCCAGGAATTTCTTGACCTTCGGATCGTCTGCTTTTTTTGCGGCTTCGGAATAAAAGAATCGTCCGTGGTTTTCCAGGTTTAATGCTGTCTCGATGATTTCCTCATCATCCACCGCCATTTTACCCAATTCTTCTATCGATTTATTGATCTCACTTTTCAGACGAGTGAAAATATTCTGAAAGGTGGGCCGCTCACCTTCATTCTGCATGGTAACCTGGTCCCAGCTTCGCTTGCCTTCCAGCGCTTCGTACGCCTCACGGATTCGCCGCATATGGGCGACTTCGTCCTGGGCGAGCCTTTCCAACATGCGTTTGCCCAGTGAGTTCTGTACTTTTTTAGCGCCTTCCGTGTAGGTCCGGAAACCTTCCTCTTCCATTTCCAGGGATATTCTTAGAACTTCTTCGGTAGTTGCCGGAATTTTTACTTCATCTGCCATGTTACCTCCTTCAACTATTCTCGTAATATTTTTCATTTTGTTTGTTTAATTTAGGCATTTAATTTACACACGCAAGAGAAAAAGTAACAGGTAAAAAGAGTGTCTGAGAATGAATCTACCCCCGGCCATTGAAATATCAGGAATACAAAAGACCTACCCTCACCAGACCCGTCCGGCGCTGAAGGGGATAAATCTGGTGGTAGCCGGGAATGAGCGCATCGGGATTGTTGGCGCAAACGGTTCCGGCAAGACCACCCTTTTTCGAATGATCCTGAACCTCATTCATCCTGACCAGGGCGAGATTCGAATTATGGGAAGTACTGACCTGGAAAGCGCGAAAACAGATCTGGGATTCATTCCCGAGCACCAGGCCGGCCTGGAGAATTTCACGCCTGCGGAACTCCTGTCATACGCAGCGCGGATGTCCGGGATTCCTGAAGAAAAGAGGAAATCGCGGAGCGAAGAGCTTTTAAAATGGACCGGGCTTGAAAATCGACGGGACGAGTTGCTTGGCGGCTTCAGCAAAGGGATGGTGCAGCGCGTGCAACTGGCACTCGCACTTGTCCACCATCCTAAGATCATTCTGCTGGATGAGCCCATGTCCGGGCTTGATCCCGGCAGCCAGAAAAGCCTGAATTCGCTGCTCCGGAATCTTGGTGAGTATACAATGCTTTATGCCTCGCACAACCTGGCAGAAATAGAGGAGTTGTGCCAGCGGGTGGTCATTTTCCATGAAGGTGAAATTATTCGGGACATTAAACTTGCTGAGCAAAAGAGCGAGATTTACACTATCGAATCGGAACCTGCCATTCTGACCGTGCTGCGGAATTTTCCCGGCATCGAATTGCGGGCACAGTGGGGGGAAGGAGCAAGCCAGAAAATTGAGATCATAGCGGAACAAAATCAAATTCGGGATTTTTTGGCAGCCTGCAAGCAAAATGATGTTGGCATAAACCGTCTTCGCTCCCGGAGCGTGCTGGAAGAGCTTTACGATAAATATGTGAAATTGAAACAGTAGATTCTACCAGAAACTTTTGGGGCGGCGTTTTCCGAAAAGAACAGCGCACGGCGCATTTTTTGTCACATATTCCTCAAGCTGGCTGCACCAGATGGCAAGGTAGGTACGGCACGACCGCGATCCATCTACATCATCATCCTGGGGAAACCGCGCATGTTCGCAGCGCATATCACAAAACTTGATTCCGGAATGCGCAACACCTGCATTTTCAACTTTATCATCGCCCATTTGTCACCACCTGAATTTTCTTACATCTAATTCCTGATTGAAAAATGTAAACCCGAATGTGCGCAGGCAAAAGTGATTTCAAAATTAGTTCTTTCATTCAGATCAAATTTTTCAAAATGCTGGCTAAGTCACACAGGAATTTATTTTTTTTGCTAAGTTTGGAACCAGTTTGGTGTTTTAAGATACAAAATCGGAATTAATACAACGGAGCAAAAAGAAGTACATGAAGGCACTTTTATTCGACTTTGACGGCGTGCTGGTGAAAAGCATGGAAGATCATTATGAGGGTTGGCGCCGGGCGCTTAATGAATATGGCATCGAGATGATTCCCGAAGAGCTTTACATGCTGGAGGGTCAGGGTGTAGTGGAGGTTGCTTCGCAATTAAGCAGAAAATACAATTTGCCGGCAGAGGAAACACCCCATTTAATACGGAAGAAGCAGGAATATTATAATCAAATCAAAAAGATAGAATTTTACCCCAACCTGTTGGACGTGCTTAACTGGGCAAAGGAAAAGGGATTGAAAATGGCGGTGGTGAGTGGCGGGAAGCGATCGCGGATTGTTGAAACACTCGAAGATTTTGGATTGTCGGACTTCTTCGAGACGCTCATCACCAGCGACGATGTGCAGGAAACGAAACCAAGCCCGGAGCCTTACGCCACGGCAGGGCACTTTCTGGGCTGCCAGGCAGAAGATTGTTTTGTAATTGAGAATGCACCGCTGGGCATCCGGAGCGGCAAGGCCGCCGGAATGAAAGTTGTGGCCATTGCAACAACCCTGAGTCCATATTTCCTGAAAGAAGCTGATGTTGTTGTCAGCAGCTTTGGCGAATTACTGGAAGTACTGAAGAAACTGTATTAGAAAGCGAGGCCTGATTAATATGGAAAACACCCGGAATGGCGCAAGCAGGCAACCATTCGACTGGAATGAATGGAGCAAAGAAGAATCGGAAGAACTGGTATTGATCTACCTCGAAGATTATTACCGCACATTAGATGATTATTATCTGAAAGAAGCTCTGCAATTTGCCAAAGATGAAGGTGTGGATATCAAGAAAATTATGTACCTGGCCAAGACCAGGATGAATTAACAGAGGGGACTGCTTGTCCCCTTTCAAATCCTTCCCCTAAAATATATAACAATCATAAATCTGCATTCCAAAGAGAGGCTTGAATTCCCGGGAGACAAGCGCTTCCGGAATAATTTTGTCTTTACATGCTCGCCGACTGTCATTTATATTGCACTCTCGGAAATTTGAAGGACAACCGGATGCTGGATCGTAAAACACTCATCAAAAATTTTACCATCGGATTTCTTCCGCTGCTGGTCTTCATTGTCGCCGATGAACTGTTTGGTCTCACCGTCGGCCTGGTTGTGGCTATCGTATTTGGTATCGCAGAATTTCTGATGACTTACGTCAGGGAAAAGCGTGTTGACCGCTTCATTCTATTCGACACCGGGTTGATCGTTTTGCTGGGCCTGGTTTCACTAATCCTCCATAACGATATCTTCTTTAAAATAAAGCCGGGGCTGGTGGAGCTTATTCTGGTTGCGCTCTTGGCCGTAACAGCCTTTTCCAGCAATCCGATTTTGATCCGGATGAGCGGCCGCTATATGAAAGGGGTAGAATTTTCCCCGGACCAGATGCGGCTCATGCAATCCATGATGAAGAAAATGTTTTTTCTCTTTGCTGCCCACACCGTCCTCGTTTTTTACTCGGCGTTTTATATGAGCAAGGAAGCCTGGGCATTCATAAGCGGGGGACTTTTCTACATTCTCATGGGTGCACTGGTGTTGGCAGAATTTGTTCGTACCCGCTGGCAGCAGTTTCAGGTCGGGAAAAAGCACGGACAGGAGGAATGGTTTGACCTGGTAACACAGGAAGGCAGAATTGTTGGAAAGGCGCCGCGAAGTGTTGTGCATGGTAATCCCGAAATGCTGCATCCGGTAATTCATGTTCACATTGTGAACTCGCGTGGTGAATTGTATCTGCAAAAAAGAGTTGAGAACAAGGAAATCCAGCCCGGGAAATGGGACACTTCAGTCGGCGGCCACGTTCACAGCGGCGAATCCATCGATCATGCGCTGAAACGCGAAGCGGAAGAAGAAATGGGAATTTCGATGGGAAAATTCCAACCGCTATTCAGGTATGTGATGCGCAATGATGTTGAGAGCGAATTAATTCATGGTTTCCTGCTTTTGGAGGAAGGCCCTTTCTACCCCGATCCGAAAGAAATTAGCGAGGCGCGTTTCTGGAACCTTGCGGAAATCGAGCAAAACCTCGGGAAAGGCATTTTCACCCCAAATTTTGAGCAGGAGTTTGCACTTCTGATGAAAATTCTTTTCAAAAAGGAAGTTCCTGACGGCGGAAATGATAACCAGGGCTAATGTCAGAAGTCAATTTTTCGCGAAGAGACTTTTGTTTTCAGCCAGGTTCGGCTGATATCAAGACTGTGATTCTTGTTTTGCCGCGGCACTCTCCCGGAAGAGAATACTGCGTTCAGACGCTTCGTTGACCAGCCCGCGATATATTAAAAATACAGGAGAAAAAAGAAGAAGTTTGGGGGGAAAGTTAGCAATCCCCACTAATCTGACTTTTTCAATTTTACAAACCCCGGTTTCAACATTACCACCCTCTCCTGAAATTCCACTTCCACATTTCCGGAATCAGATATGCCGACAACCGCCCCTTCTCCCATTGTGGGATGAACCACAGTATTCCCCACAAAACTCCGCCTCCTGTATTCCTCATTGGGAAGAACATGCAGCAGCAATTGGGTAGGAAGATCGAAGCCATTGCCTTTCTCGCCCTGGCTTTTGGCCTTCCCGTTGAACTCGTCCAAACGGCCCTTTCTCAATACTTTTCGAATGGATTCACGGAACTCCTGAAAAGTGATTGACCAGACATTTTTGTTTGGCCGTTTCAGCCTGATTTTGTAATTCGTCCTCCCCGCAAATTCGAGAATTTCTTCATCAGTACCGGGAACAACAACAGATTTATTTTCCATGAGACGAGACAGGAGCAGATCCTCAAGTTCACCGACACAGGACTCTTCTAATTCGCTAAATACCTTCTTAAAATCTGTTGAAGTTAAGCGCGATTCATTAATCATGTATTTTCACCCCTTTCCCGGGATTGAAAACATGCGGCTTTCCAAAGGCAAAATTTCATTTCTCGAGACCGCCAATGCAAAAATTTAGGGGAATTCCCCTGTAAAAGCAATATGGAACCCTGAAAAAAAGCTTATTTGGCAAAAATTTTTCCGGTTGCCTTTGCGTATCGCCGTTTTGTTTTCGACTTGCATACCGCGGCAGTGTTGTCCCAGCCCGGGCGGGGAATGCATCTTTGGCGCCGGGCAAGGATTCCCTTTCAATTTCAAGCCCATGCTATTTTGGCGATTTGCCGCATCGCTGCTGACAATGAGACAAAATAGTTTTTTAAAAACCTTGCGGCAAACAACAGTTTTCACAATATTCTTTCCCCTATATAGAGAGGAGATGAAATGGTCGAAAAATTTGCCTTAACGAATCCCCTTGTTAAATTGCTAGACAAGAATCCCGAAGATTTTACACGCGAAGATTTTCTAAGGATCATCACCGACCAGCAAATCGAGCGCATCACTTTTCATTATACAGCCCTGGACGGCAAGCTAAAGGAATTAAAATTGCCAGTCGGAAGTCGCCGCCAGGCAGAAAGGGTGCTGGCCGATGGGGAGAGAGTGGACGGTTCTTCACTATTTAAGGGAATGGTGGATACCGCGCTCTCCGACCTGTATGTGATTCCGGTTTATAAAACAGCTTTCCTGAATCCGTTTGATTCCGGAAGCCTGGATTTCATTTGCCGCTACATCGACTTTCGGGGAGAGCGAGCCCCTTTTGCATTGGATAATATTCTCCAAAAAGCCAGTGCCGTTTTCTATGAAAAGACCGGTCTGAGGGTCCATGCTCTGGGTGAGCTGGAATTCTTCTTATTGTGCGAGCCGCACAGCAATCTTTTCCCGGCCAGGAAGCAGCGCGCCTACCACGCGGCGGCGCCATTTGCAAAAAGCGGTGACATCTTGAATGAGATGGTAAAATACATCACACAGATTACCGGCTCCGTGAAATATGCGCACAGCGAAGTGGGATTTGTAGAGAGTGTCCGCAGCGATATTGAGGAAATCAAAGGGAAACGAGCCGAGCAATTGGAAATCGAGTATCTTCCCACCCCGGTCGTGGAGACCGCCGACAACCTGCTGTTGGGACGCTGGATTATCCGGAATGTGGCGTTCCGGCACGGCTGCGTGGCGACGTTCACACCGAAAGTGGAGGAAGGAATTGCAGGAAACGGGCTCCATATTCATACCGAGTTGATGAAGGATGGTAAAAATATTATGGTGGCACCGGACGGCCGACTTAGCGACGAGGCAAAACAGATGATTGGCGGATTATGCGAATATGCCGACACACTAACCGCTTTCGCGAACACGGAATCGTCGGCCTACCTGAGATTGGTGCCAAACCAGGAGGCGCCGACCCGTATCTGCTGGAGCGATTTAAATCGAAGCTCGATGATCCGCGTACCTTTGGGGTGGTCAAAGGTTTCCAACCTGGCGAAGAGACTCAATCCCCAACAGGAAACCGATTACCGGGAACCGGAAGGCCGTCAGACGGTGGAGCTTCGCAGCCCGGATGGCAGCGCAATTATCCATCTGCTTTTGGCCGGGATGACATTGGCCGCCGAGTGGGGAATCACTCATGCGGAAGCTTCTTCCAGTCTGGCTGAGAAACTTTACACTACCGGCAACATATTCCGCGATCAGAAGTTGCTGAAGAAGCTGCCGGCTTTACCGGGAAGCTGCGTTGAATCCGCCAATGTTCTCCTCAAGAAAAGAAAGTTGTACGAACGGGAGCAGGTTTTTCCTCCCAGCATAATAGAGTATGTTGCTAATCTCCTGAAGGCTGAAAATGACCTTGACATGAACGCTCATCTTATGGATTTGCCAGCGGACGACCGGCTCCTGGAAACACGAAAAATTATGCACAAGGACATTCACCGCCATTGATAGTTGTTCAAACGAACATGGCGAATGAAGGTGATTCTTAAATTTGAATAATTTGTTTCATGAGATGCACATACCGGCATCACAATAAAAAATGAACGGGAACCGTAGTGCATAAACCTGCGTTGTTTATCTCTGTGGTTGAGTTATTAAAATTTTTGATGTATTTCTTTATTATAACAAGCGGGGATTTAGATAACATATAATTTATACAAACTCCAGACATATTTTACGGAGATAAAAATTTGACCGGCAGTGCATTCGGCGAAAACGAAAAGCTTCTGCCAAAACCGGCCCAAAATTTAAACCTATTGTAATAAAATGCTCTGTTTTTTATATTCTGACGCCAAATAGCAGGTGAAAAGCAGTCTGCATTAACTAAAAGGGATTGAATGCGAAAACTTTTTTATTTTATGGCGGCGGCATCGGCACTTTTTTTCATATTAACGATGGCCTGCAATGAAAATCCACTGGAGCTCAACCGCAATATCTACAGCCTTGAAAAACAAGGTGCACTAAAGGATACCACGCTCTACGCTATCGCCGACACAACATACGCTACCGAAAAGGTCTTCGATACTTCTTTAGCCACCCGGATTCTTATCGGGAGCACCGATAATATGGAGGCCCGGCCAATTCTGAAATTCACCAGCCTCCCACTGAATGCACAATTCTTGACCGGACGTATCCGCTTTCAATCGGTGGGAGTTCTTGGTTCGGCTACTGGTTCAGCTTTTGCTGCAACGGCGTATCCTGTTTCGGAAGAGTGGACCAACAACTTGGAAGACATATGGAGCGATTACAATTCCCATATTGATCGAACAAAGCCCCTGAACAATGAATTTTCCATTCCGGCTGAATCGAGCGACACGCTTACCATGCGGCTCAACCAGGCAGGGCTGGATCAATTCACCACCTGGGCAGATTCTGCAACCATTGCCGATACCACTAATTACGGCATGCTTCTCGATTACAGCAATGCCAATTTTATCAAGGAACTTACCAGTATTAACTCCGGGACAAGCACCTGGTTCTTTTTCAAGTACACAGTGGGAACAGACACAACGGTTATAACTGATTCCACCTTCGTCACACTGGATGCATTCATTTACTCCGGAAGTATTCCGAATATCCCGGGTCGTGATTATGCGTCCACACTGCAGGTTTATCGCACTTTGCTGAAATTTGATTTGAAATCATTTTTGGCTAAATTCCCGCAGGGAGTTCTCATTAACTCGGCGAACCTGCAAATGCCGATCGATACGGTGCACAGCCTGGTTGATACTACCCTCGGCACGTTTCTTCAGCTACGAAGAATAATCAGCCCCTTTAATCCCGACTCAGTAGTTGTCGATTCATCTTCAACTCTCACCATCCCTTTCCGTCAGCGCTCTGACGACCGGACTTACGTGGAAGTGGCATCTTCCTCCTACCGGCAGAACCTGGCGCAAAATTATATTCAGAACCAGCTTCGCAATATCGAAGACCCGTACGGTATCCTCGTTGAATTTTCTACATTCATCGATACCTATTCGTATTTTTCCTTCTATAAACGAAACGACGCCAATCCGGCGCTCAGGCCGCGGCTGATTCTCACGTATTGGATACCACCTTCACCGCGCTTTTAAATCCGGAGACGCTTAATGAGCAAAACTTTTTATGCAATTATTTTCAGTCTGATGTTTTACCTTGCTGCCTATCCATATTCCTATTTCAGCAGCGCCTCCGAAGGCGTTGGGCTTCATCAATATATTACAACTGCGCGGGGACTGGGTATGGGCGGAACAGGCCTGGCTCTCCCAGACAAGGTCTCTCTCAATGCTTACAACATCGCTACCTGGCGATATATCGAAAATACCAAATTAAACCTGTTGATGCGATATACAGTGACGAATATTGATTTTGGGTGGCAGAGCTCGACCTCAAAAACAGGGGATTTTAGCGGATTACAATTGGCCATTCCCATTAAGAAGCACAAGTGGGTGGCAGGCCTCTCTCTCTCACCCTACACACAGATTGATTTTAGTATCAACCAGAAATACACGCTGGCTTCCAATCAGTATGAAGAAAACACATTCCTGCAGGGCAACATCGCACGCTCTCAGCTAAACCTGGTTTGGTCTCCTGTTCCCCGGCTCGGTTTGGCCGCTAGTTTTAACTACTTCTTCGGTACCATCCAGGATAACTACCGGTTGATTTTCAATAACCAGCAATATTACGACAGCTCCCATGAAGTCGAATACCAGGTACACGGACCGGGTGCCGGGCTGAGTGCCGATCTGCGAGTGGCCGATTCGCTTAATATCGGTGGATTTTTCGATTTCAAACCGAACATGAGGTTGAACAAAGTATCCCGCTCCCCCATTACTCTGGCCAAGGAGCAAAGCGAACAAGACATCACGCTCCCAATCCTTTTTGGAATTGGCGGCAGCTACCATTTTGCCCATCGGTGGAATGTGGCCGCAGACGTAAGCTACCAGAAATGGTCGGATGGATTCCAGATTCATGGGCTGCCAACCGACAGCCTGCAGGACTGGTACCAGGTTTCTTTCGGCCTTGAACGCACCCATCAAAAGCAACGCCCAAAATCAATTTTCAATAAGTTGGATTTCAGAACCGGCTTTTCTTTTGGAGACATTGGTTATAAATTTAACAACCAACCGGTTAAGGAATACGCCGTTCATTTTGGTTTGGGTATTCCGTATTTCGAAGGGCGGGACCGTTTTGATTTTGGCATTATCGCTGGAATCCGGGGAAACAGATCGGAAAACCTGGTGCAGGAAAAATTCTACCGATTTATTCT
This sequence comes from uncultured Calditrichaceae bacterium, assembly GCA_964624795.1. Classification (GTDB taxonomy): domain Bacteria; phylum Calditrichota; class Calditrichia; order RBG-13-44-9; family RBG-13-44-9; genus CAZUZS01. Next base: position 45,436 of record CAZUZS010000003.1, read on the forward strand.
CTCCATTTCTGCCGGCGAACTTTGGTTTCAGAAATTACGTTAAAACAATAAAATGACTCAAGTTCCTCAAACACAAGGAAAGAAAAGGAGGAATCCTGTGGAAAAGAAGGAATGGGCCTACTCAATACTCATGACTTTCATTCTACCCATGATCTTGCTTTCGCTTGTCAGCCAGGGTTATTCCCAGTTCGACGAGTTGAATGGACTGGAAATGAAAACCGATTCCGTGAAATGCAAGCCGGACACCCTGACCACCTCTTACGACAAATTCAAAGCAGATAATCTGGATCCGCAGCAATTGGGTATTTGGTACAGCCTCGCGCGCGAGGAATACAAATACAAGAACTACAAGCGAGCTATACCATATTATTGGAAAGTGCTGGTGAACGACAGTACCGGCAAGTTTAATATCGTCTACTCCAAATTGGCTGACTGCTACTACAACCTGAACCAGCCGGATAGTGTTTTTATAGTCGTTTACCGGGGGCTGGATCTATATCCGGATAACGCACGATTGCACTATTGGGCCGGGTTTGTTCACGATGTCCTGGGACAGACCAAATGCGCCATTCCGCAATACGAAGCGCTTGTCAAAGAAAGCCCGGAGGAGAAATCGTATTGGGAGAAACTGTCCTATCTTTATTATAAAGAAGACGACCCCAAGGCGATACAGGCACAGCAAAAAGTAGTTGAGCTGGAACCCGGTAACGCAGAGGCTTCCCGCCTGCTGGTGGAAATCATGCAGCATTTTGGCGAGGACCCTATTGAGGCACTTAAAATAACCTATTTAAATGACACGACTAATGTTCCGAATGCGATGAGTTACGGCAAGGCATTATTTGAAAGAGGTTCGTACAAAGACGCACTTGTTCCGTTTAACTCGGCCATAACCCAGCAGCCAAAGAACACCACCGCCCTGGAGTATATCGGTCGCTGCTATGAAGGGCTGAACCAGCTTTCAACGGCATTACGGTATTACAAGAACATCCTGCAAATTGAGCCAAAAAACGTAAACGTAACTTGCCTTGCCGCATCTGTCTATTCACGGTTGAACGATTTTACAACTGCTCGCAGCTATGTTAATAAAGCCGAGAGGATCGACCCTGAAAGTGGTCTCCCGCACATGGTTATGAGCGAAGTCTACGAAAATGCGGTAACCTACTGCTCCAATAAGCGGAATGACAACAAATTTACCTACGAGGACAAACTGGTTTACCGGCTGTCGCAGGAAGAGCTGCGGAAAGCTGCCAGGGATCCCAATTATGCTTCGGATGCAAAACGACGAATTGGTCAGTTGGAATCGCTCGTGCCAACAACCGAAGATCTGTTCATGCATCAAAATCGGTTAATGCCGAAAGATGCCTGTTATAATTGGATTAAATAGCTTTCTTACGGGGCACCTTCTTGATCGTCAAGAGGTCAGGAGTGCGTTTATTGAGTAAGATTTCTTAATCGAATAGAGCATTTTAAATTGATATATCGGGAATGGATAAGTTCTCACACTCAGCAGTGATACTAGATAAATCATTTTTTAACTGCCGCAGGCGCACAGCTTGTGGCAGTTTTATTTTTGAATGATGATATTCAAATAAGTCCCGGCTTGTCGAGATCTTATCCTGCAATCACAGATGGAGGAAAATTTATGTTGGAATACCTGAAACAATCAGACCCGGAAATCTTCGAGGCGGTAAAGGGAGAAATTGATCGGGAAAATCATACGTTGGAATTAATTGCTTCCGAAAATTTTGTGAGTAAATCGGTTCTCCAAACCGCCGGCAGCGTAATGACCAATAAATATGCGGAAGGCTACCCCGGCAAACGCTATTACGGCGGCTGCGAGTGGGTGGACAAAGCAGAGAATTTGGCACGCGAAAGAGCTTGTAAACTATTTAGTGCCGAATACGCAAATGTGCAGCCTCATTCCGGCACGCAGGCCAACATGGCAATCTATTTCACATTTTGCCAACCGGGTGACACGGTTCTGGGAATGAACCTCGCCCACGGCGGCCACCTCTCGCATGGCAGCCCGGTCAATTTCTCGGGAAAAATGTACAACATAGTAGCTTACGGTGTCAAGAAAGAAACCGGCTACATTGACCTGGATGACGTGCGGAACAAAGCACGGGAACACAAGCCGCGTCTCATCATCCTGGGCGCCAGCGCATACAGCCGTTTTTATCCTTTCGAGGAATTCCGGGAGATCGCGGATGAGGTCGGTGCCATTCTTATGGCCGATATTGCCCACCCGGCCGGGCTGGTTGCTGCCGGCTTGCACCCAAGCCCGATCCCGCATTGCGATGTCGTGACGACCACAACCCACAAAACATTGCGGGGTCCGCGCGGTGGCATGGTTCTGATTGGCAAGGACAAAGAGAACGACATGGGAATCGTTGCTCCCAAATCCGGACGGGTAAAAATGCTGTCCGAAGTCATGGACAGCACGGTGATGCCGGGAATCCAGGGCGGCCCACTGATGCACGTTATCGCCGCCAAAGCCGTGGCATTTAAGGAAGCCATGCAGCCTGCATTCAAAGAATACGCTGCGCAAATCATTTCCAATGCGAAAACGCTTGCAGCGGAGCTGGTCGAAATCGGCTACGACATCATTTCCGGCGGCACCGACAATCACGTCATGTTAGTGGATCTGACCAAGACCGGCATAACCGGCAAAGATGCGGAAAACGCCCTGCACGCTGCCGGAATCACGGTAAACAAGAATATGGTGCCGTTCGATGAACGCAGCCCGTTCGTCACCAGTGGTATCCGCCTGGGAACACCGGCGCTCACCACGCGCGGTTTCAAACAGCCCGAGATGAAGCAGGTTGCCCGCCTCATTGACCGGGTTCTCAAAAATATCGGAGATGAAGAGACCTACGGCCAGGTGAAAGGGGAAGTAAAGGAGATGTGCTCCGCTTTTCCGCTCTACGATTTCGGCAAAGAACTCGATTAAGAACCCGTTCTTGCCTGTAACTGGTTTCCAGGTCCTCGAAGGCCATTTCCCGCGGTGGAGAAATGGTCTTCGTCAAGTTGCTTCACAGATTTCTGGCTGGAGGGGTGCCTATCTTTTCTTCCAGTCATCCAGCAATTTTTGCATTTGCTCCAGGTTGAACGGCGCCTGCTTCATCGTTTTGGCCATACCCAGTGCTTTCTCCATGGCGGCGATGGCTTCCTGGTGCTGGCCTTCATGCTCGAAATAGCGGGCCGCCAGGCTGGTGTTCCAGTAATTTTCATCTACCGCTATCGATATTTCCAGCCATTTAAGCCCTTCATCCAAATTTGCCTCATTTTGCAGCGCGAAGTTGGCTGCCCGGTAGGGCGTTCCCCAGTTAATCTGCTTCCTGGCCTGGGCAAATACCAGCGAATCCACCTGCACCTGGACTGTAAAAGGCAATCTTAATTTTTCCCACCTCAGCACAACATCTGCCGACGAATCCGCCAGGTTATCGAAATAGAACATCATGCGCTCCAGGAACGGGGCCTCCTGCGGCTTCACCTGGATTCGCAGCGCATCTTCCTTTTCATCGTAGTTGAAAGCCCCATCCTGGTCCGGATTGTTGTTAAAAATGACCGTCCATTCGTCCTTTCCGGGAATCGTAAAAAGCGCATATTTCCCTTTGGCCAGCGTGCTGCCGTTTATCTGCACATCCTCGGAAAAAGAAATGGCGGTTGCCTCGTTCGCGCCGGTCCGCCAAATCTTGTCGTAAGGTACCAGGCCGCCCCAGATGACTCTCCCTTTTACGCCCGGCCGGGAGTAGGTGATTTCGATATCTGTGACACCCACTGTCTGAGACACGCTGGCCTTGGTGCTGAGCCGCGGCAGCTCCAGTTGTGCCTGCAATATTCCGACGCTCAGCAGAACGATTGAGAAAATCATTATCATAACAAATCGATGATGCCTCATAGACTTCCTCCGAAAATTTGGTTAATTCAATATAACAGTTAGAAATGCAATACGGATTTTGTGCCCACCCAAAGATCCAGGCGGCATATGAAACGTGACAAATTAATACAATTTTGGAAGGGTCACAAGATATTATCGGTTGGGAATTAATTATTGCTCATCTTTTTAGGGGTAGATAGAATTGGGAAAACCGGCAATTTCCCGCGCACTTCCAGCCGGGACAGCAGGTTGTTGTGCCCCGCGTCGGAGATTCCCTCATAGTCCACGGGTGCTGAAAAACTGCATGATTAAGTCGTTTTCCGCATGGTTTTGCTTTTTGCCTGATCGCCCGTTATGAACCGGTTGATTTTTTCTGTTAACCAGGTGCCGGCCCTGGTTTGGTCACGATTCAAAAATTCGGAGACAACCTGGGCCACTTGCGTTGTCCTTAAATATCCATACGATTTGTGTGGATTGTACTTGCCAAGATACTCGTAGTCGTTTTCCACAATCTGATCGACTGCCCGAACTCCCAGACTATTCTCATCATAATCGTCTGCCAGATTATAATTCATGGTTACCTTGTCATCCAGATCAGAGAAATTATACCAGCCATTTACCACATTCTCCGGGGTTCGCAACCTGATTCGTCCACCTTTATCCTTCTCCTGCTCCGCTGAAATTTTCCCCATCACAATCGGCTGCCCCAACGGGGAACCAATCGTTACCAGGGTATCGATCTTGACTTCAGGTGTGTAACGGGTTAACACATCGTAGGCGACAATTGATCCCATCGAATGGGCAATCAGCATGATATCCTTCTTACGGTGTTTTCGAAGCGTTGTCGCCAACTTTTCACGAATCACCTCTTTGGCAAAGACTTCCGAATTATCGGCATCCGGCTGTTTGGCGGAGTAGTAAGATTCAAGGTCTTTAAAATATTTGCGGATGATTAGTTCGGCAACCTGCGGAAAATTGAGGGTCATATCTTCATTCAGGAATATCTTGTCCATTCCCTTCTCCAGCAAATCGAGGGCCATGCGGCGCAGCCTGTTCGGTGGCCTTCGAACGGAATTGCGGGAAGGAGCGTAGGGAAACTCAAGATAAAGCACATTTTCTTTATCCACGATCCGGGGATCAAGCGGTTGCGGATGAAGAAAATTGGCCCAGTAAACCATATCAAATCTAAAAAGCTGGAATGGATGGCCGATGCCCTTCAATCCCTCCCTGAGAGAAATCCGCCACCATTTTTTCAGCAGTTTTTCCGGCGGCTTGTTTCCCAGGCCGTGGATACCGATGATGATTTTCGTCATTTGCCATTTTCCCCGAATACACCTGCTTCATCTTAAATTTGAACAATAAAATCGAAGGATGCAAACGGCGGATGAATGATTAAGAGTATGGATAGAGTGTGGAGCACGACTCCCGGGATAATGCGCGAAGGGATCTTTCAAGAATAACTGTTGGCCCGGATGATGTAATAGATTGATCGCAAAATTTTGCGGATATTTATTGACCTGCGTGATTCCTGTATGGTATATTTTCACGGCCTAAATTTGAGCAAAATATTTCGAAAAAGACAACGGCAACAATATTGGCAATCTGCAACAGGACCGGCTTTCCAGCAAAGGCTATAGATATTTTTTAAGGCCGGTCAGCAGCGCGAACAGCAAAGAATAATTATTTTTAATAAGAACCAGGATGACTGATTAAATTGACAGGATTAATTCGATTCGCTTAAGCGTTTCACCCCAATTATACCGGACACGGAACCATGACTTCCAAAAAATCAGAAACAATCAGAAGCTGGGAAATTGTCTTTCCCAACGACGCTAACCCAATCGGCACCATGTTTGGCGGGAAACTTATGGCAATGATGGATATAACCGCCGGCATCGCCGCTTCGCGCTATGCCGGGAAGATAGTGGTAACCGCTTCCACCGAAGCCATCATCTTTCACAATCCGGTGCGAATCGGAGACCGCATTGAAATTGTGGCACGGGTTGCATGGACCGGCAGATCTTCCATGGTAGTTAAGGTGGAGGTTTTCGCCGAACATCCGACGGTCGGGCGCAGAGATCACTGCACAACCGCCCATTTCAATTTTGTAGCGCTTAATGAAAATAAAAAACCCGCTCCGGTGCCGCATCTGCTGGTCGAAACGGAGGAAGAAAAAAGGGATTTTGAAATTGCCGCAGCGGTCAAGAAACAGGCGCTCCAAAGAAAAGGTTCATAAACAATGAAAATGTCCCGCTTTTAAGAACCGCCAGTCCCACAAATCGAATAGCATTGCAGATCTGCTAACATTAGCGTAATTGCGTCGCCTTAGTCAGGAGGAGAAATTATGGACTACAATCAGGATTTCACAGGTTTCCCAAAAGCCGGAGTACAGTTTCTGGAAGATCTGGCAAATAATAACGATAAAGTTTGGTTCAACAAGAACCGCACGATTTACGATGAACAGGTTTTGCAGCCTGCCCGGCTTTTCGTTATGGAAATGGGAAAGCGACTCGAAAAGGTGGCTCCGGGAGTTATCGCCGATCCCCGTGTTGATCAATCCATATTTCGCATTTACCGGGACATTCGTTTCAGCCCGAACAAGATGCCGTTCAAAACGCACCTGGGTATCTTCTTTTGGGAAGGCTCAGGAAAAAAAATGGAAAGCTCCGGATTCTATTTTCACCTCGAACCACCCAATATTTTGTTGGCTGCCGGGATGCACATTTTTCCCGATTACCTGCTGAGGCCTTACCGGGATACCGTCATCGATCCATTGAGGAGTGCGCCACTCTTGGAAGCGTTGAAAAGCGTGCAGAACAAAAAGGAATATTTAATAGGTGATGTGCACTATAAAAGGGTCCCGCGCGGCTATGATGCAGACCATCCCAACGCCGAGCTTCTTCGATATAATGGTCTTTATTCCTATATTGAGATACCCATACCGGAAGAATTATTTACTTCGCAGCTTCCGGACTTTTGCTTTCAGAAATTTAAGGACATGGCGCCGCTGCACCACTGGTTGTACGAACTGACTGAACACGTCAAATCATAACCGCCGGACGATAATAAATAGGGGACGGAAAAATTTTGATATATCTTCTTAATCTGTAGGCGTGCAACTATTGGAGGGGAATTGGCATTCAAATAAAAATATACTGCTCAACCCTCTTTTTGAATCGATTTAACGGGCCGAATTTCCTTTTCTGACCATCCGGCCCGCCCCTCTCCAACTCCCGATGTTATCCCCTTTGGATCCGACTACCGACACTTCTTTATCGTATTATTTGATTTGTCCACGAATCTCGCCATCCGGGTACTTTTTAGTATGCACCTGAACATAAGTGCTGTCTTCCGCCATAAGCTTTTTAAGATCGGCTATTGTTTTGCCCTTCAAGGGGCCGTCCAGATTAGTTGCGGTGATCACACCTTCCGCCAATAAGCCATTGACGGGGCCCGGAAGAATTTCCGGCGGGGGGCCGGAAACAGGATACAGCCAGACCAGAATCGGCCCGTTCTCGCTGGGCGATCCCTTATGAATATGTGCCATCATTGCGCTGTCAATATTGGAAACCGTTAGTCTATAATGGATTTTGGTACTGTCTCCATTGAATTTGAACAACGCTTCCCCGCTGGCTTTTGTCTCTACAGAATCGGGAACTTCATTTTTGCCGGATAATGCCGCCACAAAATTAGAGTTCTGTTTGGTCAGGCTCTGCGCTGTTTGCGAGGTCTCCTTTTCCTTTTTTTGACCGCATCCTGCAATTAACGCTGCAAACAGAAACAAAAAACCCAAATACTTTATGCCTTTCATACAACTCCTCCCGTTAATCGATTTATCTTTGCATCACGCCGGCCGGAGTTTAGCGGGGAGCACTCCGCCTTGTGTTGAAATAGAAGCAACTCCCCAAAATTTCTGCTTTATTATCTCCCGAAGCCGGAATCATCATTTCCTGTAATATCGCACAATTCATCATTATACTGCTCTCCTGCGACACGCAGTGCTGCCTTTGAAAAGGCAGTCAATTAATTGTAAGATTTCCGGATGAAGATATTGTGAAGAATTGCGGGCATTATGAAGGATTCACGAATTGATTGGCATACACAACAGGAACTGCAAATACGTGGTGGAAAATGATCGGATTTTTCCTGCATAGCCGATCTATTTAAAGAGAAGCCGCGACCGGTGGGAGGATTGTGCAAAACAACGAAACCGCGAGTGGGAAGAATCAGCCGGATTTTTCGACAACTATTTTTCGATTTGGAGGATAGCCGCCTCGTCAACTCGGATTTTCGCGAAATTTCAGCGCAATATGTTTAACTTGCCTGCCATGTCGATGGGGAGGTTCACTTTATTCATTATCGGGATAGATGTTTTCAAATCCACGTTGCCCTGAAAACGATAATCAATAGCGCTCTTTTGCATCAAAACCTGGTAAAGTGTCTGCCCCATTTGCGCGAATTTTATCGATACAGGGATCGTGAGCGTGTTTTCGCCGCTCTTGCCAATTTGCAGCATCTCCGGTACAGCGCCCGTTACCCACGATTGCCCACTGATTTCAAGGTTATACTTAAGATTATCGAATGACATTGCAAATGCATTTGGATTGCTGACTTTCAGCTCCAATTCCAGGTCTGCTCCGCTAAAGCTCATTTTTTTAACGCGCAGCGAATTCACTTTTATGACGGGCAATTTAGGGAGCGGGATGTAACCCTCTTTGCTTACCGGAAATTGCCTGTCCCCAATGACCGGTAATTCAAAATCGAGGCCCAGAGATATTTTGTATGCAGCGCTGTCTTCATTTTTCATTGATTGGAAGGTTTTGTACAAGTCGGAAAATCGGAGTGTCATTGGAATACCGATGCTGTTCTCCCCCATTGATGGCAGAACTACCTTGTTGTCCTGCCGTCCCTTTACGAAGGAATTTCCATTGATATCCAAATCATAATCAAATCCCCTTAGGGTGGCGGACAGCCTGTTAGGGTTTTTGATCTGGAGATCGGTCACCAGGGTTAGTGAATCGAAGGTGAGATCGGTTAGCCTTACCGTTTTTATGCTCAACTCAGGCTTCTTAATCTGGGAAAGGTCCCGGATGGTCTGGCAGCCTGCGAACAGCCCGACCAATACAAAAATGGCGATCAACCTGTGCCACCAAGTATTCGCGCGAGAAGCTTGATTCATAGAAATTCCTCCACTTTCAGTCTAACCTACAGCAGTCGAATGCTTTCATACCTATTCATTCCGAAGATAATTTATTGACTTTTGTTTAAAAAGACAAATCTTTCAGCGCGGTCTTACCCTTTCCTGCAAGGCAAGTTTCTAAAAAGCCAGGACGGGATCCGAAAATGAGGTTTGCAACAGGCGGGCGTCATTATTAACGGAACTGCGGGCCACACTTCCAAGCACCACATCGAAAATGGCATATCGCAATTTTCAAATTTGTTTACGCGCGATTGTGTCGTATTTTGACCGGAAATTTTTGATTGATAAGGAGAAGGAATCCGGAACATGAATTACTGGCTTTTCAAATCCGATCCGGAAGAATTTGGCTGGGAAGATCTGAAAAAAGCGGCAGACAAAACCTCCCACTGGGACGGCGTGAGAAACTACCAGGCACGGAATAATATGAAACAGATGCGGAATGGCGATCTGGCGCTGTTTTACCACAGCATTGTGAAGCCACAGGTGATAACAGGCATAGTGAAAATTGTCCGGGAGGCTTATCCCGATTTTACCCAGTTCGATCCGGCCAACGAACATTATGATCCTAAAAGCAGCAAAGAGGATCCGCGCTGGTTTATGGTAGATGTTCGGTTTGAACGGGAATTCGACCAACCACTGACCATCGACGAGATGAAGGAGATGACTGCTCTTCACACAATGGCACTTTTCCGGAACTCGCGATTATCGGTTCAACCGGTGACAGCCAGGGAGTGGAAAATCATAATGGATTTGGCTGGCAGGGAATTGCAATCATAAGGAGAAAACAAATGAGTGTTTATTCGGTAGGGATTGATTTGATAGAGATTGAGCGAATCGGAAAACTGATAGAGAAATATGGCGACAAGTTCATAGGTCGTATTTTCACAGAAACCGAGATTGCGTATTGCAGCAAGAAAAAAGACCGGGGAAGTTACGCTGCCCGTTTTGCCACGAAGGAAGCGGTGTTCAAGGCAACCGGCCTGGGGCTCGGCAAAGATATGACCTGGAAAGACGTGGAAGTAATAAATGATGAAAAAGGGAAACCAGAAGTGCGGCTGTACGGAAAAACAGCCGAGCTGTTAGAGGGAAAATCGGTTTTTCTTTCCATATCTCATTCAAAAGACTCATCGGTAGCCATGGTGGTTGTGGAATAGTTACTAAAGAATTAGCATCTAAATCCGCATTATCTGAATTTTATCGTTGATACCCCGCAGAGAGATAAAGCGGCGCTTGTCCGCATTCGTCCAGCTCCTCAAGCCTATTTTGACTTCAACATTGGGAAACATCACGCCAGAAATCCGGATCATCGCATTTTTTACGTCCTGAAGTTTCTCGTCAACCAATTCCAGTTCCGCATGGATGTGGAGGATTTCCCGACCGAGCGCCTCCTTCTCCGCCTGCAGCTTTTCAAACTGCTCTTGCCGGCGAGTATCCAGCTTCGCCTCAAGTTTTTTGACAACCAATTGGTAGAGTTTCTTCTTCAAATCGGCAAGAAGTTTTTCATGATTTTTTAACTCCTGATCTAACCGCCTGCGTTCTTCAAGGAGATCGTTCCTTTGCCCCACCGCCAGCCTGGTTATGATCTCTTCATCGCTGCCCGCAAGGTGAACAGAAATCTTTCTCAGCGCTTCATACTCGCCGCCAACTATTCTCCCGTTGCCGCTGCTGATGGATCGCCCGGCTTTTGCCCGGCACCCGATCAGTTCGATCTCAAAGAGAATATCCTGTGCCGCCTCGATATTCTGATTGTGAGCGAATGCCAATTTCACATCCCGACCGGCTCGAAGCAGACCCTTCATGTTCCCGGCAAAACCGCGGTCCACAGTGATATCGCGTCCCGCAATAATCTCAGCATCTCCCACCGTTCCATGGATATTTGCATCTAAACCGGCCTTCACAGAAAACCCCGGTTTTACATCGCCTGCGACAACGACACTTCCCGGAAAATCAATATTGCCGGTATCAAAATCGATATCGCCTTCAATCGTCATTGTCGTCAGGACGTCTATTACGCCGGACGGCGAAATCACCGCCAGACCTGCCTCCCTGGCAATAATGAGACCCGGGTCTTGAGAAGCAAAATCCACATTCTCACCCAACCGGACCGGCATTTCCAGATCAACCGGAGGGGCAGGGATTATTTTCCCAAATATGTTTTGCCCCGGAATTGATGATTCTCCGGGAAGAATTTTGCCCAGCACCGCACCCGCCTCCACGATATTGCTTCGCAGAATTTCCTTATGATTTACGTGACCATTGGGGTACTCCTTCCCCTTTAAGACAGGATTAAAATCGATAAGTGGTTTGAATTCCGGCGATTTTCCTACTCTGGCCGGGGTTCCCCGAGCTACCAGCAATGTCTGGTCACTATTCTGACCCGCAAGGATATTCTTCAACGCCTGGGTTTGAATACCGTAAAAAATATGTTGTGCTTTAAGTTTTTCTTTAAGTTGAAGCAGAATCTGGCGGGGCGGAAGGTGACTTTCCCTTATCCGGACACTTGCGGTCAATCCGTTGTCTGGGACCAAAAGTTCAATGACAGGTGCGGGTTGTGCTTTGTTATTTGTTGTTTCCATCTCTGACAAACTTTAATGTTGGAACCTCAAGAACAAAGCAGTTTCTGTCTCTTATTTTTTCATCCAGATAGATCTTCCCCTTTTGGGCATCCATGGCAAGTTTGCAGAATAACAATCCCAATCCGCGGGCAGGCTTGAACCCGGCTTTTTTCAGTTCCGGCTGGGCATGCTTTAAGAAAATCTTCTTCTTGAACCGGTCCGGCACCGGCTTCCCGTCATGAAAAACCCGCATCCGGATCTGGTGATTTTGCATCTTTTCGGTTTCCACCAAAATACTCATATAATCCAGGGTGTTATTAAACACATAGCCAAAGAGATTATCCAAAACCCTTTCAAAAATATCCTTATCGATATAGATGCCGGAGAGATCTTCGTGCAACCTCAAGTGAATGGATTTGGTTTGGTGTTCGGGAATATCCTTAAATGCCTCGATAATATCTTCTAACATGCTGTTCAAATCCACCGGTACTGGCTCAATTTCCATCTTTCGCTGTTCGAGCCGGCTGATGTCCAGCAGATTCAGGATCATGCGCAGTAAACTCCGGCTGCTGCGGGCAATGCGCTTGGTATAAACCTCATTGGATGTTTTCAGGGGCAAATCACGATTCATCTCCATCATTTGTAAATTGCCCTGAATTACAAAAAGTGGATTCTTCATATCGTGAACAATAAGGTTTGTCAGCTCTTTCTTGAGCAGGTCTTCCCGCATGAGCGCTTCCTTCTGGCTTTCCAGCTCTCTGTTTCGCTCGATAAGCGCATCGTGATAGAACTTCAGCCGAAGCAGAGACTTGACACGAGTCAGCAACTCCACGTTATCGAAAGGCTTCGATATAAAATCATCCGCACCGGCTTCCAGTGCCTTTATTTTATCTTTGAGTTCTTTCAAAGCCGTGATCATGATAATCGGGATATGGAAAGTCGTTTTATCTTTCTTCAAGCGTTCGCATACTTCGAAGCCGTCTAATTTAGGCAGCATGACATCCAGGAGAATCAGATCCGGCGGATCTTTTTCAACCATTTCTATGGCGGTCGCCCCGTTGTCTGCGGTATAAACTTCATAACCCGCAGGTTTGAGGAAATAGACCAATAAATCTACACTTTCCCGGCTGTCGTCCACGGCCAGAATTTTTGCCTTTTTCGCTTGAATCTCTACCATAATTTAAATCACAACCTCAAATTTGGAATCTCTCATACAATAAATTGTATTTATGAGAAAATTTTGAAACAGGTCTTCGCTTTTAAAATGATAGCCGGCTAAATTAAGCCCAATTGAGTAAAATCTTTCCCGTAATTCGGGAATATAGTTATCGACAATATTTCTAAATTCTTGATCTATATTATAAAAATCGAGATCGACGTTTTTCTCAAGAATCTGTCCCTTAACATTAACCCCTCCAAAATAATCACTATTCCAATTGAAAACAAATTCATGAAGTATTTTACTTTCCCGATTATTCCTGCGCCAAAAGGTAATAATATTTCCTTTCCCATTTTTGCCCGGAAACGGCAGGAGCACCCAGCGGCCGGTTTTATAACCCTCGAATTCAATAAAAAAATAATGGATTACATCCTCAATGAACGGGGAATCCGGGCTGGTAAATTTCAATTCGCCAAAGAACTTCTTATGGATTGATTTTCCACTACCGGTTTGGTCAATATATTGAATGAATTCATGCAGATCTTTCAATAATTCTAAGTGGGATTCAAACAGTTGAGCTGGCACAAACTCGTTTTCAAAGAATGAAAGCAACTTGCCTAGGAATTTTTGCTCAGCGGAAGCAATTGCGTCTTTGGATAGTGGGAGTCGGTTTTTTAACCGGGCAATTTGTGTTTTGAAATGATCTTCATTTTGCACCAGTCGCAGGAGAAAAAGGGGATCATGGAAAAGATTCACATCAAAATGCATCTTGATCCAGAAGTATGGAAGAAGTGAATTTTCAGCATCGGCTCGCGCGGATATCTTCCCGGAAAATATGATCTTGAGTTGCTTAATTATCTCTTGGTTGAGCGGGAGATTAAAGCGAAGGGACCACTCGACATACTGACGGCTGAGAGGGTCATCATCAAAACCCGGCACAGTAAATGGCAAATTGAAAGAACCGGGATGCGGCTGTTCAGCCAGCCGGGCAACAAACTTAAACTGCAAGCGGGGGTGTAATTTTACCAAATAGAGAAGCACCAGATCGCGCAATTTGAGCAATAGTGAGCTATTTACCTGGAAATTATACCCGCGGTAGCTTACCAGGTAACGAAACGGTGCAATTCGCTTTAAAACCCGCACCGCGATCTGGTCGCCGGGTTTTAGCAGCGGCATGGTTTCCGGAGATCCAATAACGCTTCCTAAACCTGCATTTTCAATTTCCATTCAAATCAAACTTCCGTTCTTTCAAGTCCGTACCGGGACAAGTCCTGCATGTTTTTTTGTATTAATCAATGTCTTAATTCTTGGAGTGCAGTCTATGGGCTTCAGCTTATTCGGAAAAATCGCTTGTATTTTATTTGAATCATTCGGTCGCTCGCAGAATTGCAATTCTTTCGATGTCGAATGGCACGTAGGGCTGGTTCGAGAAAATTAATTAAAATTTTCAGGATTCGGCGTCTGCAACTGCCGCCTGTTTCCTCATCGCCAGTAGCAGCTCAACTTCGCCCTGTCCCAGGCTCATGTGGCGGGCAATTTCAGTAACATCCATATTCTGTTCATATAAAGCTTCGATTTCATTGTCCAGAGAATGAAATTTCTGCGCTTGTCGCTGGTGGGCAGTCATGTTGAGTGCCAGTTCAATCTCGCCGACTCCCAGGTTTAGCTCGCGCGCAATACGCGAACCGTCCCATCGGTGATCTACCGGTTCTTCCTCATCTGCATATTCCCCTTCTTCCATTAGCGACCGTGTATGCTCCATCGATCTCTCATCCGCGCTCTGCTGTTCATTTGCATCATCCAAAACCGGTGGAATGTCGCTTGAATCTCCGGGATCGGCCTCGCTTTGGGAAACTATTTTACGGGCAGCTTTCAAAATTTTATCCTTTTGATATTGCAACTGGATCTCCGGCAAATCAGGCATCAACTCCGCATCAGCGTGACGTTTTCGCAAACCAAGGAGGGACAAGATTACCACGGCAAAAACAAGGAGGAAAGCAATTCCCAACAGGTAGAAGATTGTTCCGGAGGGACTCCACCCTTCCGGTTCGGTTTTGCTTAGCAATGTGGCAGCGGTGTCCGGTGAAGCAGCGGCATCTGAAGCGACAACCCGGTGCGACCCTGTTTGTTCCGTATTTTTCGTTTGTATAGGGACTACAAATTTATCTTCGGCTGTAGATGCCGACATCTGTTCTGCGGTTTTTTGACGGTAGATCTGCTCATATTTGCGAACAGATTCCGGATCCCCCTTTGCCTGATACAAGTCCCGCAGGGCCAGGTATAAGTCCAGAGAGTCCGAAGAAAGACGCAGCGCATGTTTAAAATCGATTTCGGCAAGGCGGTACTGTTGGTTGGCGAGACGAATTTGGCCAGCTTTAAAGTAGGCATTCCCGTTACTCCGGTTCAGAAAGACCGCCTTTCGAAATGCTGCGAGTGCTTGTTCCTTCTTGCCTTCCTTTTGCAGCTTCAGGCCCCGGCGGTACTCCCATTCCGATTTATCGAAGAATTTCTCATCATGAACGACCAGGCAGCCGCCGCCTGTGGCTTGCCATTCAAAATCCAGCGCTTCCTCGAGATCGAAAACAAGCAGGCGGTTCCGGGGACTTAACGGTGTTAAATGGTAACGAAGGATGCTGCCTTTCCCGGGCAACGCGGTCTCACTGACAAGATTTTCGCTATCCGAAGCATCCGAACCGGTAAGCTTCATCACAATCTTCCCGGCAGGAGATTCATTCAGTAATTTGCACTCCCACCCCTGTGGTGCATGAAAGTTTATTTGGGAGTGGTTATCCCTTATTTCAATATCAAAAACCGAAGCCGGATCGAAGTCTGTCTCAGTGCCATGAAGGGAAGCCAGAAGGCCCAAAACAATCAGGTAGATCAGGTTAGCCGGTCGAGAGAACGCTCTGGTCATTTTCTCCTCGTTTTCCATATTTGGGAATCTGCATCACAATTCTGTTGCCGGTGTCTTTCACAGAATTAATGCTGATTTTTCCGCCGATGTCGTGCAGCATCTGCACGCTTACCGTCAATCCCAGGTTCATTTCCATTGAATTATCCATATTTTCGAAAGGATCCAAAATCTTATCGATATACTCCATCGGCATGGGAACACCGCTGTCCACTAATTCAAGCTGAATCCATTCACTATCCACCATCTCGCTCCGGATGAGGATGGAGCCTTGTTTGCCGATCTGTTTTTTCGAATGCAGGATAAAATTCAACAGAATTTGCTGAAAATAAACAGAACTTCCCTGTACCACCGGCAATTTTTCCGCAAGCTCTGTCTTGATCTCGATTCCCCGCTTTTCAATCTGGCTGCGCACCAGGTTCAGGGTATTCAGGATCAGCGGATTAATTTCAAGATATTCGGTGGCAGATACATTATTTTGTTTTGCCATACTTAATAATCCTCTTACGATGTTTGCAATTCGCATGGCCTGGGTTTCTACAATCTTGAGACTCTCCTCCGTCTTAAACCCCATCATTGCCATCTGGATGTTTCCCAGAATAATCTGCAGCGGATTGTTGATTTCGTGCGCAATGCCACCTGCCAACTCACCCACGGTTGCCAATTTAATTGTCTGCATCAGGCTGGTCTGAGATTTTTTTAACGCTTCGTGCGTCCGCTCCAGGCTTTTATACAGGCGCGTGTACTGAATCCCGATGCCAGCCTGTTGTGTCAAAATGTTCAACAATTCCAGATCCCGGAAACTGAATTGTGCCTGCTCTTTTTCAGTATGCAGCAGGTAAACCCCCAACGCTTCCTGGTTCTGAATCATGGGTGCGATAACGACATTCCCGGACTGGAAACTCAACTGGTCCCTGATAACGAAGTCACTTAGCGGTACCACTATAGGATGCGCCTGCTCCCATAGCCAATCCAGTATGCCCTCTTCCTGCATATTGTGAATAAGAAGCGTAAAATCGGACTTCAGATTTTCGCTCACAGGTGTCAGAATTTCATTATCAAATAAAAACACTTCGCTATCGGTATGGGGAATGACCTTAATCGCAATCTCATCCAGGTTGGCAACAATTTGCCGGTATTCCAGACTCTGGGTAATGATTGATGAGAGCCTTTGGATAGTAAAAAATTCATCAAGAGAATCGGCAATTTCACCATGGATTTTCTTGTGATGTTCCAGTTCATCACGCAGACCGTTGAAATCGTTTTTGAGTTGATTTACTAATACCAAATAATTCTCGAAAACCACGTCCAGTTGTGGTGCCTCTTTCAACGGCTCTTTGTAAATATCAAAAATCTCATTTGCATTGAGCTGGGCAAACGGTTCGGAAAACATCCTTATTCTCCTTTCTTTAACATATCATGCAACCATTTCCTTGTTAGTTAACAGTTCCAGGAATTCGCTGACTTTCTCAGCTTCTTCAAGGAATTTCTCCTGGTAGAATTCAAGAGAGTTCCCATTCCTCGGGAACAAGTCATGCAAAACGCTCTCAATGTATTCTTCGGTGATTTCACCTTGCTGTTCAACGCCGCTTCCCTCATCTATTGAATAGCTGATCAAATCTGCGGCATGGATAATATTGACCAGATCCTGATAAACATGGTTCTGCTCCGGATTATGATGAAATCGAATGGCTCGTACTATTTTCTCAGGCAGATTCCACCCCTCACTCAACCAGGACCCTAATTGAGCATGGGTAAAGCCCAGATAAACGCTTTCAGCCTGGTTGAAACTTATCCCCTGATCTTTCGCATATTTCAAGTTGGCATCAAACTCCTGCGGAAATTGCTGCAATAACACCGGGTATCCAATATCGTGCAGCAGCCCGGCCGAGAACACTTCTCCGGCTACCGGGTAATGAACATATTTCGAAAGAATACGCGCACCGCGTCCAACAATAAACGCATGACGCCAAAACTGATCGATCTTAAATTCATCCTCAAACCGGTTAATCGATAGCTGGTCAATCACCGAGATACTCAACACCAAATCTCGCAATGCGGTAAAACCCAACACCACAATTGCCAGATTTATTGTCGATATTTTTCGGGGAAAGCCGTAATATGCGGAATTAGCAAGCTTGAGGATACGAGCAGCCAATATCTGGTCAGCGGAGATGAGTTGAGCGACATTGGAAGCGGAGGTGCGGGGATTTTCCACCATCTCCATTACCTTAAGTGCGATGTGGGGCAAAGTAGAAAGTTTGGCCAGACTGCGAACTCTTTTTTCTACAAATTCCGGTGACAGGGTCTGCATTTCTCAGGAGCCTTCTTTATATTTTAACGTCCAGATGTTTAATCGTCCCGTTTGCTTTCTTTTCGATCCTATTCTGTTCAGGCTTTGCTTCCTGATCAGTTGTCTGTTGCCGGGTTTCTTCCTCGTTTTCCCGGCTTTCTTCTCTTCCCTCCTTTTCGTCCCGAATACGACTTTTTTCTGATTTTTCGGCTGCCTCTGTACGCTCGTGTGTGTCTTCCAGATGTTTCTGAACCTCGCCTTCAAATATTCTCACCTGGTTTTGAGGCAAATGTTTGATGGATTGAAATCCCTTATCTGCCGACAAAGCCGCTATCTGAATATTTTGAATCTTAATCGGTATCATCAGGACACCTCTCACACATATTAGTTTTTACAAAAACGATACCACAATTCTAACAAATGATTAGCCCTATATTTACAACAGGTTAGAGTGATTGGCTAACGAGCTCCCCGCCTTGTTGTCGCATTTTTCACGACCACTTCTGTGCGGAATTTAAACATACATCTCGTGGGATATCATTTTACGCATCCGTTCCATAGTTTCGCTGTGTATCTGAGAAATTCGGGATTCCGACACACTCAAAATTTTGCCAATCTCTTTGAATGTTAAGTGCTCGTAGTAATATAATGTTACTGCGAGACGCGCCTTTTCGGGCAGTTTTTTAATCACTTTGACCAGGATCTTTTTCATCTCTTCACCCTCCAGGCTGTCCAGGGCATTCGCACTGCCTTCGTCTTCCACCACGTCGTACAAATTGTGCTCATCGTAATTCTGATTCGGTTTGTCCAGCGACACGATGTTGGTGTGATTCACCTGCGATTGCCAGTGCTGGTACTCGGATTCAGAGATGCCCAACTGTTGCGCAACCTCCTGGGCCGGCACATCGCCGCGATAATGTTGCTCAAGATCTTCCACAATCCGTTTAATTTTGCTGGATTTGGATCGCAACGAGCGTGGCACCCAATCCTGTTTTCGTAACTCATCGATGATGGCGCCACGTACCCGCGGAATTGCATAAGTCTCGAACTTGATGCCGAAATACGGATTATACCGATCCAGCGCTTCTCCCAGCCCAATCACCCCAATGTTGACCAGGTCATCCCGCTCCAGATGATGCGGAACCGATTTAAACAATTTGTTGACCACGTAATGCACTACACCTAAATACTTCTGCATCAAGCGGTCCCGCATCTCTACGCTTTTGTTCTCGAAATAGCTTTGCCACAATGGATCGACTTGTTTTTTCATAATGACCACCTATCCGTTTATTTTGCCATGTTGGGGGTTGCTTGCTTCATTTCATCTTTTGCCTTTTTCTTCGCGCCGGCATTTTTCATCCTCGCGGAATCCAACGACAGTTTATTTATCAAAAGATTGCCGGCCAGGAAAAGGGCACTTATGACCAGGTATATAACCAGCGACCGGATGAGGTTGTCCTGTAGCGGCAACCGCATATAAAACCCGGATATCAGCGCAATACAGAATGTGAGCAGAGTAAGCTTGTATCCTGAATTTGTCATACATTTACCTCCTGATATGCTCTATGATTTCGCGTTTTGAATTCCTTTTTTGGGGAATGGATTGCCGTGGCAATTCTTTTGACTGCAGCCCATGCTTCGGCCTGGCGGGAGAACTCCCAAAGGGGCTTTTGCTCCATCCCGGAACGTTTTACTTCCATGTCGAAAGGGATAACGCCCAGAAGATCGATTTCAAAACCAAGGAAATGCTGCAATGCCAGGTTAAGATTCTGATGCGTTTCGGGACCGCTCTTATCGCCAATCACCTGGTTCACCACAAGGCGAAAATCGGGGTCGATGAGATACGGCAACGAAGCTTTAATAAAGGTGTAGGAATCAATAACCGAAGTCGGATCTGTGATGCTGACCAACAGTCCCAGGTCGGCTTGCTGAAGCAGGGAAAGATTCCACTGGTTGAGTCCGGTTTGCGAATCCAGCACGATATAGGAATAATCAGCGGCAAGCGGTTCAAGAAGTTCCAGAAACGTATTCGCACTGTCCGAAATATTGTATCGAAAATTCTGCGCAGGCGCGCTGTTGGCCAGCAAATCAAGATTTTCGCAAAGCGGGGTAACCGCTCTTTCATCCATTGGTTGTGCCTCATCCATCCAGTAACTTATGGGATAGGCCGGATCCACATTGGTCAAGACGTGCAGATTAGGGGATTGCATGTTTCCGTCCACCAGCAAAATTCTATTATCGGGGCCGGCCAGTGCGCGGGCAAGATGAAGGCTGAAGAAGCTCTTTCCCACCCCGCCTTTGCCGCTCAGGACCATAATCACCTTTTGCCAGGTGCGTCCGAAGCCGGACATTCGCAATTGCTGTTCCCCGGCTAAAATTCTCAAATTTGTTGCCTGATCCTTCATGATCAATTCATTACTCCCTTAAAAATTAGATTCGCCACAACAGACTTTTCCGCGGCGCTGATATCGTTTGGCACCACCTGCCCGGTGGTAAGAAACGATACCGGTAATTGATATTTGTAGATAATGTTCAAAATATTGCCGGTATTGATTGCCTCATCCAGTTTCGAGAAAATGAAGCGGTTGGGCTTCATCACGCTAAATTTCCGGATTATATCCAGAAGGTTTTTCAATCCGGTGGTGAGGCTCAGAACCAGGTGAACTTCATCCGGATTGGACATCTGGATGAACTGGTTCAGGCTCCGCAGATGTTCTTCATTTTTCTGGCTGCGACCGACGGTGTCTATCAGAATAATGTCCTTGTCCCGGAATTTGAATATGGCATCCCGAATATCTTCCGGGCTGTAGGCGACATTCATCGGAATGCTGGCGATATTTGCAAAGGTCTGCAGTTGTTCAATGGCAGCAATCCGGTAAGTATCGGCCGAAATCAGGGCCACTTTCCGCTGGCTGTAAAGTTTGAGATTGGCGGCCAGTTTGGCTACCGTTGTAGTTTTTCCGACGCCGGTAGGCCCAACCAAAGCAACAACGTAAGGAGCGCGTTTCGCTTTTTCGAGCGGCTCGGGAATCTTGACCATGCGAGTCAGCAGGTTTAAAAGATTTGTCGCCACCACGCTCTGATTTTTGTAGTCGGCGGGACTGGTTTGCGAATAGACTGTTTGCACAATCGCTTTTGCCAGATCTTCATGCACCTCACCATCCACCAATTTTTTCAAAATTGCTTTAAACGGATCGGGAAGCGCCGGCATGCGGCTGTATTTCAGGAAATCCGAAACCTGGGCCAGAACCTTTTTGACGTCCTTGATCTCATCGTGAAGAAGCTTAATTTCGTTGGTTTGCTGGGCAATTGTGGCGTTCATTGACGCAGATCCCGAAAGGGATCCATTGCCATTGCTCTTGCCATTCCCGTTACCGTTCCCGGGTATTCTCACGGAAGTTTGTGTCTGATAAGCTTCCCTTACCTTGGGGGGAATCGACCCAATATCCTCTGAATTTTTTGCGCCGTCCGTTGCTGCTGTTATTTCATAAAGTTCTTTGCTGTTGATAAAATCCAGGATACCGCCTTCCTTGATTTTGCGGGAATTAAGGATGACGGCGTTAGCACCCAATTCCGACTTAACCTGGTCAAATGCTTCCTGAAATGATTTTCCTGTAAATTTCTTAATTTTCATGGCCAATCCTCACTTTGCCGATGCTCTCAATCTGAATTTCGGGAGGCAGCTCACCAAACGAAATCACAGCTACATCCGGAAATTGGGATTCAATTAGTTTTTTAAAGTAGGCGCGAATTGTCGGCGAACAGATAATAACAGGGTGCTCGCCCAGGCTTCCTGCCACGTCAACATTCTCCGCCACACTCCGAAAGATATTTTGAATAACCGCCGGGGCAAGTCCCAGGTTTTCCGAAGCCTGTTTCTGCTTTTGCAGAGAAGCGGTGATGGCTTGTTCAATTCTGGGATCAAGCGTGATTGCCCGGATTATGCCGTCTTCGCCCCGGTAAAGTTTGGCAATTGTGTCGCTCAGAGAATAGCGCACATACTCGGTTAGTACATCCACATTTTTGGTCAGGCTTGCATAGTCCGCCAGAGTTTCCAAAATGCTGACCATGTCGCGAACCGGAATTCCTTCCCGCAACAGGTTTTGCAGAACTTTCTGGATCGCGCCAAGCGATAATTGATCCGGAACCAACTCGCCCACCACAGCCGGGTAATCTTTTTTCAAATTATCCAATAATTGCTGAACTTCCTGGCGGCCCAACAACTTATCTGCGTGTTTGCGAATTACTTCCATGAGGTGGGTTGCCAAAACCGCCGACGGCTCAACCACGGTGTAGCCGCTCAACTCGGCTTCCTGCCGCTGATCTTCACGAATCCAGACCGCTTCCAGGCCAAATGCCGGCTCAATTGTTTTATGCCCGCTCAAGGGCTGCTCGACATTGCCGGCATTCATGGCCAGAAAATGTCCCATCATAATCTGGTCCTGCGCAACATCGTTGCCGCGAATCTTGATCAGGTACTCTTCGGCACCGAGCTGCAGGTTGTCCCGCACCCTGATTGGCGGGACGATGATGCCGTATTCCAGCGCAATCTGTTTGCGCATGGCGGTTATGCGGTCAAACAGGTCGCCGCCCTGCTCGGTATCCACCAGTGCAATCAGGTTGTAGCCAATTTCCAGTTCCAGTGGATCGACCTGCAGATAGGTTTCAATCTTTTCAGTGGGGGCCGGCAATTGCGCTTCATCCGATTCAGCTTCCAGCGTTTCTTCCAATTCCCTCTCCTTCTTCAAACCGAAACCAATACTTCCCACTACAGCAGAGAGAATGAAGAAAGGAATCGCAGGAAGACCGGGCGTAACTCCAAACAGGAACAATGTGCCGGAAGCGATGTAAAGCGCCTTGGGATTTGTAAACAACTGGCGGGTCAGGTCAGTGCCCAGGTTTTCCTTGCTCGCAGCGCGGGTTACAACGATGCCTGCCGAGGTAGAGATAAGCAGCGCCGGGATTTGGGATACCAGGCCGTCGCCAATGGTCATGAGGGAATATGATTGGAGCGCCTGGGTCAGCGGCATGTGCATTTGCAGCATCCCGATAATCAAGCCGCCAAAGATATTAATGGTTGTGATAATCAAACCGGCAATTGCATCACCCTTAACAAATTTGCTGGCGCCGTCCATCGCACCGTAAAAATCAGCTTCCCGGGAAATCTGCACGCGACGCTCGCGGGCTTCCTCTTCAGTAATGAGGCCGGCGTTCATGTCGGCGTCGATACTCATTTGCTTGCCCGGCATGGCATCTAAGGTGAAACGGGCGGCAACCTCCGCGATACGACCGGCGCCTTTCACAATCACCACAAACTGAACGATCACCAGAATAAAGAAAACGATGAAACCTACCACATAATTTCCCTTTACGACAAAGCTGCCGAAAGACCGGATAATCTCTCCGGCATAAGCTTCGCCCAAAATCAGACGGGTCGAAGCAATATTGAGCGAGAGTCGAAAGAGGGTCATGATGAGCAAAAGGCTGGGGAAAACGGACAGTTCCAGCGGATTTACCAGATAGAGGGAAACGATAAGCAGAACCAGCGCCGCTGAGATGTTCAGGGCCAACAGAACATCCAGAATAGCAGCCGGAAGCGGCACAATCATGAGCACCAGGATGGAGATGACCCCGATGGCCAGCAGCAAATCGCTGTTATTTTGTAAGAATTTCCCTCTCATGATCAGATCAATTCAATTTCTTGTTTTTCAGTTTGTACACATAAGCCAGAACCTCCGCCACCGCCTGAAAGAACTTGGCAGGAATTTCCTGGTCAATTTCTACTGCTTTGAACAGTGATCTGGCCAGCGGCGGATCTTCCACGATGGGAATATTATTTTCCACTGCGATCTCTTTTATCCGCTGCGCGATCCTGTTCTGTCCTTTTGCAACCAGGCGCGGAGCCTGGTCTTTTTCCAGTTGATATTTCAATGCCACGGCATAGTGGGTCGGGTTGGTGATAACGACATCGGCCTCCGGAACGGCCTGCATCATCCGGCTTCGGCTCATCCGTATCTGAAGGCTGCGAATACGCGACTTGATCTGCGGATCGCCCTCGGACTGCTTGTTTTCATCCTGAACTTCCTGCCGGGTCATTTTCAAATTGTTTGTATGCTCGCGTTTTTGAAAAGCATAGTCGGCCGCTGCTACAACCAGAAAAATAAGTGAAATTTTGAAACTCACTTTTAAGCCCGCTGCCATCATAAAGGAAATTACATTGTTGGTATCTTTATCAATTAATGGGATCAGTTCATCCTTGTAACCCATTATCGCAGCGTAAGCGACGAGGATAATAATGCTCAACTTGGCCAGATTCTTGACCAATTCTTCCAACGATCGTTTCGATAAAATAATTTTCTTAAATCCTTTGAAGGGATTGAGCTTGTTGGTTTTGGGGGTAATTGGTTCCAGCGTAAAAAGGAAACCAACCTGCAGGATGCTGCTGGCAACACCCAGGATCATGATGGTACCCATGAAGATCGCCAACTGGATTCCGAATCTTTCCAGGCCAACAATAAAAAAGTAGCGAATAGAATCGGGGGTAAGTTCGGCCATATAGCCGCCGCCGAAAATATCGCGAAAAGTCTGCGAAAAGAGCTCTGCAAACCGGCCACCCATGGCATAAAGGAGCAACAACCCAAATAGCAGCGAAAAAGCGGAATTCACTTCCACACTTTTTGCCACATCTCCTTTGCGCCTCGCTTCTTCCAGACGTTTGGGAGTTGGTTGTTCCGTTTTTTCCTGAAAATTATCTGCCATTTTACATTACCTTCATCAGGTAAAGAATATCCGATTCAAAGCTGCCCAGCAGCTTTTTGAATACATAAAAGAAAAGCGGGAACGCAAGCATCAGCGACATAAAGCCAGCCGAAATGCGAAGCGGAAATCCCACGAAGAAAATGTTCATTTGCGGCACCGCGCGAGCGGTAATTCCCATCGCCACGCTGGTCAGGAACAGGGTCACCATTGCAGGGGCAGCAATCTTTACCCCAATGGCAAGTACCGATGCCGAAATATGCATGATCTTGGTGAGCGCCAGGCTTGTCATATTCCAGGTGCCAATTGGCAGCAGCCGGAAACTGTAAACCACTGCCTCAATCAAAAAATGATGCCCGTCGATGAGCACAAAAATGAGCATGGCCAAAATATTATTCATTCGGGCAATAACCGATATCTGCTGGTCGAAAAGCGGATCAAATTCCTGCGCCATGGACAAGCCCATGTCCAGGCCAACATATTCTCCGGCCATTTCGATGCCGGCAAACAGAAAATTGATCACGATCCCGATGGTAACGCCGGTAAGGATTTCGCCGGCAATCAATGTGATTGCCCGGACAAAATTCAGCTCAAGTTCCGGGGTAATCCGTTCCACCATGGGGAACACCAGCAATGCCAAAAGGCCGGCGATACCGATTTTCAGCAAGTTCGGAATGCCCTTTATACTGAACACCGGGGCGCTGGCCAGCATGGAGACAAAACGCACCAGGATCAGGAAAAACAGCAAAATCTGTTGTTCGGTAAAATTCATTATCGCGCCACCGTTCCGATGAGATTAAACACGTGGACCGTAAAGGACATCAGAACCTGTATCATCCACGGCAAAAGAATAATGAGCAGTACAATCACCGCCAGGATCTTGGGAATAAAGGTCAGGGTCATTTCATTAATCGAGGTTACCGCCTGGAAGACACCCACCATCAAACCCATAACCAGCGTGACGAGCAAAATGGGGCCGGCAATGATCATGGTAGTGTAAATCGCATCGGTAATAAATTTTATGGCAAATTGCTCGTTCATTCTTGGCATTCCTTTTAAAAACTTGTCACAATGGAGCTAACCAACAGGTACCATCCGTCCACAAGGACGAACAGCAGAATTTTAAAGGGCAGCGAGATCATCATGGGAGGAAGCATCAACATTCCCATGCTCATCAACACGCTGGCAACAACCATATCAATAATCAGGAATGGAATATACAGGATGAATCCGATCTGAAAGGCTACCCGGAGCTCGCTGACAGCGAAAGCCGGAATAAGCACCAGTGTGGAGACCTCGGAAACATTCGCGGGTTTCTCTTCGGAAGAGAGTTTCAGAAAAAGCGCAAGGTCTTTTTCGCGGGTATGTTTCAGCAAAAACTCACGCACCGGCTGGATAGCCTTATCGTAGGCGACCTGCTGGCCAATCTTGCCCTGCATGTAAGGCTCCAGGGCCTGGGAATTAACCCGATTCCAGGTGGGTGCCATAACAAAAAAAGTAATAAAAAGCGCCAGCCCGATAAGAATCTGGTTGGGAGGAATCTGCTGCGTTCCCAGTGCCTGCCGGATGAAATGGAATACAATTATGATTCGGGTGAACGATGTCAGCATGATGAGGATCGCGGGCGCCAGGGTGAGAATGGTCATCAGCAAGATGATTTGCAGGGTAACCGAAAAATCTGCAGGATTCTTGGCGGTATCCACTCCCAATGAGATTTTTGGCAACGGAACCGGAGTGTTCCCCTGCTGGGCAACTGCCAGTCCGGGTAAAAGCATGGCACCCAGGATTAAAACAAGTGTAATTCGGCGATAAACTGCTGACATGCTTGTCTCAGGCGGGAAAACGCCCATCCTCCAATTTAAAGTTATGATTCCAGATTTTTTCTGAACAGTCCCAGGAATTTGCCCTCATTCCAGTTTCCGGGACCGGTCTTCATCTTTTCCAGAAATGGCTGCAGGCTGGCAGCATCACCGAACTCCGCGAGAGTGTCCATGGAAGAATCCGTCGATCCCACCAGGATCACGCGGTTCATGACACGAACCAGCGTTACAAATTTTTTCGGTTGGATCTGTATCTGCCCTAAAATCTGAATCCATTCCGAGTCTTTTGCCAGGGTTGATCCACCGAAGACATACCGTTTCAGCAGGTAAACGGAAACAAAAATCAACCCTATTATGAGAATAAGAATCGCGATCGTTTTGAATAACAACCATCCCATTCCGATACTTTCCGGACTGACGGCAGCGGTGCTGTCGCTTGCTGTCTGTGCGGCAGAGATGGTTGCGAGGAACAAGAGCAACCCGATTGTATAATTCCGGGTCAACAAATTAAAATTCCTTCCCCAGATTTTTAATGCGGTCTTCGGGATCAATCAGGTGGGTAATTCGGATGCCGAAATGTTTGTCCACCACGACTACTTCGCCTTCCGCCATTT
This sequence comes from uncultured Calditrichaceae bacterium, assembly GCA_964624795.1. GTDB lineage: Bacteria > Calditrichota > Calditrichia > RBG-13-44-9 > RBG-13-44-9 > CAZUZS01. The sequence continues at coordinate 72,624 of CAZUZS010000003.1, forward strand.
TCTTGCTGTTGATAAAAAGATCAACCGGCTCGCCGGCCATTTTGTCCAACTCTATAATCGAACCTCTCTCAAGCTCCAGGATGTCCTTGACATACAGCTTGGTACGCCCTAATTCGATGGAAACCGGCAGGACAATATCCATGAGCAGGTCCAGGCGGTTTCGGGTGGTCGAAGCGGAATTCTCTTTTCCAAAACTTTCCAGCTTTACCTGGCTGACTTCGGGAGCACCATTTTCCTTCTCTTCGTTTTCGTTCTGAGGCTCCTGCTCCGCAACTAACTCTTCCGTTTCATTCTGCATCATGTCCTCGTGCTCATTTTCTTTGCTCATCTTTATCCGCTCCTTGGATTAATCATCATTTGTTCGTGTAATTTTCAGCGCCAGGTGATCATTTGTCGTCCCCGGGCGACCATAAAATTTCAGGCGCTCATTGACAAAAACAGGCAGCTCATTTTCAAGTAGCGAATCCAGAACCATCACATCACCTTGTTCAAGTTCCAGGAGCTGCCGGATTGAAATTTCCGTCCTGCCCAACAGAACCCGTGCCTGCAAATCGGTTCTTTTCAAATGATTACTGATTTTGTCTTTTACCCGGTGCTTATCCCGTGCGGTCTGCACGCTGGAATAATACTGAACATTCAGTTTGGCAATAACTTCTTCCAACGCAAATGAAGGGTAGCACAGGTTCATCAGGAAGGTGTCTTCGCCAATTTTGATCTCGAATGAAATAACGATAACGATTTCGCTGGCCGGCGCAATCTGAACAAAATCCGGATTACTCTCGAAACCGTGTAGATCAAAATTCAACTTCTGGATTGGTCCCCAGGCGCTGCTCAGGTTAACCAGTGCCTGCGACATCAGGGGACGGATCATCCGCTGTTCGATGGTGGTAATACTGCGGTTTGCCTTAACTTTTACGCCCGATCCACCCAGAAGACGTTCCACAATCACCAGCACCAGCTCCGGATGAAGCTCCAGGACTGCCTTCCCTTCGGTTTCTTCGATTTCGAAAATATAAATGCAACTGGGATTGCTGATGGAAAGGACATATTCGGAATATCGCAGTTGGTCGACTGCAATAAGATCGATTGTGGCCATGGTCTGAAGCTTCGATGCCAGGTAGAATCCAAAAATCTCGGAAAAATTTTCATGCAATGTGCGGATTGTTTTTAGCTGATCCTTGGATACGCGGTTTGGTCGGCGAAAATCGTAATCGTAAACCTCACGGTTCTTCCTGAAGTCTCCTAATTGCTCTTCTTTGATTTCGCCTGAATTTATCCCGGAGAGCAGCTGATCGATTTCCTGTTGCGATAGAACTTCTGACACACAAACCTCTTACTGGATGATGTAGTTTGAAAAATAGACGTTCATCAGGTGATTGGCGGGAAGAACGCCTTTCAGGGCACGTTTTATTTCATTGCGCAAATTTTCTTTGTCCTCTGGTCCGTCGAGTTCAACCAGGGTATGGGCACTGATCGTCTTGATCAGGATATCACGGATTTGGACTTCTCTTTCTTTCATGAGATCTACATCGGAATCGCTGCGGACTTCGAATCCGAAATTCACCAGAACAAATTGCATTCCCCTGCTTTCGGCGGGGTTGACTATGACGTCCTGAAGCGGAAAAATCTTGCCAAAATTTTCTTCTTCGTTACTTTCCGCTTGAGTCTTCACTCCCCCGGCTTTCGCCGGGTCCGCTGAATTACCGTAGAGCCGCGGCACAATTACATAGTTCGCCAAAAAATAGGCGGCGATGATTTGAAGCAGCAAAACGGGAATTCCCACTTTAATAAAACTGACTTTGGATTTTTTCCCATCCTGTTCGGATGTTTCAGCTTGTTCGTTAATACCTTTTTCAATCATTTCATTTTCTTCCGGCATCGACGCACCTCTTTGTGCTTAGAATTTGTTTTCCTTAAGCGTTTCGACTTTCCTGTCGTTTTCGATGTAGATTTCAACCCTTCGGTTGATTGCACGATTTTGGGGAGTAGTGTTTGGTACCAGGGGATGATACTCGCCATATCCCACCGCTGCCAGTCTCTGTGGTTCAATATGCCCGTGGCCCAGGAAGAAGCGCAGGACACTCAATGCCCTGGCTGTCGATAGCTCCCAGTTTGAAGGATATTGAGCGGTATGAATAGGCTGATTATCGGTGTGGCCCTCAACTCGTATGCTGTTCGACCAATCCTGGGTTAATTCCAGAACCTTGTCAAGTATTTTGTATGCCTGCGGCTTTAACGCAGCTTCGCCAACTTCAAAAAGAACCGGTGAATCTATCCGAATGATAATTCCATTGTCGGTCGCATCAAGTGCCACATCCTGCTGCAGACCCTCACTCTTTATCATATTCCGCATTTGCGATATAACTTTTTGAATCCGACGTTTCTGAAAGTCGGTCAATTGCGGCATTATGGGTTCAACTTGATATGTAACGGATTGCTCTTTAGGCAGGACTCCCAGTGCACCTTTTAACGACCCCATCGCTTTTTGGAATTTGCGAAGTTCAATGGACGAAAAGGATACAATGAGAACAAAAAAGGTGAGAAGCAGCGACATCAGGTCACCATAGGTAACCATCCATCCCGGGGCTCCGCCTCCGGATCCGCCATTCTCTTTTTTTGCTTTTTTCCGCGACATAGACCTTGCCTAAATTTATCTATATGAGAATTGGCAAGATGTATGCCACAATAGGTCAGAAAGACCCAATTTTTATCTTTATTATAACTTAATAATAATCAGAAGTTTATACACCATACAGTGATCGTCGTTTTTTCGGCGCTCTGCGACGGCCCCAAAAAGTGGCTATATTTTCGACACTAAATTTTAAAATTTAGACAATGACAAAAATTCCCTCAACTATTCTGCCGGGGCGTTACCATTCTGTCTTAATTTTGGAGGCAGAAATGTCTTCAATTTCTGCTCTACCAGTCGCGGGTTGTCACCGGACTGGATCGATAGAATTCCCTCCATAATCATCTCGCGCACTTTCACCTCATCTTTGGTGCGTTCCTTTAACTTACCGGCAAGCGGAAGAAAAATCAGGTTGGAGAGCACCGCACCATAGAAAGTGGTAATCAGAGCCACTGCCATTGCGGGGCCAATACTGGAGGGATCCTTCATGTTCTGAAGCATAACCACCAGGCCAATCAGGGTGCCGATCATTCCGAAGGCCGGGGCAAAAGTGCCAAATGCCTCCAGGATTCCATGCCCTTTGCTGTGGCGGTCCTCCAGGTTAGATACTTCGGTGTCCAGAATATCGCGAAGCAGTTCGGGCTCGGTGCCGTCTATCGCTAATTGCAGGCCATCTTTAATAAACTCATCGTCTATTTCATGAACATGCTTTTCCAGCGCCAGCAAACCGTCGCGCCGCGCTTCCTCTGCAAACTTCACTACGGTTTCTATCAGTCGATCCGGTTCTGCTGCCTTTGCGAACAATGTTTGCCGCATAATGGCAATCAGGCCCAACACGTCGCTCAAGGGATATTGGACCAACACGGAAGCGATTGTGCCTCCTACCACCACCAGCAGCGACGGCACATTGATGAAAGCACCAAGCCCGCCGGCAACCATTATCGAGAGCAGGATGATCATCGTTCCGCCAAACAGGCCAATCAATGTGGCAATGTCTAATATCTTCTTCATGCTTTATTTCTTGATTTGGATTTTCAGATGCTCAAAACAGCGCTGCCGGTAACTAATCACCTTTTCCACAATTTCATCCACAGATTCCGTCACAAAAATCTTTTTCCCATTGGTCATGGTAATTATCGTGTCCGGTGTGGTTTCAACGAACTCAATCATCTCTGCGTTTATTGTAATGGAAGTGTTATTTATTTTTGTTACCGTAATCATTCCCTTGATTCCTGGTTTCCAGTTTCATTATCGAACAGTTTCACAAATATTTTAATCAAAAAACATTCAGGGGCGGCAACCGTTGGGCGCAGCCCCTGAAATGTCATTTTTAACGTTTCAGATTTGTCACTTCAGCCAGGAGATCGTCACTGGTCGTAATAATCCTGGCATTAGCCTGAAATCCCCGCTGCGCCACGATCATTTTTGTGAATTCCTCTGCCATATCCACGTTTGATTGTTCCAGCGCCCCGGAGATAATATTTGCATTAATCCCTGCACCGGCGGTGCTGATTATCGGATCGCCGGAATTTCCGGAGGTGCTGAACAGGTTATCTTCGGTGCGCATCAGGCCGCCCGGATTATTGAACGTGGCAAGCCCTAATTGGCCCAGAAGCTCAATTACTCCGTTCGTAAATGCGCCGGAGATCCGGCCCTGCTCGTCAATCACGATTCTGTCCAGGCTGCCCATAGTGTACCCGTCCTGCGATGTGAGAAGCACCGAGGTGTTGGACCCGGCCAATTGGGTGATCCCATCAAAACCGTTGTATGCGCCCGGGTTCAGATCCACGCTCATCAACGCATTGCTGCCGGTACCCGGATCTAGCTGCAGCGCAGAAGAACCGTCATCAAACCTGAATTCCTTGAGCGAACCGTCGTCGTTAAATTCCACGGAGCCGGTATTTCCACCGGTTGCGATAGCCGGTTCCGGAACCTGAACTTCCCACAGCCAGCGGTTCGGCTGGGTTACATCTTTGGTGAAAACGACGGTCAGGTCGATGGCATTGCCCTGCGAATCGTAAACTGTGATGCCGGATGATTGCTGCACGTCTTCCGCTTTCTGCAATTCATCGTAGTGACCGGGAGTGCTGTCAAAAATGGCATTGAATGCATCACGGGCGGTTCCGCCAACCCCGGGAGTATCATCCGCCCGGAGGTCCAGGGCGCTTAACTCATAAATTTCCCCGCCATCGGCATTAATTTTCAGGGCACCATCATCCGAATTGATTTCCACCCCCTTGGTATTGGTAATTCCAAACGCGTTTTCAATTTGGGTTGCAAATTCCTGGTAGGTGGTTGTTCCGGTCACCGCCAGTGTTGAAGGCGATACTGCCGCTCCACCCTTCAGACCATTTATGGTAATCTCGTCGCCATTGGCCAGACCAAGCGACTGGCCGTTCTCGTCCCGGAGATTTACAAGCAGATCATTGGCTGTTGCTACGTGTGAGAATTCATCCGTCAACTGGGTTCCACCTGCTGCCAGCGTGGTAGTACCACTGTGAAGCGCCTTTTTCAGCAGCGGATTATTGCTGTCGATTGTCAGATCGAAATTGCCGGCGGAACCGTTGCTAAACTGCAGTGCACCTGTGCCACTAAAAGAGACCGATAAATTTGCGGTGCCGAAATCGGCATTGATTTCATCGATGAGATCCTGCAGGGTGTGGAAAGCCCCATTTCCAACTACCCCGTTATCATCCAGTACATATTTGTAACTTTTCGTGGTTGTCGTGGTACCGTCATCTACGGTAATGTCGACGCTGGAATCATTTGGATTCATGCCTGTGATTTGCTTGTTTGTATTTCCGGTCGCCAACAGGCCGCTTACATCCGAGCTGCCACTTTCGATGGCAAAGACCGCTTCGGTTTTAAGAATGTTACCTTGTGGCTGGGCACTGGCATCCAGGTTTCCGGCAAGGGTTACCTCGCTGGTCGCATTTGCTGCGGTTTTCTTTCCAAAAGGAAGAACGATGTCGGTTAACGGGCTGCCAGCCTCAATTACCCCGGCCGAGTTTGCCATGTATCCCTGTACCTTTGCACCGCTGCCGGGCATTATGAGTGCCCCGTTTGCATCGTACTGAAAATTCCCGGCCCGGGTGTAGTAGCGCTTCACACCATCACTAGCAATAAAAAATCCGTCACCCTGGATGGCAAGATCCGTGGTCTGGCCGGTGGTTTCAATGTTTCCCTGGCTGTAGAGCGTGTCAATGGTCGAGAGCGACATTCCCAGTCCAACCTGCATGGGATTTGTTCCACCCATATTTGACAACGGTTGCGTGGTACCGCGCAACGTCTGGGCAAATGTTTCGCTAAAAGAAACGCGGCCGGTTTTGAATCCGATTGTATTAACATTTGAGAGGTTATTTCCAATAACATCCATCATCACCTGATGGTTGCGTAACCCTGAGACACCTGCATATAATGAACGCATCAAACCCATGATACATCCTCCTTGTGTATGAATTCTTCCTTGATTTTGCCCCGCCTCAGTCAGTCGGCGAAGCCCCAGGGCTTCCTTCAGTTGTTTTTTTGATTGGAGTTACAACAGGAAGGTCCAGCCCTATGTTATTTAATTATTCTACAAAAACTGCCGAATCGATATTGGTAAACACATTTTCTTTCATCGATTCATTATCCATTGCGGTTACCACGGTCCGGTTATCGAGATTGACAATGAAAGCGACATTTTGCATCAGGATCAGCGAATCGTGAGCACCTTTATTTTGCGCTTTGTTCATGGCATCCGCTAATTTCATGATATTGTCGCCTGTCATCTCGATCTGACGGCTCTGCAATCGGTTCTGTGCATGCGCAGAAAATTTGACCTTCTGCTCTTCCGCAACTTTGTCCAGAAGTATCTTCCGGAATCCGGATTCTTCTTCGGACGGCATAACAGGTTTTCTCGATGGCATGCCCTCCAGACCACCGATAGGTATAAACGGGGGTTTCATTCCATCGATTTTACCGGGCATTTTCATCACCTCCTTTCAAACTGTTTTAATTTTTCGCTAATTATTCGAAATTTCGTAAACATCGGACATCTGTACTGCCAAATCACCAATCATAAGCACCGCGCTGCCAGTATCGTAGCGCACCCCGGATATCGTACCAAACACAAAGGTTTGGCTCGAAACGGTCTGACCCTCGGCATCAGTGGCAGTTACCCGGAAATGGTAATTGCCTTGCGACATATCAACTCCCGCATTATCCTTCCCATCCCACAGGACAGATTGTTCACCTTCCTCCAGGTTGTTAAGATTAATGGTACGCCGTACCTGGTCATTTTCATCCAGAATTTCCACCTTGATATTCTTAGCGTCGACGCTCAGGTCGAAGTGCAATTGCGATTCGCCATTCTCGCCCAGGTAAATCTGATCGCCATAAGCTTTTACATCATGTCCGATCACCGTTGCTGCCATCGTATTGTTGATGGATGTTGTGAGCAGGTAGTTCGCATTGAGATTTTGCTGAAGCGAGTCGTTTATGTTCTGCAACTGCTCCAGACTGCTGAATTGCGCCAATTGAGCTGAGAATTCCGTTCCGTCGGTTGGGTTCAACGGGTCCTGGTAATGAAGCTGAGTAACCAGCAGTTTCAGGAAATCATCCTTCCCCAAAGCGCTCGAAGACTGTGTCTGCGTTGTACCGTATCCTAATCCCTGGACCGACGTCCCTGTATCGATCACGCTCATCCTTGATCACCTCCTTTCATGCTATATATTCGAATGTACTGTTTGTATACATTAGGTTTTTTTGCATTTTTTCATCCGGTTTGTCACCTGTTTCCATCGCCGCCCCACCATCCAGAGCACCTGCTGTTCCCAGGTTGTTGCCAGCCGCCGGGCCGCGTTCTTTACCGCCGCCCGATCCATTGTTCAACAGATCAAACTCGAGATGATCCAGGTTGATATGCATTTCCTGCAACCTGTGAGTCAAATCCTGCGAATGCCGGTGCAACAGTTGTTGAATCTCCGGCGAACTGACTTCCACTTTCCCGCTCAGGCGGTCGTCCTTCATCTTGAGCCGGATTCTCACCAGGCCCAGGTGCTCGGGACGCAATTGAAGCGTTATTTCCCGGCTGTTATTTTTCACCGCCATTTGAAATTGCCTTACCAATGAAGAGATCAATTCGGCCGGATTTGGAGTTTGCGCGGTTGTTGTAGCTCCCGATGCCGCTTTTGCACCGATAAATACCGGGTCTTTCCCGGTAGCGGTTATCGCACCAAGCCGGTTCCCAAAATTTTCGCCTGAACTGCTACTGTCCGAATACCGTTCTATATGGTTTGTGGTTCTATCATACTCAGGAGTTGCATCCTGTCCCTGCTGCATTCCCTGCTCCTGCTGACCTGCCTGTGAAGGAGCGCTGTGCGCGTTTTCTTTTGAAACCTGCAAATTTTGTCGTGGAGCTGCGCCCGCTTCATTCTTTGCAGGCATCATCTGATCGGTTTTCCACATCTCGCCGGCTTCCCGAACCGCATTCTGCAAATTCATACTGTTAGAAGCATGGGAAGCGCCGGAGGTCTTGGTATGTTTCGGCTGATCCGGTTTGTGCTCGTACTGCATATCGGATTCTTGCGCGCCGTTTACGGTGGCCTTTTGCTGAACTTCCCAGGTCTTATTCGCAACAATTTCGGCGTTCGCAAAGCCGGGCATCGCACTATTTAGTTTTGATCCCAAACCGGGGGCCATTTCTGTTTTGCTAAATGTCGTCCTCTGCGGAGCGTTAGTTGTTGAATCCGCAGTTCCTCTTTCCTCATTTTGCGATGGGGTTTGAGACTGCGGGACATCCTCAGGTCCAGCTTCCATATAAGTTTGTGTAGCGACAGATCGCCCGGAAGACGGCGTAAATGGACTCTGTCTCTGATTCGATAAAAGGTACCGAATTATATCCCGATCCCCGAAAACGGACTTCCAGGTCTGCGGTTTGCCCAACTCTCCGGTTTCCGGGGTTGAACTGATCTGCGTCGACTCCGGCTGTTCCGGCATATTTTCGCCGCGGACCTTCGCTGAAGCAGGTATCTCAGCGGGTTTCCCGTCAGGTGCTGCTAATCCACTCTGTGCCTTTTCGGAAAAATGATTTAAGATTGTGTTTTGATTTTCCGGGAAAGTCACAGATGCCTGGTGTAGATCGAATTGTCCGGCTTCCTGACCAGTTGCAACCTGAAAGTACCCCGGCATTTTCCACTGTGCCGCGCCTTCCGGGACAGGTGGATTCGGACCAGATTTGCTGCCAGATGGATAACTCAAAACAGGATTTTCTTCCCAAAGAGGGTTTTCCAACTGCGATACCACTGGAAATTTTCCAATCATCGAGTTGACCTGGTCTGTCGCCAGATTCCCGGCAATGGATTTACCAACATAGGGCAGGGTATTAAAAAATTGAGAATTCCCGGGCCCGCCGTCCAGAGCGCTGGTTTGTGTGGGCATCTGAAATACAGCAGAATCCCCGTCCTTCATCATCGAAAGAATTGAGTTTACAGGACCGTTTGAGGATTCTGAAATCGCCGGTGGGTATTCATTGCTGCCAAGAATCAAAATCATTTTCGATGGCAGGTTAGAAGTAGTTGGTGCCGAATGATCGGTCGACATTTGAGGGGATCTTGATACATTGCCGACCGAATCCGGGGAAAAATCTGGAGAGGGTGATGTTCGTGCAATTAGCGCCTGCACTGATGTGGCTGAGTCCCGGAAAACCGGCGTATTCCCGGGTTCGGGCACCGGTTGCAAACCAGAGAGTGTTGATATCAAATTCTGGTTTGCAGCCGGTCCTTCACCACGGTACACTTGGGTTTCGCCGGGAAACCCCGATGTATCTCCACTCCCCAAGAGATTTTTTAAAACATGATTATTTATGGTAGTCGCAGAATGCAAATCCGATGCATCCGGACTTGAAGATGCGGGAATTCCGGTCTCCAATGCATTCTGGCTGATTGCTTGTGATAAACCGCTTCTCCCCATTGTGTAGGCAGATTTCGGATAACTTACCTGGTTTGTCGTAAGGGAAGGATTTGCAGGCCGCGTAACCGGCAAATCCTGCAGTGGATTAGTTGCAGATATTTCAGGAGTGATCACCCGACCAGTAAACCCCGCTGCGGATTTTTGAACATTTGCCGCTGGGTTGTTCCCGCCTTCTTTTTCCAAGGTGTTCTTGGACGTGGCTGTCTCCGGCAATTGCGAATTCACATTTGTCATTGCAGCAGACTTCGTTGCCGGTACTTCGGTTGCAGAAGTTTGGAGTACCGTTTCATTCCGGGTCTGCGGAGAAGGAGGATGATTTTCGGTTTGAGACGAAACCGGATCAGATTGCGTCTCACTTAGTTGTCCGGGAGCTATTGTCGTCTGTTGCCCCGAGTTGAGCACAAGGCTGCACACCTGCTGGCCGGCAGGTGTCTCTAAGATTAACATTATCTGCGAAGGAAAAACTGCTGCTTCCGGTTTATCCCCGGTAGCAGTCTGCCGATTAGAATTTTTCGTGTAGTTTGGAGTTTCCCCCTCCGGAATTTCAATCCGCACACGGAATTCTGTCTGCGTAGAAGACGTTTGGCCGAAGACATTACCGGCAGGCTCCGCCAGGCTTGCGTCATTTCCGGCATTTCCCAATAATTCTATATGATAGGATTGAAGGAGTAATTTTTCTTCAGTTGGCGTCGCAACCAGGATATTCTGCAGCAGTTTGTCCGGCACGGAATTCCCTGCAGATTGCCGATTTTGCGCTGGTCCGCTGATGATTTCACCCAATTGCCGGAGAAACTTCGGAGAAAGAAAGATGCCCGCCGGAGCCTTCGCGTTGGCCTGGGGACCAGCCGATTCAACTTTCCCTGTCGAAAGCTGACTTAGCAGATCCCGAAATTGAGATTGGGAGATACCACCGCCGGTGCTGTTTTGCGAGGAAATCCCGGAGAGTTTTAATCCTGTTCCTGGCAATAAAACTGCCGGGTTGTTTAATCCCGCGCCAACATTTTGTGATAAAAATGTGAACATCCTGTCCACCGTTTTTGTTCATCCTGAACATTAATTACATTTCATATTGTCGGATCAATATGAAAGAACTTAATTTAAACCCGCAAGTTTTTGGCTGATGGTTACCGCTTTTCCGGGTTCCATGGCCGCCAGAATTTTGGCTGCCTGCCGCTGTTTCATGGAGGCAATTATTGCCACGACCTCATCGGTTCTCAATCCGGACAGAATAGTGGCAGCCTCTTCGGCGCCCATATTCTCATAGATTTTAGCGACCTTCTTGGCATTGGCAAGCTCCGATGTTGCATTTTTGGCCGGTACCTCATTCTCCGACGCCTTTAATTTCTCTTCAAGCTCTCTCTTTTCCGTTTCAGCCCTGGAAAGTGCCATTTTAAGACTGTCCAGTTTTTTCTGCTCCGCTATTGCGCTCTCATTATTTGCCGCAGCGGCGGAATCTATGGTTCCGGATGCCAGGGAATCCCCATTGGTTTCCCGCGAGGAATCGGCAACTGCTTGGGTTGAATCCGAAACCGCAGCAACCGAAGGATTTCCGGAATCGGTTGCATTCGGCGTTAAGAAACCGACGACCAGTGTCATAACCACCAAAATGACGATAAAACTTATTGAGAAAAAGATAATCAGTTTCAGGAGCATTCCTTTATTCATCGCATCTGTTCCTTAACCATTCAAATTCTGGCGGTTCCCGTTGACCGCGACTTCATCCAGAAAAATCTGTTCTTCTTTCGCCATACGACTGTTAAAATCGGCATAATGTTTATCTTTTAGTTTTGACAAGACCTTGTGATCCCGTTGTTTTTCCACAAGTCGCTGCCGGATTTCGGCAGCCTGATTTTCAATTCGCAGCAGATTGTCTTTTTGATCTTCCACATCATCCAGGAGTTGGTAGAAATAGCCATATTTGCGCTTCAAACCGGAAGCCGACTCCGTTTCGGAATTCTCCAGTTCCTGTGCATATTCACTGACACCGGTTTGAATTTCATGAAGCATTTTCTCTGCTTTGGCATGTTCATTTTGTGTGAATGCAAGGTCCCGCTGGGTCTTTTTCATCACCATTTCCTTGACGTCCAGGACTTTTTGCAAACGATAGTGAAATTTCTTCATCCCTGTTCATCCATGAATTTGTCGAATCTTCCTTAACTCAACATATTTTTATCATCGGATTAATCGCTTAACAGATTAACCAACTGTTTAATACTCTGGACGAGATCGGTTTTCTCTTCGACATCTTGCCTGAGAAATCCGTTTACAGCATTTATTTTCTTGATGGCATAGTCGACCTTGGGATTGCTGCCTTTTACGTAGGCGCCAATATTTATCAGATCTTCGGCCTCTTTGTATGTTGCCAGGGTGTCCAGCAGGCGCGAGATGTATCGGCGATGCTCCTGCTCGGTAACATCATTCAACACCCTGCTGATGCTCTCCAGCACATCGATTGCCGGGTAGTGACCGGCAGATGCCAGGCGCCGGGAAAGCACGATATGCCCGTCCAGGATAGCCCGGGCGGCGTCAGCAATCGGTTCATTCATATCGTCGCCTTCCACCAAAACGGTGTAGAGACCGGTTATGGAACCGCGGGAACCGCATCCTGCCCGTTCCAGTAACTGCGGCAAAAAGGCGAAGACCGACGGCGTGTAACCCTTGGTAGTTGGCGGTTCTCCGATGGTAAGACCCACTTCGCGCAACGCCATCGCCACGCGTGTCAGGGAGTCCATCATAAGCATCACATTCAGACCTTTATCGCGGAAATATTCGGCGATAGTGGTTGCCACAAGAGACGCTTTCAGCCGGATCAGCGCCGGGCGGTCGCTGGTAGCCACAACTACCACCGATCTTGCCAGTCCTGCTTCTCCAAGATCCTTCTCGATAAAATCGCGGACTTCCCTGCCGCGCTCGCCAACCAGGCCGATTACATTAACATCCGCATTTGTATTGCGGGCAATCATTCCCAGCAGCGTGCTTTTTCCAACTCCGCTTCCGGCAAAAATACCGACCCGCTGTCCTTTCCCAAATGTGGACAATGAATCGATAGCGCGAATTCCGGTTTCAACGGGCACCTGAATTCGCTGGCGACAAAGCGGATCGGGCGGAGATGCGTAAACCGAACGCAGAGTTCCGCCAGGCAACGGGCCTAAATTGTCCATCGGATTTCCCAACCCGTCCAGGATGCGCCCCAATAGTGCATCGCCAACCGAAATGCTGAGCTGTTCGCCTCTTGCCACAATGTCGCTGCCGGGCGAAATTCCCCTCATTTCCCCTAACGCCATGGAAAGCACTTTCTCTCCGCGGAAACCCACCACTTCCGCCAGATGACTTGATTCATCTCCCGGCGGATTAATCTCACAGATATCCCCAATCGCAGAGCGAGGTCCCAGCGACTCTATCAATAAACCGACCACCTCGGTAACCCGGCCATGAATCTTAAGCGGGTCAACATAATCCAGGCGGTCAATCAGGTATTCTATTTTCTGCGACAGGTTCATTTATTTCTTCCTTGCTGCGGAGGATCTCGAAGCTTTTCCGCAGCTCCAATACCAGTTTTGCCAACTGCGTTTCCAGTCGCGCATCAATTTTACCATTCTCGGTACCAACCACGCATCCCCCGCGCGATATCCTGGGATCGCCTTTGATTATGATTTTTTCGATGTTCGGCGATGAGCTTTCCAAAACAGATTTTAGATCGGGGAATTCACTCAAATCCTGCGGATTTAAAAATATCTCCACAACCGATTCGCTGGTGAGGATCTCAATTATGGATTTCATGGAATGGCGGATGACGCCCGGGACAAATTCAGGTATCTCGTGCACAATTTTTTCGGCAATTTTCAGCGACAATTCGACAAGCGCAGATTCATTTTGCGAAAAATAGATTTTTCGCTCCCGGTCGAATTTCTCAATAGCGCCGGCCAGGCTTTCAATCTTTTCCCTGAATTCGGCCTCGACCTGCTGCGTCGCTTCTATTTTGCCTTCTTCGAATCCCTTATTGTAATGTTCCTGATATTGCTCTTCCAATTCGGCCCGGGACACCCGAACGAAATCTTTCTGGCCTTTTTTGCGCATTTCGCATGAACTACCATCGTAGCCAGCGTAACTAATTCCATCTTCATCGGTTGGCAGAACAATAACTTTTTTTATAGGCTGCCTGAGTTTTATAATCCGGTTAGACGATGACGTCATCCTCTTTACCCCTTCCCGAAACAAAAATTTCACCATCGTCTTCCAATTGCTTGATGATTTCAATAATGCGCCGCTGCGCTTCTTCCACTTCTTTCAAGCGTACCGGACCGAGGAATTCCAGGTCTTCTTTCAACAACTGGCCGGCACGCTCCGACATGTTTTTCATGATCTTGGTCTTTACGCTTTCGTCAGCCGCTTTGAGAGCAAGCGACAGATCCTTCTTGTCCACCTGTTTGAGGATTTTCTGAATTCCGCGATCATCGATCATCACAATGTCTTCAAAGACAAACATCAGACCCTTAATCTGGGAAGCCAATTCCGGATCGAATTCTTCGATATGCGTCAGGATTGCCCGTTCTGTGTTTTTATTCGCCTTGTTCAGGATTTCCGCCAATGCCCTGGTGCCGCCGGTTTTGCTCATGTCCTCCGAAATAACTGCCTCGGCCAGCGAATCCACAACCTCTTCTATGTCACGAAGCAGATGCGGGGAAATTTTGCCGAGGGTCGCAATTCGGTAGGCCACATCGGCCCGCAGCTCCTCCGGGAATTCCGCCAGGACATCGGCGGTCTGGTCCGGCGTTAAATGGGACAGGATCAGCGCAATTGTCTGGGGATGTTCTTTGATCAGGAAATTAACGAGCTGGCTCGAATCTGCCTTTTTAAGCGTATTAAATCCGCGCACTTGCGTCGCGGCTTTAATTTTGTCGATCAATTCCCGAGCCTCAGTCAAGCCAAACGCTTTCTCCAGCACGGTCTGGGCAAACTCAATCCCGCCTTTGGCTACATATTCCCTGGCACGAATCAGCTTATAAAATTCCTGGTGAACCTCTTTTATGGCGCCGGAGCGTACCGACTCCATTTGGGCAATCTCAACGCTCAATTTTTCAATTTCTTTTGCCGGAAGTTGTTTGAAGATCTCCGCCGCGATATCATGCTCCATAGAAATCAGCAGGATGGCGGCTTTCTCTCGACCGGAAAGTGCTTCGGGCTTGGCAACTTCGCTGGTAGCGGGAATTTCATTCATGCTCTATTACCTGTCTTCATCTTGCATCAACCATACCTTAATCAACCGGGCAGCTTCCTCGGGATTTTCCTTTACATACGAATTCAACTTCTCACTCATGGGATTGGAAGACTTCAAATTTCTAAAGAAATTCTCCGCCATTATGACCTCGTTTTCGTCCAATTCATTTTGGTATGCCGAATCCCTGTTCGCTACATTAGCCAGGCTTCCGGGCGGAGGAGCAAGCCGGAGCTCAGCTCCGCTGCTGCCCAACATTCTCAATTGTGTTTGAATTTCGGCATTCCGTTTCTTTACTTGTGCAAAAAGAGATCGCACGATGAGTATAGAGCCAATAATGGCCAGCAGCAGAAACAGTTTCTCAATTATGTTGTGCCACCGATCCCAAAAATTTATCTCTTCCTCTTCAAACACAGTATCGTTCTGGTCCGGTGTGGAAAAGTCGACATTCACCACGGAGACCTGGTCGTTGCGCTCTGCCTGAAAACCCACCGCCGTGCGAACCAACTCGGTAAGCAGATTCATTTCTTCTTCTGTGCGTGGAATGTAATTTGTCTGTTTCTTGCCATCCTTTTCGTTAACTACTTGCTTCTTATTATTTACCAGCACAGCTACGGAAAGGCGCTCAATATTTCCGACGCCCTCCACAACTCGCTGAACCGTTTTATTGACTTCGTAGTTTGTGACGGTGCTGTTGTGCGTTGAGGCCGGATTTTTTGCACCCGGGTTTGAGTTACCGTCTGCTGCCAGCGGCGTTTTTTCCTCCTGGATTTCTTCGCTGCGCACAGCCGTGTTATCCGGGTCGTACTGCTCGATGTTTTTTTCTACCTGGTCAAAATTCAGGTCGGCAGTAACCCGCACCACCGCGTTTCCAGATCCCAGAACCTGATCCAACATACTTTGTGCCTTCTGCGCCAGGTAGCCTTCAATTTTTCGGTTGAATTCAAGCTGCGTGGTGCTTAGGGCGGCAAGATTGTCCGCATCCTGGTTATCGGACAAAATGTGACCGCGGGAATCCAGGATGGTAATATTTTCCGGATCCAATCCTTCCACGCTGCTGGCGATCAGGTGCGCAATGCCCTGAACAATCCCTTTTGATGGAGTTGCGGATCCTTTTAGATTCAGAATAACAGATGCGGTCGGCAGATTTTGATCTTCCTTGAAAAGCGTTTCTTTTGGGATCACTATATGAACGCGGGCGCCTTGGATGGCTTCGATCTGCTCAATTGTCCGGGATAACTCACCCTCCAGGGCACGGCGATAATTTAATTGCTGGAGGAAATCGGTCATTCCCAGGTTAGTCTTATCAAAGATTTCATACCCCACACTGCTGCTCTCCGGCAAACCCTCCTGTGCGAAATTCAGCCGCAGTTCATATACTTTAGTAGAAGGCACCAGAATTGTGCCGCCGCCATTCTGCAATTGAAACGGCGTTTTGTTTTCTTTCAATTTTTCCAGAATTTTGCCGGCATCTTTTTGCGACAGGTTTGAAAACAACACCTCATAACTGGGCCTGGAAGTCCAGGCGAACAAGACCAGGACAACAGCCAGGCCGACTGCCAAACTGCCGAACAAGATAGATTTCTGCTTTAATGTCAGTCTTGAAAAGAAACTGTTAAATTGTTCTCTGAACTGGTTGTTCGTTGTTGCCATCTGGGACATCCCTGTTAAAATTCCTTTTATCCTGATAATTTGGGATAACTTCTATCGACCAATAAGCTGCAGAACTCCAATATTCATCGCCGCTAAAATCTGCGAGTTCATCCGTCCTGGTGAACTGCTCTTTCTGCCATATTTTATTTTCATTTATCCCGTTGAGTCCAATCTCAGATCATTCCAAAAGCGGATCCTAAAGCTGCATTCGCATAATTTCCTGGTAAGATTCCATCATCTTATTCCTGATTTCGAGCAACAGTTCAAGGCTAAGCCGCGCCTTTTCAGCCGCAATCGTTACCTGGTGCAAATCGGTGATATCTCCCTTGAGAAA
>CAZUZS010000003.1:89505-103191 GCA_964624795.1 uncultured Calditrichaceae bacterium
TTGTCCAGCGTTTTCTCCGGCTTGAAATTCTTCGGGACCTCTATTTTATTAGGAACATCCTGCGTCGTTGCGATTTTTCTGGGACTCGCAGCAGGCTCATTTTTCGGATCCGGCCGGTTAACCGCAATATTCCCATAAATTTTATTCGTGGAACCGTAAATCTTCAAGGATTACCCCCTGTTAAATATCAAGGGCCGCTTTGGCCATTTTCTTTGCGGCATCCATCGCGGAGAGGTTTGCCTCATATCCCCGCGATGCATTTATCATGTCAACCATTTCCGAAACCATATCCACATTGGGCATATACACGTAACCCTCTTCATCAGCATCCGGATGATCGGGATCATAAACCCTTTTTAATGCGGCCTTGTCCTCAACCGTTTTGGCTTCTACGGTAGCTTCAGTGCCGGGAGCAGATGTGGTGAAATTTGCCCCCTTGAGATGGCGGGGGTTGCTGGTAGAAAGCAGGTTGGCCTTTCTTTGCAGCACCGTCCGAAATCCCTCCGAATTTTTGGCGCGCATAACAGTTATTTTGCGGCGATAGGGCTGTCCATCTTCGGTGCGGGTGGTACCGGCGTTCGCAATATTGCTGGCGATATTGTCCAATTTTCTACGCTGGGCACTCAGGCCGCTGGCACTGGTATTTAATGCACCGAACAATTTGTCGATTGGCATTGTTCACTGCTCCTTGTGATTATTGATCAAATCTGCCTTTTATGCTGGCTCTCAGGAAGGCGAAATTACGATTTATCAGGCGGCTTCCGAAAAGAAAGCGGATTTCATTCTTTACCTGATCCACCATTTCCGTTTCGATGTTAACGTTGTTAACTCCACTTTCCAAATCGGCTGATGTATCTTCAACTACTTGCGGATCGACTTGTTGGACGCTGCCGCCACCCAATTTTATATGATTTGGATTGGTCGTATTGCCCTGCAAATGAGACGACATCGCACTTTGCAGCCGCTCCTCAAACTTAACTTCTTTGCGACGGTAGCCTTCGGTTTGCACGTTCGCAATATTGTCCGCGGTTGTCTTCTGTCGTAAGGAATAGACATCCAAACCTTTGCTAAGGCGGGGTATAACGGTGTGCTTTAGAATATAATTCTTTATCATTCTGCCCTCTAAAATGTCATATCACATTTTGCAAGCATAATGCCACGAAAGGAACCCTGGTACAATATCCAGGCGTAATTCATTGAATTAGCGTAATTTACCCAATTCTCTTCCCGCATAATTCTTTTGCTGAGCACCGTCTGCTGTTGAAAAAGGATGCACATGATGCCCGAAATTTCGGCAGAGGTGAAAAATAAAATAGCAGTAACAAGAAGATCGCGAGCCCCTTTCGCGATAGCGGCTTGCTTTTCCAAAAGTCATACACAATTTGGACAAAAAAATAAATTTCCTTAAATTGAGTAGTGGCAATGAGAAAAGGCGGAAAGAATCCATTCAGGGGTCTGGAATTTCCGGATGTGAATAAAAATATTTTTATTGGAACGAAACCCCGGGAGAATCGATAAACATGAGGCAATAGTGGTTTGAAAGATATTCATCTATATCTGTTTAAGTTTGAATCCTTTATATGAAGAAAAACACCTGGGTTTTTTACTTTTTTATTGTCCTTTTCACTGCTCTGCTTTCCATAAACCTGGTTTGGCGTTTCACTCCTGCCAAGAAGGAGATCGGTGAATCTCTGGAGAAAAGGCTACGTCCCTACCTGGGAGATTCGTTTTCCATTAACGACTTCACACTTGGTTTCGGATACATCTCATTCTATAATATTACGGCTGGAAGCGGGGAGCACAATTATCAACTGCAATTAGATGAAATACAAATCGGTTACAGTATACATAAACTTTTCCTTCATAAGTTCGACTTTCTCCAAGTGATTGAATCAATCACCTTCAAGAATCCCAAACTCATTTTATGGACCGGTGAAACCGGCAGCAGTTCGCAGATTCCACCGAACTCACTGGACGCGAGAGAGGTAATCGGCGGTTTCCGCAAGCTCGCGGAGATCGACCGTATTTTCATTCAGAATGGAGAAATCTACTGGGGAAAATCGCCTGAGAATATCACAAAATTCATCTCCGGTCTCAAGGGACTCATCATAGTAGAATCTGAGAAACATGCAATGCTCGACCTGAACGGCAAGTTATTCGATGCGTCATCTCCTGATCTGACTTTGTCCGGAAAGGTAAATCTTAACAATGAGGGCTGGGACATCAATGCGGAGTTTGACGACTGCCGGCTTTCCGAGGGATTGCCATTTTTCAATGGGCAAAGCTTTACCTTGCAAAACGCAGTTCTGGACGGCAAACTCAGCCTCCATTGCCCTTCCTTTTATGTGAGAGACATGGAAGCTAAAGGAGATCTTGCAGTCAAGAATATGTCGGGATTGCTATTTGGACAGCAGCTAAAGACAGACGATTACACGATTCAATTCCGTGGACAGAAGATGGAGCTTCCGCCGGTTTCAGGTAATGTTGAAGACGGCCATTTTGTCCTTACCGGCAGTTTTGGCGAAATTTTTTCTCCGGGCTTGTATCTGAATATCGATTTCGACAATTATTCCGCCAAAAACATTGCGATTTCCGCCCCAATTCTGGAGCTGCTGAATAAAGGCAAGGTTCAGGGCCACCTGGATGTAAACGGACCAAAATCTAACCTGGTGGTCACAGGAAATATCTATTCATCCAAACTGAATTACACTTTCGTCCCATTTTACAGATCGAGCCTCGATTTTATCTTTGAGAAAAAAATCTGGACTTTCCGGAATATCAAAACCGATTTCATAAAAATGGAGCACCACGGAACCGGCGCAATTGATTTCAATACCAATACCATTTCGCTGGAACTGTTTAGCCAAAAACATATCGGCGATTCTGTTTTTCATATTTTAGACAGGCTGAACAACAATGAGATGCAATATCATACCACCATGCAGGGCGATTTTCCCACACTAACCTTCACGGGCCTGGTGCAGGGTTGGTTTCGGCAGCCTGAAGATACCGTGTTGGCAGCGCAGGCATCCTTTAAGCTGGTTAAGGACAAGATATCCGTGCGAGGGATTGGAAGTTCTCCAAAAGGCATTGTATTGCACGCGGAAGCTTCCGATTTGTGGAATGATCCGACATTTGACATCCTCGAGGTAAAAAATGTCCCTTTCGATTCCTTAAGCTCGCTGGAAACGGTACGGGAAATTTCAAGAAAATTCAAAACCGATTTCTATTTTTCGGGGCCGGTCAATTACCCAAGCGCAAAAGCTAATTTTATAAATCGAAATTCAGGAGATATCTTCTTTTCCCTTTCCGGAAGCGCCATAAATCTGATTCAGGGAGGATTGAAATTTAATGGGGGGTTTGCTTTTCAGACTTCACCCAACCTTATTCAAGGAAGAATTTCTCTACAAGACGCCGGTGATCATTTGCAGACCCGGCTTACAATTCCGCAAGTGGCACAGGGAGAAATTTCTATCGGTTACGGAAATTCTGCTCCTCTCACAGGTGAGATCAGGCTGGAAAAAATCTCACCATTTAAATATCTCGGTGATTTCCCTGCGCTTTATCACGCCATTAGCGAAGGTCAGATCTTCGGTGATATCAAGTTCTCGGGGACATCCGGCAACCCACTGGTGAATTTTGACATTGAGGGTGAAAATTTTATAATCAATCAGAACGGTTATTATTCCTCCAGATTCAAGGGGCGATACACTCTCGCTGAATTTGCATTGGATGAAGGATGGGTTAGCTACAACAATCGCCCTATTTTCCAGACAACCCTAAAGCTGGACCTGGCAAATGATAATCTGTCGGCGCAATTTGCCGGAGACCAGATCGAAAGCAACTTTTTGGCGGCTACTATTTTCGATAATCCGAACCTGATCCAGGGCAATTTCCAATATCAAATCAAGATGGAGGGGCCTTTCCGCAGGCCGTTGATCTCCGGCGGAATCGATATGCACAATGGCATCTTTGAAGACCGCGTGTTTAAAAACCTCACCATCAGTTTCGAGGATTCCATTCCGCCCACTTCCTCTATCTTTGACATCAAAACCCACGTGTTTAAGGTACTGAAGTTACTGTACGTGGATAAAAAAGATTACACCATTGAAGCGGACGGTCTTTTCCCGGCAGATCCCAAAGGAAACCTCGATATTCACATGAATGTTAAGGGGAATATTTTATCCGAATTGCCGGAAGTAATTCCGTTCTTCCAAAACCCCAACTGCCTGGGGGAACTTCTTCTTCATATCGGGGGCACATGGGACAATCCTCAAATGAACTCCGGACATTTGAGCATTTATACCGGATCAATGGATTTCGAATCTGTCATTCCGCCGCTTAAAGAGTTGAAAGCGGATATGGAGATGAACGAAGGGGACCAGTTCATTCACATCAAGAACCTGGAGGGTAAATTAGGCGGACGGACTGTCAGTATCCACAATGTGCTAAATGTGAGCACGCAAAATGAAAATTTAAAGCCATGGTACTTCGAAGATTTGGGATTGAATTTTGGTATCCTGATCCTGGACACCGACCCGAAGGGTATCCCATTATCCATCCCGGGATTAATGAATCCCGGAGATATCGGGTACGTTGCAGCCGATGGCAAGGAAAAGGGCGAGGAGTTTTACTTTGCTGGTCCACCAGATCTGCCTCACGCTCGTGGAAAAGTCACGCTCTACGACAGCCGGATCACTTTCCCTTTCCTGGTTAGTCCCGAAGAAGCGGAAAGTATGGAGGACAACAAAGTTTATGAATTTCTTACTAACCTGGATTGGGACGTAATGGCAGTTTCCGGAGTAGGAAATCGTTATTTTGTTGATATTCCAGCGCTCATCGGACAGGTGTACATGGATCTGAACATTGATAATGTGTCCACCGGTTTGGAATTCACCGGCCGCCTCGTCGACGAGAGTTTCCGCGTGGAAGGTGGTGTCGAATCCACCCGAGGCAGGGTGGAGTACCTTGATATGGATTTTCGAGTGGAGCGATTTGGGGCGGTTTTCAACCGTTTTGAGCTCTACCCGGAAGTGTATGGCCGTGCCTACACCACTGTCCGGGATTCAACCAACTTCCCGAAAGATATTTACCTGGAATTATATACCATCGATCCCGAAACCAAGCAGGAAGTCTCGCGCGGGCGGTGGGAAGACTTTCGGTTCAAACTGGTTTCCAGCGACCCGACTATCGGTGAATCGCAGGAAAACGTGCTGGCTTATCTGGGATATTCAGTAGGTAATTTTTCCAACAAAGCCAGTAATGTGGGATTGACGCTCACCGAAAATCTCCTGGTCCGGCCGCTGGTCCGGCCCTTGGAGCGTAAGCTGGAACGCAGCCTGAAGCTGGACTATGTACGGCTGCAATCCAGCATTACAAGTAATCTTATAAATTTCGGTTTTCAAAACCGCTTCAAGTTTCTGCAGCAACCCAATTATTACCATCAAAATTTGAACAATAATTTTGATCCTGCGTTACTACTACTCCAAAGTTCCGAAATTACTTTAGGGAAGTATTTATTGAAGGATTTCTATTTAACATATTCAGGACAACTTGTGTCGGTGTACGACGAATCCAAGCTCGGGCTGAACCATCGCCTGGGACTGGAATACCGGCTACTTCGAAATCTTCTACTGGAAATTGAGTACGATAAGTTTCAATTCAATCCCGAGTATTACAGCAAAGATGCTCTCAACGACTTCAAAATAAGACTACGGCACTCATTTAATTTTTAATTGCAACAATTTGTTTAAAAGCTTAATATTTATAGTTTAAATGTTCGAACAGAGAAGGGGTACCTAAAACAATTATGTTGAGTTTAAAACGCACATCGGCTTTTATTTTCTTTCTTGCCATCATGATCACCGCCGGCCACGCGCAAGCACCTAAATTCAAGATTCATCAAATCCGGGTTGAGGGAAATGTGAAAGCGGATTCCTCGATCATCTTTCTCAATTCCGGTTTGCGGGTAGGCGATGAAATAACCAGCGACGACATCCAAAAAGCAGTAAAGAATCTATGGGCGCTCAAATTGTTCTCAAAAATCGAGATCTTGTACGAGAAACAAACCTACCAGGGTCTGGATCTTCTGATAAAAGTGAAAGAATTTCCCCGCCTGGATGGCTGGACGGTAGAAGGAAATAAGAAACTGAAAAAATCCGATGTCGATAAAGAATTGCATTTCTATAAGGGAATGGTGATTACGCCATTTCGGCTCTACAAAGGCCGCAGGGATTTGCTCCTCAAATATAAGGATGAAGGCTACCTGCTGGCGGACGCCAAGATCGACACCACCAAAGCAAAAGACGGGCAGGTCCTGGCAATTGTAAAAATCGACGAAGGCAAGAAAGTTCAGGTCAAAAAAATTCACGTGCTGGGCGCCAAGTTCCTGACCGAAAAAGAATTGAAAAAACAATTCAAGGGAATTAAGGAAGATCGTTGGTGGCGCGGTGCCGATTTCAATGAGAAGAAATATAAGCAGGATCTGGAAAACGTTCTGGCTTACGCCCGTAAAAAGGGATTCCGGGACGCCGAGATCGTCAGGGACTCGCTCTATTATAGCGAAGACAGACGGGACATGTACATCGATGTCTATATAAATGAAGGGCAAAGATACTATTTTGGTGACATTTCCTTCGATGGAAATACGGTTTTCACGGATGAGGAACTGCGCCAGCAGCTTCTGTTTCACCCCGGCGAAGTCTATAACCAGGAAGATTACGACAAAAGTATCCGCGAGAATATCCAGAACCTTTATTATAATCAAGGGTATCTCTTTGCGAGCATTCAACCACGCGAAATCCCCGCTGGTCCGGATACAGTAAATATCCAGATCCGGATAAACGAAGGATCGGTTGTAAGAATAAAAGAAATCAAGATTACGGGAAACACCAAAACCAACGAAAAGGTCGTGCGGCGGGAATTCAAAATTTATCCGGGCGATACATTCAATCGCGCCAAGCTGGAACGCAGCGTCCGGGATGTATGGATTTTGAACTATTTTGCCAATGTGGTGCCGGATGTTAAGCTCATTGAGGGCGATGACAAGCATGTCAACCTGGAAGTTGCAGTAGAGGAGAAATCCACAGATACCGCCAACATGTCTGCCGGCTATAGCCAGCGGGACGGGATGATTGGCAGTGTCGGTCTTTCGCTGAACAATTTTTCGCTGGCACACCCGCTTTCGGGCGGCGATGGGCAGCGTCTTTCCTTCGACTGGTATTTCGGGCGCTATTATCGATCTATCTCACTCAGTTTCACTGAACCGTGGCTGTTTAACACGCCCACCCTGGGAGGCGTTTCTGTTTTCAACACACGCAGCGGCGGCGGCTTTTATCCGTGGGACAGCCAGGTTCTCGGCGGATCAGTCCAATTGGGACGTCGATTCAGATGGCCTGATAATTACTTCCGTGGAGACTGGATTTTCCGCGTCGCACAAACCAAGATTTTTAACGTGACGGATCCCGAGTTGTTGAGCAGCTATCTTTTCTATGACAAGCCCACTTCGCAGGTGAGTGTCACCCAGATCATCAGCCGGGACAGCCGTGACCGGCCGGAATTTGCCCGCGAAGGTTCGGTCTATTCTTTCCTGACCGAATTATCCGGCGGCCCGTTGCAGGGAGATGAGGATTATATTAAAAACGTTCTCACCGTGGAATGGTACACGCCGACGTTCCTGGGGCTGGTCTTTTACACCCAGACCAAGCTGGGTTTGATACAGGGTCTGTATAAAGATTATTATATTAATCCCAGCGAAATATTCTATATGGGTGGTTCCGGATTAAGTTTTTCTGAAGGATTGCGGGGTTACGATGATGGAGCAGTCGGGCCGATCAGTACCTCAGGGCAACCCCTCGGGGGGAAATCAATGGGTAAATTCACCGCCGAGCTGCGCATCCCGATTGCACCCAATCCAACGATCTTCGGATTGTTGTTCATGGAGGGTGGCAATGTCTGGAGTTCCTTCTCCGAAACAAATATCCAGGATCTTCGCAGAAGCGTCGGTTTTGGTGTGCGACTCTTTATGCCAATGATCGGCATCATCGGTGTTGATTTTGGTTATGGTTTCGACCACTTCGATGCGCAGGGCTTGAGAAAGGGTCAGTGGAAAACGCACTTTCAGTTCGGAAGATTTTAAAATCAGGGTAATCCGAAAAGTAAGTTACCAGCACGGAATTCAGTTTATTATTGGAACAAAATGAGTTCAAATTTAAATTATGAAGGAAAAGCAAACCAAAGTTCAGGAGGTCAGAGTGAAAATCAAAAACATGGTCTTATTCTCCGCAGTTTTTTCTCTGTTTGTCTTTGCCGGATGGAGTAACAGCTATGCCCAGTTAAAGATCCGGTATATTAACTCACAGAGAATCCTGGCAGAGTACCCGGAGGCGCAGGATGTCCAGAAGAAGCTTGACGAAATTCGGTCGGGTTACGAGACCGAGTATAACAAAATGCTGCAGGATTATGACAATCTGCTGAAAGAGATCGACAACCAGAGTCTGCTGCTAAGCCCCGAGAAGAAAGCCGAAAAAGAGAAACAGGCACAAGAACTCGGAATGCAAATCGAAAGATATCGCCAGGATAAGCTTGGACCGCAGGGTGAATTTTATAAAAAGAACATGGAATTGACCCAGCCCCTCTATGATAAAATCGACCAAATCATTCAAAAGATTGGCGATGCCGAGGGTTACGACTACATCATGGACGTTGTGCAGGGAGTCGTGCTGTATGCCAAACCCGAATACGACATCACCGATCAGGTTCTGGAAGAGTTAAACAAGTCGAAATAGATTTGAGCAGTTTCATCACCTTAAGCTGAAATGTTTTCCAGGCGTTTCAGCTTTTTTTATTTTTATCAAAAATTGCGTCCCGCGCATTTCCGCGAGGCGTTTCCATCGCGAAACGACAATTTGGCTTTTGAACAATTTTTAAATCGAAACAAGAGGAAAAACGAATGCCCGAATTTACGCTTAAGGAAATAGCGGATAAAATTGGCGGTGAGCTTCACGGAGATGAAGAAATCCATATTCACAGCGCGGAGAAAATTGAATCTGCCACCACCGGCGAGATCACTTTTGTCGCCAACCCCCGTTACCGGGATTTTCTCTCCCGCACTGCAGCCAGTGCTGTCATCGTCGATAAAAAAACCGGGGGCGACATCCCTATTCCTTACATATTGACAGACGACGCATACTTCCGGTTTCTACAAGTCTTTTTGCTGTTCCACCCCGCCAGGGATATCCTGGAACCGGGAATTCATGCCAGCGCGGTAATTCATCCTACTGCCAGGCTGGGTGAATCGGTTTCGATTGGCGCCAATGTGTTTATCGGGGAAGGCTGCGTAATTGGAAGCGGCACCAGAATCTTCTCCGGCTGCGTGATCCTGAACGACGTCCGGATCGGGGAAGACTGCACGCTCTATCCGCTGGTTTCCGCCCGGGAATCGTGCATCATCGGCAACCGGGCGATCATTCACAACGGGGCGGTAATTGGCAGCGACGGTTTCGGCTTTGCCCCCTACCAGGGCACTTTCCATAAAATTCCGCAGGTCGGTATTGTGAGAATCGAGGACGATGTGGAGATCGGCGCCAACAGCACCATCGATCGCGCCACTATGGGGGAAACAGTTATCCACCGTGGCGCCAAGCTTGACAACCTGGTGCATATTGCCCATAATGTCGAGGTTGGCGAGTCCACGGTAATGGCGGCGCAGGCCGGGATTTCCGGCTCCACCAAAATCGGTCACCATGTGATGATCGGAGGTCAGGTGGGCACGGTGGGACATATCCGGATCGGCGACGGATCGCAGATCGGCGCTCAGTCCGGCGTGTCCAAAAGCGTCCCGGATGGGGAGGTTGTGTTTGGGTACCCGGCGCGGCCCATTATGCGCACCAAGCGTATCGAGGCGGTGGTGAACCAGCTCCCTGAAATATCCAAACGACTCAGGCAACTGGAATTGGAACTGGAGAAACTCAAATCGGGGAAATGAGTAATCGCTGTTCGTAACCAGAAATATGCTGTTACAGCTCCAAACCATCCAGATTTTCCCCGCCGGCCCGG
Source organism: uncultured Calditrichaceae bacterium (assembly GCA_964624795.1). Taxonomy (GTDB): domain Bacteria; phylum Calditrichota; class Calditrichia; order RBG-13-44-9; family RBG-13-44-9; genus CAZUZS01. The sequence goes on from CAZUZS010000003.1 coordinate 99,562, forward strand.
ATTTGAGATTCATTAAGATTGCCATTCCTGTAGGAATACCTGATGCGGGGAAGAAGAAAAATTGCGTGATCTTGCGGATCGGATGCCGGCACCTGTGCCAGCCTGCGACTAAATTCACCTTTTAACCCATGACGGTTTTCTAATAAAACCAAACTCTGTTTTTCTTTTGTAGTATTTTTTATTAATTTTATTTTTTTCGAAAATGTTAGGATAGTAATTTCACCTGATATGCTGGCAAATTTACAAAATCGTCATTCAACATAGCGTAAGGAATAATCTCATCATGGATAAAAAACAGAGAACGATAAACACAGCGGCTTCATTTACCGGTACCGGCTTGCACACCGGTAAGACTTCCACCATCACATTCCAGCCAGCACCGGAAAATCACGGCATCCTGTTCGTGAGAACCGATTTCGATCCACCGCAGGAAATTCCGGCGCTGGTAGATTTCGTGCAGCAGGGAGACGGCATCGACAGCCTGCGGGGAACGAATCTGCAGAAAGACGACGTGACAATCTACACGGTGGAACATGTGCTGGCGGCAGTCGCCGGTTTGGAGATCGACAATTTGCGAATCGAGCTCAATGCAGGAGAACCGCCGGTGGGGGATGGCAGCGCCATGCCTTACGTTAATGTGCTACTGGAAGCAGGGATAGTGGAACAGGAAATTCCCAAGAATTACCTGGTTATTGAGGAATCCATGTATTTTCATGATGAGAAGAAAGGGATCGACCTGGTTGCGCTGCCGCTGGATGATTTCCGCGTCACTGCCATGATCGATTACAAAAACCCCGCACTGGGCAGCCAGCACTCCGGGCTTTTTTCGCTGGAGAAAGAATTCATCATGGATTTTGCGCCGTGCCGGACATTCTGTTTCCTCCACGAGGTCGAGATTCTCATCGACCAGAATTTGATAAAGGGCGGCAACCTAAACAACGCCGTCGTCATCTGCGACAAGACGCTTGAGGAGATCGATGAAAACAGGATCCGCAACACCCTGAACATCGACGGCGATATTTTTGTAGGCCAAAACGGGATTTTGAACAACACCGACCTCCGTTTTAAAAACGAACCGGCAAGGCACAAAGTGCTGGATCTGCTTGGTGATCTGTTCCTGGTTGGCGCTCCCATCAAGGGACAGATTTTGGCAGGCAGGCCCGGTCACAAAAGCAATATCGAATTCGCGCGGCGCCTCCGGTCATTTTACCAGAAACAGCAACTGGCCCGCAAATACCAGGATGTTGCCCGCAAGGGTGTTGTGTTCGATTTTGCAGCCATTCAACGCATTCTGCCACACCGCTACCCGTTCCTTTTGGTGGACCGCATCACGGAATTCGAGCAGGGAAAACGAATCGTAGGATTGAAAAATGTTACCGGCAACGAGGAATTTTTCCAGGGCCATTTTCCCGGCCACCCCATTATGCCCGGCGTTCTGATCATAGAGGGAATGGCGCAAACCGGTGGCATCATGCTACTCAATGCGGAAGAAAACCCGGTAGACAAGCTTGTCTATTTTATGGGAATGGATAATGTCCGATTCCGCAAACCGGTTCTCCCCGGCGCTCAACTGATCTATGAACTGGAGCTTCTTAAGCGGAGAAGCACCAGCGTAAAAATGGCGGGCAAGACTTTTGTTAACGGCGAGCTGGTTGCCGAAGCAGAAATGATGGCCGCCATCATCGACCGCGATCGATAAACAGAAAGAAAGGCAAGTATGACACAGATTCATCCTACCGCCATCATTGATCCCGGCGCTCGACTGGGAGAAAATGTCGAGGTTGGTCCATTTACGGTTATCCGGGAAGACGTGACTGTTGGTGATAATACAAAAATCGGTACCGGTGCTTTTCTAGACTCCGGCGCCAGGATCGGGAAGAATTGCAGTATCGGCCATTATGCTGTGCTGGGAAATCCACCGCAGGATCTTAAATATCAGAATGAGAAAACCTACCTGGAAGTAGGCGATGGAACGACTATTCGTGAATTTGTTACGCTGAACCGAGGTACCACCTATCACTACAAGACTGTCATCGGGAAGAACTGCTTTATCATGACCTACGCCCATGTTGCACACGATTGCATCATCGGAGACAACGTGATCATCGCCAACGCGGTGAACATGGGAGGTCATGTGGAAATCGATTCCGATGCCAGCATAGGAGGGGCTACCGCCATACACCAGTTTGTCAAAATCGGGCAGCGCGCTTTCATTGGAGGGGGGCTCCGGGTCACAAAAGATGTCCCGCCTTTCATCCGCGCCATGGGCGAGCCTGTGCGCTATGGAGGCACCAACTACATTGGTCTCTCCCGCAAGGGTTTCAGCAACGAGGTAATACTCGAAATTAAACGCGCATACCGCCTCATTTACCAGAGCGATTATACAATGGAGGAAGCGGTCAAAGCAATCCGCGAGCAGCTACAACCGTTCGACGAAGTAAAGGCGATTGTCGATTTTATAGACAGGAGCGACCGGGGATTGATTCGTGGCTGAGTTTGATCACAAAGCATGGTATTACTGGCCCTGCCAGGCATACCCGGGCGCCTTTAGCATGGCAGCCGATCATTTTCTGGCGCGAGGAATGGGCGACTTTTTGGATCGCCCCGTTTTGCGGTTTTTTACCTGGGAGCCCTACTGTATCTCTCTTGGCTACCACCAGAAAGCGGGCGAAATAGATCTCGACAAATGCCGGAACGAAAATATAGATGTGGTGCGGCGTCCCACCGGCGGCCGCGCCATACTTCATGCGGAGGAATTGACCTACAGTGTCATCTACCCGTTTCAAAGCCTGGATGTAGCGGAATTCTACCGGCTCATTCACCTGCCTTTTGTGGAAGCGCTACGCAATCTCGGGGTTCCGGCGCAATTCAAGGCGTCGCAGGCCGATTTTCGCACTTTTTACCGCTCCGACAATTCTTCCGCCTGTTTTGCGACCTCCGCAAAATATGAAGTGGAGATTGACGGGAAAAAACTCATCGGCAGCGCGCAGAGAGTTTATGATAAGGCGATTCTGCAGCACGGCTCGCTGCTCATAGGGCCGTTCCACCAGCAACTGGTCGATTTTCTTTATTTGGATAAAGAAAAAAGAGAGCGGATGCGCGACTATATAAGCGAACATACCGCTCATGTCTGGCAATATTCTCCCGGCCTTAGTGCCGCGGACCTCGAGGAAAACATCCAACAGCAGTTCACAAAAGCGTTTGATCTGGACTTCCTGCCAATCGGGGAAAATTACGCCCTGGCGGAAAAGATCAGGTCCTTTGAGAAGAAAGCTGAATTTAGGCTGAACTACGAAGAGGCAAAATTGGAATCGGCATAAATGCCGGCAATTCCGGACGATTCGAATAAATCGCTCAGAAATATTGACATTCAGGAGCGGAAAATGAAACAAAACCAGGCGGGGATGCATCTAATACTCGTAACATAAAATAATAAGGAATCCGAATGATTTATATTTTATCGATCATATTTGTACTTAGCATGTTAGTCTTTTTTCATGAATTGGGGCATTTTATGTTCGCCAAGCTTTTCGGCGTGCGGGTGGAGAGATTTTCAATCGGGTTTCCGCCGCGACTGGTGGGAATCAAGCTTGGCGAGACAGATTACTGCATTTCCGCAATTCCCTTTGG
>CAZUZS010000003.1:103291-148098 GCA_964624795.1 uncultured Calditrichaceae bacterium
GGTGATAAAATTTTGAAAATCAACGGACAGCCGGTTCATAATTGGAACGATGTCCGTGACCTGTATCTTGCAAACCTGGGGGATAAAATAGATTTCACGGTTGAGCATGACGGAAATATTCAGCAAATAATTTACAGCAAGAATGTGCTGGAGCAAAAAAATTCGGACCAGTTAGACATTTATCCCCGTTTACCGGCAATGGTTGGGGACGTGGTAGCCGGATCGCCTGCCAGCAAGGCCGGTCTGGAGCGCGGCGACCAAATCGTTAGCATTGCCGGTGAACCGGTGAACAGCTGGGAATCAATGACCAAAATTGTTCAGGCAAATGCCAACAAAAAGATAGATTTTATCATCCAACGAAACGGCCAGACTTTGACTAAAGAAATCACTCCCGAGCCGGCCGATGAAATCGGCGAAGACGGGACCAGCCATATCGTAGGAAAAATCGGGATCGGACTTTACTACGAGAAAAATCGGCTACCATTTTTCCATGCTTTCACCGAAGGATTCAACCGAACTATATTTTATACGGATTTAAACATCAAGGCTTTAGGATGGGTGGTGACCGGGAAAAAATCCGCCAAAGAGATGTTGGGCGGTCCGATTATGATTACCAAGATGGCCGGACAAATCGCCAGAACCGGTTTCGGCGATCTGCTCGGATTTATTGCACAGTTGAGCATTGTGCTCGCAATTATCAATGTGGTGCCGATTCCGGCGTTGGACGGCGGGCACATCGCCATTGTCCTCATCGAGGAAATCCGCCGTAAACCGCTTTCCACCGCCACAAAAATCAAGATTCAGCAGGTTGGGATGGCTATTCTTTTTGTCCTGATTATTTTCGTAATGTACAACGATATCATGCGATTACTGTCGTAAATCGCCAACAGACGTACTCAAATCAAACCCCGCGCAATCCGTTTTGAGCGGGGTTTTGCTTTTATAACGGCAGGAATTTCGAGCGAAAATTTCATCTTTCTATTGAACCATCCTCACCGCAATTTTAAATTTAGCGGCGCAAATCTGCTGTCGTTCCAAGCGAGAGATGCGTTTCAATATTCGAAAGACAAAAAATAATCACTGGCTCCCAAACAAAACCAAACAGGAGTTCATCCATGCCAACCATTTCACACAGGATTTCCGAATTTGCTGTTAATTTAAAATATGAAGACCTGCCGAAGGAAGTCGTTCAGCAGGTTAAACGATTTTTGCTGGATTCCATCGGCTGTGCCTTTGGCGGCTGGGAAACCGAAGATGTCCAGGTGCAGCACCTCGTTCATCAGCGGATGGGTGGTGCGGAGGAAGCGACGGTCCTGGTCGGAGGTACGAAATTGCCAATGAGCCATGCCGCGCTCCTGAACAGCCTGCTTATCCGGGCGCTGGATTACAACGACATCTACTGGGAAGAAGATCCTTCGCACCCCAGCGATATTATTCCCGCCGCCCTCACCCCGGCCGAGGCGCTTGGCAAAAGCGGCAAGGAGGTCATCACCGCCATCGCCCTGGCTTATGAATTCGAACAGCGAATGTGCGAATTTGCTCATCCCGGAATCCGGGAACGGAAGTGGCATCACGCCACGCTTACCGGTTTTGTTTCGCCCATCGTGGCAGGGAAGATTCTGGGCCTCAATGTGGACCAGATGGTAAATGCCATTGGCATTTCCGGAAGCCACACCTGCACCCTGGGCGCCGTGACCGCCGGGAAATTGACCAATATGAAAAACACCGTGGATCCCCTGGCAGTGCAATCCGGGGTAATTGCCGCACTGCTGGCAAAAGAAGGCTATTCGGGACCGGAGCATGTCATCGACGGCAAGGAGGGGCTTGCAGATACTTTCGGGCCGGAATTCGAATTAAACCTGCTTACCGAGAACCTGGGAAAGGACTGGCGCATTCTGCGGTGCAGCATGAAGGCGTTCGCGGCGGAAGCACTCACACATTCCCCCATTTCGGCTGTTTTGAAGATTGTAAAAGAGAACAATTTGAAACCAGGCGAAATTTCCAACATTCTGGTGAAATCCATTGCCCGGGCGGCAGATATACTTTCCGATCCATCCAAATACAAGCCGACCAGCAAGGAAACTGCCGACCATAGTCTGCCCTACTGCCTTGCCGCCGCCATTGTGGACGGCATGGTAACGCCGGCCCAATTCAAGGATGAAAAATTGAAAGACCCGGCAATCTGGGAGTTGCTGCCCAAAATTAAAGTGGTTGCCGAAGCGGAATTCGAGAAGCTGTTCCCCCGCCTGAAAGCGACCGAGGTTGCGATTACAACAAAAGGTGGGAAAACGCATACACTGCGAATCGATTATCCCAAGGGCGATTACCGCGATCCGATGACCGAAGAGGAGCTGCTTTACAAGTTTGACAGCATGGTGCTGGAAAAAGTTGGAAAGGAAAAGCGCGACCGCATGGTGGAACTGATCATGGGCCTGGAAAAGGTTGCAGACACCAGGGACTTTATGAAATGGATGGTCAGATAACCGAGCCTGCATCCGGTTAATCTGCATGAACCGGATTGTGCTTCATTCTACAGCGTTAACTGCTTCATGAAAAGATCGACATTTTCGAGAAATCGGTCGATGGCGCCGGCGTACCCTGCCTGGTAAATGGGCAGATTGCGCAGTGTGACGCCTTGTTGATAAATTTGCGTCAACTGACCCAACAACTCTTCCCGGTCACCTTCTCCTCCAAAAATAACCTGCTTTACCTGGGGTTGAATATCTTTGAACTTGCCGCGAAGCGAATAATATTGCTCGTAGCCTTCACCTTCCGTCAATTTACCAAGTGTGGCAGCAACCTCTTGCAAATGGCCATATACGATCCCAAGACTATCTATCTCCACAAGATCCATCTTCATCAGAAGCGTCTCTGCCTGGAGAAGGTAAAGTTTCCGCTCGTTAATCTCCTTTTGCTCGCTTGCCGGAAGTTCCTCGCTGGTCGCCAGCGCCTGGTTCAAATCCCGCTCAAGAGAGTGCACAAGCGTTTTTTTCTTCTCAAAATCATCGGTCGATTTAAGCTGCTCAAAAAGCAGGTTTGCCCGCAAAGCATAAACGGTTTCAACATTATCCCTGGGGATTTCCGGTGAAATCTTGTTGATTGCCTCATTCACGTCCCGCAAAGACTTGCTGTAATCTCCCAGCCGGTAGTAGCTATCCGCCCGCAGCAATTTAATCTGGAAACACTCCGCGGAGTTTCCGGTGCAGTTGTTGTCCGGGTTAATTACATCCTGGTATTTTCCGGACTCGTGCAGTGCTTTGATCTTTTTCAGTTTGGTTGTGGCGCACCCGGAAACAAAAAAGTTTGCCAGCGAGAAGAGAAATACAGCGATCAGAAGCGCGTAGACTCTGCGAATTAACATTTGCCTTTGCATGGCGATCCCCCAAATTATTGAAATGAAACCGATTAATTGACGATTTAGATATATCCGAAAAATATTTGAATTGCAAGTCCGGGATCCGGATTACATAGATTTTCTCAAGCATTTCCGCCGGTGAAGAAATGAAAACCCGGCCATCACCTGGGCCTCACCACTATTTCGCCCAGCAATATTTAAAAGACAAAAATACAGTGAGCTTTAATCACTTCAGGTAACCCAATATTTTATCAACCGCCACCTTTTTCTCGCGGATATTCTGCACGAGACCAAGCAGCCGACCCAGTATGGAATTGCCCTCTTTATCGTCCTTCACTTTCTCGATATAATCTGCAAAATTACGGTAATTATTCAGATCTCCAAAATCCTGGTGGCTGAGCGCTTTGCTCAAATCGGTATCGACCAGCATCTCGCGCAGAAGCTTAAGGGAACCGGCAAACTCTTCCTTAGTCCCCTTCATTTTCTTTTCGTATTTTTTCCAGAGTGCATCCGGCTCATCCTGAGCCGCCAAGTCTTTTAACGTAGCGAGCAGACCGGACTTGTCTTCAGGTTTGTTGCTCATCAATTCAGTTTGAAAGCTGCGCTTGAACAGGTCGATATTCAGGAAAACCGCCTGCGCGGTATCGGAATCCAGCACATTCGGATTCACGTCGGCAATGGTTATTGGCTGATCCAAAACGCGCTTTTTCCATTTTTCATAGTAATCTCCGGCAAGGGTGCTGCCTACCCGCAGAATATTGCCTACCAACGCCATGGCTGGTTTTGCGCCGATAATTGTGCCGATAGTCCCCACCGAATTTTGCAGTAAATCCTTCAGCGGATCCTGCTTCTTCACCAGATCCTCGATGAGCGTGGCAGCGGTTTTTGCCGCACTGTACTTGCCCTCCTTCTCAGCCTGCTGCGCATTGCTCAGGTGCTCTTTAACGGTATCGATAATTCCGCCCAGTTTTGCCCTCTCATTTTCCGGCAGAATATCTTTTGCGGCATCAACTGTGTCCACAATATTCTTGGCCTTGTCGATCATATCCCTGACCTGGTTTTTTTCCTCCGGAGTTGCGATTTCCCCGCTGACTGGCGCCTCGCTGGCGACCTCATTTTTTGAGCCGGTCCTGCTTCCAAAATAAAACGCGATCACCGCCATGATGATATTGGCCAGTGTTTCCGGAATCTTGACAGAGCCACTATAAAAAACCTGGAACGAAAACAGCATTAGTCCAAGTGCAATAATAATGAAGGTGATGACCGAACGAACGGTGCCGACCGGAACACCGAACGGCAGCTTGAAGTACTCTCTCAAGGTGTTTAAATCGGTGCATCTTGCGAGCAATTTTCTTTGTATGTATATGAAGGAAACCACCGTGGACATGACAATCAGACTCATCAAAATGATGATCATTACAATAATATAATCTGGCGCCCGCGCGGCTTCTGTCTGCCCCTGGGCAAACAGGTGTATCGGAATTGAAAAAATGAACAAAAATATGATAAAAACCCGCAAATCACTTTTTTTGATAAGCATGGTTTCTTTCCCCCGGGATTGATTAAAATCGAAGCAAAAAACATCCCTGTCGAGATTTGCAGTTCCTGAAGTTTCTGGACGGAATATAAGCAACTCCCCTAAACCTGTCAATCGAAATCCCGGCGTTTCCGAAATCTGTTGGAGGCTAAAGCAGTGTGGCACTCGATTTTATAATTAACTGAGAAATCGAAAGCTGTGGCGACGCCCTGCCGGAATGTAAAACACCCAATCTCCTGAGAACGCTGCATGTTTCTAAGGAACTTTATGAAAAGCTCGCCCGGTTGATTCCTCCGCTGCCCACGGGAATTTGTCTGGCCCTGCCATCAATCAGGCGAAAACTTATTCCCCTGCATTTTCTGAATAAATCCAAAACCGATAAAAAAAATCTTGGGTTGTTCAAAAGACAACATGAAAATAAATTGTGGGCAGTTTGACCATCGGTCTACTATCAGAGCAGCGCTGAGATTATCCGCAATATCGAAAACAAGAGGAATCCGGAATGGCAGAAGACAGGTTTATTAGTATCCCAATAGCCCGATTCAAAATATTATTATGGATCGCGGCATTCATCATAACCATCAGCAGCGCCGTTTACCAGAGGATGACCGGTCCTACCTACCCGGCCAAAGGGGAGATCGGTATCGCCGGGCAAACTGTTACATTTAAATTGCTGCGCAGCGAAACCGTGGGCACTGACGCCCTGGTATCGCTCATTGTTCCCGACGATTCAATCCGCGGTTCTGTCAAATACAGGCGATATAAATCGAATGACGAATGGACTGAGATTCCGATGCAAAGAGTTGGTGACACGCTTGCTGCTTATTTGCCCAGCCAGCCACCGGCAGGCAAAATAATGTATTATGTTTATCTCGAATCTCCGAAAGAGCATGTTTCAATTACTGGTACCGAGCCGGTAGTTCTCCGTTACAAAGGCTCAGTTCCCGATGGAATCCTTATCCCGCACATATTTCTCATGTTTCTTGCCATGCTTTTTTCCAACCGCACCGCCCTGGAAGCACTGGACCGGGAGGGAAATGCCAGACGTTACATGTTCTGGACGATTGGTCTATTCCTGATTGGCGGTTTTATTCTGGGCCCGCTGGTGCAAAAATATGCTTTTGGCGAGCTCTGGACGGGCATTCCGTTTGGCTACGATCTCACGGATAACAAGACATTGATCGCCATGCTGGGATGGCTTTGGGCATGGTACAAAAACAGCGGTGGAGAGAAACGGCGCGGATGGTACGTATTCGCCGCCCTGTTGATGTTAGCGGTTTATCTCATTCCGCACAGCGTGCTGGGCTCAGAGATGGATTACACCAAGACAACGCAATCAATGGGCGTCCTCGGATAAAATGGTTCCGGGGCCCGGAAATCGCGAAGCGCCTTGCATTGCATTGACGGAAATGGAAAAGAAGATCTGTAAAACATTATAGATAAAAATGTAAATGGACCCGGAAAATTTATTCACGTTGCACTCAGTTATTGATAATTATCCTGTCAAAATTCGTTTCATCTTGAGCCATGAGAGCTGTCGTTTCGCACCAAGTATGTTTCCGCTCCCTGCCCAATGCGCTGCGCTCCAAGCTCTGAGCGTGGTTTTCATCTTTCAGATCTTTCTTTCGGCACCCGGAACTTTATCGTAAATTTCGGCTTAATAATGAGGTCAATAACAACTATGTTTGTGAATGCTGAAAATTAAGTCGATCCTAAGCGAATTACCGGAATTCGGAACCTTAAAAGAAAAACTATTCTCCCAATACAAAATTAATATTAGAGGAATAAACGGGTCGTTTTTAGGCTTTGTGCTGAATTACATCGTCGAGCTTTTTGAGAACGACCTGTTAGCCATCGTTCCCGATTCGGAACAGGCGGAAAAACTGGCTGACGATCTGCAGTCCCTGATGCCGGACAGCCGGGTTCTTTATTTCCCGCAAGCCGAAGTCGTTCCGTTCGACAAAGGCAGTTTTGCGCCTGCACTACACAGCGCCCGTCTCAATGCGCTGGTTTCCCTGATGGAAAACCCGGTCTCGGTAGTCATCACTACCCCGATTGGGCTTTTGCAGCGCATCAATTCACCCGAATCCATCAAAACGCAGGTGAGTCACATAAAGGTAGGGGACGAGCTGGATCGTGATTTCTTACTGGAATGGCTCGTGGAATCAGGTTTCGAGCGGGTTGCGGCAATCGAGGAGATCGGCCAGTTCAGCGCGCGCGGCGGTATTGTTGATGTCTTTTCATTCGAGGCCGGCGCGCCCAACCGCATTGAGTTTTTTGGCGACTCCATCGAATCCATAAGGGAATTCGATATTCTCACCCAGATGTCCATTCGCCAGGTTGAAAAAATACGCATTGTGGGAAGGGGCCAGAACAGCCCACAAAACGCGACACTTTTCGATTATCTGAAGCCCGGATCGCTGATTTTTTGGGATGATATAGAGCACACCCGAAAAATCATGAATGAATGGCTGGATAACGCAGAGAGGTTATTCAGTGATCAGGTGGAACGCAGTGATCAGCCGCAGAAAATCTACCTTTCGCGGGACGAGGTTGAGAAACGGAGCAACGTCTACCGCCAGATAGTTCACACACATTTCCAGGCTAAGGACGGCGTGGATGTCAGTTTCAACGTGCAGCAGCCGCAATCTTTCCACGGGAATATAAAGCTGCTGGTGAAATATCTCGACAAGAGGCTCGGCCGAAAGAGCCGTGTCAATTACCCGTTGTATGTAGTTTACGATAAACCAGCCCGCCGCGAGCGTCTTGAAGAATTCATCTTAGCGGAAATGGAATGGCTGCCACCCATTCGGTTTATCCAGGGGGATATTCATAACGGATTCCTGCTCCCCGATCTGCCATTGGAGATCCTCACTGAACACGAAATCTTCGACCGGATCAAGGCGCGCAGAAACCGCCGCAAGCTCCGTGTTTCGGGCAGCCTGATCCGCCAGTTGAACAACCTGAAATACGGCGATTACGTGGTGCATGTGGATTACGGTGTGGGGCGCTATCTCGGCACCGAACGCATTACCGTTGCCGATGTCCAAAAAGACTGTCTGAAAATTGAATATGACAACAGCGATCTTCTCTATGTCAATCTGGACAAGCTGAATCGTGTTCAGAAATATGTGAGTGAAGAAGGCTATTCACCGCCGCTCACCCACCTGGGGAGTGCCGATTGGGAGCGGACCAAGGAAAAAACCCGGAAAGCGGTGGAGAATATTGCACGGGACCTGGTTCAGCTTTATGCAACAAGAATGAGCGGGAAAGGCAATGCTTTCGCTGAAGACACCCTCTGGCAGAAAGAACTGGAAGCGTCGTTCATTTATGCCGATACGCCCGACCAGGCGCGCGCTACCCGCGAGGTAAAGCAGGACATGGAGCGGGATAAACCGATGGATCGTCTGATTTGTGGCGACGTGGGATTTGGAAAAACCGAAGTCGCCATACGGGCGGCATTTAAGTCGGTAATGGATGGAAAGCAGGTAGCAGTGTTGGTTCCGACTACCATTCTTGCGCAACAGCACTACCACACCTTCCGGGAAAGAATGAGAAATTTCCCGGTGAACATCGAAGTTTTGTCTCGTTTCCGGAGCCGTGCCGAGCAGAAGAAAGTTGTAGAGCGGGCGCAGACCGGCGACGTGGACATCCTGATTGGCACCCACCGCCTGCTTTCCGAAGATGTCGAGTTCAAGGATCTGGCACTGCTTATCGTGGATGAGGAGCAGCAGTTCGGGGTAAAGCACAAGGAAAAACTGCGGAAGCTCAAGGCCAATGTGGACACGCTCACGCTCACCGCAACACCAATCCCGCGAACACTTCAAATGGCCCTGATGGGTGCCAGGGATCTTTCCAATATCGATACGCCGCCTCGCAACAGGCACCCGATCATAACCGAAATATGCACCTGGGAGCGCGAGTTGGTCTATCGGGCAATCACCTATGAAATAGATCGCGGCGGGCAGGTATTTTTTGTCCATAACCGGGTTCAGACCATAAACGGGGTGTACGAGATATTGAAACAGACCGTCCCCCAGGCGCGAATTGCCATTGCTCACGGCCAGATGCGGGAACATGAGCTTGAAAAAGTCATGAACGATTTTTACCATAGAAAATATGATGTGCTGCTGGCCACCATGATTATTGAGAACGGCCTGGATATTCCAAACTGTAACACCATTATTATCAACCGCGCCGACCGCTTTGGTTTGGCGCAGCTTTACCAGTTGCGGGGGCGGGTCGGTCGCTCGGACCGGCAGGCTTATGCCTACCTTCTCGTGCCGCCTCACGACCGTCTTAACGAAACATCCATCAAACGGCTCTACGCGATCGAAGAATTCTCTGAGCTTGGCTCGGGCCTGAAAATCGCTATGCGCGATCTTGAAATCCGCGGAGCGGGAAATTTGTTGGGACACCAGCAGAGTGGCTATATTAACGCAGTGGGATACGATCTGTATCAAAAAATACTTCGCGACGCCGTGGATAAAATCCAGCAGGAAACACTGCCGGAAGAATTTGTCGTGCGGCATAAGCCGCGGGTGGACGCCGCAGTGGATGTGGATGCCGAGCTGTTCATACCGGATGATTACATCGAATCCGGTAACGAAAAGGTCGTGATTTACCATCGCCTGCTAAACCTGGAGAGCCTGGTCAGCATCGATAATCTTGCTAAAGAACTGCGGGACCGTTTCGGCCCGCTGCCGGTGCAAGTGCGCCAGCTAATCGATATGGTAAAAATTAAACGCCTGGCCAGCCAGCATTCTATTAAACAGGTGAAAATACATAAGAACAATATGGTTTTGCACCTTGATGACCGGGTTGTGGAAACCGATGAGTTCATCGAAAATGAGCTTCCCCGTTACATCAATCAGCAAATGGCCCCGGTAGATTTTAGCCAGACGAACGGTTTTAAAGTGAGGCTTCGTCTGGATGGACGAAGCGCCCCGGATTACCTGACATTTGCAAAAAACTTCTTGCAAAATTTATAATAAAAGAATACTTTTTTAAGTTTATGAATATTAAACCGGACAAAGTTGATAACATTTTGAAGGAGGAGAATTAGATGAAAAAGGTCTTTATTCCGGCTATTTTCTTGTTGACGGCAGTAGTATTCATGGCCGGCTGCGGCAAAAAGCCGGACGCGGTTGCCAAAGTCGGTTCACAGGAAATCACACTCACCGAACTTAAGAGCACGCTCAGCCAAAGATTCAACACCTCGGATTATGCAACAATATCAATGGAAGATAAGCAGAAAGTACTCGAAAGCATGATTGACAACCTGTTGATTGCTCAGCGGGCGAGAGAACTAAAACTGGATGAGAAGCCCGAGTTTACACAGGACGTGGACTCCAAAGTAGACAACCTCATGGCACAAAAATTATACGAGATCAAGATTGTCGACAAGTTTCTGCCCGATGATCTAATCCGGAAAATGCTATCGCTGAACGACTACGATTTCAAACTGGATGTGATTGCCTTAGGCTATAAAACATCCAAGGATATTCGCAACGACAGAAGCAAAGAAGAAGCCATCAAGCTTGGGGATGAGATCGTTGAAAAAATCAGGAAGGGCGAAGATGCACAAGCTTTGTCCAAGCAATATACCGATGAAAACGGGCTTAAGAGAAAAAACGGTCTGCTGGAAGGGTACTCTCCCGGCCTGTTCGACCCGGAATTTGACATGCAACTTTATAAAGCCGGACCGGGCAGCATTATTGGACCGGTGGTCAGCGACCGCGGCATTTACATCGCCAAAGTGATTGAAAAGAAGAAAAAGTCCACTATTCAGCCGAGCAATTACGCCCAGGAATCGCTGCGACTTAAAAGGCAGTTGTTTCAGAAATTTTATATGGACCAGGGCAACAAGGAATATCAGAGTTTAACCGAAGAGTTTAAGAAGAAATTAGGATCTGAAATTTCCGATGAAGGAATAACCAAATTCCTGGAAGCAGTAAAACAATGGTCTTCCGTTCCCAATCCGAAAGACGACCAGTTTACCGAGGAGGACAGAGCCATTTTGTTGGGGAAAATAGGCGACACCGACATCACCGCCGGCTATTTCATCGACCAGTTCCGGGGACGGTTTAGCAAGTTTTACCAGAGATACAACAATCAGGAAAGTATGAAAAAGATCATGGAGAACCAGATCAATTACATGGCCTGGATTAAAACGGCGAAGGAAGAAGGCATAAATAAGATCCCGGAAGTCAAGGCCGAAATTCAGCGCCAGGAAAATGCCAAGCTGGTAGAAATGTTTAACAAATATGAGATTAATGAGAAAATAGACGTGCCCGAAGAGGCAATTCAGCAATACTATGATGAGCACAAAGACCAGTACCGCGAGGCAGCGAAGATCAGGATTTGGGAAATCGCGGTGAAAGACGAAAGCCAGGCCAACCATGTTTACGATTTGGCAAAACGCAGGAATGCCGATTTCACCAAGTTGGCTGAAAAGTACACCGAAAAACAGGCAATGAAGAAACGTGGTGGAGATCTGGGCTACCAGAGCGAAAGTTCAGGTGTGGGAGATATCAGCAAAAAGGCATTCCAGGCCGGCCCCAACCAGTTACTCAAACCGTTTAAAAGCGGTAACCTCTTTTATGTTCTCAAAACCGGCGCTCTTCAACCTGAAAAAATAAAACCGCTGGATGAAATGCGCTCCCGAATAGTCTCCGAAATCACACGAACAAAAGAAAAGGATGCGCACGATTCCATGGTTGAAGAGATTAAAAAGAACTCCACCTACTGGATAAACGAACCGCTTTTAAGACAAATGTCGTAAGGAAAAAAAGGATGACCCCAAAAGCTCGACTTTTTGCATCAGTCCTGGCAACCGGGTTTCTTCTGCTGGTTGCCTGTAGAAAGAGCCCTGTTCCACAGATTCAAATTGTGGCGCAAGTTGAAGATCACTACCTGACCAGTGATCAATTATTAAGTTGGATGCCTCCCAATTTACCGGAGGAACAAAAGAATGCGGTTGCCAGGCAATACATAGACCGCTGGGTACAGAAGACAATTCTGGCGATCTCGGCAAACAAAGAAGGAATTACTCTCACGCCTTATCAGAAATGGTCTGTACGAAATCTTGAAAAAGAGATGTTGGCGCAAAAGTATATCGAGGCGAAACTGCCCAAGGAAATCATTATTACCGATGAAGAGATCTCCAATTATTACGAGGAAAACAAAGCGGAATTTATTCGGGATATGGATGAAGTCCACCTGGTGCAGCTATACCTGGAAAATCTCGATCAGGCAATTGCCAGAGAGATTCGGGAGAGCAAATCTTTGCTGGATGTCATCCAAAAAAATTATCTGGATACGAAGGCAAACAGGATGTTGGAACAGAACGGAGATTTGGGATACGTGCCGGTGCAGAATTTGCGCAAAGAAATCATCTGGACCATCAAAAACGGTGCTACAGGCCGTATTTACGGCCCCATTAGAATAGATCGCGGTTACTATTACTTCCAGATGATGGATAGACAACCAAAAGGAACATATCGCAGCCTGGACCTGGTGAAAGAGGATATCCGGCTGCGGCTGATGAACATCCGGCGAAATAAATTAGTTGCGGATATCGCCAAGAAGGATGAAGAGAAATTGTCGGTATCTGTCTACCCAGATCATATTAAATAATTTCCGAGGAACCTGGCTTTCACAAATGTATTAAATACTCATAAATGTGTGGATTTCATCTCGTTTCGGGATGTTCTGAAACTATCTTTTTTTATTTGAGGTTAATCGATGAAAAAAATATTTTTGCCAATCTTTCTTGCAGCGGTACTGTTGGCAACGCCGGTTTTCAGCCAGCAGGTGCTGGATGGAACCGCAGCTATTGTAGGCGACGATGTGGTTTTGACTTCTGACATCAATGCTTTGATAACGCAGTATGCTTTTCAGAACAAGATAGATATTGCTCACCAGCCAAGTCTTTATCACCAATTGGGGAAAAAGTTTCTGGAAACGCTTATCGACCAGAAGTTATTGCTGATTAAAGCTGAAGAGGACACCATCAAGGTTGATGACGAACGGGTGGAACAGAATTTAAAGCAGCAAATGGATTATATGATCCAACAAGCCGGGTCGGAGCAGAAACTGGAGGAGTACTACTCCGCGCCGCTTTTCAAGATCAAGAAGGACTTGCGCAAGGAGATCGAAAACCAGATGCGCATTGGCGTTCTGAGGGACAAGCGATTCGGAAGCACAAAGATCTCACGCAAGGAGGTCGAGAACTTTTATCATCAGTACGAAGACAGCCTTCCAACGCACAAGGCGACGGTCAGTATCAGTCACATCCTGATGCAGGTAACTCCAAGCAAAGAAGCCATTGCTGCCGCCTACCAAAAGACAAAAGACATCCGGCAACGCTTGCTGGATGGTGAAGATTTTGCCACCCTCGCCAAGAAATATTCGGAGGATCCTGGTTCCGCCTCAAACGGCGGCGATCTCGGATTTGTCTCACGGGGAACCTTGGTTAAGGAGTTCGAGGAAGCTGCTTTTTCCCTGAAGAAGGATGAGATTTCTGATATTGTTCAATCGCAATTTGGATTTCACATCATCCAGTTGCTGGAACGGCAGGGCGAGAGAATTCATGTTCGCCATATTTTGATTCAATTAAAACCAACCACAGAAGACGAGCAGCGGGTTGTGAACCGCCTCAAGGAGATCCGCCAGAAAATACTGGATGGCGATTCCACCTTCGAGGAGATGGCGCTGAAATACTCCAGCGATCCGAATGTCGAGAAAGATCATGGAAACCTGGGACAATTTGAACAGGGCAGTTTTCAAATCAAGGGATTTGAGGATGCCGTTCAGGGTCTGAAACCGGGGGAGATCAGCGAGCCGTTTCGAACAGAATATGGATATCACATCGTGCGGTTGGATGGCCAGACTGAAGCACGCCCATTATCCCTGAAAAATGATTGGGAGCAGATTGAACAATGGGCACTCCAGCATAAACAGGAGAACGAATTTAAAGCCTGGCTGGCGCAACTGCGAAAAGAGATACCAGTCGTAGTGGAAATTGATATTTAAGAAAATCCATGACAGACCAGGTCCTCCCACACGTTTTGGTTGTAGAAGACCAGTTAAATTGGCAGCGTCTGTATAAGTTGTGGCTAAAAAAATCTTTTCGCCTGAGCTTTTCATCCACTAGGGCAGAGGCATTGCACCAGACCAGAAACAGGCGATTCGATATAATTCTAATGGATTTGGGGCTGCCGGAACCGGAAGACGGCATTCGCTGCATTCGGGAGATATTGGCGGAGAAACAAAGCGCCCAAATCGTAGTTGTAAGCGCATTCACAGACCGCGATCTTCATCTTAACGTTCAGCAATTAGGGGTGTACGCGGTTTTTCAAAAGGACGAGCGCCTGCAAGCCGACCTGCCCATCCTGCTCCGCAAAGCCTGCGAAATGGCATCCCTCGAAAGAGAAAATCTTTATTTACGCGAGCGGTTTCGCAAGAGCCGGGAGCAATTCAGAATTTTAGGAGAAAGCCCTGCGGCAAGCGACTTACGTAGCCAGGTAAAGAGCGTCAGCGGCGCCGATGCACCGGTTCTCATTACCGGTCCTACCGGATCGGGCAAAACATATCTCGCCAGAATGATTCACCTGCAATCCCGCCGCGCGGAAAAGCCGCTGGTCGAAATCAATTGCGCCACCCTGCCCTCCAATTTGGTCGAGAACGAACTTTTTGGTCACACCCGCGGCGCGTTCACCGGTGCAGAAAAAGCCTCTATTGGTAAGTTCAAATCCGCCGACAACGGTACCATAGTGCTGGATGAAATCGGGGAGATTCCGACCACCATACAGGCCAAACTGCTGCAGGTGATTGAAGAAAAGAGCTTTTACCCGTTGGGCAGCATGGAAGAAGTAGATGTGAATGTGAGAATAATTGCCACCACCAACTGTGACCTTCAACAGGAGATGAAAAAGGGCAATTTCCGGGAAGATCTTTATTTTCGGCTGGCAGGATTCATTATAGAAATTCCGCCTTTGGTGGAGCGGACAGAAGATATCCCGGCGTACTTTGATTTTCTTCTGAATAAAATATGCGAAGAAGAAGGAATTCCCATTCCGCCTATGGAGACTGCGGTCTATGAAACAATTAAACAGCTTGGCTGGCCGGGGAATATTCGGGAACTGAAAAATGTCGTCACAAAACTGGTTACATTTCACCGGGAAGAAATAACCGGAAAAGATGTTTTGCTCTACAACGCGGCTCTTCGTGATAATTTTGTGCGGGAGACGCTGCAGAAAAAATTCAGTTTGAGGGAGCTCAACGCGGCTTACATAAAAGAACTGGCCAAATTGGTGCACCGAAAAAGCGAACTCGCCCACATCCTGGGAATTGATAAAAAAACACTGGATAAATACTTAAAAATGCAGGTAGGGGAATGAAAAAGAAAAAGGAAAAACCGGATCGCGGTCAAATAATCGCAGAGTGGCTGAATTATTACCCAATTCGGGAAATGGAATATGAAAAAGACGATAAAGAACAGGTTGTTATTTTGGTGCCGCCGGTCGAGAACTGGCTGGTTAGCAAAATATTGCCGAAACCGAAAAAACCTGCACAACGAATTCACCTGGATGAAATAGGGACTTTTGTTTGGGAACATTGTGACGGAAAACTCTCTATCAGGGAGATTGGCGAACACCTGGCGGGAGAATTTTCTCAACTTACGGGGCAGGTGGATGAAAGAATTGTTCAATTTTTGCAGCAAATGTATCAACAAAATTTTATTAATGTTTACACCAAAAACGAGACGGCCTGAAAAGCTGCACATGGCATAGGCTGAATTTTCCTAAAAGTAAAAAATATTCCCGCTCAGTTTCCCTTTCCAGAACTGCCCCCGGTCAAACACCCGGAGTCGTTTTGGGAGCGGCTAACCCAAACCGAACCAGTTATTTTTCCCTTGTTTTCTTCAAACAATAGAAGAATATTCTCCTGAATTTTTTTCATTCCAAAGAATTGCAACCGCCCTTTATCCTGACAATATCCGCATCCCACCATAAAACAGTTTTTTATTCAAAAAGATGAGTTCTTTTTTTGTGATTTAAACGAAGGGAGATTTCCTGAATTTCCTTTTATTGTAATTACCAATTACCCGGAATTGAATTGGGAGGAATCTTATGCAGGAAATCGGTCCCCACACGGAGGAAAGGATTGCAAAAATGGATTTGATCGGTTTGGAAAAAGAACTTCAAAAGAGATGGGTGTTGCCCTACAACTTTAACTTTAAATTTGATTTTAATTTAGAAGCAAAAATCAATTTTGTCTACACCGTATCCGATTTTGATGAAGTATTACGGCAAATTGGACCTCTTCCGGAGTCATTGAAACAGTACGCCGTGAACCGGTGGTACAACTACTGGAGCAATAAGGGATTAAACCAAATATTTTCAGAACATCCGGATTGTGAGCCCGTTTATAATCAATATGAAGAGGTAGAGGCGGTTACAATTCAGAATACACTCTTCAGGATAAAACTTCATGTTTTCCCCAATCAATTCGCCAATACGCTGCGATATGCCCTGCGGCACAAGGAAGAACTGATCTATTGGTTGTATCGCAAAATCAAACGCCATTCAATACAGGAAATTCCCAACCAGATATTCGTTATTCTGTATCAAAGGGATGGCGAGCACTGGAAATTGAAAGCGGAATTGTCAAAGCTGAAAGAAATTGTCGATAATTATTTAAATGAATTCGACATCCATCGGACGGTTCGGGTCCATATTATTGATAACACTGTCAATTACGCGGATACGCTCTGGTTCATCCAGCAGGATTGAGTAAGCTACAATTGTAATAATGGGTCGCGGTTCGTCTCCCGCGGATTCATTTAGGGTTTGAATCATTAAAATTCAGATCTGATTAATCCGGCTGGTTATGATTCGACAGAACCGCCTGGACTACTCTTTTGGGTGTTAGCCGCCAGCTTGGTGCTTTTGGTGCCCGGATTCGCTTTTGATTCTGAATAAATTCAATCACAATTTCCCGCACTTCTTTGCTCGATTTCCAAAGAATCCTGCAGCCATATTTCCGGTATAGCTGCATTCCAGTATCGCTATTTACAACAACTTTGTAGGTCTTTTTTAAATCCAGCGGTTTGCCGATGGCATCGCTAAAAA
This sequence comes from uncultured Calditrichaceae bacterium, assembly GCA_964624795.1. GTDB lineage: Bacteria > Calditrichota > Calditrichia > RBG-13-44-9 > RBG-13-44-9 > CAZUZS01. Next base: position 120,321 of record CAZUZS010000003.1, read on the forward strand.
GGCGCGTAATCCGTACTCCCGGCTTCCTGGTAATGTCAATATCGTAGGAAACACCACGCGCAGTATCATATTCCGAAGCTTCGGCATCGGGATCAACAAGTGGAACACGAACGGGATTTTCCGGGTCTAACCGGTTAAAAAATTTAGCCGACCTCTCCAAGTGATTTTTCACCTGTTTGCCGGACAACAATAAAATCATCAGAAAATTGGCGGCGGGGTAAAAGCGGTAAACATCTTTAACATGAATGACGCCGTCCGCTATTATATCAGGTGCCATGCCGGAAGAGACAAGGGAAATGTCCGCCGTGGTTGCATCTAATTGGGCGCGATGAACGATATCTACAAACCAATTCTCCTCAAAGGGAAGCTCCCGGCCATTGCCGGGCGCGTCAACCTTCGCAATGCGACTGTTCATATACCTTATCATCTTTTCATGATATGGCTGGTATGTTTTCATGACAGGGTGGGAAGGTTTCACATGTCCCATTGATTCTATTTCAGCATATTTCTCATAGAGACGCCACTCATTTTCCGAATGTCGAAATTTTAGTCGAATCACACCAAGGTTACGTCCGTGGCTTCCCGCCATAACGACCAGCGGCTCTTTGACGTTCTGTTTCTTACTCTTGGGATGGCTATTATACGTCTCGTGCTCGTGACCGGCGATAATTACGTCATACTCGGGTTGGTTGGCAGCAATTTCCAGGCAGGGATTTTCCTCGAGGACGGATTTTTTGGACCGAATTTTTGTCGTTTCCGGATGAACTCCGGCATGAAACAGCCCGATCAATATCCCGGTCTCTTTCCTGCCTTTGAAATAGCTTGCCCAGCCTTTTGCCGCAATCCTCATATCCTGCCAGCGTATTCCCCATTGCGCCGGTGTACTCAGGCCGGGCGGAAAGCCCGGTGTGGTTAATCCCAGCACCCCTATTGTCAGCCCATTCAATTCCCTAACCGTGAAAGGCTGAAAAAAAGACTTACCCGATTTGGTATTTGCATTTGCAGACAGAACAGGAAATTTAAATTGATCCACAATTCGTTTATAGATCTCAGGTCCCTGCTCAACATCAGCGTGACCCACAGAGGCAGCGGTATATTGCATCATGTTCATCACTGCAGCAACCGGATAAGGCGATTCTTTATCAATGTAATTGTAATAATAGTTTAAGGGAGAACCCTGAATGCTATCGCCATTATCCAGCAAAATTACATTTTCATATTTGCGGCGATATTCTTCCACACGGCCTGCAATTTTTGCCAGGCCACTGCCTGTTTTGTGGTCACGAGCATAATCAAAAGGATAAATACATCCGTGGATATCGCTGGTAAACAGGATAACAATTTGCATCTCCTGTTTGCGAAAAGACGATGAAATTATTTTTGCGATTTTATGAAAAAGATTAACAAAAAGGATCATTATGCCATCCTGGTGTAAGCAGGCTGCGAATCAGAGAATCCGCTTAATAATTCACGATCAAAAAGAGAATCATTCAGTTAACTTTTCTGTTGGCACTTCATTTTTCATATTAAGGCAAAGACACCCGCGATTGTTTCTTTGTCTCCCAAAATACGTGGGCGAGTGAATCGCAGCCCTGACTTGTCAAAGCCGCGGAAATATTATAGATTCATTATTTTACTTTTAGAATCTGACCCAGATAAAATTTGATAATATTCAACTGGGAATTTACCCGTGGTTTGGAGCCAAATTTAATATTTTCGAGAATCCCTTTATATAAATCGCCTTTCTCAAGGTCATCCCGAAACTCCTGTCGACTGATCCCGGGGCGATAGTGGCCTAACATCCACTTGCCAATATCATACCCCAACAGATGATACATATCCGGCGTTTCGTGCATTTGCTGCCGGAACCGGCTGAGGAAAGCTTTGTATTCCCAGGCTTGCGGGTCGTAGTAACCGGCGGTTACATAAATGAGCCCGTCCAGGTAAGCCCGCTGCTTCATCAACTGGTCCGGGTCGTTCCAGCCTTCGTTGCCCAGCAATGTGCATTTAATATTATGAAATGCAAACTGCGGCGCAATGTAGGGGATGTATTCAGGGTAAGTGGCGATGAACAGCCCATCGATACCGGTGGACGACACCTGGGTAGAGTCGATATCGCGCCCGCCTTCATCGGAGAACAGAATGTCCGTCATATATTGCTTGAACTGGGCCTGTATGTCCACATCACTCAAAGTGGAATCGGCAGCTCGTGCAGAATCCCGGAACGTAATGTAAAAACCCTTCTTGCGGATAGCCTTAAACTGGCGCGACAGGTCCTGCGCATCATCATAATACCACTGCTGCTCCACCACCTCACCACCATTTTCAGTAACGGTTTCCGCAAAGCTCCTGGCGATTGTTTGGCCATATGCATCCGCCGGAGCTAAAATCGCGAACGTCTTGAATCCCAATTCCTGCACGGCATATTTGGCCAAAAATTGCCCTTTTATCTCTGCATCTGGATTTATCTGGAAGGCATACGGACTTAACGCCGCCAATCCATTCTGAGAATTCAAAGGGCTCACATACGGATAAAATTCGTAGCGGGAAAGCAACGCCAATGTGGCAGTTTCATCATTATCAATCGGACCGACCACTGCAAGCGGTTGGTTTTTTTCCAAAACCGGCATAGTCGTTTCAATACCTGACAGAACTTCCGGTTCCAGGGTCAGTGTATCCAGCTCTATCGATTTGGATGGGTCGCGGCTCGCCATCTCATACGCAGCATAGAAGAAACCCTGGGTGATAGCATTACTTATCGCCCTGGAGCCCTCTTGTCCGGATTTCAATAGCAAAATGCTGTTGCTCGCAATACTCGAGCCTGCACTCTGCTGGAGCAACTGTCGGGCCACATCCGCATAAAGATGATACGGATATTTCTCGATAAAATTCTCAAGCTCTTGTGTCCCTTTTTCGCGCTGACCACTCCGTATTAATTTTTGTGCCTGGACAATATCCATCAAACCGACAAATGTCTCATCGGTGTGATTTTTGCGCAGGTCGTTGATCTCTTTTTCGGTGAGGAATTTATCCATTGTCTGGAAGACATAATCGCCCGCTTTTTCCTTCAGGCGGGAATCGCTGGAATTGTTCATCACCCATAGCCACTCTTCCGCAGCGTCCTGGTATTTCTGCTCGCGGAAATAAATTGTTCCCATCAAAAAATGGACATCGTCCAGGTAGGCACTTTCTTTATGGACTTCAATAAAATTATTGCACACAATAAGGGCGGTGCGGTACTCCCCCAATTTATAGTAAGACTTGGCCAGCATGAGTTTTGTAGCTGTCAAAAAATGTGAAGCCGGGTATTCCTTTAAAATTTGATAAAAAGTTCGTTCCGCATTTTGGTAACGTTCCTGTTCGTACTGAGAAACCCCGTTTTTAAACATCAGGGAATCGTTCTGCTGCGCAGTGAGTACCTGGCTGGTGATTATCAGAAGGAGAAGGCTTAAAATAATCCTAAACTCTCTCAACAATTTTTCCTCCAATTTACCATAAATGTGTATCTATTATTAGGCATGACAATTTAGTAGATCGATCCCGAGATGTCAACTTGAGATATTTTGAGCGACCATTGTAATCAAGCACCGGCTCATTTTACGAATTTCCAAATGGTCAACACAATTCCTCTGCTTGGGAAATGTCTCTGAATATCGACACCTGTTCAGTTCAACCGGCTCTATCAGGCTGGCAATCGCCGGACAGATTGCATTATTTTTCAAATGGATATTGCCGGCTAAGGTCATCCGTCTTCCTCAAATTGCCGAATCCACTCCAGGCTCTCCACTGCTTCCTGCAGATTATGGATCTCCATTATGATCGGCACTTCTATCTTATTTGCCCTGAAGAATGGAAGGTAGTCAATAGCGCCGTTTTTCATTCCCCAGTGCAAATCCTGCTTTCCGTTATTGTTATGGGTATGAATCTCGAAAAGATAATCCCTGATCTCATTGAAATAAGGCGATATATCCAACCCCTGGAGAAATGCATGGGCCGTATCAAAAAGTGCGCCCACATTAGCATGATTGACCTTTTGTAGCATAGCAATTTGACTTTCCCAATTCGACACCATTAACCAATTGGGATTGGGCGGTGAATTCTCAAGCGCAATCTTCACGCCGCGTCGCTCACCGTACTCCCCTAATTCCTGTAAATTTTCCACCAGATTCTGGCTGGCTATTTCCATCAACCGGGGGATTCCTGCCGCATCGCGATGCAGCATTCCGGCATGAACCGCCATAATTTCCGCGCCGATTTCCTGGCACAGATCAAGATATTTTTTGTAGCAGTCCATGTTGGCCCGCCGCAAATAGGAATTTATGGTAGCCAAATTGACATCATAAAACGTGGAATGCACAGTCACTCTCAACCCGGAGCGGTGGATAACATCCCGGAAAAATTGCAGGTCCGGGGCAGTCAAATCTTCCGGCGAAAAGAAAGGACGTTCGCCCCGAATCTCGAGGTATTTGAGCGGATAGTCCGGCGCCATTTCCGCTACCATTTCGAAATCCTTCCGATTCTCAAAAAAACAGGTAATTCCCCAGTTCATACGGCTTTCCTTTTAATTAAAAGTAACTATGTTTCTTCTATGATGCCAAATGAGAATCATCAATTTAATTATAATTCTGCAACAGGAAAATATTCTTCTGCCCTCCTCTTTCCCCAGTGAAATTACAGCTTGATTCTACTACTTACTTTTCCCCGGTGAGTTTCGCCGGATCGAGAAGCGCATCCATCTTTTCCGCACTTAAGATGCCTTTTTCGACAACTAAATCCCGAATAGATTTGCCTTCCGATATCGCTTCTTCAATCAGTTCGGCGGTCCTCCGGTAGCCGATCTCCGGGTTGAGCACAGTCCCCAGCGCCGCTGAGCTGTGCATGTAGTTCCGGCAACGCTCCTCATCTGCCGCAATTCCGCGGATACACTTTTCGTTGAACACCGGCAGGTAATTGACAAGCAGCCGGAAGTTTTGCAGAATATTGTAAGCCATCAGAGGCATCATTACGTTCAACTCCATTTGCCCGGCCTGCACCGCCAAAGACACGGCGGTATCGTTCCCCACTATCTGGAAGGAAATCATGTTCAGGCATTCCGCCATCACCGGATTGACCTTAGCAGGCATTATGGATGATCCGGGCTGGACAGCCGGCAGCTTGATTTCTGCCAGGCCGGTAGCTGGTCCCGACGAAAGTAACCGCAAATCGTTGGCGATACGGATAAATTCCAAGGCCAGGTTGCGAAGCCCGGCAGACATTGCCGCCACTGCCTGCCGGCTCTGCATGGCCTCACGTAAGTCCGGGGCAGGTCGCAAATCCAGGCCCGTTAACTGCGAAAGTGTTCTGACTATTTCCGCCTGGTAGCCTTTCGGTGTGTTCAACCCGGTTCCGGCGGCGGTGCCGCCAATCGGCAATTCCAGGAGCTCGTTGGCTGCCGATTGCAGCAACCGGATCGATCTCCGTAACGCTTGTCCGTACGCCCGAAACTCCTGACCAAGACGAACAGGCACGGCATCCTGAAGGTGTGTCCTGCCCGATTTCAGAATTTGGTGAAATTCTTCCCCTTTTTTCTCGAATGAGGAAGCCAGGTATGCCAGGATGGGTTTCAATTCATTCCACCGTTCCAGCGCTGAAATTTGAATGGCTGTCGGGAAGGTGTCGTTGGTGGATTGTGACATGTTCACATGGTCGTTGGGATGGAGCGATCTGTAATCACCGAGCTTTTTGCCCATGATTTCCAGCGCCCGGTTAGCGATCACTTCATTCATATTCATGTTGAAGCTGGTTCCGGCGCCAGCCTGGAATACATCCACTACGAACTGATCATCAAGATTCCCGGAAATGACTTCATCTGCGGCTTGTTCAATAGCCTTGCTGCGCTCATCATCCAGCGCACCCAGCCGGTGGTTCACCTGGCAGGCCGCCTTCTTGATCAAGCCATAAGACCGGATAAATGCACGGTCTTCCTTTATTCCGCTCACCGGGAAATTTTCCACCGCCCGCAGTGTCTGGACACCATAATAGACATCATCGGGAACTGGTTTATCCCCCAGCGAATCGTGCTCCATCCGTGTTTTTTGCGCTGACATTTTCCCTCCTCCATATTTCTTTTTTTAAGATACGGCAGACAAACATATTTTGCCTTCTTCCCAAAACCGGCACTCTCTCTAACGATCATGGTCGAATCCTGTTCAGATTGATGCTTTCACATCAAATTGAAATCGCAGTATTAAACAAGCAGATGATTTCCACTGCCTGAAAAGATTGCTTTGCGTGCATTGTGCAAATTTTTTGCTTAATTTGACGTTTGATAAACGTGTTAGCGGAAACCAGCTTGTCCTGGGGCTGAATACCATATCCTTTATGCAAGCCAATTATTTTGAAGGGTTTGTGCCAAACCGTGCCGGATAAAAGAGGATTTATGAAGCAGGATAAAAAGCAGCAGTATTACGACCAGATTTACACTTCAGCCGAAAAATATCGCACACATTACAAAGATTCTATCTATTTTGTTCTGTGGACGCAAGCTATCCAATTTATTCGCGAAATGCCGTCTCCCAAAATCCTTGAGGTTGGATGCGGCACCGGGCAGTTTGCCCAATATCTTTTTGACCAAGGCTATCGGGACTATCACGGCTTTGACTTTTCGCCGGAAGCGATAAAAATCGCAAAAAGAAGTGTCAATCAACAGTTCGACGTAGGGGATGCATTGAGCCGGGACTCCTACACCCCCGACTACAACCTGGTAATCGCACAGGAGATACTTGAACATATCCGGGATGATTTTGGCATTCTGCGAAATATTAAAGAAGGTTCAGCCATTATTTTTTCCCTTCCAACCTTTGATGATCCTGCGCATTTTCGCTGGTTTTTAAAACCACGGGAAATCGAAAAACGATATTTTCGCCTCATCGATATCCGAAAAATTATCCGGATTCACGACTGGTTTATTTGCTGGGGGATCATCGGGAAATATGAGCCCAACCTGCTTCATGCGATTTTTAAAACGCGCAGGAAAATTGATCCGGCCTTCATCAAAGACATCGTGAAGGAAATGCTGCCCGCCTGGCTTCGCAGACTTCTCAAATCCATGATGGGGACTGGAAAAACCAACTAGTATTTTAGTGCTCTCGAAATGCGTTTAGGAGAAGGAAAAATCGCTCCCCGATGGACAAAAAGTATTTAAAAATCAAACCGCATGTCCGTCCAGAATGAAATGTATTTTTGTTTCAATTACCCATTTTTGAGATAACTTCCCAGAGGCATTAATAGATGGAGTTAAAATCATGAATAAGAAAAATTCTCTCACTGCAATCATCTTTCTTGTATTTATGGCAATTTGCCTGCTGATTTCAGATCACCGGCAGGGGACTTGGAAGCCAACTGAGATAGGACCAAATGATTGGTTTTTGAATCAGCGAGCGCATCCGCAGGGGGAAATCCGGTTCGAGGGCTACCAGCGTGCGCTCCGGCAATCACGGCAAATGAAGCTGGCTGCTGCAGGCAAAACGGGATCATGGGAGTCTGCCGGCCCGACCAACATTGGCGGCCGCATTTCGGACGTAGAAATGTCACCCACCGGCTTCGATACGATTTATGCCGGGGCAGCATCCGGCGGCGTATATTTATCGAATGAGATCAGGCGGTCGGGTTTTGGCCCGCCGCCTGTCGCTTGTGAAATAAAAACGGGTTAACTGATTGTTTTTGAAGTTTTCCGGGCCGACCGCCAGCGCGGAAACAGAAAATATTAGCCCGGATTTTTTAGTAGGCTGTACCCATAACGCTCATCTGAACATCGCCGTTGGGACCACTGGTGGAAACTTTTACCGAAACCTGGTTTGCCATCACTGAGTCCGGAACAGCATCCATTAGTGTAAACGAGAAGTTTGTCCAGGAACGGCTTTGTGTATCGGGGAGCGTCAGGCTTACATCTCCTACCGCCTTCACGCTGCCGGATTCTACACCTACCGTTATCTTTGTGCCGCCCGCCAGGGGATTATTATTCTGGTCGCGAACCGTAAAATTAAATGTCTGACTGCCACCGTTTGGAACGTAAACCGAGGTCGGAGTAACCGAAAGCTGGGCAATTCCCGAAAACAGCACAATAGCATCTGCTTCAATCATATTCAGATTTTCGTCTGCGGTACGGGCGTAAACAGTTGCAAAGCCTGGTCCCAGCAGAGGATGATTAGGACGTGGTTCTGCCGAAATCAGATCCACACCGGCTTCACCGAACTCGTTAGTAGCCGCCGAGCCGCTGATAATGCCGCCGGTTGTTGTATAATAAACAATGGTCTCCGGCCGCACCGGGTTGCCATATTTATCTCCGACATAAGCCGTAATCCCATCCCGCAATCCAAAAATATTATAGCCTGGGAAATTCAGCATTTCCACAGCGAGGCTGAAATGGAGTGAATCCGGCAGTCCGCCGTGAATGGCAAGCGCCACCGGCAACGAGCGGATGGTTTTGCCGTTGAGATCTACCTCCGCCATTATCTGTACCGCACCGGCAATCAGGCCGCTAAAAAGGTTTACGCTGACCCGACCATTATTGGCAGTTTTGCCGCTGGCCGGGGAGAGGAATTCTCCGCCGCCGGGCGATGAGCCCAGCCGGAATTGCACGGTCACCGCGTGATCCAGGTCGACCGGGATGCCGCTGGAGTCCTGCACCTCGAAAACCAGCTCGGCGGTTTCCGGGGAACCGCTTTCGTGCACCCCAATGCTGGGAACAGATTGCGAAACAAGAACAATGGCCGCCGCCTCGCTGCTAACCACAGGCGTCCCGGCGGTTGGCATTAATTTAAACAGCGGCACTGATATCGTGCGGCCCGGAACCACCAGAATCGTGGAACTGTCCGACCGGAAACTTTCCTTATAAACACTTACCCGGATATTAAATGTCTGATCGGTTTCAAATTCGAAACTGAATTTGCCTTCCGAATCGGTGAGCAAGGTGGTTTCCGGGGAGTAGTTGCGAATTCGAACCACGGCGCTGTCTACCGGGGTGTCGGTTTCTGCATTAATCACCTGTCCCTTTAAGACCACCACTTGCTTTCCGTCATCCTTTGAATCGGTTGGCGAATCGCAACTCCAGATCCCGGCAAAAAGAACCGCCAGAAAAAATATGAAGTATGAATTTCTATTCATCTTATTGACTCCATTCATATCTATTTTTGCCATTGCTTTGTAAAATCATTTATGCGCTGGCGAACTTCTCTTTTTTCATCCCTGATGATTTCCGATTTTCGCAGAGATTTCAACTTGGTGTTAAACCGCTGGGTAAGAGTTGGCAATAGTTCGGCTTTGAGCAGGATCAGCAACTCATTCTTGACAACACTCTTACTTTCAAATCCAAAAACATACCGCAAGCCAAAGAACCACCATGGAAGATCTTTCAGCAGCGGCACGCCCTCCCGGCTGTCTGTCTCTTCATTGATGTATAAACCGCCGATTATGGTTTCTTCCCCATCCAATAAAAGAACAGATGTAGTACTGGACGATTTTTTGATCTCCAACCGCTCGCCACTGGTAGATGCATTGCTCCGTTCAATCATCAGATCCAGGTTTACAAAATCAATGGAATCATGTTTGATGACCACTGGCTTCACTTTTATTATGGAGCCGGTGGAGAAGAACTGGGTAATCGCATTCCCGGCGAAATCCGAAATCGTGACAGCAATATCGCTGCCGACCTGCACTCGACCTTCTTCGCCGGATTTCACGGTTACCTGCGGGCTGGCTATCACTTCTCCTACCTGTTTGCTTTCCAATGCCTTGAAGGCTGCGAGAATGCTGCCAAAATCCAGTTTGGGATCAACGTCCACTTCGAATAGGCCGGTTTTTGTGTCGGCAGCGGAAAGTCGGGCTCCCACGTTCACATCATTCCCACGGAAGAAATCCCAACTCATGCCGGCCTGCCGCAGCTTGGATTCGTTGGTTTCAAAAAAGATAGCCGAAATAACAACTTCACGGGTGTTGAAAGTGGCGATCGCCTTTTTGTCCGTTTCGCTTAACTTTTCGGCATTGTCTGTAAGCGGCACAATTTTGATATAATCCGGATATTCCTCATACCACAGGTCGTTTCTCCTCAGGATGAGCTCCATAGCATCCATCCACTGCATTTTATCAATATCTTCCCCAATCGGCTTGCTTCTGCTTTCCGGATCGATTATGACTTTGCCCAGATATTTCTTGCTGAGGTCATTAAAAACCAACAATGCCTGATTGAAGGGCATGGTCCGGGACAGGGAGACAATCTCTTCCGGAGATGCATAAGCTTTTCTCAGCTCACGCGGCCGCTTTACCTGCGCCTCTGCGGTTGCGGCAGTCGCAAACAACATAGCCGCGATCATTAGAAAAATTTTGATTTTCATTGCAACTCTTTCATTTATTTTGATTCGTTAAACCGCAACTGGAGTTTAAACCTTTCCACTATACCACCCTTATTAAGCACAAACTCCACTTCGTTCTTTTCCACATCAATTTTGCTTACATAACCCAAATACACCGGATCACCTTCCTTCAGCACATGAACCTTTCCACTATTATCGGCAATCATGGCCTTGTTCGGTAGCACCGCTTTCAATTCGGCGCGTTCCACCTCCGGCAGCCCGTCCGCATTGGCCGGTATGTTCCGGTAGATGTGTGGATAAAACGGATTCGTGACATAGCCAACCCACACATTGTTGAGTGTCCGTTTAATTCTTGGCAGCTCGTCCACATCGGCAAAAAGTGCCCAGAGCTCCATATCAAACGGAACAACAATTTTATTTCGGCCGGTCTCTTCGTCCTTGCTTTCTACCATCCGCATATTCAATTTTTTAATTTTGTAAAATTCCGGGCCTTTTTCCAGGTAGGCGATAAAGCGGTAAATGGTGCCGTAATTCCCTTCGCCTTTTACGCTGTAAGCATTATATTTGTAGCCCTTGGCCTCCTTTTCTCCCAGGAATAGAAGGTTGAATTCCAGAAAACCGCTGTGATCCAAAATTGTATTGAGGTATTTGTAAGTATTGGCCGGACTTACCGACGAAACAATCTTTTTATCCAGTTTCGCCAACTTCTTTTCCTGGCCCTGGATGACTTCCTCCAATTTGTAGTATTCTGCTTCGATACCATCCAACGCTGTAACCTGTTTCTTGAGACTCTTAATATCCTTCTCAATTTTGTTGGCTTTACGAGGAAAATGTAAGAGGAGCAGGTAGCCGCTTACCAGCGAAATCAACACCAGGAAGCCTGTCAACACCAAAATATTTCTGATCTTGTATGACAATTTACAGCCCTCCTATTGATTATCCGGTAGATTTGCGTCCATCTCGAAATTATAGACGGTGCGGTCCCGGATTTCCTGTACCTCAACCTTCTTCAGGGCACCGCCACCAATAGCATTGGAGAAGACCGGAATTCTGCTTCGATAAACCGAGTATCCACGCAGTGAAACAGAATGGTTGGAAAGCGTGCTAAGATCGGTAATCCACATGTGCTTTACTTGCTTGGCGGTTTTGCTTAATTTGTAGAGAAAACGGTTCCATTTGTTCAGCCCGGTGGACATGGAATCCAGAACGGTAAATGCATGCTGGTATTGGGAGAGCTGGTTCTTTTTTGCATTCACCCGCATCTCGACCTCCTGCAGCGCCGCCAGCTCCTCTTTTTGAAACTGCTGTTCTGTTTTTAACTGCGAGATGCGATTGACCTGTTGCCCGATTTTCACTGTCGAAAAAACGGTGAAAGCCGGCAGCATGAGAAGCAGAATCCAGCCAGCGATACCCAGCTTAAACTTTTTCTGATTCTCACGAATGGATACGGGCAGGAGGTCAACAGCGTAACGGTACTTATCGTCCTGTTTCAGGATACGCCAGGCAGCCCCGATTGCCACCGCAAAACGCGATACCAACGGCTCGGTGCCAATCACATCCAAATAATTCAGTTTGATGTAGTCAACATTTATTTCGGCCGGAAGTTTGGTTTCCAGGAAAGCCTTTAGACCAACCTCGTAAGCTTCGCCGGTAAGAATAATGTTTTGGATCCGGGGTAGATTCAGGTTGTCCTGTTCCAGCAAAATCCGGCTAAAAATAGTGTTATTGATATTTTCTGAATCCAGACCAGCGCCAATAATGTAGGAAATATTGTAGATCTCATTGCCTTTCATAAAAATCAGGCGGCTGAATTCATTTCCAAGATAAACAACAACCGTAATTTCGTCTTCGGCAAATTCGTAGTTCACATTCACAATATTTGCCAGCGAAGTTTCAGCGCTTTCCACCAGCGAAATGTTGGGGATGCGGACTGATCCTTCGGAACGCAGGAATTCCAGCAGGTTAAGAATATTGACCTCGTTATCCCTCACAATGCCCATTAACCGACCATCTTTGAGCCGAACCACATGCAGGGCATCCGGTTGGATAACTTCCCCATTTTGCCGCTCACGAACCAGGTCTTCCAGTATTTTCTGATGCAGCTTCTTGCCATCAAGGCCCCAGTCGGTGCCATAATAACTGTAATAGATCTGCGGTTCGGAAAGCGTAATAGCCAGCTTATTTTTGCGATGAGGATATTTCTTCAAAACCTTGCGAATTACCTCGGCATTATCATGAACATCGGACGTGCTGTCAGTTTCTACCCAATGGGTATCCGGTATTTCTTCCGATATATCCAACTCCGCCGGTGAGTCCGAAACCTCACTAAACACATCGGACAAAACCGGTTCCTGAACTTTTACGGCTTCGAGGGTTTTGACCATCTTCACAATTTTGGCATCAATAAGTTTAATCCTTTTCTTATGAAGTGCCAGGCACGCCACATGCAGAAATTGTCCTTCGACAAACATGCCAACTGCAAGTTTTTCTGAATATTTTTTACCGTTTGCCATATACATACATCCTTGTAATTATGCCAGTTTTAACAACTGTTGAATTCTTCTTTTATTGTTTGCGAAATTTACTGCCGTATTCACAGAGATTTTTTTTGCCAGGTAGAGGTTGGCAAGGTCCTGCTCGATGGTGATCATTCCGAATTTTTTCCCTTCGTTGATCATCTGATAAATCTCACCGGTATTATTATTTTTGATCGCTGCCCTTATCGAAGGCGTCATCACCATAATTTCTTTTGCCAAGACTCGTTTGCCATCGAGGGTTGGGACCAGCTTCTGCGAGATAACACAGCGCAGGATATCGGCCAGCCGGTTTCGCACGCGATCCTGTTCCATTGTTGCTACCTCACCAATAATCCGATCGATACTTTCCACGGCCGAGGAAGTGTGCAGGGTGGAGAAAACCTTGTGGCCGCTATCGGCAACTTCCAGGGCAGCCATAATTGTATCCGGGTCACGCATTTCACCGATAATTATGATGTCCGGATCCTGCCGCAGGGCTTCAATTGTGCCCATCTTAAAAGAGAGCGTATCGCGCCCAACTTCCCGGTGGCGGACAATGCACTTTTTGGGCTCATGTACAAACTCGATGGGGGAAGCGATGATGATGATATGCGAATTGACAGTGCGATTGTTCAAGTCCACGATGGAATCCAGGGTCGTGCTTTTTCCGGAGCCGGTGATGCCGGTAACCAATATCAGCCCCTCTTTTGTGTAAGCCAGGTGAACCATCTGGGTCACGAACTGGTCGAATCCGTATTCATCATAACTTCTGGTGGCTATGTTTATCGCCCGCATATTGAGTGAGAGGGAATTGAGATCAAACGCCACATTGGCACGATTACGATAGAGAACCCGGTTGTCGTCTGTGAAGGTATAGGAAAAATCAAGATTTCGATTATCATAAAGCTCCTGCTTCTGGCGTCCCAGGAGTATGCTCTGGATCAGAATATCAAACTCCGCATTTTCGTATTGACCAAATTGGGGCACTGCTTTTTTCTCTCCATGAATTCTGAACCATACCATTTTCTTGCATCCTAACCCACCGAAGTCGATATCCGAAGCCTCGACCCGCCGCAATTCCGAAAGGAAACCGTTGAGAAGCTGGCGCAGCGTCATTTTTTGCTTGTCGTCCAGGCCCGGCAACAATTCGTTGCCAATAAACATCTGCTTTTCCATGCTGAAAAGCGCCCGTGGAATCTGGGCAGTAAGTTGCTGCAAGAGATTTTTTGCTTCTGTTAATAATTGTGGAGTTAAAGCCATAACTGCTTCTTTCCTTCTGTCTTCCCTATTCCCACCACGAAACAAGTCTCAGATACTGAACATAGGGGAAGTGTGGCGGGGACATGGTGCTCAACCGGTCATCAAACCTGTATCGTTTGCTATAGCCATGTATGATTGACCCCCCCCAACCAAATTGTCCCACCGGCCCCCGGTTATCCTGCACAATACTACCGGTAAACCGCAGCACCCCGGAAATCGGCCGTGAGCTATAATTCTGTGCCATAAACGAACCATTTACTGCCAATACGCAGGCCTGAACATTCAAGTCATGGTTGTTGGCATAGTTATCCGAAACAATTACATCGTTGGCAGCAACCAGCCCCAGAAGATCATCCGAGTTGGGATTTGTTAGAGGGTCATCAGCATACACAATATCATTTTCGATGTAAACATTGCCTTCGCTATATATTGTCGCTTGCCCATTAAATACTCCCTTCACATGAACGTTTTGAGAGCAATAGATTACACCTGTAGGCGCAATACCGCTGAGCGATGCGACTGTATCTGGGGGATCTGTGCCAACAGTTCGGATGATGCTGCCGTCCGATTGAAAATCGAAAGTTGTGGTTTGATTATAGATACATTTTTCGTTGGGCGCAGCGCCTCCGTTGCCCGCAATCGCGGCAGCAATCAAAGGAGACATATCGGTCGGTATCTCAACTTTTATCCCAACCTCCCATCCGCCATAAAATTTGGCTCTATTCCCATGGGATATTGGATTCGGTGCTATTCCCTTTCCTGCCGTAACCTTGCCATAGAAAACAGGGTCCCCATTTGTATTTAGCACCGTATTAGTATGAACGGGCCCCCAGACGGTGTCTCCGGAAATCCAGTACACGCCGTTTTCGTTGGAAGTAAACCAAAAATATTGCGAAATAGGCATGTTGTATGAAAAGTAGGCCGTAACCGAATCGGCGAGCTTGAGCGGCTGGTTGTTGACTGCATCGGTTTCCGGATCAAATATATATCCCCAGGCTTTTGTCTTTACCTTAATCGTGTCGGTTCCCACCGGATAAATATTTACCATAGATGTACACTGGTTTACAACTACTTGAAAAGTGTCTGAATTGATTTTTTGATCCCACACTTTATTGACAGCCAGATTTGTGGCGCTCAATGCCGATTCGTGGACCGCTGTTTCGATATAGTTTCGGTTAAAATTATCGGATGTGGACAAAACCGCACGGCTGATTTTCATTTGATACAGCGAAAACGCTAACGAAAACGCAAGAACGATTAGTAATGATCCTTTTCCTAACATTATTGCACCCCGGTTTATCTTCTTAGATTTTTAGAGATTAACCTTGTCTGACGCCAATACGATGCGCGCAGCAACCGTCGTAACTCTCGCTTCCGGAACTCCGGATCATCGCCATTGCTGAGTTGACTCATCACGAAATCTGAACTCAGGGTTATCCTGGGATTAAAAGCAGTTAGTGTTACTTCCACCATTTTTGTGGCGGAAATGATAGCAGCCGGATCCCCTATCTGGTTCAGGTAGCGAAACACATTATTATTCCCAATCACACCAATCTGCATGGTATGTGAGGTGGAGGGTGTAATTTTTATTGTCCGTCGTATTGTATAGGTGGTAATTGATGTATCGCCATAATCAACCGATTCCAGTGAATCAATGTTGTATTCAATCGTATCGGGAATATTGTCGAGCGTGGAGACGCCTGCAACCGGAACGCGACAATCACTGTCCATATTCAGTTGCGACAGGTATTTGATATGATTGGGTTGCGCAATCTGCAGAATTGTGTTTTGGTTCACCTCAGGAATACCAAATCCCATTTTTCGCAGATCATACTGGATTACATCCGATAGGTCCGATAAATTTTGTTGGATAATTGCATCGGAGTTGTAATTAAAAAACTCGGTTGTAGCAGTATCGGACGCAGTAAGAGCAATGAGCAATAAAAAACCGGAGATAAAAAGGCCCCCTAAAATGTCCAGGAGTGTCGCCACCCTCTTGCCCTTTCGTAATTAATTATAAAACCAGTAACTGTTTACAAACGAAACCTGCAACGTATCTTTTATTTTGACTCCATTTTTATACCGAAATATCAAGGGATCGGCATAATTATCGGAAATTGAGATAGTCATTTGCTTATTGTACTTGCGTGAGATAGAAATCACCATTGCGCTGCCTACCAGTTGAACATATTCTACTTTGAAGTTCAGTTTGTAAATAACACCACTCATACCCGTATCTTTAACAGAGTAGTTATTAAAATCATCAAAATCATCCGGTACCCCGTAATCATTATGTTCCATCCCCAATTGATTGGGGAGAGTAAAATCATTTAGCGTTTTATAGGTCAGTGTATCCGTGGATGCTTCATCAAAAAAATACTGACTGGTCTCTTCGATATATGAACTCATGATGGACAATGCTTCCAGACGATACCTGTTTTGGGCCAGCGAAATATCGCTTTGGCCCAAATTCTTGTTGAGATTCAGAATAACAAAGCTGAGCAAAGTAAGCGCTCCGAACGTCAACATGGTTTGACCTGTATTCATTGTATTTCTCTTCTTTTAATCTTCCGAAGTGGCATATGCAACTTCCGCTAATGTGGAAACTCCCTGCTTAACTCTTTCTCTACCGGCGGCACGCAGAGTTAGCATTCCATCCTTCACTGCCTGATTTCTGATGGATTCTTCATCAATCTCTTTTCCGGTCTTAAAAATCAGGTTTCGGATCTCCTTGCTGAAAAACAGCGCCTCATGAATTGCTACCCGTCCCTTGTAGCCTCCATGACAGTGTTTACAACCAACGGCTTCATAAAAAACCGTTTCTTTTACCTCTTCCGGCGTAAATCCCAATCCTAACGGCACCTCAGGATTTAGATCTTTCGTGGGGCGCTTGCATTTGTCGCACAATCGCCGGATTAATCGCTGGGCGATAATGATGTTGATGGCGTAGGCGATCAGGAATGTTTCAATACCCATTTTATAAAGACGCGAAACCGCACTTGGGGCATCGTTGGTATGCAGGGTTGAAAATGTGAGGTGCCCGGTGTTGGCCAGCTTTATGGCTGTTTCGGCAGTCTCTTTGTCGCGAATTTCTCCCACCATTACTACATCCGGGTCGTGGCGCAGAATAGATCTTAATGCTCTCTCAAAATCGTTTTTCAGACTGATCTTGATTTGTCTGGCGCCGGAAATAATGTACTCAACCGGGTCTTCTACTGTCAGAACGTTGATTTCCGGTTTTATGATGTAGCTTAGAGCAGCAATCAGTGTGGTCGATTTACCGCTACCGGTTGGCCCGGTGACGATTACCATTCCCTGCGGCTTTGAAATCGCTTTAATGAAAAATTCCTTTGCCTTACCCTGAAAACCCAGCTTATCGAGGTCGCTAATCACCTTCCGGTCATCAAGGATTCGGATAACCACGCTTTCCAGCTTGTATTCAAACTCTCGCCCAACAATCGGGAGAACCGAAACGCGGTATCGGATCATGTGTCCGTCCACTTTGCGTTGAATAAACCCGTCCTGAGCAACTTCGCGCTCAAACCTGTCAATATTTTTTGAACGGTCTTTAATCACCGCTGTCAAAGCCTCCGGCCTTACGCCATCCTGGGTGTGCCAAATCTGCAGTTTCCCGTCGATCCGGAAATGGATATCGGACGTTTTGAGGTCCCTGGGAATTACATGAATGTCGCTCGCGCCTCTTCGCACCGCTTCAATCAACATTCCCTCAACAAGATTGACAAGCAGGCTCTTATTAATCTCCGCATCGATCGCCGCTTCATCCAGAGAAACATCGTCCATTTCCTCTTCATCGATTTCAAGCGACATATCCTCAAGTACTTTCAGATATTCATTTTGCTCAGGAAAAACAGAATCGAGCAGCACCTGCAAATCTTTGTATCTCACGTAACACACTTCATATCGTTTGGCGCCAATCGCCCTGGCAATTACCGGGATATTGGTGCTGGTAGGATCAGCCGCCAGAAATATGAGCTTGTAAGGACGATACTCATCATATTTAAAAACAACCAGTTTATCTTCTCTCATCAAATTGCGGAGAGAGTCCGGCAGCAATTCCAGCATCTTCCGCATGAAATCGATTCGTTTTTGATCGACATTTTCATCTTTGAGGTATATCTCGCGAAATCCATAAAGCTCAGTTACTTCCCGGAAAACGCTGTCATGTTCAATATTGAAGTCTTTGACTAATATTTGGGCGAGGCTTCGCCGGCGGTTTGAATCATCCTGCTCTTTTACCTTGATGGCTCTTTCAAGGGTGGGCAGGTCCACAATGCCCTTCTTATAAAGCGTAATCCCTAAGCGATCACTCACATCCAGGGATTTTGTAATTGATTTGAAGTCGGGTATTTGGCCATTCATGTATTAATTCGTCTCCCGTCCATTCACATGCTCAATTAACCGATGGGCGATTTGGGACTGATCATTGCCGTCTCCGACGAGACCAACGTGAGCGCAGTCATTACAATCATAATAATCATCGCAATAGCGAGCTGCACAAAGTCCACCGCATTCTTGAGTTTGTAAACCGTCTCTCTTTCGTAATAATTCGCGATCTGCATGGCGGTAGTTTTTACCGTTCCGGTTTCAGCGCCGGAATGGAATCGCGCCAATGCTGTTTTGGTAAAAACGCCCGAAGCTTCGAAGGATTGCACCAGCCCTTTACCTTGGCTAAGCATCATCGGTATGGCTACGGTTTTAAGCTGATCCTCAAAATATTTATTACCGCAGGCTTCCGCAGCCAGCTTGATGGCGTCTACATTTTCTCCCGAACCGCTGTAAAGCGAATAGAACACCCGGCAAAAAATCTCGATGGTCGTTTTGTGTACCAGCGGACCGATCATCGGCACCTTAAAGATGTATTTGTCTTTTAGAAATTTACCTCGCGGTGTTCTAATGAAGTAAATGAAACCACCCGCGGCGGCGACCACAATGACCAGGATGTAAAACATGTTATTGATCAGAAAATCACTAAATTGAAGCGTTGCGGTTGTCATTGGCGGAAGCTCGCTGCCCAGTTTCTGAAACAGCTTGGCAGTTTCGGGGAAAATATATGCAACATAGAAAATGACGGCGCCAAAAAGTACCAGTAACGTAAACATGGGCATAATAAGCGCGCTGCGCAGGTTCTTTTTGAATTCCGCATTCCGTTCCAGAAATTTGGCTGTGCTTTCATATACATCAGTCATGTTGCCACTTTTGGATGCCAGTCCCAGCATTCTCGCACTGAATTTGCCCAAAGCTTTTTCCTGCTTGATGAATGCTTCCTCACTATCTTTTCCCTGCCGCAAATCATTATTGATTTCACGAATAGCTTCCTTAAGCGTAGGATTTTGCATATCGTTTCCAAGCAGTTGCAGCACTTCGTTGAAGGGCAATTTTTCGCGCAAAAGATCGGCACTGAGTCGAACGAAGGTGACAATCTCCGTTGTAGGGGGTTTGAGTTTCAGCGCCAATACTTTAGGCTGAATCTTCAGAATTTTGTATCCGAGTTTAGTTAATGCCTGCTGCACTTCTTCTTTGGTGAACGCTTTTTGTTCTCCGGTGGTCGGTTTATCGCCATTTTTTTGAACCTTGTAGATAAAGGTCTTTCTTTTGCGCAGGCGTTGAATCTTCACCCGATGTTGTTCGGCCAGTTTACGTACCTTTCTCTTGGCCTCGGATGAACTGTCGGCAGCAATAACGCCCTGAACCGACCTACCGTTTATTGAAGTTCCCTCAAATCTGAAATCAGGCATGGTATTCTAAACTCCCTCAGAAAAAAAAGGGGCGCTCCCCACCCATGATGAAGAACACCCCAAAATTCGCGATTCTTAGTTCACAATGGTCGTGGTCATCCCATTTCCGGTAACCGTAACATAGCCCTGTACAGGCATGGTTGAATCGTCACGATCGCCGTTCTCTTTACCCCAGCCATAAATGTATATGGTTGATGCGGCACTCCCTACACTGATATTCGAGGTCGTGTCGGCCGGAGCGGCATCTGAAGTGGCATCAGGAGCGGCTGTAAAGACCCGGTAGCTTCCGTTTGCATTTTCACAATCCAGTGTCCCCAAGCGGAATCCGTTGAAATCCTGTGCACCACCGCCCAATTGGGTGGGTGTCCGGTAGAAGCGCTGTGCCTTGGCTGCCAGGTTCGCCATATCGCTGATCACTGACTGGCGGTTAGTGTCCACTGCACTGCTCTGGAACATGGTAACACCTACTGCAATGGCGATACCGACGATGATGATACCTAAAACGATGAGCAATAATTGCTGCTGACCCATGATAATTCCTCCTTAAATTATTTGATTAAATTGGGTTTAATAAAACGGTTTAGAACTTTGTTACCAACGGATGGTGTCAACTTAACCTCCATGTTTGTTCTAACATCCTTATTCGATACGCTTCGTTCAGTATTTTATCAAATATGATGCCATTAATCGTAATGTCATTTATTTCATTTAGTTACCAAAACTGGGAGAGATTTATGCTTGTCAGAAAGTGACCGTTTTTTCATCATTTTTTTCGCAAAACTCAACACCAGGGTGTCCAATATTTCCTCGTCGCTGCTTCGTCATCATGGAGCCACCCGCCAATCCTATCGCGTTTAAGCCCCGGCGCGAGCTGTTCAACCGTCTCTCAAGCTGTAGACCGCAATCTGCCGCTTTTTTCACAATAAACAAATCCCCGGCTGTCTGAGCCGGGGCCTTCTGCTCTGGGCAAAATGGATGTAACTTGCAGGATTGCTTTTTGCTGATAAGAAGAGAGATTGCCCTGCTATATTCAAATACTATTGGGCAATCGACATTCGAACATCTCCAAAGACCGCATCCTTTGGAGACTCCATTTAGCCCGTGCTATTGATAAACAATTACCATCAATGCACAAGCGCAGCCAGCAGGAGATGATTAGTATCAAGGCTTTTTCGCAGGTTTGCCAGAGGCTTCCCGTTTGATGAGGAGCGGAAATTTAAATGACAAGCAGAACAATGAGCCCGATGATACTTACCGCAAAGCAATAAACACCAAACCACTCCAATTTTTGTTTCCGGATGACGTCCAGCAGCCAGATGATAGCAAAATAACCGGCGATCGCTGCTGCAAGCGTTGCAGCAATGAGATCATGCAGGTGCGAACTGGTGGGCGGCACTTCCAGCAAATCCTTGAACTTTATCAATGTTGCCCCAAAAATCACTGGTACGGAAAGAATAAAAGAAAAGCGCGCTGCCAGATCGCGGCGAATCCCTAACCATAAACCGGTTACGATAGTTGAGCCGGATCTGGAAACACCTGGAATAATTGCGAAAGCCTGCGCTACCCCGATCAACAATGAGCGCCAGCCGCCGATTTCCTCACGTTTCTCTCTGGTGTAACGGGAACTCCACATAATTACGCCGGTCACGAAAAGCATGAAGAGCACCAACTCAGCTCTTTCGAATAGCCCTTCGATAGCATCTTCGAACAAAAGGCCGACCACTGCTGCAGGCACAGAAGCGATGATGATATAAATATCCAACAATGCATATTCTCTCCTCTCCCCTTCCACGTTGCCACCGGGGAGTTGAAAAACAGCAGGCAGCGAGAGAATCATTTTCGCGATGTCTTTCCGGAAGACCCACACCACTGCCAGCAGTGTTCCGAAATGGACAAAAACTTCGAAGGCCAGTCCGCCTTCCTTAAAATGGAGAAGTTCCTCCGCCAGCACCAGGTGTCCGGAACTGCTTATGGGCAGAAATTCCGACAATCCCTGTATTATTCCTAAAATTATTGCCTTGATTAAATCCACAGCGTCTCCTTTCCATTCTCAACCGGTTTATTTCCACGGTGAATTCTGCATCCTCATTCAGGTACAAATATATACCTCATGCATCACTTAAAGAATCTTGCCGTTCCTTTTCCAAAACATGTTCCCTCTCGGGCGGCATGAAAATAATCATCCGGGTTTCGGAATAGATTGACCCGGCGCAATGAAGCGTCAAAAAATAAAAAAATAAATTCAGCTACAAACATGAAATCGGTTTTCGGCTGCAAAAATCCGCTATGCCGGACTAAAAAAACAACCTTGCTTTTATTCCTGATGTGAAGGTAGTAAAATTTACCGAGCTATCCACATCTTTTGGTGAATTAAACTGGAGTTCGCCTCCAAGGGTACCAGCTACAGAAAGATTCTTGAGAACAAAAAAGTTGAGCCCAAAGTGTCCGCCGACCGAAAGCCGAGAACCCTTCCAATCCGATTGATGCAATGCATTTGGATTGATAATAAATTGAGTGAAGCCGCCAATGAAAGGCGCGAGGCGCTCGTTTGTCAGATATTTGTCCAGCCCCACTCTGATCCCCAGCCCGTCGCTCTTGATGTCACCGTTTGCAGCAAAACCAAATCCGCCTTCAATGGCCAGCAAATCCTGCAAGAAAAATCCGCCCGAGATAATGGGTGTCCGGTTGATCTCGAAACTGACATAGCTGGCGTTCTCCTGGAGCGGTTCCTGCGATCTCGCAAGCAGAGGCGCCAGGATAATAAAAAAAATAAGTCCGATAGATTTGTGCATTTCATTCCCCCTTCAATTTTATCATATGAAAGAGCCGGTTTTTATTTTTCATTCGCCGGTGCGATGGTAACCGGAGTGCGCTGCAACAGGTGCAATTGTCATCAACAAACAAACTGGCTTCCCGGACGCCATGTCCCAGGATCTGATCCCGGATTGCGCTGTCCATATCCAGGTACAGCTTGCCCTCTCGCACCTGCAAATAATTCTCTGGGAAGTAGCCACGGAACTCCGGGCCTACCTGGTAGCAGCAGGACCGGATAAATGGCCCGACCGCGACCACCAGGTTTTCAAGCGGGCTTCTCCATGTCTCTTTCATCAGCCGGATACTATTCCCAATGATATTTTTATAGACGCCCCTCCAGCCGGCGTGTAAATTGGCGATCACCCGCTCCTGCGGATCATAAATCATGATCGCGGCACAATCTGCCGTCCGGATTACCAGGTTCATTTCCGGCGTTTCGGTCACCAATCCATCGTATTCTCCCGCGACACCGGCAGAGCTGACAATACGAACGCTGTTTCCATGTACCTGCCTGGTCAGTGCGATTCGCTCTTCCCTCTCGCCCGCCATCTGCAAAATTTTGTTAATGGATTCTTCCGCGCCGAATTTCTTGAATAGTTTAGAATACTCAGCATCAGGTAGCCAAAACGTGGTTTGTTGGATCCCCGGGTACTCCTGGAAAGCATCAGAACGAATGGAAGCTAACATCTATTTCAGATCATTTCTCGTGGTTTGTCCTTCAAGAAGTTGATTCAAACTTCCCTGCCTGTACCCTGCCAGATCCAGCGACACAAAAGCGTATCCGATTTCCCGGAACCTCTGATAGATTTCTTTCCTGATCGCATCATCCAGCAACCGGTTTATCTCTTCTTCCCCCACTTCAATTCTCGCCAGTTTGCCATGATGGCGTACGCGCAGAATTTTAAAATCCCGCGAGTAGAGGTAATCTTCCGCCTCCTCGACCATGTGCAGAGCCTTGCCGGTAATCGGGGTACCGGTAGGAAATCGCGAAGAGAGACAAGCCAGTGCCGGCTTGTTCCAGGTTGGCAGACCAAGAAAGCGGCTGAGCTGGCGGATATGCTGTTTTTGGAGCCCAGCCTCACTCAAGGGACTCACCACATGCAATTCCGCTGCTGCCTGGCGTCCCGGCCTGTGGTCAGTGGCATCGTCTAAATTTGTCCCATCTGCCAGGTGCGTGAATCCATTGGCGGCAGCATAATCATAAAGTTCGCCGAATAGCTCTTTCTTGCAGTAATAGCAGCGATTCTCAGGATTGCGTGAATATTTTGCATCATCCATTTCGTGCGTTTCCACCAGCGCAAATGGGAGATTGAACTTCCGGGCGATCTCCTGCGCTTCCTTTACCTCTCTGCCGGGAATTGAGGGTGAAATACCAATAATGCCAATGGTATTTTCACCCAAAACATCAAATGCAATTTTCAGCAGCAGGGTTGAATCCACACCGCCTGAATAGGCAACCAGCAGATTCGGATAGCTGGAAATTAATTCTTTTAGTTTATTATATTTGTCCTTGAGTTCAGGGGTTAATGCCATTGAATCCATGCTACAATCTCTTTCCAACTTTTCTGAAGTTTTATGCTGAATCTATATCGTAAAGTTCCACAAGAGCCAAAAAGCGCCACCGGCATTTCGCGCTGAATGCCGGTACAAGCGTAAATACGACTAAAGAAAATTGGGCATTCCAGCCGTACATAACATACCCGCAGCTTTTGAAAAACTGCGGGTAATTTTACTGAAATTCTGCGTGAGAAACAATCCGCATTAATCGCTGGTTGCCTGCTCCGCAGACGATTTGAGATCAATAATGATTTCAATGCGCCGATTTAGCTCCCGGCCTTCCATCGTATCGTTGCTGGCAATCGGGCGGCTTTCGCCATAACCGATGCTTTCGAACTGATCGGGCGGCAGACCCATATTGGCTTCAAGGTAAGCACGAACTGCGGCAGCACGATTTTCGGAAAGATTGAGATTGTAAGCATCATTGCCCTGGGAATCCGTATGACCCGCAATCAGGATTTTTTTGTTGGGGAATTCGCGCAACGCCCGCATGACTTTGGTCAGCAGAATAAAATGCTCCGGAGTGATGACCGCCGAGCCGGAACGAAAAGTGAGTCCATATAACCGGATAATCATCTGATTCTCGGAAAGTAACACCTGCGCTTCGTCTTTTGTAAAATTCTTCTCTATTTTTTGAAGCTTCTCTTCCCACTCTTTCTTCTCCTGAAGTTCGGTTACCACCGTCTTTTCATATTGCTGGATTTTTTGTTTGAGACTTTCATTCTCATCCTGCGCAGTGTTCAAATCCTCTTTCAGAGATTTATTTTCCTCTTTCAAATTCTGGATTGCCAGAACAATATCTTTCTCCGTATCCGCCAGGCCGTTTTCATAATGCCCTTCAAATCCCAATTGTTCGGCGATGTGATCCATCCGGTCCTCAAAATCGCGGATCAGCATTTCCCAATTCTTGTCATCTTTTTTCAATTTCTTGATTACCTGCGCCAGGTACATGGCGTGTTTTACCTGGTACTCCGCTTTTTCGGCTGTTTCCCGGGCATTGCTTTTTGCATAGCGGTTGCTGTTTAGAATCACCAGTACTTCATCATACAGATTGTGCGCCTCTTTCAGGGTAAACGGCGCCTGGTCCTTTACATCCTGTTCATCCGCTTGCTTCAGCAGTTCCTTAACATTGCCAATAATGTTCTCCTTAATGGCCCGAAGCTCGGACTGCCGGTAAGCTTCTTCGGTCTTCGCCGCCGTATTCCGGGCGCCGTTCAAATCGCCTCTTTCCAATTTCTGGCTGGCTTCCATGAACAGATCTTCACTTTCCTGGAATTCTTTTGCGGCATATTCCGGTGCCTGGACATTCAGGGCGTCTTCACGGGCCTGCAGCACATCCTTGAAAAGGATCTTACCCTGCTGGCCTACATCATCTACCAAACGGAGATAGCGGGTCGCCTTTTCCAGCTTGTCCTGAATGCCGCGGATATCTTTTCCTGCCTGAAAATCCTTTTTCGCTTTGTCCAGTTCCTCTTCGGCTTTTTTGAAATTTGTGGGAGAAATTATATCAAGATTATCCTGCCGCTTCTGACTCATTTCATTTTCAATCGCTTTAATACGGCTTTCAATATCCTGCTGTGCCAGCAAACCCATGGACATGACCAGCATAAGAAAAACCGCCGTTGCAGCTACGAACCCTGAAAATTTGAACACGTTTTACCTCCTGAACATTTATTGACTATTTTTTCTTTTTAAACTAAACTATCTCATAAATTTAACAACTTTTTCCTGTAAGTCAACCGATACATTTCCAAATGATTTGTGCAGAGAGCAATACAATCATTTGATTTCCTGGCAATTTTGATGCTCAGCGATGATTCGGCTATCTTAAAAAATTTTCCCCGCCATACAGGAAAGATGCGAAGAATTTGAATGAACAGACCATCTGCGACCTCTTTACTATCGGGACTGTTCAAACAAAAGCCAACGACGGCTGTGCCGATTGAAAACATAGAATTGGTTTCCGTGTATTAAAAGCCCGCCAGAGTTTATAAATCAAAATTGCTTTGCACCCTTGCCAATTCAGGCAGAAATGATGCCAGATGGGTTGAGAATCGACAGAAAGAATTTATTTCCAACAAGCTACCGTAATGCTTAGGTGACAGCGCTTTCCTTTTGCATTCCTTGAACCCGCCATGAAATACCCGCCGAGATCATTTCAAAAGAATGTGCAATATTTTCTCGTTTTTATAGTGAATGCTTAGGATTCCGGACTATGAGAAGGTCGGAGAGTTCTTTCAATCTCTGCCGCTATTGAGATGAGATTCTGCAAGTTTAGCGTATGATGTTAAAAGCATCCTTGGCCTCGGAGACAAACGCTTCTACCAGCGACCGATCCTTGCGTCCGTCCGGTGCTTCCACGCCGGTGTGGCTGTCTACTGCCGCCGGTCGAACTTCCAGTATCGCTTTTCGCACATTTGCCGGGTTTAATCCGC
Organism: uncultured Calditrichaceae bacterium; assembly: GCA_964624795.1. GTDB lineage: Bacteria > Calditrichota > Calditrichia > RBG-13-44-9 > RBG-13-44-9 > CAZUZS01. The sequence goes on from CAZUZS010000003.1 coordinate 147,008, forward strand.
CGGCCAGAATAACCGGGTGCGGCGAGACCTCCACCAACTTGCGGCTCACCTCCCAATTATGAGTCTTGCCGGTAGCGCCACTGGCACCGCTGACCGGATCGAATGTATCGGTAATAAATGCGTCTGCGCAGGCAGAAAAATCCTTGATTGTCTGTTTCAGCTCCGAATAATTATCCTCTTTCACCACCAAGCTTTTGATGATCGATATTTCAGGCGCTGCTGATTTTACCTTTTCTGCTTCCTTTACCGGCAGCTTTCCATGAAGCTGCACAATTGAAACGCCCAGTTTGCGGCTTAACCGAACGATTTCATCCGCATGCCGCAGATAAGTAATCAGCACCGCGGTAGTGGCAGCGGGCAGCTTCTTGATTATTTGCAACGCTTCATTTTCATCGAGATCCTGCTGGTGAACATCCAGGCGAAGCGGAAATCCGATGAAACGCACCCCACACTCCGCTAACATTTGCGCTTCGGTTTCATCCAGCACGCCTGCGATCTGAATACTGTTTCGAACATTTAACTCCAGCATATCCTCCTCGCCACTTTCAGCGGTGATTCCGTTTTGCTCTTGGAAACCATTCAAAGGCTAATTTTTGCCTACGGAACTCCTGTGCTTTTGCAGCCGGAGAATCCACCACCAGCCGAGAAGCGACCCGGCTACGTAGTAGAAAAAATCGGAAATTGAAAAAGAGTTACCCAGGACCGTCCTGCCGATGAAATAGCTTCGCAACGCTTCCAAAATGGGCGGATGCCAGAGCTGTAAAATCTCTAATATGCAGGTAGCTGCAAAAACACCCAGGGCGATTTTCCAGGCCTTTGCCTTGGGCAGGATGAGGAAAACGATCAGGCACCAGAAGATTTCATAGAACAACCCTCCAAGAGAATCGTTCACCCATTCCCGGGCGGGACCATCATAGAATTTCGTATAAAACCCAAGGGGCACGATAATCAGAATGGAAATAATTGCGCCGAAGCGTTCTTTCAGGAAAGCCATTTTTTATCACTTAAAAATTTAATCGGCCCGGTATGAAGTTGCATAATCAGTGAAAAATGAAATCCTGACGGGATTTACGGAATTTACCGGATGCAAA
>CAZUZS010000004.1:0-1221 GCA_964624795.1 uncultured Calditrichaceae bacterium
CTATCCCACTTCAGCGGGAAAATTGATGAGTTGCGGGTCTGGAACATCTCGCGCAGTTCTGCCGCGATCCAGGCTGATATGAACCGGTTGCTAGAAGGATCCGAAACGGGGCTTCTCGCCTATTGGAGCTTTGACGACTCAACCCGCTGTTCGGCGGCATTTGCCGGTGATTACGCCGAGGACGGCGGAAACCACGGGACTATTTTTGGAGCACAGTACGCCTCCGATTCCAGCGCAGTAGAGCTATTCACGATGACGGATCCGCACGGCGATTACTCTATTCGAGATATCTATTATGATGAAAGCCGAACGTTCACGCTCACTCCAGCCAAAGGCGATCACGGATTCACGCCGCCTTCCCGAAACAGCACGCTGGACTTGACCATGCCCGGTCAATCTTCCATAAATTTTACGGATACCACAACTTTTACCGTCTCGGGAAGGATCCAATTTGCCAACACCTCCTGCAACGTGGAAGGCGTTGCGATCTACCTGGACGGATTCCCTACCGGCATCTATTCCAACAGCAATGGAAGATTCTATCTTTCCATCGATGAACCGGGAGAATACACCATATCGCTTTCGTATGGCGATTCGACAGCAGTTCATACCTTTCTGCCGCAAGACACTACCATAACGGTAACGGACGATATTTTGGATCTGCGGTTTTGGGACACCACCACCCGTCTTGTCTATGGTAAAGTAAGGGGACCCTGCAATTCGCCGATTGGCGTCGCTGATTTGCAGTTATTGGGCATTGGAAATAATGCCGGCCTTTTTGACACCACAATTACCACTGATGCGGAGGGGAATTATCGGTTCTTCTTCCCGGCGCAGCCCTATCTAATCGATCTGACGAATATTATTCCTTACAATCCTTTGATAGTGCAATATTTTTCCTCCGACACCGTTGACCTGACCTGGGAAAACCAGCGGCAAAATTTTACCTATCGCACGACGCCAATTGTCCGCGTCACCGGTTGGCCGGAAATCGGCGGCGGCAGCTACCCGGTTCCGATCATGGAGCAGTTTGTAAATTACCGGATGATAATCGAGGTGTTAGATACCTGGGGAACTGACACCTGTCACGTAGATGAAGGATATGTACGGATCTATGATGGGGTTGGTGATAAAGCCAATAATCCGGTGACGATACCGCTGGAAAACGGCATCGCGGTTTATACCTGCATTGCCGGCAAGCCAAATATTCTCAGCGGAGGA
>CAZUZS010000004.1:1321-25317 GCA_964624795.1 uncultured Calditrichaceae bacterium
CAGGAATCTATGGGAATAGGCGCATTTGTAAACCTGCAGGCCGGCGCAGTTCTTGGCGTCGGGGAAGGCGTATCCACCGAGTTCGGGGCTTATGTTCTCATCGCCGGCGATTTCTATTATATCGATGATACCAGTAGGGTTTCCGGAAAGACGATTACCTTCAAAGCGAGTGAGGAATTTCGCAGCTCAGATAACACGCTGGTAGCCGGTGAAAAAAGTGATGTTTTCATCGGTGCCTCATTCAGCATGGTTTATGCACTTACCGATGTAATTGATTTCAACTGGACGACCAACCAGGTGGAGCGCGACACCTCAGTAGCATGGGATATCGACAGTGTTGCGACCACATTTATTTACACGGAATCCCATATAAGAAATACGCTCATCCCGCAATTGCGGGAACTGCGCAACCTGGCGCTTGGTGAAAACGATACCATCCGCGCAAGAAAATATCTTGAAGGGATTGACCGCTGGAACCAGGAACTTGAGTACAACAGAAGCCTGAAACGCACCGCTCGCTTTGAGCGCAATATCTCTTTTAGTGCCGGTGCTTCCCTAACTTATTCATCCAACAACACTTCATCGATCACTTCCACAAGGACACGCACGCAAACCTGGGATGTTCACTGGCAGGCAGGACTTGGTGCGGTCATTTTAGGCTGCACTTACGAAATCGGGGCACAGGGTTCATATTATAAAAATACGATTAATGATACAACCCTGGTCACCGAAAATTCGGTGACCACCGGCTATTCGCTGGGTGATGACGATGCCGGCGATTTTTTCAGCGTGAATGTGAAAAGGGACGCCACCTACGGAACACCTGTTTTTGATCTTTTAGCTGGGACCAGCAGTTGTCCGTGGGAACCCGGCACTCAGCCGCGCGATGGGGTTCAGTTAGATATGTCGCCGTACGTGCGAAATAACGTCCCGCCGGATGAACCGGCAGCCTTTATTCTTTCTCTGGGAAATACCAGCCAGAGTGGTGAATCGCGCGAGTATTATCTCTCAGTCATTCAATCCAGCAACCTGGATGGTGCGATCATCCGGGTTGGCGGGGTGGTAATCGAAGACCACCTCTCCTACACCTTGCCGGCAGGGGAGCAATTGACCGCTACCATGACCGTTGAACGGGGACCAATTGCCTACGATTATGAAAATCTGAAGGTTCGGTTCTATTCTCCCTGCAATGCAGAAGCCATCGCCGATACGGTTACTTTCTCCGTTCATTTTCAAAGCAATTGCAGTGATGTGACGCTTTTAACGCCTGAAAATCATTGGGTCGTGAACCAGTCCGACAATGATACGCTGCAATTCATTCTCACCGATTACAATCTCAATAATCCTTACATGGAGAATCTCAAATTGCAGTACCGGCGTTATGGCGAAAGCTGGCAGACTGCTTTCCTTTATCCTAAAAGCACCATTCCGCCGGAATACATTTTCGAATACTGGGATGTGTCCGCACTGCCGGATGGCAATTACGAATTGAGGGCAGTTTCCGACTGCGGGAATAAAGGGCTTAACTATTCCGATGTCGCTTCCGGTGTTATCGATCGGCAGGCGCTGCTGGTCTTTGGCACGCCCCAGCCGTCGGATGGTGTGCTGAACCTGGGCGAAAACATTTCTATTTCGTTCTCCGACGAAATTGATGAAAATTATGCAACCCCTCAAAATATATCCCTGGTCACCCGGGATGACAGCGTTGCAATACCTGCAGAGGTGGCGGCCTACCAAAACACACTTGTGATATCGGTACCGCTGGACACTTTGGCCATTTATTCGAACCGCTACCTGACCGCCACCGTCTCGGGTATTCGGGATATCAATGGGAACACGCTTCGCAATCCAGTCAGTTGGTCGTTCCGGATTAGCACAAGCCCGGTTTACTGGACAGTTTCCAATGCCGACCGAACTGTGTACCAGCGTTCTTCGGAAACATTTACCCGAACGCTCCGAAACTCAGGCAGCCAGGATGAACCTTTTACCATCACCCGGCATCCGGTATGGCTGACGCCAGGTCTGACTGCGGGAACCATACCTCCAGGTGGAGAAACAGAAATCTCCTTTGCAATAGATTCGCAGCTCAATCCAGGCAGCTATCAGGATACCGTCTTCGTCCATACCAACCTGGGTGAGGAACAATTGTTGGTCCGCCTGAAAGTCTTGATTCAGCCGCCGCAATGGACGGTAAATCCGGCCCAGTTCAATTACAGCATGAATGTCACTGCGCAGGTGGTTCTCAACGACACCTTATCGCAGGATATTTTTGATATATTGAGTGTTTTTGTTCAGGACGAATGCCGGGGCACCGCAAATATCGAGTATGTACCATCCGTCAACAAATACATGGCATTTTTAACCCTCTACAGCAATACTTCCATTCGAGAGATATTGACATTCCATGCGTGGGATGCATCACAAGGCAGAGAGCAAGTATTTTCCGGGGACAACTATACTTTTTCAAATAACGGCTCTTATGGCACCACTTCGAATCCCGTCCTGATAGTACCGGACGGTTTTGTGCAAACTGTCGAGCTGAACATAGGCTGGACATGGATTTCGCCGAATGTGGAATGCTCCGATATGAGCATTGCTACCACCCTGTTAAATCTCTCGCCGGACGACGGAGATCTGGTAAAAGGCCAAACCGGATTCTGTCAGTACCAAACCGGCGTAGGCTGGCAGGGCAGTTTGCAGCGCCTGGAAATTGGGGAAAGTTATCGAGTCTTTTCGGACAAAAGCCAGACATTGAGATTGACAGGCTCTCCGGTGGATATTCCCGCTACCCCCATTTTCGTTGATGCCGGCTGGAACTGGATCGGCTATTTGCCACAGGAAATAATGGATATCAACAATGCGCTGGCAGCCTACACGGCTATGGAGGGAGATCGAATCCGGAGCCAGACCGAGTTCGCCGAATTTCTTGCTTCTTCCGGCCAATGGGAAGGCAGTCTGAAAAAGATGATCCCCGGGCAGGGTTATCTGCTGAATTCCCAATTGGGGGGTACTGTAAACTACCCATCGCTTGGCAAACCCGGCGGCATTGCCGGCACACAATCTCTGGCTTTTCCGGAAAAATCGGATTGGGAAGTCAACATCGGTTCCTATGAACACAATATAAGCATCACGGCTCTCCTTGAATTCGATGGAACAGAGATGGCCGATACCACCATCATTCTTGGGGCATTCGTCGAGGACACTTGCCGGGGTTTAACCAGAATTCAGTATATCCCCGGCATGCAAAAGCACCTTGCCTTCCTGTTGGTTTACTCCAATCATCTGGCGGGCGATTCGATCCATTTCCGGATTTATGAGCCCCAAAATGACAAAACACGACCGGTTGCCGAAAGGCTCGCATTCCGGAGCGATGATATTCTTGGCAACGTGGAAACCCCATTCCTCCTTACTGCTCTGGGCATTGGAGACGAATTGATTCCCACCGAGTTTTATCTTCGCCAAAACTACCCCAATCCATTCAATCCTGTTACCACCATCGAATACGGTTTGCCGCATGATGAAGATGTGAGCCTGGTAATATTCAATGCACTGGGGCAGAAAGTCAAAACACTGGTTAACGGGCGGCAGAAAGCAGACAGATACAAAATCAGCTTCAGCGCTACCGAATTAAGGATGGCAAGCGGCATATATTTCTATCGTCTTAAGGCCGGTAAGATCACACGAACGCGTAAGCTGCTCCTGATCAAATAATAGCGACCATCGAATATGAAAACTATCGTTTTAGTTGAGAGGAATATTCTCATGAAACAAATTATGCTCATTTCAGTATTGATTTTTTCATTTTTCCAGGCAGCGCATTCACAATCAAGCGTGAAGTGGGAAGAGACATTCGATGGTCTTACGATTCCGCCGGGTTGGATGGCGGTTGATAATGACAACAGTGGCTCGGGCTTCGATCTGTTTCAATCCATTGCGCTGCAAAGCGGAACGACCATTTTGCCGCAATCCGGTCAGAGCTTCTGGTCCAGCAATTACCAGAATGCCAGCCTTGCCGGCATAATCGACGAATGGTTGATCAGCCCGCAAATATCGGTTATTTATGCCGGCGACAGCCTTTACTTCTGGGCCGGTGCGATTGGTGGAGCCTTTGATGACTCCCTGCGGGTGTGGATCTCCACCACCGATAACCAGCTTTCGAGTTTCACCCATTTGCTTGGTTATTTTCGGGTGGATGGTCCGGCGGGAAGCTGGCACAAATACGGATTTTCCCTGGCCCCATTCGATAGTTGTGATATTTACCTGGCGGTGAATTATTATATTAAGGACGGCGGCCCCGGCGGGCAGCACTCCGATTTTATGTGGCTGGATCACGTTATCATCACCGGCGACCCGGGGACCATCAACACCCCGCCAACCACCTTTCACCTTATTAATCCGCCCACTGCAACATTCCTGAATCCCAGGACTGATTCGACCATTCATTTCAAATGGAACACTGCCTCTGATGCAAATGGAGACACACTGCGTTACAAGCTGAAGATTCTGGATGTCTTCCCTCAACTGGCATTCAAGGATATATTGGATACGACCTACGCTTTTGCCTGGCAGGAATTCCTGAACCACTACACCGCTTACCGCTGGACAATGAGCGTCACAGATGGAAGGTCGACCGTGACATGCCCGGACACTTTCATATTTTTCACGCCCCCCATTGAAAACCTGGCACCGTATGGCTTCGCGCTGGCAAACCCGCCGGACGGTGATACGCTTACCACCTCCGACACCCTGGTGTTCCGTTGGCATCCGGCAATTGATCCCAACAGCGACACAGTGACTTATGCACTTCATTTAACCGGCAACAACCTGGACACCACTTTCGCAGGAATTCCGGACACATCATTTAGCTTATTTGGAGCAACAGTCCTTGAGGCAGGTGAAATATACAATTGGACGGTCATGGCATCCGACAGCCAATTTACCACTCCCAGCCAGGATACCTGGACCTTTGCGACACGCAGCGCCCTCGGCATTCCAAATGAGATTTCTCAAATCCCGCTTCAGCCGGAATCGCATCAAAACTACCCAAATCCTTTCAATCCCAGGACAGTTATCAGATTCCAGCTATCGGCTAAAAGTTTTACTACCTTGAAGGTGTATGACATTACTGGAAGGAAGATCGCCACACTGGTGTCCGGAAACCTGGCTGCCGGGACATACGATGTGGTTTGGGACGCAGGAAATCTGGCAAGCGGGATATACATTTATAAATTGCGTGCAGGAGATTTTATTCAGGTGAGGAAAATGCTTCTGATACGGTAGCGATCAAGATAGAATGGAGCAATTTCCATAAGTATATAAATTTAGAGCCTTTTTTGTTTGTGATGATCTTTTAACTTCGACACAAAACGATTAGGGCAATCCATCCGTACTGGCAGATTTCTGCAAAAATTTTGGAAAAGAAAACCCATAAATATCACCTGGCAAATGGAAATTTCATTGCTTTTACAGTGCCGAATATATAAAATAGAAGCATGAAAATACAATCACCAGCAATCCGATTTTCATCTTCAATATTCCTTATTCTGGGCATCGTTTCGTTGGCCTTTTCGCAACGGCCTGACACGCTTATCCAGCATTTGATAAGCCAGACCAACCTGGATACTGTGGTCCATTATGTTCGGGTTCTTTCCGGCGAAGATTCGGTCACGATAAACCAGGGCCGATATCTGATCCAATCCCGCAATGCTTCCAGGCCTGGCAATGCGCTCGCGGCCGAGTACATATCTCAAACCCTGCAGCGTACCGGTTTACCCACTTACACCCAGAATTACAGTACAAACGGGGCAAATGTTTTTGGTGTCCAAACGGGAGTGGATTACCCGGAACAGGAATTTATCATCTGCGCCCATTACGATGCAGTCACGACATATTGTGCAGATGACAATGCCAGTGGGACTGCAGCCGTTCTGGAGGCTGCACGAATCCTCTCGCAGGTCCAAACACCGTATACGGTGATTTATGCTCTATGGGATGAGGAAGAAAACGGATTGATAGGCAGCCACTATTATGCACAGCAGGCATATCAATCCGGTCAAAATATCCTGGGCGTCCTCAACCTGGAAATGCTTGGTTGGGACAGCAATGATGATGGCCTGATCGATGTACACACACGAGACATTGCCAATTCAACCGAGTTGGCTAACATGCTCGTGTTTGTCAATTCAGAATACCAGATTGGCCTTGATCCGGCTATATATAATCCGGGTTCGGGCTCCAGCGACCATGGCTCTTTCTGGCAGGTAGGATATGGTGCAATATGCTTCGGTGAAGCCTATTATGGCGATGATTTCAATCCCTATTATCATTCTTCAAACGACAGGATTGCGCGCTTTAACCTTGGCTATTTCAATCATCTGTCACAGTTAGCAGTGGGCACTATCTCTTATCTGGCTTTCAATAGTACTACCCTGGATATTCCAACCGCCTCCCAACCGGCAATTCAGGAATTTGTGCTGAAGCAAAACTATCCAAATCCCTTCAATCCCACTACTACCATAGAATTTACCCTTCCTGCCGCAACCTTGACTACGCTCAGGATATATAATTCCGCCGGACAAGAAGTGGCCACGCTCGTGTCGGAACTCCTTTCAGCAGGAAACCACAAATTGACCTGGAATGCCCGGAATCTGCCAAGCGGGATTTACATGTATACCCTTGCTGCAGAGAATTTCCACGAAAGCAGAAAGCTCATTTTGCTCAAATAGCAGAAAAACACTATAAAATATCCCGGTTGTCATTTCAACTTAGCACCCATGTGTGACCGCCCTTATAAAACACCCATCAAAATTCAATCGATTAATTAGGCAGGAATAATCTTGAATATCCATAACCTCGATCGCATACTGAATCCGCAAAGGATCGCTTTAATCGGCATAACCGGAAATCCAAACAGCGTGAGCGGGAAAATCCTGAAAAATCTTGTTGACGGCGGATTTGGCGGTGTAATATATCCGGTAAATCCTGCCCGGGAGGCAGTCCTTGGAATCCCCTGCTACCCGGATGTCGCCAGCCTGCCTCGCACCCCCGACCTGGCGATAGTCTGCACCCCGGCGGAAGAAGTTCCCGGCATTGTGACCGAATGCGGGAAAGCCGGCATCTTAGGAATGATCGTCAACTCCGCGGGATTCGGAGAGTCCAATGCGGCGGGAAAAACGCTGGAAGAACAGGTTCTGCGTGAGGCCGCAAAATTTGAAGGCTTGCGCATTTTAGGGCCGAATTGTCTGGGTGTGATAGTTCCGCATCTGAACCTTAACGCAAGCTTTGCTTCTCACATGCCGCAAAAGGGACACATCGCTTTCGTATCACAGTCCGGCGCACTATGCACCTCCGTCCTGGATTGGGCAATGGAGGAGAATATCGGGTTCTCATATTTCATTTCCATTGGAAATACAATTGATGTCGATTTTGCAGACCTCATAGATTACCTGGGTGCAGACGAGAAAACGGAATCCATCATTCTTTACATTGAATCGATAAAAAACGCCCGAAAGTTCATGACCGCCGCCCGTGCCTTTGCGCGCTCCAAACCGATTCTTGCTTACAAAGCCGGGAGATTTCAGGAATCCGCAGCCGTCGCGGCATCTCATACCGGAGCGCTGGCCGGTGAAGATGCGATTTATGACGCCGCTTTCCAGAGGGCAGGAATTGCCAGGGTTCTGGATTTTGGTGAAATTTTTGACTGTGCCGAGCTGATTGCCAGACACAAAATGATAAAAGGCTCGCGATTGGGGATTGTTACCAATGCCGGAGGTCCGGGCGTAATTGCCACAGATGCCCTGGTTGCCGCCAACGGGCGATTAGCAGAATTGTCACAGGACACGCTAAAAAAACTTAATGAAAACCTTCCGCCCTCCTGGTCCGGCAATAATCCGGTCGATATCCTGGGCGACGCACGATCCAGGCGTTTCGTAAAAGCCACAGAGATTATGGTGACCGATCCGGGCGTGGATGCCGTTCTTATCATTATCACCCCGCAGGCGATGACAAATGTATCCACAATTGCAAAAAAAATCGCGGAGCTTGCGAAAACGACGAGTAAACAGATTTTGGTCACACTCATGGGCGGTTTGTCCATGACCGAAGCAACCCAAATTCTTAATCAGAGCAAAATTCCCACTTACACAACTCCGGAACAAGCTGTTCGTGCGTTCATGACGCTGGTGAGCTATTCCAAAAATCTCGGAAGCCTCTATGAGACGCCGCGAGATATTCCTGTGGAATTTTCATTGGATCGCATCGAAATGCGGAACAGATTCGATCAGCTAACAGCAAATGAAGGCGACGTGCTTTCCGAGGTCATTTCAAAAAAAATTATCGCATCTTATGGAATTACAACAACTCCCACGGAAATTGCCACCAGTCGGGAAATGGCGGTAGATATTGCCCAAAAAATGGGATTTCCGGTTGTGCTGAAGATATTCTCGCCGGATATCACCCACAAATCGGATGTGAAGGGAGTTCAGCTCAATCTTCATGACCACCAGGCAGTGCAGTCAGCGTATGATCGTATTTTTGAAAATGCCCGCCATTTTCGTCCGGAAGCCAGACTGGACGGCGTAACTGTCCAGCCAATGGTGAACAATAAAGACGGTATTGAACTCATTTTGGGGATCAAAAAAGATCCCATATTTGGGACCGTAATTATGGTAGGCTCTGGTGGAATTGCCGCTGAGCTGCTTGGCGACAGGGCAATCGGATTGCCGCCACTAAATGAACGGCTGGCGCTGCGCAAACTCGAATCCTTAAAGATCTGGCCGCTGCTTACCGGTTACCGCGGACAGCCACCGCTCAACACAGAAAAGCTTATTGAGGTCCTCATCCGGATTTCTTACCTGGCGGCAGATTATCCGGAAATCAAAGAGCTGGATATCAATCCACTGTTAATCACCAGGGAGAATGTCATCGCGCTGGATACCCGGATTGTAATCGACCGCGAAATGGCAGGAAAGGCTGTCAAGCCTTTTTCGCACCTGGCGCTTCGTCCTTATCCGGAGGAATTTGTAAAAAGCGCCACATTGAATGATGGTACCCCGCTTTTGCTCCGGCCTATCAAGCCGGAGGATGAGCCAATGTGGTTCGACCTTTTGCGAAGCTGTTCCCGCGAATCAATTTATGCCCGTTTCCGGTATTTTTTCCACTGGGAGACCCACGAAGTGGCCTCACGCTATTGCTTCAACGATTATGATCGCGAAATTGCCATTGTGGCTGAAATTCAGCTTGATGGTGAACAGCAGCTTCTGGGTGTCGGTCGCCTGGTTGCCGACCCGAACCATGAGACCGCAGAATATGCCGTTCTCATAAGCGATAACTGGCAGCAGAAGGGATTGGGCAGTCTCCTCACCGATTATTGCATGAGAATCGCGAAATCATGGGGAATTAAGCGCGTTGTTGCCCAAACAACCACTGACAATCAGCGCATGATTGCGGTTTTTCAAAAGAGAAATTTTGATATTATCCCCGATGTCACTGGGTCGATGGTAGAGGTTGCAAAGGATTTGGCTTAATTAAAGAAAGGCTGTATTCCTACCGTCTGCCGTTCCGCCGCACCTCTCTGCGGACTTTATCAAATTGCGATTTCCAGCGGGCATGCTCCGCTGCGGTGCGGGAAAAATGGTGGCCGCCGTCGCCGGTTGCGACGAAATACATGTAATGGGTCGCCATCGGGTATAGTGCAGCGAGAATGGAACGTTTGCCTGGATTATTTATTGGGCCGGGCGGCAATCCACGGTGAAGGTAAGTGTTATAAGGCGAATTGATTTCCAGATCCTTGAGCAACAATCGGCGAGGAGGCCCCGGCAGAATGAACTGAATCGTCGGATCGGCCTGCAGCGGCCAACCGCGATCCAGTCTGTTGTGGTAAACCGAACTTACCAGCGCCCGCTCTGAATCCACCACGACTTCACCCTCCACAATTGAGGCCAGTGTCAGAATCTGATTGCGGGTCATATCCAAAGCAGCCATTTGCTCCCGGATACTATCCGGTTTGAAAATGGCCAATGTATTGGACACAAGCAGCCGGATAATCTCCTCCGGCGCAGTCCCGTAAGTAAAAAAATAGGTTTCCGGAAGCAGGTAACCTTCCAGGTTGTTAGCGTCTACTCCCAGCGACCGGCAAAATGCCGTGTCGTAAACCAGTTTCATGAAGGCTGCCGAGTCGACCTCCAGGTCCCGATGCAAAATCGATGCATACTCCGGAGCTTCCATCCCTTCCGGGAAAGTAACCCTGACGTCGGCATAATCAGGATTCCTCAAATATTTAAGCAGATGCCAGGCCGGCATATTTGCCGGGATTTTGAACAGACCGGCTTTGAGTTGATTCTGGTAACCGCTGACCTGTCCTAACATAATGAACAATTCCTTGTGCTGCAGAACGCCGCTGTCTTGCATAATGCCTGCAATTTCCCGAAGGGATGAACCGTGGGGAACGAACACCGTCCGGGTTGAATCGCTGCCGGTTTCAGCGGCGGAGTAGGCAGGAAAGACCGTGAGCTTTAGTACCAACAGGAAAACCGGAACCAGGGCGATCAAAATCGCGGAGCGGTAGCGCCGCCCGTAATAACTTGCCGTCCGCCATATCAGGTACAGGCCAAAACCGATTTGTGCTAATGTGTAATGGATTTTTTTCAATCTACAACATCCCTGTGGTTTCACTCTTCAACAAATATCATCGGCCAGAATTGACGAACCTTCTGTTCCAGCGCAAGAATAGGATTTTCCTGCAGCAGCCAGTCGTCCGGCAGAAGGAATTGCCGCACTCCCTGATCCTCCCACTCCCGAATTTCCGCGAGCGACGCCGGATCGTGTATCATCAGGATAGGAATTTTTTCATTTTCAATTTCCCTGAGTCGCTTAAAAAGCGTGCCTTTTTGCAGAATCCGGAAAACATCTTTTTCCAGCACCACGCCCCCGATTAACTCCAACTCCACTTTTTCGAGATCGCGCTCCGCGTGTAATTTGAGAAACGGTTCCATTCCCATGGCGAAGGTAATCTCGGTAAATTCTGCCAGTTTCGCGGGGTCCAGTAAGGCCGAATCCAATAAAAGTCCATCTGCCCCGATCGATTTGGCAGTATAAATTTGCGCTTCATCGATGATAAAATCCCGCTGAATAACGCTGATTTCGGATCCGGTTTTCACCAGGTTCACATGTGAATGATCGCCGCCCAGGAATTCGGAATCGGTGGCGACAAACAGCGTCGGTACCTTTAGCCGATAGAGTGCCCTGGCCAGCCGGAACGGCTGGTAATTTTCGATGCGGTAACCTTCATCTGAAATATGCGAAAGCAACGGAACCGCTATTGGCAGGCTTTCTTTATCATTCAAGGCAACCTGGGCGCTGTAGAATTCGGTGCCAACCGAAAACGCGGCATTCCGAATAAGACCGATTTCGAAATTATCCCGCAGTTGCTTGATTTCCTTTTTCTTCTTTTTATGAATAGCACGAATAAGCTTATTGTCCATTCTCAACCTTAAAAATCAATGTTTCCAATATTTCTTTGCAAAACTAACTGTTTACTACAAATCCCAGTTCATGTTTCAACTCCCGGGAATTAGCTCAAATCTTCCGCTGGTAGCAGCGGTTTGGATATCGTTCCATGACAATCTGCAGGCAAGTCCGTTTACCGTGAAATTTGAACCAATTCAAGCCGCATGGCCGGGCTGCCATCAATGCAATTTTTTGCTGATTTGCACCATTTGCTGCAATTTTTGCAGCGCTGCCCCGCTATCGATTGCTTTCGTTGCCAAACGAATACCTGCTTTCAAATCACCGGCCTGACCGCTAACCTTCAGCGCAGCAGCAGCATTGATGATGGTGACATCACGCGGACCACCTTTATTCCCATTCAGGATATCCAGAAAGATTTGTTTGTTCACCTTGGCATCTCCGCCCTTCAGGCTTTCGATGGGCCACCTCTTCAATCCAAGCTCTTCCGGTGTGATTTCATATTCCTCGATCCGTTCACCGTTTATTTCCACAATGTTTGTTTTGCCGCAAATGTTCACTTCATCCAGCCCATTCTCGCCGGAAACAACCATTCCGCTGAAAATCTCGAACTCCCGCAGAACCTGTGCCACCAACTCGGATAATTTCTGGTCATAAACGCCAATCAACTGCCGTTTGGTCAGAGCCGGTTTAGTCAGCGGATCCAGGATATTGAACATGGTTCTGGCGCCGAGATTCTGCCGGATACCTGCAAAATTTCGCGGGATCGGCTTGTAGCGCGGCGCGAAAATGAAAGCCAGACCGGTCTCTTCGAAGATGCGGTAAAAATCGTCCGGAAAAAGCTCCGTCTTGATCCCCAGCGCCTTCAGCACATCGGCGCTACCGCATTGGCTGGACACCGAATGGTAGCCATGCTTAATCACCTTGGCGCCCGCACCTGCCGCCACAATTGACGCGGCAGTGGAAATGTTAAACGTCCCCAGGTTGTCGCCGCCGGTTCCGCTGGTATCAATGGCGTTCTTATCCGCTATGGACAGCGGTGTAATCCGGTCCCGGTAGGCCTGCACGGAGCCGGCCAGCTCGTCTACGGTACTGCCCTTGATTTGCAGCGCAACCAGAAATGCTGATATTTGTGCCTCGGTCGCATCACCAGAAAGAATCTCTTCCATCACCTTATATGCTTCCTCCCGGCTCAGACTTTCACCATCCATATACTTTGCAATCGCTTCTTTTATCATATTTTTCCTCGCCAATAAATTACGTTCAGATCGGGATTTCCATTCTGTGCCCGGTGCACAGCCCTGGCTCTACGATAAATTTAATTTGGTTTTCCCTCTTTCAATTCCCGGTAGAATTGGTCCACTTTCTCCTTAAAATGTTTATTTTGCCCAAAAGAAGGGCCAACAGGAATAAACTTATTCTCAAAATGGAAATTCGTATCATGTTTCCGGATTTTTAGCAGCCCAAGGTATTCTCCGTCCACACCCGGTTGAACGACGATTTGATTCTCCAGGAGCCGCTCAACTTTTTCCTGGCTGTGGCCGGCAATAAAAACGGAAACGTCCGGAAATTGCTGCGCCAGGGCCAGCATGTCCCGCTGGCTGGTGTGGCACAGCAAAATAATAATTTCGCTCCGCGATTTCAAAAACTTCAGGGTTTCACGCAGCCGCTCCTCGACTCCGGCCACCCGGATCTCTGGTTCCTTTATGAAAAAGAAAGCAGTTTTCGGTACTACACTCAGAATCCCGATTCGCAAGCCACTTCTTTCGAACAAGCGGTAAGGGAAAAACACGGGTTCATTTGTCTTTGCGCTCAAGATATTGACGCTGGTCAGCGGGAGCGGAAATTGCCGGTTCATCATTAGCAGAAAATCATTCCCCTCCACAAATTCCTGATCTCCCACTCCAATAGCATCATATTTCATATCATGCACAAATTCCCAAACCAAGCGGTTGGTTTTCTCCTGCGGGTAAGTGGTCAGGAAATCTCCGCTATCGATCAGAAGCAAGTCCGGGAATTTCCTTCGCAGCGTGTCGATTGCGCCTACCAATTGTACCATCCCCCCCAGAACATTACCCTGACAGTTACATGCTTCCAGGTTACCGTTAAGGTTGGCGGTGTAGACAATATGAACTTCCTGTGCATAAGATGATTGGAACCCAAACGACACAAAAACAGATGTTATTATTATCGATAAAAAATATTTCGAAATTGAATTCATCATCGCGTGCACGTTTTATGGTATCTTCTCAGTTATCGGTAAAATCGGCAACTGAAAGTCAGTAAAGATAAAGGGTAACAAAGGGGAATGAAATATGAAAATTTTTAGATAATTCTGAAATTGGTGAGTGGCAAGGACCTTTGCGATTCCTGAATTTCCGGCCAAATAATTAATGCATAGCGCGTTTTAGGCAATTTCTGCTTTATTCGATTAGAATTAGGATTAAGATTACGATTAAGAGCAGGGACAAAATTAGGAAGCGGGTTGACCCAATTTTTCCATCTGCTGATCGGCATGGTAGGAGCTCCGCACCAAAGGGCCGCTTTGCACATGCTGGATTCCCATCGCCTCGCCGGTTTCTTTTAATTCACGGAATTCATCAGGATGATAATATTTTTCCACAGGTAACTGGGTGGGAGTCGGCTGCAAATACTGGCCGATGGTGAGAATATCCAATCCAACCTGCACCAATCGTGCGAATAGATCGATGATTTCATCCCGGCTTTCTCCCAGGCCAACCATGATACCGGTTTTGGAAATGCGCCCTGCCCTTTTGGCCGTTTCCAGAATTCCCAGGGAGCGCTGGAAATTCGCTTTCGATCTCACGCCGGAATACAACCGAGGCACCACTTCAAGATTGTGATTTAGAATATCCGGTTCCGCTTCCAGAACTTTGTTCAATGCGTCTTCATCACCCTTGAAATCGGGGATCAGAACTTCCACCGAACATC
This sequence comes from uncultured Calditrichaceae bacterium, assembly GCA_964624795.1. Lineage (GTDB taxonomy): Bacteria > Calditrichota > Calditrichia > RBG-13-44-9 > RBG-13-44-9 > CAZUZS01. Next base: position 15,737 of record CAZUZS010000004.1, read on the forward strand.
CAGGCGCATACTGCCTGATTTTCCGGATGGTCTCAGCAAAAATCCCGGCGCCGCCATCCGGCAGATCGTCCCTGGTCACGGAAGTGACCACAGCGTGTCTCAAATTAAGTTGCCTGACTGCCTGCGCCAGCCGTTCCGGCTCTTCCCAATCCACGACTCCCGCCGGGTGCCCGCTTTGCACGGCGCAGAAACGGCAGTTGCGGGTGCAAATATCTCCCATAATCATGAAAGTTGCAGTGCGCCGCGACCAGCAGTCACCAATGTTGGGACACCGTGCGCTTTGGCAAACGGTGTGTAGTTTTTCCTTATTAACCAATCGGCGAACATCGCTGTAAGTTCTGCCGCCGGCCAACCGGACTTTCAACCATTCCGGTCTTCGTCTATTATTCAAATAAAATCCTGCAAATTAAAATCAAAATTTAGTGCCGCGCTACCAACGGACAAGTGCCGATGCCCAGGTAAATCCGCTGCCAAATGCAGCAAGCGCAAGCAGATCGCCATCTTTTATGCGCCCTTCCGCCCAGGCTTCGCTCAGGCAAATGGGAATGGTAGCGGCAGTCGTATTCCCGTATTTCTGAATATTGCTGTACATCTTGTCCATTCCGATGCCCAAACGCTGGGCAACCGCTTCAGTGATGCGCAGGTTGGCCTGATGAGGAATCACCAGATCTACTTCCCCGATGGTCACACCGGCCGCATCCAGCGCCTCATGAATAACCTCCGGAAACCGGGTGACCGCATGTTTGAAAACGTAACGTCCTTCCATTTGCGGATAAATGCGATCGGTTTCCAACATTTCGGGCGTAAGGCGGGGATGGTGAACGACAGAAGGCCACTCCGCCCACAATTTCTTGGAATACTTGCCGTCGGCATGCAAATGGGTGGTCAGCACCCCCCGTTTTTGGTCATCGTCTGCGACAATCACAACCGCCCCAGCGCCATCTCCAAACAACACCGCCATATCGCGCCCGCGGGTGGTCAGGTCCAGGCTGGTGCTCTGTATTTCTGAGCCCACCAGCAGAATGGTTTTGTACATCCCGGTTTTGATGAACTGGTCAGCCACAGACAATCCGTAGATAAAGCCGCTGCACTGGTTGCGCACATCCAGCGCCGGCACGCCCGGTATCTCCAGCCTTTCCTGCAGGAAACAGCCGCCTCCGGGGAACTCGTAATCGGACATCATTGTGGCAAATACGATAAAATCGATATCCTGGGCTGTGAGGCCGGCGCGCTCCAAGGCTATTTTCGACGCCTCGAATGCCAGGCCGGAAACGGTCTCACCTTCCTTCACCCAGTGGCGTTCCACGATACCGGTCCGCTCCCGGATCCATTCATCGGAGGTTTCCATCATTTTTTCAAGATCAAAATTTGTAACCACCCGTTCCGGAACATAATGCCCGGCACTGACTATTCTTGCGCTTTTCATATCTGATCTTTCCTTTAATTTTATCAGATTATTTTAATCTTCCTTATTTTCGCATTTGCAGGAGGCAATTTAGCAGTGGTCCTATAATATTTCAAGAAAAGAATAAAAAGACCTCACAGGGAAGCCGTGGATCAGTTTCTCGGTGTAAACCCCAAGGGTATTGTTTTGGAGAATTGCAAGTTTACGCTGGTTCACCATGTACCGTCTACTTGTAAACTAATCTCTGCCCTGCGTGATGCAATCTGTGCTCCCGCCGCTATTCGCCGCTTTTCAATGTTTTCTCGATGCGCCGGTCCGGCATAAGCCACATAATCGCCACCAGCACATACAAAGCGCCGGCAGACCAGGAATGGACAAATGCAAGCGGTATTGCAGCGCAGTAGATAACCACTGAGATTTTTCCCTTGAAATCCCGCCCAACGGCGTTTGCCAGCACGGAATCTTTGCCGTGCAGGCGGATGAGCGCCTTGGTGAGAATGAAATACGCAATTGCCGCAAAAAGCAGCACCACGCCATACATGGCAACCGGCCATGGCGCGAAATGGTTCTCTCCCATCCAGCCGGTTACAAAAGGGATAAGAGTCAGCCAAAATAAAAGGTGCAAATTGGCCCACAGAACCCGCCCATTGACGCGTTGCACAGCCTGCAGCAGATGATGGTGATTGCTCCAGTAAATGCCCAGAAAGACAAAGCTGAGAATATAACTCACCAAAATGGGCCATAAAGGCAGAAGCCCGCTTACGCCGGGCTCCTGCGGAATATTCAATTCCAGCACCATAATGGTAATGATGATCGCCAACACACCATCGCTGAAGGCTTCCATTCGTCCCTTGGTCATGTGGAATTCCCTCATTAATCAAGTCAAATAACCTTGCCTTATTATAAGCAACTGCCATTCAAATACAAGCTGTTTTTCGGCATTTTCCCGGATTTCAGGGATCGGCAACTGGTTTCCGACGCAATCTGCATTATCCGTACAAATTCCCCAGATCGGAATACGATGATTATGCCCCAGTCCAAAAAGGAGTATGCAGCCGTCACTTTGCCATATATGACTTAATGCATTCCAGAAACCACAATGCTGCCGTTTACGGCACTCAGTGTCATGGTGCCTTCACCCGCTCCCAACCGGCCGCTTACCGATTTGATGCTCGACTGTAAATCCTGAAGGGTTAATCCACTAACAGAGACAGTTCCGTTTACTGTTTTCGCGGTAAACAGGGCCGATGTCGTATCGGGAATGGCAATGCTTATTGTTCCGTTTGTGGTGCTCAGAATGCAATTTCCGTTTAAAGGAAGCGCAAGGTCTCCGGATATCACGCCATTCACTATTGCGCCGGTAATTGAGCAGTGCAAATCCTTCATCACTAGTGAGCCGTTAACAATACTCACCAATAAACTGGTGTCCAGGGAATCCGGGTAAACTTTTCCATTTTCTGAGGTGATGGTCACATTTCCTCGTATGGATGAAACCCGGATATCGCCGTTGACCTGTTCAGCAACGATCATCCAATCTCGCGGAACCTGAACATGGTAGTGCACAATATAGTTCCTTCCATCCGAGCGGGATGGTTGGTTGGTTCGCGCCGAAACAGCGTTTTCCGAGGAATCCGGCACCACACTTAAGTATGCAAGATGGTCTTTAGCGTCGGAGCGACTGTCTGATTCGACGATTTTCTCTCCCCAGATTTTCACCTGATTCAAGCCGGCAATTCCCGTAATTTCCACCGAACCGCTAACAGCGTTTAACCGGAATTCCATGCGTGTCCCTGCGTCAATCCTGTACAAAAAATCTTCTGAAGCGGAATAGCGATGATTTTCCGCATAGTCATGATCGGGTTCAACAATGCATGAGCTCAGAACAAGACCCAACATCAGAATAGTCAGCCTGGCGAATATATGATGATTTTTACATCCAAAAGCTTTCATTTCATTCTCCTTCAAAGATATAGCTAAACTTCGGCCATTCGCTTTTTCCCTGCCTGTGATTTTCCCATCTTCGGATGATATTTTTCTCGCTCATCCAAAGATTCCGTAACTCTCCTGCCCCGCTCTGTTCAACCGCGGTCCCGAACGAGTTCGTCCGGAAAGTTCTATTCCTGATTTCCGATTGCTTTTATGCTTTGATTAATGATCGTCAATTGCAGCGCGCTGCTGCTGCTTCAGCCTTTCGACCGCCTCACGGGATGGTTTTGTCCACTCAGCGTTTTTCTCGCTGCTGTCATCGAGCGCCGCCCGGTAAGCTTCGATCGCCTGACCCGGCCTACTCATCGCCTCGAACGCGCGGCCCAGATAGAAAAAGACTTCGCATCTCCTCTGCTCCGGCAATCCGGAGTCCAGGATCTTGTGAAATTTAATGATCGCATTGGGATAATAATCCTGACGGAACAATGCAAGTGCCCCATTGACCACAGGCGTCCACGATTCGGGTGTGACAACCGGCGTGGTGCCGGCAGTATCGAGATTAGCGCCGTGCACAACACTCACCTTTCCCAGTCGCAGCTCGGTTTTCTGCTGGTGCTTTTCCACCCGGTTCACTTTCTCTTTGACCAGGTAAAGAAATAGCTGGCGCTCTGTAATCTTTCGCAAATCGGAAACATCCAGAATTGAATTGGGCCCTAAGGTGAAGGTTACGCCATTCCCCAGATCCAGCACGACTTCGCCTTTTTCTCCTGTTAGAATTGTATCGACTTCCTTGATGAAGATGCCCAGTGAAACCGGCTGCCAGGTTTCGTCCAGGCCCCGCCTCACCTGAACTTCCCCGGAGAGGCGCGAAATTTTTACTTCCATCGCCGACGCAGTTTGCATCAAGAACAGCGCCAGGGGAATAAGCAGGTGTATGATTTTTATTTTAGACATTTCGATCCCCTCGTTTCATTAAATAGGGCTTGAAATTTATTTTATTCTACATCAAAAATTCTAACCCAGCCTTCGGCCAGACCGTCGCGGATATCGGCTTCTTGAAGGTATTCCAGGGCGCCTTCCTTCCAAGCCGCCTCGAAGCCGTGGTTAACCAAAGTCGTCTCAACAGGAATCCAGGCGGTGCTCTTCCCCGAAAGACCGGCTCGCAGCAGGTAGCGTTTCTCGTTGCTGCTCACCGCCCGTGTCTGGTCTGCCGGAATCCCCGAATCGAACAGAAGGTAGAGATGTGCCACCGGTTTCTCCGGGTCCTGAACATCCACAAAAGCGGTATTGATCCCCAGGCTCTCCAACAGCGATGCATACAGAACCACCATATCATCACAGTCACCACTGCCAAGATGCAGCGTTTCCCGGGCAAATTGCACGCGGTCATCCTTGTAGTAGGGAATATTGGGATCGGCCTGGTAGCGAATATTTCTCTTGCTCAGGGCATTGAAAATGGCGCGCGCCCGGCGCAAATTTTCCGGTTCTTTGGGAAGGGAATCCTTTTCACCGCCAACATTTTCCCGGCCAAAAGCAAGAATTGCGCTATCATCCGGCGTCACAAAATAGCTGAGCTTGTCCAACTCTCCGTTCCAGGAATTTCGGGAGTGAACCATGATCTGGGCAGTGATATCCTCGCGGTGGGTAATCCCGGCACGGCCTTCCACTTCGATATCCAGAACAGCCGGTTTGCGGGTTTCCGCCCGGCCTATGTTGGGGCTAAAAACCGCCGTCGCCGGAATGTCTTTAGTTTCGCCCTTCGCGATTGTAATAAAACCGCTGTCTTTGGCCCGCGCCGAATATGGCGAAACACGCGAGCGCACATTGACTTCAATCGGAACTCCGGCAGTATTTTCAACCGACACAATCGCCAGCGGGTAGGTATTGTAGAACTGGTAGTAGGCCGGGTAAATATCATGCACGACCAGTGTGGTTTGGCGAACCCGGAAAAGGTCACGCAATTTGCCCCACATAAAAGACATGCCGATCCCGAACTCGATCCCGCTGATATCCCGATTCACCGCGAAATCAACAAAATGGTATTTCATATCGAAATTAAATGCGAAACGGCTGGAAACAGGCAGGTTAAAACCGCCGCCCAGGTAGCCACCCATATCGTACTTGCTCTCGCTGAGGTAATCGCCGCCATTTTCCAAATTAAAATCGGCGCCTGCTGAATGAACACTGACTGACTGCTGGATGTATGGCCCCACCCCGGCATCGAGGTAAGGCTGGAATTTGCTCGGCAACCGCCGGGAGAGCAGGTCATAGCGAATACCGGGCAGAAAGGCCAGAATTCCATCCACATCGACGGTATTGTCAAGCGTCGCATCGGATTTGATATGAATCCGGCTCACCGTGCCGAAATCGAACTGCAGGGAAAGATTTTCATGGATGCGGTTGTAATATTGCAGCCAGAAACCAAAACCGTCCACATTGACCATTTGCTGCTGCCCCTGCTGGCTCACCCGGAGCAGCACCTCGCTGTCGACCATCTTCCAGAAGCTCAGGCGAAAACCGAGACCGTTAGATCGCGGCATCCCCTGGGAAAATGACGGCGACCACTGGCAAAGCACCAGAATGCAAATAGCAGCCGTCAGATGTCCTGCAACTCCTCTATTTCCAGCCATAGTACTCTTCATCATTTCACCTGCTTAAATTCGCAATTTCCCCGGATTTGTTTCCCATAATTTTACGACATCAAATTGGCAATTTGTATGATTTGGCGCAAATGAAATCTGAATTCCCATCACTTTCCCCACATCAGACTGCAGCCAAACCCGAATTCGATGCCATTATGAAAGTCGCTGTTCTGAAAATCAACCATGTGGTACCGCATATCGTAATTGATGGCGACGCGATTGCTGAGCATGAAATTCATTCCCGCACCAACATAACCGCCCGGACGTGCCTTGGAGTTCACGGAAACGTAGTCGTGGGAGTCATGGTATGCTTGCTCCTCCACATATACGTCGTTAATCCAGTAGGTGCCGAAGCCGGCTGCTGCATAGGGCTGAAGAACAGATTGAACATTTGAAGGAAGTATGTCATAACGCACACCGAAAAGAAATGGCACCACGGCATCAGCCTTCACCTCTTCATGATCCCAATGTATTGTTCTCTGTTCCACGGTTCCGATGGCACCAACCGTAAAATCGATATAAAGTCGCCGGGCGATGCGACTGAAAAAGTAAAGTGATCCTCCATACCCACCGGTGCCGGTCTCAGTCGTGGTGTAGTTATCGGATACTCTTACTATCACCGACTGATCCTTTACATTCCAGTGATTGAAGCGAAACCCGATGCCGGTTCTCGGCCACTCATTAGCGAACAGACTCCCGCCCAGAATAAGTATGAATAATACGGTGACTGAAACTACAGAAAATAGTCTGGTTCTCATCTGATCCTCCTTTTACTTTGTTAGTTCGAATCAACCATCACCCTTTCCATTGTCAAATGGGGTGCCAAAATTTCAGGAGGATCGTTCTTCTGTCACTAAATATTATTTTTCAATGATTTATGAAGGTTTTGCACCTTCCGCTATTATCTTCTGAAATGCTGGGAACAGATTCAAATGCGGGGAAATCCCGCAAATCGCGAAGGAGGAAAGTATTGGCTTCACGTAAGCGTCAATTGAATTGCAAGGGTTGCAGACTGGTTTGTGTTTCGGGTGATTCTTCTTCAGGAGATTGAATCAGGATTGTTGGTGTTGCTATTCCGGTTGGCAAGATGCTGAATAATTTCCACCAGCGCCTGATGATACTTCTGCGGCAGGTTTCTGGCCTGGCGAAGCGATTGAATTTTGCCATTGAGGGAATTCTCGATTTCTTCATCCGAAAATGAATTCAGGCTTTTCAGGTAAGCATTTATTTTTCTTTGCACACGCTCAATTACTTTTGCATCATTAGAAGCAGCAAGAACACGCGCACTTTTTTCAACGTCGAAGCTGTTCTCTACTAGCGTTTCGAAACAGATGCCGCGAAAATATTCGGTAATTGTGCCACGGTCGCGATTTCCCAGCGCCTTTGCAGTGGCGGTGATGGACGAGTGTGAAAATTGCAATGATTGCAGCATTTCCAAAATCTGCCGCTCCAATGGCGAGTAAACATCACCAGCATCTGGGACAGGCTGGTATTTGGAAATCTCCGGCGGCAGGTCGTTAAGGCGGATCATCTTTCGCTGTTCACCCTGCGCCATAGCCACTGCCCGCCGAATGCTGTTTTCCAACTCCCTCACATTTCCCGGCCAGGAATAATTTTTCAGCGCATCCATTGCCTGTTCTGATATCTGATCGACTGCTTCAACTTGATATTTTCGCAGGAAGTGCTTTGCAAGAAGCGGTATGTCCGGTTTCCTTTCCCGCAACGGTGGTATGGAAATCCTGATCCCGTTCAGACGGTAATATAGATCGGAACGAAATCTGGCGGCATCCAATTCCTGTTGCAGGTCGCGGTTGCTGGCGGCGATTATACGCACATTCACCTGCAAAGTGCTCTCCCCGCCCAGCCGTTCGAAATGGCCTTCCTGCAGCACGCGAAGCAGCCGCGCCTGGAAACTGGGCGTGGTTTCGGTGATTTCATCAAGAAATACAGTGCCACCATCAGCCAGCTCAAACCGGCCACGCCGTTGGGTGTGGGCGCCGGTAAAACTACCCTTCTCGTGCCCGAACAGCTCGCTCTCCAGCAGGTTTTCCGCCAATGCACCGCAATTCACCGCCACAAACGGCTTGCTTCTCCTGCGGCTGGTATTGTGGATCGTCCGGGCAATCACCTCCTTGCCGGTCCCTGTTTCACCCAAAATGAGCACCGGAATATCATTTTCACGAATGCGCTGCACGATTTCCAGCACCTCGCCCATGCTGCTTTCCGCCGAGCGCACAATCTCTGGAAAATCCGCTTCATCAAATGCTTTTGTATCTTCGCTATGCGATTTCAGATCACGCAATTCACCTTCCAGCCTCTGGATGGTCTGCTGTCGCGCTTCTGCCAGATTTTGCACCTCTTCTGATCGGGCACCGCTGTGCGCTAATTTATCCTGAATATCCAGAAGCTCACTTCGGGCCGATGCCAGTTCTCTCTCTTTCTCCTGAACCCCGGATTCCAGAAGCGCCTTGCGATGCAGTATTTCCATTCTGCGATTCCGTGTGTAACTGATCATAAACAGGATGTTTGCAGACAGAAAGGCGACTGTGGGATATATGAGCGGCAGAATTTGATTAACGCGGGAAAACATAAAAAGTGAGAAAATCCAGTAGATTGCAAAAATGGCCGGAATAATGATTGCCAACCACTTGCGACCTGAAAATCGCCAGATAATGATTGCAATCATAATAAATAGCACGATAATTACAAATTTTGCAGGGCCGGAAGATGGCCGGAGAAAATTTCCCGAAATAATGTTTTCGGCAACCGTGACATGAACCAGGCTTGCCGGCATTAAATTGCTGAGCGGGGTTTCGGTGGAGGAGGAAACACCCGGAAGCGTGACGCCGACAATTACCAGCTTGTCATGCAGGTTCAAAGAGTCCTGAAAATCCTCAGATTTTTGCAGCAGGTCGAGAAGACCAATGCTATGAATTGTTTTCATTCCCCCGGAATAATTGACAAGAAATTGTCCGTCTTTGGTCAGCGGGACGTCCAGTTTATTCCCGTCAGAACCGGACAGTTGCAGAACATTTTTCTCCAATTGGGGCGGATTGTCCATGTTCAGGTAGGCAGTGGCCAAAGCTGCGCCAAAAGAAAGGCGCAGGCTGTCTTTTTCCGTAGCCACAATTGGGACACGGCGAAGAACAGGCGCTGATCCGAGATTGCTGAACCCGATTTGCGCCGCCTTCTGTCTTAAGAGGGCAAAAGGATAAACCGGTGCGCTTCCCCGGAATCTTGCATCTGTTTTTTCATTTGGTTGTGGAAAGCTTGAAGTTGCACCGTATGCCATCGGCAAGCAAACATTTCCGGCACTTCCAATGAAATCTGCTAAAGCGGCATCATATTCGGGGTAAACCGGCTCCGGTTTGTCGAATAGGATATCCATCCCGATTGCCTTTGCACCGCCGCGCTGCAAAACGTGGATCAGGTAACCGTAGTAATCGCGTGTTATCGGCCAGCCGCCCAATTCGCGCACATCTTCCGGTCCGATGAATACAAACAGAATTTTGTCGGAAAGCGGCCGAGGGCCACGCATGCGGAACAGCAGATCCAGGTCCGTGTTGTTAACAGCGCTGTTAAAACCGGATGGCAACATGGAAAAAAGG
>CAZUZS010000004.1:25417-120645 GCA_964624795.1 uncultured Calditrichaceae bacterium
CGCCTGCGGATTTCAAAAGTTGCGCAACGCCCTAATTATATGAAGAAATCGGCGGAGAGTAAATAATTTCTTATTAATTTGGGAGAAAGTGTAACAAACAGTAGTGACAAACAGGAAAACAAATATTACGGACAGATCATTACATAATCGCTGAATCTAAACGCTCAGTCACAAAATAATCTCAGGCGATCAAATCGTTTTGCACAGAATTGTTTTAAAACTGCTTCAATACCTTTATTCGAAAATTTCGCCGGTCAGCACCCGCTGCCCGCGTAAAAATTCCTCAGTGCCCAGCACCCGCTTTCCTTCCCGCTGCAGCTCCAGAATGGAGACGATTCCCGGTTCGCAGGCCACATGCACCTCGCCGTTACCTGCCTGAATAATCGTTCCTGGTGCAGCCGGCCGGGAAACCTGATCAATAACCCGTACCCTGTAAAACTTTATTATTTTATTGTTCAGACTGGCAAAAGCGGCAGGATAGGGAGACAATCCGTGAATCCGGTTTTTGACTTTTTCTGCAGGTTGACGGAAAGAAATATGGCAATCTTCCCGTTTGATTTTCGGAGCCGGGGTTGCCAAAGTGTTGTCCTGCGCTTTCAGCATGGCTTTCCCATCTGCAATCGCATCGATCGCTTCCAGTAGTAAATCAGCACCCATTTCAGACAACCGGTCATGCAGGCTGCCGGCTGTTTCATCCACCAAAACCGGGACTTTCTCCTGAAGCAGAATATTCCCGGCGTCGATATCATGCGTTATTTTTATTATTGTAATACCGGTTTCTTTTTCACCATTTATTATTGTCCAGTTAATCGGCGCCGCACCACGGTATCGCGGCAATAGCGAAGGGTGCAGGTTAATGGTTCCCTGGCGTGGCATTGCAAAAACTTCCATGGGAAGAATGCGAAAGGCTACTACCACGAAAAGATCGGCCTTCAACATGGAAAGTTGCCGGATAAATTCAGTATCCTTTAAATGAACAGGCTGCAAAATTGGTGAGATATTCAGATCGAGGGCAAACTTCTTGACCGCGGTGGGGAGCATCTCCTGTCCCCTGCCACGCGGCTTGTCGGGCTGAGTGACAACACCGACAATCCGGTGCCGGGAGGAGCTTATTTTTCGCAGGGAAGGGATAGCAAAATCCGGGCTTCCCATAAAAACGATTTTTAACCCGCTCACCGGTAGGCGTAAACTCCTTCCAGCTCTTTCAACTGCGGCTCCAGCAGCTTCTTTTTCAGCGGCGATATCTTATCGATAAACAAGATGCCCTCCAAATGGTCGTATTCATGTTGGAATACCCGGGCCACCGTCTCGTCCAGCTCTTCCTCCACCCATTCGCCAAACAGCGTCTGATATCGCACTTTTATCTTAAATGGCCGGATCACCTCCGCCCGGACACCTGGTATGCTCAGGCAGCCTTCCTCATATTTTTCCGAGCCATCGTCATCAAGGATCTCGGGATTGACGTACGCCTGCGCATCCCATTCTTCATTTATCAGCTCTTTGTCAATTACGAAGAGCCTTTTCAGAATATTGACCTGTGGCGCCGCCAAGCCGATTCCCTCATTCAAACGCATGGTTTCGATCATATTCTGCGCCAGCTCCTGCAGGTCAGGATCAAAATCCTGCACCGGTTCTGCCACTTTCCTTAAAGACGGATGCCCTATTTTTATAATGGGTAAAATTGCCATAATCTTCATCCTGTAAAATAAATTTGCTGTTCAATTTCACAGCAGCCTCAAGCTTGCTATTACTTTTGATGCATCAGGAAGATCGAATGATACCGGAAATCGCCGTCCGGTCAACTTCCAATTTTACATTATCATCCACTTTTATTAAAAGAACTTTATCATCGTTCTTCAAGCCCACAACTTTCCCGTGAATCCCACCGGCGGTGACAACCTCGTCGCCTTTTTTTACAGCATCCAGCATTTTCTGCCGATCCTTCTGTTTTTTCGCCTGGGGACGCAAAATCAGGAAATACATAATCACAATAATTAAAATGAGCGGTAAAAACGACATGAACGCACTACCGCCTTCAGCACCGCCCTGCCCGCCTGCCATTGCATACAATGTTTCAACCACGTTTGCTCTCCTTTGGATAATTTTATTTTACTTCAATTTTTGAACATTCAATTTAATATCCTGATGCCAGTTTGACAATGTGTTTTTTGCATTTAGGTATTGTTTGCTGTAAAAGTTTCCAAAAATGCATTTTTCCATTCAACAAACCGTCCCTCACTTATCGCCAGGCGCGTTTCCTTTACCATCCAAAGATAAAAATGAATATTATGGAGGGTGGCCAGGCGGAGGCCCAGGACCTCGCTCACATTGAAAAGATGCCGAAGATAAGCCCGGGAGAAGTTCCGGCAGGTGTAGCATTGGCAGCTTTCATCCGGCGGTTCGAAATCCTCTTTATACTTGGCGTTACGAATGGCCAGTTTCCCCTTTCGTGTGAACAGGGTTCCATTTCTGGCATTGCGGGTCGGCATCACACAATCGAACATGTCCACTCCTCGCTCAATGGCCTCCAGGATATCGAGTGGCGTTCCTACACCCATCAGGTAACGCGGCAATCGGGGGGAGAGTATTCCGGTGCAAAACTCCACAATCCGGTTGCGAGTTTCCGCATCCTCACCAACCGCAAGTCCACCAATCGCCAGACCGTCAAAATCCATTCCCAACAAAGCATTAATACTTTCTTTGCGCAGCTCCGGGTAAGTTCCACCCTGGATGATGCCAAATTGGAACTGATTATGGCCATAGAGCGGTTTCGAATTCAGAAATTGTTTCCGGGAACGTTCTGCCCATCGCATGGTTAGTCGATTCGCCTCCCTGGCTGACTGTTCATCCGCAGGGTTGGCTATGCACTGGTCCAGAACCATCATGATGTCGGACCCGATAACCCGCTGGATTTCTACTACCGTTTCAGGGGTGAATAAATGCATCGATCCATCCCAGTGGGATTTGAACCGGACACCCTCTTCATTAATTTTCTTTAACTCATCAAGGCTGAAAACCTGGAATCCACCGCTGTCAGTCAGGATCGGACCGTTCCATCCATTGAATCGGTGCAATCCGCCAGCTTTCTGTAAAATCTCGATTCCCGGCTTCAGGTAAAGATGATAGGTATTCCCCAGGATTATCTGCGCTCCGGTTTCCAGGAGATCAGATGGGCTAAGCGTCTTTACGGTTCCAATAGTGCCCACCGGCATGAATATGGGTGTCTGAACAATGCCATGATCAGTTTCCAATCGTCCGGTGCGTGCGCCGTTGTTTTTATCTTCAAATTCAATGGTAAATTTCATTGAACCGCCCCTGAATTTTTGCGAGAGAATTTAGAACACCGGGTTGGGAAATGCAATTCAGCAATAAATCAGTGGTGGGTCGCCGTCCTGCCAGAACGATAATGGAGATAGACTAATGAATTCATATGCCTTCCCCCCAATGAGAATTGAAAATAATTTTCATGTTTATCTATGGCGCAACTGAGAATTCGCGCGGACATTTCTATGCTGACTTCAATCGGGTACTTATTCATGTTATGGAAGGGAAGGCGCCAATAGTTCTGCAAAATGGCATCCCTTCGGAAAATAAAAAGCGGGGCAAACCGCATTAAGTTGCCCCGTACAATCAGGATTGGTCGCCTTTTGGGCGACGATTCGATCATGCGATTCGACTGCATAGCAGCAAACGGGAAGAAATCCGCCGAATCGATGCCGCCGGTCGTGACTGCTGCCGCAAAAGTTTCCCTAAACCATCTCGATATCGATTACCAGATCGTTCTGTATATCGAATTGCTTTGTGATCTTATTTTCCAGTTCTATCCGATTAATCTTCTCAATCTTCATCGAGAATATGCCGCTATCGTTTGTTTTTTCAAGAAGAACGCCTTCGGTATTGACTGTTCCCTTCTGCTTTCCATCATAATATGCGACGATAATGTTATCGCCTGTTTCAAGTGCGCTCAATATTTGCTGTAATGCATCTACATTGCGCTCCTGCTCCAGCAGCTCTTCATCATGTGAAATTGAAATATCCTTGATATCCCCGTCCGCATAATTGAAGTTGATAATTCCGCCGCCCTTTTTGGCATAAACCAGTTTTTCAGTAGCGCCTTCAATCATCCGGCGCTCAAGATTTACGATTCTTCCTGTAAATCCATCCTGGGTGATGTCGATAATTTCTACAATGATAGGCATATCATCTATCGTCCCATCGAATCCGATACGCAAAATTTCGATCTGCTTCCCGAGACCAACTTCCCGAATGCGGTTTTTAACATGCTCAGGCCTCATTGCCCCCGGCCTCTTCTCTTTGTAACTGTCTTTCTTCTTGCGAAAAGGCCACCAGAAATTTCTTCTGCTGTAATCGGGTTCTTCCCGCCAAATACCTTCGAAATGCTTGATAGAATGGTATCTTTTGATGCTCATATTTTCTCCGACTATTATTTCTTTCAGGTTTTCGTAAAACTATGATATTTTTGACAATAAAGCAAATTTTATTTTCTCATGCCATTCTGCAATTACTACTTCTTTTCTTTTAGCTATTTAAACATTGGTGCACAGCGACCCGTGTGTGAGATATTTGGGCTTACAGGCCGATTTTAAGAAGAATTCCGGAGGTAAATCGTCAAGAGATTATTTTTCACAAATACATTGAATAATTCCCTTACAATTAGTAAGATTCGGTTGATAATAATATCGGCACTTGTTGCTAAAAATGAAGAAAACGAGAGGAAAAAAATGAAAAAAATTTTGATTACCGGTGCTTGCGGACAGATCGGCAGCGAACTTGCGATTTACCTGGCAAAACAATTTGGTGAAGAAAATATTTTAGCCACCGATATCAAAAAACCAGCTTCATCATTGAAAAACATAATACCTTTTCGCTATCTCGATGTGCTGGACAGGCACGGCTTGCATTCACTCATCGTAGAAAATGACATCGACACCATCTTCCATATGGCCGCTATTCTCTCCGCCACCGGCGAACAGAATCCCCAGTGGGCATACCAGGTCAATATGCAGGGTTTGATTAATGCCATGGAAGTAGCGCGTGTTCAGCACCTTGAGAAAGTGATAACCCCCAGCTCAATTGCGGCCTTTGGCCCGGACGCACCCAAGGAGCGAACGCCGGACAACACATTACTGAATCCGACAACCATGTATGGAGTAACCAAGGTTGCCGGAGAAAAATTGATTCAATATTATCACTTCAAATACGGTGTGGACGGTCGTTCGCTCCGCTACCCCGGCATTATCAGCAGCGAAACACTCCCGGGTGGCGGGACCACCGATTTTGCCGTCGATTTGTACCTGAGGGCAATCAAAAATGAGGCCTACTCATGTTATATTGCAGAGGAGACCGTGCTGCCGTTCATGTATATGCCGGATGCCATTAAAGCAATCGTGGACCTTGCCAGCGTCGATAATCAACGCCTCTCCCGGAGGGTTTATAACGTTCATGCAATGAGCCTGAGCCCCAGGCATATTGTTGATTCCCTGCTAAAATGCTACCCCGATTTTAAGGTGACATACCAACCTGATTTCCGCCAACAAATCGCGGAATCCTGGCCGTCTTCGCTGGACGACACAGCAGCAAAAGAAGACTGGAACTGGCAGCCGGATTTTGGATTGGAAGACATGACAAAAGACATGCTAAGCAAACTTAAGGCAAATTGCGCTTGACGCACTAGCTATCTAATTTTTTATTGACTAACTGGATATGAGCTATTAAATTTTGATCAAAATGAACGGAGGTTTCTTTTAGATTGTCTGAGCGTTTTCAAAAGACTTTCATTTCCATACGGGAATTTGTAGAAAGTTGGGACAAAGAACTGTATGAATTAAACAACCTTGATTTTTTCATCTATCTGTTGATAAATCATGTTGGTAATCAGCTTGAAAAGAGGTATTTCATTCAGGATAAAAAGCATTCCACACTTTACCTTGATTTTGACAATTTGGGAACCGTCTGCTTTAATTTAGGCGATGCGTTAGAATTCTATCTGGAAGATAACTGTCTGGGAACATGCCCGCTGAATTGTCCGCGTGATCTGGACGAATCGGTAGATCTGGCCAGGAGCGACATCGAGGAAAGAATAAAAAAGAAGCTGAATCTTCTTCAGTCCTTCATGT
Organism: uncultured Calditrichaceae bacterium; assembly: GCA_964624795.1. Classification (GTDB taxonomy): domain Bacteria; phylum Calditrichota; class Calditrichia; order RBG-13-44-9; family RBG-13-44-9; genus CAZUZS01. Next base: position 31,555 of record CAZUZS010000004.1, read on the forward strand.
CCGGCCAACTCGATAAAGAACAATGTCTCAGAATTGATCTCATGAACCATGTCATTTTGGATACGCTTATCCAATTTTATCGAGACGAATTCGACATGGAAATCACAGAAGACGATCTTTTACTGTTGGAGTTGGGAGAATTCATCGAAAATACGATCATTGATTTTATCCGCCTCGAAGGGCAAACCCTTCTTTTCAGGCCGTTTGACACCGCAATCGATTATTTCGAGGACTTGCTGCAAAGCGAAGCAGACGAAGAGCAGAAAAATAACTGGAGCGAAGAAGATACTGCATGGGAGGAAGCGCAGGATTTTGAAGTGTGGCAGGAAAACACCGAGACCATCGATGATGTTTTCGCGCGCTTCTTATCCGATACCCATTACAATCCGGCAGATGCCGGCAGCGCTCTGGTATATGATATCGATTTTTTCAAACGCTACCTAAAAGAATATGCTGAAGTTGTCACCATCTCTGAATTGAATGAGCATCATGTGGCAGAATTCTTCAGTGTGTGGCTTGCAAGGGAATTCGTAATGTTGGACGAAAAACAGGTATCGTTTGTCTTCCGTGCAACCGCCCGGTTCATCACCTTTTTGTACCATCAGTATCATATCAACCTGAAAAGGGATTTCCTGCGATTTTACGAACGATTGAAATTGGATTTACCTCGTGTAATCAAGGCAACAAATACTTTTATTTCCGAATACAATCTTCTCGAAGTGTTGCTGACAAATGAGCAACAAGACGACCCGGAAAAGAGCGGTTATTTTGAGATCATCGGGATTCACAACCATTCCTCCAGCCTGATGGATCTCCGAGAGACTCATTTTCTGGAGGTGTTCGAACAGGTTCGAATGGACTCTTCCATTTTTAACAAGTTAAAAAAGGGAGACATCCTTCACGCCAGCATCATCAAGAAATCCCATTCCTGGGAGATTTTGGACATTCAATATGTCTATCCCAGCTTAGCCAAACGTTATGTGCATTAAAAACAAGCAATTGAGAAGGCTCGTAAATTTGTAATAAAAAAGTGCTTGATTTTTTGATAATGGTATTATAAATTGTTACCGGCAATGGGGCTCTCCCCTCAAAGAAACCTCCCTCCCAAAATAAATAATTTATTTTGGCCCCATTGCCCTCGAAGGGACACCGGAAGGTGTCCCTTCCTTTTTGTAACATTTCAGACTACTGCCCATTTTGATCCGAATTACGAAAGGGAAGACAATTTCTTCTCTCCTGCCTGAAATTTTCTGCATTCGCCATTCAACCGATTAATTAATCCGGATTACCAATTGCTCTCGAAACCAAGCAGGATTTCCTGATTGAAATTTCACAACGGTCTTCAACTCTCTGGAACGTTATCGGATATAAGGAGGCCGATTCAAATTTAGTTCAATATCGGCCGTTTAATGAACTGCCATGTTCTCCGGCATCAGCAAAAGTTTATTCCGTTTCGCCTGCAATTAATCCTATTCTCCATCCACTTCGAAGTTATCCATTATTTTTTCGTTGTCATATCAAGTTATCGTATTTTTTATGGATCGAAAAATGTTGATTCTCGTATTAAATTTGTTTTTATTTTATGGACACTTGGGTACCTTAAGCACCGCAATTTAAAAATTGATGAATTAAAGGAGATCCTATGATTGCGCTTTCAAAAAACAGTTTTCAAACGCTAAAGAAATTAAATACCGGCGAGAGGGAATATTCCTTCTTCAGCCTGCCGGATCTGGAAAAACAGGGCATCACTCAACTCGCAAGATTGCCGTTTTCGATTCGGGTTTTGCTGGAAAATATGCTCCGCAATGAGGATGGCAGGCTGGTTTTAACTGATCATGTTATGAAGATTGCCAAATATAATCCCAAAGCTGTGGACAAATCAGAGATTCCCTACATGCCTGCCCGCGTAATATTGCAGGATTTCACAGGCGTCCCTGCAATTGTCGATCTGGCGGCAATGCGGGATGCAATGAAGGCGTTGGGCGGTAATCCAGACCGCATTAATCCGATCGTTCGCTCCGACCTTGTGATCGATCACTCCGTTCAGGTTGATCAGTTCGGAACCGAAACCGCCTTCAAATATAATGTGGAGAAAGAATATCAAAGAAACTCAGAGCGTTACACGCTGCTAAAATGGGCTCAGAAAAGCTTTCGAAATTTCAGCGCAGTTCCTCCCGGCACAGGGATCGTTCACCAGGTAAATCTCGAATATCTTGCCCATGTCGTAATGACAGCATCCCAGGATGGCACCACGGTAGCTTACCCGGATACATTGGTGGGAACAGATTCCCACACCACAATGATAAACGGACTCAGCGTAATGGGATGGGGTGTTGGGGGCATTGAAGCCGAGGCGGTGATGCTGGGACAGCCTTACTATATGCTCCAGCCGGAAGTTGTCGGCGTAAAGCTTTCCGGCTCGCTTCCTGAGGGCTCGACGGCGACTGATCTGGTGCTGGTAGTGACAGAAATGCTTCGCAAGCATGGAGTGGTTGGGAAATTTGTGGAGTATTTCGGCCCAGGACTGGCACGCCTGAGTTTGCCTGACCGCGCAACAATTTCTAACATGTCACCGGAATATGGGGCAACTATGGGCTTTTTCCCGATCGATGAGGTAGTGCTCACTTACCTGCAGCAAACTGCGCGGCCTGCTGAACTGGTAAGACTTGTGGAATACTATGCCAAGGCCCAGGGTATCTTCCATACCGAATCCACACCGGATCCCGAATACAGCACAGTATTGGAACTGGATATGAACACGGTAGCCCCCAGCCTTGCCGGGCCGAAACGCCCGCAGGATCGCATCCTTCTGGATTCCATGAAGCCGGCATTTTATAATGCATTGGACAAAATATTTGGGAAAACGGCGACTCTGAAACCGGAATCACAACCCGAGCCGTCCGGCGTGGAAACGACTCGGGACGATTTGATGCTTAATCACGGCGCGGTGGTAATTGCCGCAATTACGAGCTGCACCAATACCTCCAATCCCAGCGTGATGCTTACCGCCGGCCTGATCGCAAAGAAAGCGCTTGAGAAGGGTCTGACATCCAAGCCTTGGGTAAAAACCAGCCTGGCTCCTGGGAGTCGGGTGGTTACCGACTACCTGGAGCGCGCCGGCTTGTTAAAAGCACTGGAAGCCCAACGTTTTAACCTGGTCGGATACGGATGTACCACTTGCATTGGGAACAGCGGTCCACTGCCGGAAGAAGTTGACGCTATCATTAAGAAAAATGACCTGGTGGCCGCAGCGGTACTCAGTGGAAACCGAAATTTCGAAGGTCGAATTCACCCATCAGTCCAAGCCAACTACCTGGCCTCGCCGCCGCTGGTAGTGGCCTACGCATTAGCCGGGCGAGTCGATATAGATTTCAATAATGAACCGATTGGCAAGGGTAAGGACGGTAATCCGGTTTATCTGAAAGATCTATGGCCAACCCAGAAGGAAATTCTCCGGACGGTTTCGGATTCGGTGGACGCGGAAATGTTTCGGAAAAAATACTCCGAAGTGTATGATGGCGATGAAAACTGGCAATCGCTTCCCGCCAAAGAGGAGCAAATATATTCCTGGGACCCGAAATCTACATACATTAAGAATCCTCCATTTTTCACTGATATGTCGATAGAAAAACCAGCAAGAGCAGATATCCATGGCGCGCGTGCATTAGCGCTGCTGGGCGATTCGGTTACAACCGATCACATCTCCCCTGCCGGCTCCATTCCATTCAACAGTCCTGCCGGGAAATACCTGGTGAGCAAAGGAATTGAAGTGAAAGACTTTAATTCTTTTGGATCGCGGCGCGGCAATCACGAGGTTATGATGCGCGGGACCTTCGGCAATATTCGCATCAAGAATTTGCTGCTGGATGGCGTGGAAGGCGGGTACACGGTTTACTTCCCCACCGGAGAGCAGATGTTCATCTATGATGCAGCCATGAAATACCAGCAATCCGGGACTCCCCTGATTGTCATTGCCGGCAAGGAATATGGCACCGGAAGTTCGCGCGACTGGGCCGCAAAAGGAACCGGTTTGCTGGGCGTGAAGGCAGTAATCGCGGAAAGCTACGAGAGAATCCATCGCAGCAATCTGATCGGGATGGGAGTTCTTCCCCTGCAATTTGAGAAAGGCGATAGTTGGAAGAAGCTGGGACTTACAGGACGGGAGGTTTTCCACATTACCGGAATTGGAGAGGAATTGACGCCCGGCAAGGAGATTGCCGTTACTGCAATCGCCGATGGTAATGTTGAAACTACTTTTAATGCAACCGCACGCCTGGACACACCGGTCGAGGTTCAGTATTACGAAAATGGTGGTATTCTTCAAACGGTTTTGCGGCAGATGTTAAAGCAGTAATCAATTATAATTGATTAGCCAGGTTATGATGAGGCAGGCCACATCAGGTCTGCCTTTTCTTTTTTTCAAAATATTGGATTTTGGTTTGTAGCATCAATCCCCATATTGCCGCAAAAGTAAGACCGGCATTTTCAATAAATTTCCAGGTATCGATGGGCGATGCATCAGAGGGATGAAAGCAGCCGCAGGAAATACTCAAGCCTCTGAAATAGGCCTGAAGAATCATAGCATCAAAAACGAAGAATAACCCAACCGTAAGAATCAATGCTTCCTTCGCCCAGATGCCGCCGATCAGCAAGATCCCGATAATTATTTCCAGCAGCGGCACGACCACGGCTATCCAGCGTGAGATTAATGGACCGACTATCTTGTAATTTTGAACCGCCTCCGCGAATGACCAGGGCGCCCAAACCTTTCCCCACGCAGCATAGACAAAGACACAGCCAAGTATTATGCGCAAAACCGGTAAAATAATAGCGCGGGTTGGCTTCAACCGTCACCTCCCTGCGAAACCGGGTGATGTCCTTCCAACCAGGCGAAATACCCGCCGTACATGATGAGCACCGGGTGAAATCCACGATTCACAAGATCCCCGGCAACCATTATCAGAACTTCATAATTTCCGGATTCATCATAAAGAACACACATACCTCTGCGAACTGCTCCCGGGATATTGCCGCCCTCCCGGACGCGCTGCAACGGCGCATTTATGGCACCCGGAATATGATCGACCTGGTAATCCTGTACCGCTCGAATATCGATAAATACTGCCGTTTTTGTGGAAGCGAGGACGGCCGCGGAGTCCGCTGAAATTATGCCGGTTCGGTTTGCAGCGTCTGCGGAACGAAAAAATGCCGGTGGCAGAAGCCAGCGCCATTTAATTCCATCTGAATAAAACTGGTTAAAAGCAAGGCCCAAAATCAATGAACCAAGTCCAATGCTTCCAAGCCGTCGCAAGATCTGGTGGTTTACAATCATACGTGAATTAGATTGGCGGTGCTATTTTCAGATTCAATTATATGCAATTTTAATTTCAAAGCATCAGGTAAATTACTGCAACAACATAAGCCCCTTCAAATGATTGCTCTCTGGAAATCACGGCAAAACATTTACAAAGATCGGGATCCGTTTTATGGTTTCGAGCGGCTTGTTGAATTCGATAGCCAGGTAGCTGTCTTCCCGCCCTGTCTTCTCCGGTTGCAGCGTAATCGTCAGCATTTCGAAGGAATTAGGCGCAATTACCAACTGTTCGGGAGACACCTTCAGGTGAGAATTGCTGCTTTTTATATACTCACTCTTTACCGTCTTCTTAGAATGATTCAGAACTTTAATGACTCGTTTCACGGGAGTATCGCTGATATGAACGTTCTGGAAATCGATGAATCTCGGATCGGTATCCAATCGTGGCTGTACATTCACCTGCAGCAACACACGCACGCTTGCGGGCATAATATCTTTCAGGTAAACGGTAATGGTCTTGCGTGTTAACCCGGAATACCCCTTGGTGTTAAACTGGACATGAATCGCCCCTTCCTCGCCAGGTTGGTAAACCATTTTCTCCAGGTTTGCCACCGTGCACCCGCAACTGGTCTGGATTCTGTCTATCTCCAACGGTTTATCACCCGCATTTGTAAAACGGATAGTGGTTTCTGCGATTGTGTCGCTGGGAACTGTGCCAGCATCGATGACCGAAGGCGTAAGCATCTTAAACTCCTGCCCCCATAAACCAGAAAGCAAAAGGAATACAGCCGCGATAACATTCACTCCAAATCTCATTTTTTATCTCCCATTTTGAGGTCAAAATACAACCATCTTGAACCAAATCTAAAAAAATATAGCGCTAATCGCTATTATTAATTGAAAGATCATACTGCCTCACCGCTCCCAAAACATCTTGAAAATCGGCAGGAGGCGGCGCCGTAAATTCCATTTTTTGACCTGATTTCGGATGTACAATTCCGAGACGGAATGCGTGGAGCGCCTGGCGGGAAATCATGCCCAGCAATTTTCTGGCAAATTGCTGGTCCTCCGCCTTTTGCAACTGGCCAACCTGTTTCTGCCTTCCGTGATACTCCGGATCGCCAAATACCGGGTGATGAATGTGATTGAAATGGATGCGGATCTGGTGAGTGCGGCCTGTTGCCAATCTAATTCGCAGCAAGTTCAGGAATCCAAAGGCCTGTTCAATTTGGTAATAAGTAATAGCAAGTTTGCCGGAATCGGATACGGCAAATAAAGTACGATCTCGTTTGCTCCTGTTCACCCGAGTTTCGATAGTGCCTTCCTCTGCATTCATTCGATGCCAGACCAGCGCCTGGTACTCCCTAAAAGCAGTTTTCCCGGAAAATTGTCTGGAAAGTCCCAGATATGCCGAATCTGTTTTTGCCACAACCAATAACCCGGAGGTGTTCTTATCCAGTCGATGAACAATTCCCGGTCGCACTCCCCCACTTAATCCGGGCAGATTTCCGCAATGAAAGAGAAGAGCATTCACCAATGTCCCGCCCTTCACCCCCGCTCCCGGATGCACAACCATGCCCGGCGCCTTATTAATCACCACTATTTCCTCGTCTTCAAAAACAATATCGAGGGGAATATCCTGCGGCTCGAGCCGGCTCTCCGGCGCGACTGGAATTTCTACAGTGACATTGTCGCCCGTTAGAATTTTGTAGGATGGTTTTATTGCTCTGTTTCCGACCCGGACAAAATTGTGACGGACAAGATTTTGAAGAAAGGATCTTGAGTATTGAGGGAGCTTGCGATGCAGGAAGATGTCAATTCGCAGTTCATCTGCGGCAGAATCGACGATTATCTTAATCCTGTTCCGGGATTGCATTTTGTTCGGTTTGTTTGGGCTTATCATCCACCAGGGCGGTAATGATAATAATGATCATCCCCAGGCTGACAGCCATATCCGCCACATTAAAAACCGGCCAGCGGTTCATCGAATATCCGTTGAATGAAAAAAACAGGAATTTAAACGACGGAAGATTGACGTTAAAGAAATTAAAATCCATGAAATCGACAACTCTGCCGTAAATAAACCGGTCCAGCAGATTGCCAAACGCACCACCCAGTATCAGGGCAAATGCGCCCTGCAAAACCGGCCGATCGCGCAGGGTAAGCACATAGTAAATAATTACGACAACAGCAAGAATGGAAAGAATTGCAAAAAATATTTTATTTTCAATCCGGATGCCGAAAGCAATCCCCGGATTTTCCACATAGGTTAGTCTGAAAAAATTGCCGATAATGGAAACCGAATGAACCGGTTCAAGATAAATCCGGGCAAGATATTTGGTCAGTTGATCGAGGATCAGGACTGCAATGGTAATTCCAATAACAATTTTATAATGTGAAACCCTTTTAATCAGATTGTTCAATCGCTACTTTCTCCGGGACTCTGCTTGTTTACAGGGCACACAGATGCGCGTGGTAGGCACGGCTTTCAATCGCTCGATATCAATCTCCTTACCACATACCCGGCAGATGCCATACTCGTTTAGATCAATTGCTGTGAGGCTTCGTTCAATTTGCTGCAAATACTTTTCCTCGCGGGACAAGAACAAGAACGCTTTTTCCCGCTCCATCGCATCTGTCCCCTGGTCTGCCATGTGGAATGAGTACCCGGAATTATTGCCGGTGTTTGCCGGGGTTTCCATTGCGACTTCCCGCAAATGCTCGATTCTTTCCAAAACTTCTTTTCGTTTTTCAATCAGTAGTTTTCGAAAGAAATCTAACTGTTTTTCATCCATAATGAACTCCTGCGTATTCTCAATTTAAATATTATTCACCTTTTCCAGAGAAACAAACAATTTCTCGCTAATTATTGAAATTTCCGTTGCAGCTTCGCGTTCGTTAATAGCCGGCGCAATTTCCACTGCCAGCGTTTCGGATTTTATATATTCGGTTAATTTCCTTATTGCATTATCTATTTTTGGCGGGGCAGTGTAGGAAATTTTAATTCTATCCGTTACTTCAAAACCGGTGTCCTTTCGGAGATTTTGCACACGGTTTACAAACTCGCGTGCGATGCCTTCCTCTTCAAGCTCGGGCGTTATCCGGGTATCCAGCGCCACGACCAGCCGGGAATCCCTGCCTACAGCCATTTCCTCGCTCTTCTTCTCCTCATAGATTTCAACATCTTCATTATAAATACGAATTTGGGTTCCCTCGATATCAAGCGTCAGCTCACCGGTATCCTGCAGGTGAAGAATTGAATCTTCATTCAGGTTTTCAATAACCTCGGCAACCTTTTTCATGAGCTTCCCGGCACGCGGCCCCAGTTTCTTGTAAAGCGGGCGGGCCTTCCTCGTTACGATGTCACCGATGCGCTCAGTCACTTCCACTTTCTTCAAATTAATTTCATCCTTGATGATCGATTCCATACGTAATACCGCTTCGCGAATCGATTCTCCCGGAGATGCCACAATTACTTTGGACAACGGCTGCCGCACTTTGATCTTGACCTCATTGCGCATCGCCCTACCCAGGCTAACAACTTCCTGGGCAACCTGCATCCGTTGTTCAAGCTCCGGGTCGCGGGAACCCTGCATCTCGGAAATCAGCAAGGGAAAATCGCACAGGTGGACGGAATCCGGCAGTTCCGCGGTTCTCAGGTTCAGGTAAAGTTCATCCGCAACAAAAGGAGCAAAAGGAGCGATCAGTTTGCTGAGTGTCAGCAGCACCTCGTAGAGCGTCTGGTAAGCCGCCATCTTGTCCGTGCTCAGTTCACCCTTCCAGAAGCGCCGGCGGTTGCGTCGCACATACCAGTTCGAAACATCGTCGATAACAAAATCGGAGATCAGGCGTGCGGCGCGCGTCAAATCAAAGTTTTCTAACCGTTCGGTAACCTGCTCTATTTTGGAATAAAGCAGCGACAGAATCCATCGGTCAATTTCCGGCCGCTCCGCAAATGGGACAGTTTCCGACGAAGGCTCGAAGCCATCGATATTGGCATAAAGTGCGAAAAATCCGTAGGTATTGAACAATGTGTCAAAGAATTTACGATACACTTCCACGATGCCTTCCGTGTCGAATCGTTTGGAAGCCCAGGGCGCACTGGTGGTGATAAAATACCACCGCAGCGGATCGACTCCGAACCGGGAGATGATCTCTTCCGGGACCACGGCATTTCCGCGGGACTTGCTCATCTTCTGGCCTTCTTTGTCCAGAACCAGTTCGTTGACGATGATATTAAGGTATGCCGGCTTGTCGAATAACATGGTAGAGATTGCCAGCAGCGAGTAGAACCAGCCGCGAGTCTGGTCCACACCTTCACAGATAAAATCGGCAGGGAAATTCTGCTCAAAAACCTGCTCATTTTCAAACGGGTAGTGCCACTGCGCGTATGGCATACTGCCGGAGTCGAACCAAACATCGATCACCTCGGGAGTGCGGTTCATTTCACCGCCGCAATCCGGGCAGGCAATCGTAATCTTGTCTACATGAGGTTTATGCAGATCCACCTCGGCGGGCACGTTCTGTCCTTTTTCCCTCAACTCCTCAATGCTTCCAATGGAAACCTGGCGTTCACAATCTTCACACACCCAGATGTTCAGCGGCGTGCCCCAGTAGCGATCGCGGGAAAGCGCCCAGTCCACATTATTATTCAACCACTCCCCGAAGCGGCCCTCCCCCATCTCCGGCGGATACCATTTGATCTGCCGATTGTTCTTCAGCAGATTTTCCTTGAAACTGGTGGTCCGAATATACCAGGAATCTCGTGCATAATAGAGCAGCGGAGAATCGCATCTCCAACAGTGCGGATAACTGTGCTCCACAATTTCCGTTCTGAATAATAAATTTCGTTTCTTAAGATTTTCAATTATCTCCGGGTCGGCATCTTTTACAAATTTTCCGCTATAATCGGCAACCACTTCTTCAAATTCGCCGCTTTTGTTCACCGGTCTCACCATCGGAAGATTGTATTTCTTGCCAACGTTGTAGTCGTCTTCTCCAAATGCCGGGGCGGTATGCACAATTCCCGTTCCATCCTCAGTTGTAACAAAATCGCCCAGGACAACATAAAAGGCATCTTCTTCGACCGGAACAAAGTCAAACAACCGTTCATACCGTTTGCCCTCAAGCGCGACACCTGGAATCCTCTCCAGAATTTCATACTCATCGCCAAGCACTGTATTGGCCCGCGGTTCAGCGATGATGAGTTTTTCGCCTTTATAATGGACCTTCAGGTATTCCACTTGGGGATGAACGGCCAGCGCCACATTGGAAATCAATGTCCAGGGAGTTGTGGTCCAAACCAGGAAAAATGTTTCGGGATCGTCTTCCGAACGAAATTTGATATAAATCGAAGGATCTTTTACTTCCCGGTAACCCTGCGATACCTCGTGACTGGAAAGTGGTGTTTCGCAGCGCGGGCAGTATGGCAGAATCTTGAAACCGCGATAAATCAAGTCACGGTCGTGAAGATTTTTGAGTATCCACCAGACCGTTTCAATGTAATTGTTGTGGAATGTGATGTACGGATGCTCCAGATCCAGCCAAAAACCGATTCGCCGGGTTAAATCGTCCCATTCTTTCTTATAGTTAAAAACGCTCTCTTTGCACTTCTGGTTAAATTTGTCAACGCCGTATTCTTCAATCTGCTCTTTTCCCTCAATATTGAGCATCTTTTCGACTTCGATTTCTACCGGCAGACCATGAGTATCCCAACCGGCCTTGCGGCTTACGAAGAATCCCTTCATGGTTTTGTAGCGACACAGGACATCTTTTACGGTGCGGCTCATTACATGATGAATACCCGGTCGGCCGTTAGCGGTGGGCGGACCTTCATAAAAAACAAAATGAGGCGATTCCGACCGGTTCTCCAGGCTCTTCCTGAAGATATCGTGCTGATCCCAATAATTCAGGACCGCCTCTTCAATCTCTGTTAAATTTACTTTTCCTGTCCGTTCTTTAAACATCACATCCTCATTCGCTTCGCACTACTTACGTAAAAAGTAGGAAATCAAAAATAGCACCAAATTTAATACAATAAGTGTCGCTAAAGGAAAATAAAAAGTAAAATTCTTTTTCCTGACCAAAATATCTCCCGGCAGTCGCCCCAGAAACGGTATCTTGTCGGCAAATAATAAAACCAATCCAAGAAGCGCCACGAAAATTCCGGAAATAATCAGGATTTTTCCAACTGGCTGCAATGGAAACTGTTCCATGCCGCTAAAGTCTCTCGATCACCTTTTTCATCAAAAGCGTTAAGCGAGGCTGTGCCTCGTTTGCCGTTCGAATAATGTCGGGGACGCTGGCCGGCATCAACGCATCAGGAAAGCATTCGTCAGTGACCACCGAGATCCCGAAAACCTCAATATCGGAATGGCGCGCCACAATAACTTCCGGAACTGTGGACATTCCCACGACATCGGCGCCAATTCCACGCAAGAATCGATATTCCGCACGGGTTTCCAGGTTTGGCCCGGACACCGCTACATACACGCCCTTTTGCACTTTTATTTTTTCTTCCAGAGCAATTTCTTCCGCCAGGCGAATCAGCCGTTTGCTGTAAGGCTCCGACATATCCGGGAAGCGCGGTCCCAGTTCATCGTCATTGGGGCCGATCAGCGGATTGTCTCCCAGCAGGTTGATGTGATCTTCCATAATCATGATGTCGCCTTTTCTGTAGAGCGGATTCATTCCACCCGCCGCGTTTGAGATAACCAATGTTTTAATTCCCAAAAACTTCATCACACGGATAGGAAGGGTGATCTGCTGCATGGAGTAGCCCTCATAGTAATGAAAGCGCCCCTGCATTGCAACCACCGGACGGCCAGCGAGCTTCCCCAATAATAGCTTGCCGGCGTGCGTTTCCACGGTCGATAAAGGAAAATGAGGAATATCTTTATATGAAAGCTCGGTCGCGGTTTGAATCTCCCCGGCAAGCTCGCCAAGCCCGGTTCCCAGAACAATCCCGACCTGAGGTATTAAATCGGTTTTTTGCCTGATGTACTCTACCGCTTCATCAATTTTCTTCCTTAAACCGTTCATTCCTCGCCTTTCGATTTCTGGTCGTCGCCCTTTTTCTGTTTATCCTTTAGCTTCTCCTGAAGCTGTTTCTTTTCTTCTTCGACTTTTTTTAATCGTTCCTTCTCCGCCTCAACTTCCTGTTTCATATCCCTCTCGGCGGAACGCAGATAACGGATTTTATCCACCGCCGCCAACTTATCCTTGTCCTGGCCGCGTGTGGCGTAATAGATACTTCCTACCACTGCACCGGCGCCGGCAACAAAATATGGTGGAACACCGCCAACGTCCGCATACCAGAACGGCAGCCCCACCACCAATCCGGCAGCCCCACCAACTACCGCGCCACCAAGCGCATATCCCCAGGTTATTCGATTTGATTTGTACTTCTCGATTTCCGCCGAACTAATCGGGTAAGCCAGATCATCGAGATATTTACCGGTTTTTTCAAATCGCAGCACCTGGTTCCGTGGAATTTCGTGCACTTCATGGTCCGCTTCCGAAACATACTTTATTTGGTTATTTTCGTTGCCAATAATCATGACATTATCGGTGGTCCCATTCGAAAGATATATTTTTACTGCCTGCCCATTCTGCATTTTTGAGATGGCGCTGTATTTGTTTGTGCTGCATCCCAAAAACAGAAAAATCATAAAGGCAAATAAGAAAAAGGTGGTTTCCTTAATTTTCATCTTTTCCCGATCCCTCATTTTTGCTGTTTCTTATCAAGGTTTTTTATCAGCTCGTCAATTTGGATACCCTTCTTGAAATACTCATTGATATCCTCATCTTCCAGCTTCTTCTTGGATTTGGTCTGCTTCTCGCCTTTTTCCCCGGGAGCTGTATCACCCGGATCCTCATCCGGCTGTTCTGCGCCATCCGCCATATCAGCCGAAACATTAAATGTTTCTTCACCCGATTGGGTTTCGGAAGCTGCCATTTCAGTGTCTAAATCTTCTTCCAACTCAATTCCGACCGGTGCATCATCATTTAAATTGGACTTGTCATTGCCGCCGTTCCTTGCTTGTTCTGCCCTGTTCTTCAAATTAGACTTTTTTCGGGCGCGCACTGTGTCCAGGAATTCCTGTGCTTCTTCGGGTATCGCATCGTCAATTTCCAGCACGCCAAGCAGCTCGATCTGCGAAATAAGGATTTGCCGGAGGCGGTTGATAAACGATTCCTTCTGCGTGCGAAGTATATTAACCTCATCCCGCATCTGCCGTGCCTGTTTCCTGGCGTTTTCAACAATTTCGAGCGCTTTTAATTCGGCTTCCTTAATTAGCAAGTCGGCTTGCCGCCTGCTGCTTTCCTCGGACTGTTTTTTAACTTCCTGCACGTTAAGCAGTGTTTCCCGCAGATTCTTTTCCGTCTCCTGATAATCCTTCAGCTTGGTTTCCAGTTCTATTATCCTGCGGTTAATCTGCTTGTTGTCCTCGAGAACTTGCTCATATTCTTCCGCAACCATTTCCAGGAAGGTCTGAACTTCGATCGGGTCAAATCCGCGCAACGTTTTTCGAAATTCCTGCTTCCTGACGTCCAATGGAGTTAATTTCACTATCCCTCTCCTCTTTTTTGAGGGTTACATTTTTCAATCATAAATTTCACAGTATTTTTCCGATCTCCTCATACAATTCAATGACACAAGTTTTATTATCACCCTGTTCAGCGCCCGCCAATCCTTTAGTTCCTGGAACCAAAAATTGCAGTGCCAATCCGCACCATCGTCGATCCCTCCGAAATGGCCAATTCATAATCCGAAGACATCCCCATGGAAAGCACCTCCATCCGCACATTGTCCAACTTTGCGGATTTAATCTTTTCGGCCAATACGCAAAGTTTCCGGAAACAGGCAGTCACCAATCTTCGGTCATCGCTGAACAGACCAATCGTCATCAATCCACGAATTGAGATATTGGGAAGCCGGGACATTTTTTCGACTAACTCAATCGCAGCTTCAGGCGCCATACCAAATTTTGATTCCTCGCCGCTGGTATTAACTTCCACCAAAACAGGCATTATCTTACCTATATTCCTGCATTTTTCATCGATTTCCCGCGCTAAATGCCAACTATCAACCGAGTGAATCATGTCAAATATCGGGACAACTTTCTTGACTTTATTGGTTTGCAGGTGACCCACCATGTGCCAGGTTACCGGCTGCACTTCCTCCTTTTTGGCCTCTGCCTCCTGCACGCGATTTTCTCCGATTATCTTAACGCCAGCATCGATGGCCAGATTAATCCGGGAAGCCGGAACCGTTTTAGTTACCGCAACCAGGGTGACATCTTCCGGGGAACGACCAGCACGGATCGCAGCATCTCCCACTTTCTCGTAAACCCGCTTTAGATTGTCTCTTATGTCATTCATCGCATTTTTCCCGGAACATCCATCTTCCCCGGTCCTATCATTTTTTCGCATGCTTATTCCGGCATGAGAAATTTAAAAATGTTCAGATTCAATGTCCCTATTTCTATGAAGTGCAATCCTTTGCAGGAACCAAAATTCGCCAAATTCTTAACAAATTACTGTGACCAATCCAACAAAGTGAATTTTTGTGGAATAAAATCAAATATCCTCTCAAACGGGAACCACCATCCTGGAAGCGAATTCTACTTTTCCTGAATTTCTGCAGGGGGTTGGAAGCCGAAAGGCTTGTTTACGCCGGGCGTTCCGTGCAACTTTATTTCACCATATTGAGATTCATATTTCTTGATATTTTCCTCCAAAGCGCCAAGCAACCCCTTTGCATGTTGAGGTGTCATGACAATCCGGGCGTACACCCGAGTTTTCGGGACTCCGGGAAGAATTCTGGTAAAATCGATGACGAACTCGGCAGGAGAGTGCGTGATCAGTGCCAGGTTCGAATAAATTCCCTCTGCTTGCTCAGGCGGCAATTCAATATTAATTTGCTGCGGTGCATTTTGAGGCTGATTATCTGATGTCATATTTTCCTGTTCGTTTAAATTTATATTCATTGTTATTTTTTAAGTAACAAATTTACGATATATCCAAAAATAAGTCAAGAAAACTGTAATTTAAAAGGCAAAAGTTGATGCTCCGACTCCGGGCCTGACTTTTGCCAGGAAACTGCTCAATTCCCGATGGCGCAAATTCCTGAACACCTGATTGACCGTATACGCGACTCAATTGATATTGTTGATGTAATTTCCCGCTATGTCTCTTTGAAAAAGACAGGAAGAAATTTCAAGGGCCTTTGTCCCTTTCACACAGAAAAAACTCCTTCCTTCACTGTCAGTGAAGAGAAACAGATATTCTACTGTTTCGGCTGTGGTACCGGTGGGAATGTATTTACATTCCTGATGCGTTATGAAAAAATCACTTTTATTGAAGCGGCACGAAAGATTGCTGAAGAATCTGGCATTGAGCTTCCCTCCTCTCCCCAGGATACTCAGCAGTCCAGCGAGTACGACCGCCTCTACCGCGCCAACCAATTCGCTTCAGACCACTTCCAGGCCGTTTTAAATGAACATTTCGCAGATATCAAAGAGTATATTCAGAGCCGCTCAATTAACCAGGAGAGCTTGAATTTCTTTAAGATCGGCTATGTTCAAAATCGGTGGGACAGCTTATTCCTGCGAATCACATCCCAAAAAATGAAACTTGAACCATTCCTAAAAACCGGCCTGCTCTTGCAGAGCGAGAAAGACAGCTCCCGAAAATACGACCGCTTTCGGGACCGCCTGATGTTTCCCATCCACAATTTATCTGGCCGGATCGTAGCGTTCGGAGGACGAGCGCTTTCGGATGATCCGCAATCTCCCAAATATTTAAACTCCCCGGAGTCCCCAATCTACAAGAAAAGCCAGATTCTTTACGGACTTTATTTTGCTAAGGATTGGATCCGCCAGGAAGGATATGTCATTTTTGTTGAAGGTTATATGGATTTTCTCCAACTTTTCCAAAACGGCATCAAAAACGTAACCGCAACCAGCGGCACTGCGCTTACCGAGGATCATGCAAAGCTAATCCGAAGATACACCTCTGATATAATTCTTTGCTACGATGCGGACTCAGCAGGGATAAACGCTGCAATTCGTGGTGGGCAAATCCTTTTCCAGAACAACCTGAACGTCCGCGTTCTTATTCTTCCCGAAGCTGAAGACCCGGACAGTTATGTTCGCAAAAACGGCGCATCTGCATTTCTTTCCCTGCTGAAGAATGCCGAAGATTACTTTGAATTCAAAATGGAAAGGCTGCTTCGAAATATTGAGAAAGGGAATATACCGCGACGTACAACGGTTGTGAATGAAATGCTCGATTCGCTGGCTGCGCATAGCGATCCGCTAAAACAAAATTTTTATCTCAATGTCCTGGCCGAAAAATTTGGGTTGCAGGAAAGTACCTTGCTCAGCGAAATTCAAAAGAAACAAAAAATATTTAAATCCAGAGAGGTAAGGATCGCCGAGCGTCGCGATGTCCCGGAGATCGAGAAGGTGGCCGGTTATGGTTTTACGGGTGCATGGAGCGCGGAAAGGGATATTATCAACCTGTTGCTGAGTCATTTAAACGAATTAAAAAATACCGTTTTCAATGTTCTGGAATCCGATGATTTCCTAAATCCAGGATTCAGGAAGATTTTTATTTTTATTCGAGATCACCAGGAGACAAAACAGAAAGAGCTGATGCATCTGGTCATTTCCGTCTCCGATGATCAGCAGGTAACCAGCATGATCTCCGGCAATCAATTAAACGAAATTAAGAATCCTGCACAATATCTCAACGATTGCCTGCAGCGAGTAAAAGAGATGCGTTTTCAGTCCCGGATAGATTTTTTGCGGGAGAGATTCAAAAAGCTTACCCCAGAAGACGACGATTATTTGTCTACCCTGCAGGAATTGAATTTTAACATGACCCAGGTTCAAAAGATAAGAAAATTGTTTAACGAAAAATGATGGCCGTATCCGGATTCGGAATCATCCCTTTTCTACCAGGTAGGCTGCTCTTAGGTAATTATTCGAAAACATCTGCTTTTTCAATTGCACATAAATATTTCACCGGCAAGACCTGTAATTAACATGCACATTCAGGAATTTTTGCCTAAATCGGATGTGACATCAGTCACCCGAAAAATATAGAGTTCAGTCTAATTTTTGGTCGGATCGAGATTACATATGGCAACTTGAATATCAAGAAGATAAGGAAGATCAAGATAGTGAGCACAGGCAGCACAAAGAACAGGGAGGTGGGCACCAATACGATGCAAAGTAACTGCGATATATTTGTGGTTGACGACAACCTCGAACAGGCCAACATCATAAAGTTGTTGATAGAACAGTACGGCTTTAATGCCCAATATTCAACTGACAGTAAGGATGCTTTTCAAAAGATCCTGCAGGAAAAACCGCGACTTGTTATTCTGGATTTATTGATGCCGGACATTGACGGATTGCGGTTGTGCCGGATGATTAAGGAACATCCCAGCACTTCGGATACCAGGATTATTATTTATTCCGGGAAAATGTATGAGTCCGACCGCCGAAAGGCATTGGCGTTGGGTGCTGATCTCTTTTTGACCAAACCTACCCGTTCCTATATTCTGCTGGATGCAATAAAGAATCTTTTACTGCCCACATCGAATGAAGTCTATCAAAATTAAATTTTGGGGTGTGCGCGGTTCCATCCCAACTCCCGGGCCATCGACTATCAAATATGGTGGAAATACTGCTTGCGTCGAGGTCCGTTTCGGAAATGGTGCCTTATTTATTCTGGATGCCGGTTCGGGCATACGAGAATTGGGAAAGCAACTGGTGCAGCAGAACAAACCTGTTGATGCACATATATTGGTGAGCCATTTTCACTGGGATCATATCCAGGGCTTACCTTTTTTCAGACCTGCCTATGCTGCGCGAAACAAATTTACTATTATTGGCTGCGATGAAGCAGCACTTAACCTGGATCAAATCATTTCCTTTCAAATGAATCCCACGTATTTTCCAATTGCTATCGAGGATATGCGGGCAAACATCCGGTTTAGATCAGTGAAAGAAGAAAGCTTTGATTTGAGCGGCGTCAATATCCAAACTATATATCTTAATCACCCTGGATATGCGTTGGGCTACCGCCTCAATTTCAATGGAAAATCGATTGTGTATATAAGCGACAACGAACCATTTCACTGGCTTGAAGAGAACAAGGAATATGATGGGTTGGGTGGACCTTTTGAGAATCTGGAAGATATGTTTGACAATTTTGTAGAGGATAAAAATGAGTCTCTGGTCGACTTTTGCCGAAATTCGGATATTTTGATTCATGATACGCAATTTCTGCCGGAAGAATACGCACAAAAGATTACCTGGGGACATTCGCCATACAACTATACTGTCGATCTCGCCATGAAAAGCGAAGTAAAACAACTCATCCTGTTTCACCACGACCCTGATCATGACGACAACATGATAGATCACATCCAGAAACTGAGCCGCGATATTATCACAAACTCGAATTTTCCCATGTCCTGCGTGGCAGCCCACGAAGGGATGACAGTAGAAATTTAATTCCTATCTGAGGGCGGTTACTTCATTTAAAACCAGCATATTTTCATTCCCAATAATTCACCAAATGGTGGAGTCTGTTTCGGTTGTGATTCTTTCAAGCGAAGGTTGCGACCATTCCGCTACTGCTTTACCAGGACCACCGTAGTTTTCAGCTCATCCGCCATTTTACGATTGGCATCGAATACCCGGAAGAGGACAATATACATACCCATCCTCGCTACCCGTCCGGCATCATCCCTTCCATCCCATACCAGCGAGCCCTCATGTCCTACGACCATCCGGTCGGACAAACGGCGCACCATTCTGCCCAGCATATCATAAATATCCACTGTTACAAAAGCCGAAACCACCGGTAGATCATATTGGATCAAGGCATAATCCTCAAATCCGTCACTATCCGGTGAGAATGGGTTCGGATAAATAGAGATGCTTGACTTCAGGACCTGCTTTTCGATATAAACAGAGTTTTGCCGGCCTGGTGTGCAGCCCAGTGCAGCTACTGATGCAGTCCAGTTATCGGCGATTTGGGAAGAAAGATGGGGATTTATTCTTTCCAGAGATACGCCGGCTTCAGTTTCTCTGCCCATCCAATCACTTGAATATGAGACACGCTCTTCAAGATTGCCGGAAAGAGTCAACAACCGCAAATCATCCTGGTCATTATTCAGCGTCGGAAAAGAAGCTAAAATGATGATTTTTTCAATATCTACACCGTAATCAAACGCAAGATTTGAATCTTTCCCCAGGACAAGAAATTCACCGGGGCCAATAACAGCTTGAGATGAATTAATCTCCACAGTGTCCCGGGCATCAGCAATATACCAGTTGTTCATGTTTATCGGCTGTTCACCACGATTGTAGATTTCAATCCACTCAGCGAGACCGGTTGATGGCCGATACATAATTTCGTTGATGATTACCGGATTATTCAAAGGCTCGATTCTCACAAGAATAAAATTGGTGTTATTCCCCGGCTTCTCGTCCCCTGCCAGCGAAACTGTGACACCCAGCCGGTGACTCCCTTCCGGCATCCCCGGCGCTTCGATATCAAACATCGTTGAATCCCCGGATTCGAGAGCCACCGAAAAGTTCTTAGAATTCCGGATTTCGATAGAATCCATGATTGAATTCTCGTTAAGATCCTCATACAAAATAGCTGAAAATTGTGAGATCGCACGTAATCCATTGTTCTTTGCGGTGCCTCGGATCGTAAAGGAAGTCCCTTCGGCAGGCAAGGCCGGCTCTGTCCAAATTGTGTCCAATTCCAGATCTAATTCAGCAGGAGAAACTGAATTTAGGCTGCCAGGCGTGCCACGGAGAACCAGGGAATTCGACCAATTTGCTGAAGAGTTGTTATTATTCAAAATAATCTTTTCGTCTGAAAATCCGGGCAAATTGTCCGCAGAATAGTAATAAATCTGAAGCGTATCACCTTGCATATCCGTCATTATTACCGGTTCGGCAGAAGAGTTTGACCAACCGTATTGTCCGAAGCTCCCATCATTTATCGTTAATATCAAAGCAGTACCAGGAATCAAAGTGTCGTAGGTCGTTGAATTTCCGAAATAGCTTCCGTCCAGTATCACACCAAATTGCCCCGGTTGAAGAAGCATCCCGTATCCGGCGTCCGTAATCTGGTCCAACTCCAGACTATCGCCTATTTGCCAGCCGTTCAGATCGATCGTATCTTTGCCCGCATTGAATATTTCCACAAATTCATTATGATATTCGAGCGTATCCGCATCGAACATGACTTCACTGAGCACAACCTGTCCTTGTGAGACGGCAATCCCAGTCAGCAAGCACAAAAACATCCAACTCAATCTAGGTATAGAATTTCGGTTTCCGATCACGCCTTCCAAGTATGATTGTACGAATGACATAATAAGCCTCCATCACCTTCCTATTCGGAAATTCATATTAATAGAACCTATTATCCCGATTTGCTCTACATCGTCATTTATCCGGTAAATTATCGGGCAGACAATCCGGGGCGATTCGTTCCAGGATTGCCTGAATTAAACGCGACAAAATCCACGTCTTAATGAGGGCGCGCTACCGCAGGCAGATATATCACGCATTGCTCATTCGCCTAATACCGCACCGTTTGATGCCAAGAACAGTATGATTCCTTTCGAATTCACATACTAATCGCAAAGCTTTTCTTTTCATGGATAAGCCAATTTCAATTTTTTACTGCTTCCAAATCCTGTCCATTCAGGACCTTGTGCAGGTTGTACTAAAATTGGATTAGCTTTTATAATTTAAAAAATTTTATGAAATATTCAATAGCGAGACAAAAAAAAATCGAAAAAGGGTAGGAAAGACGCCGTTGCAGGAGAAATCGTTACTTGTCAACCTTATCCTTCAAATCGACAAAAACAGAATCCCCCCCCCAATATTTCCACTCATCTAATTCCAATGTCACATTTCCTACGAATGCTTTCATGTTTGCTTTTAGCGGAACCGCCTGTTCGTCGGTGGAGAACCAACCCTTAAAATCTTGCTTAACTCCGGCAATTCCAACAAATTTCAAACGTCCATCGAGGAACAAGGTTTTGATCTTATGATCATTGGTTTTTATTTTTGATAGTTTATCTCTAAAATTGATCTGCGTGGAATCGAGCTTATTATAGGCAAATACCGGCACAGTTAACTTTGCCTTATTATGTGCCATAGCCCTTGCAAAATAGAGCAGCGAGAGACTATCCTGCACCTTTTTATGTATTGCGCCTGTCGAATCGAGTTCCACGATTGAATGGTTTCCCTTTCTGTTCTCAATTTGCATATGAACACTATTCTTTTCATAATCGAAATCGTAACGAGTGTAGATCAGATGGTCGCCTTTGCCCTCATACGAAATAAAGATGTGGGAATAAAAACCTGCACTATCGATGAAGCTGTCATAGATATCATGCAGATTTATAAAAGGCAGGGAAGGATTTGAATCGATATGAATCCGGCAATGGTAAACCGGGCGACCAGAGAGAGTATCGGCGTTTAGTACCTGCAAAACCAAACGTCCCAGGTGTAAGAAAGACCACCTGACTGTATAACTCAACTCTTCACCCACCTGCCACTTATATACAGGCGGCGGATAGCCCTGTGCATGCAGTCCATTCACAGCTATTGTAAATAACAGAATATATAATATTAGGATTCTTTTTCTCATAACGGGTTAACAGTTGTCGTAATCGGTTTCACAGGCGCATTTCGGGAATGAGTCGCTCTTTCATGGTCTCAACAAAATAACGATCAGTCATTCCGCCAATGAAGTCTCTGACCTTTTCCGCCGGATTGGTCGTCGAGATATATTCTTCGCTCTTCGAATCCAGAAAATCGCGAAAAACTCTCGATTCCATTTTCTTGATAGCGATATCATTCATAAAAATTTCAAACAGTAATTGGAATCCCCTTGAAATCGTATCGTGATCCTTTTTTAGCTGCTTGCTGTAATAGATGTTTTCATAGTTAAACTTTTTCAATCTTAGCAACAGGGCTGAGATTTTTTTGCTGAAACAAACATGAGCCTTGTCTGAGCTATTAAAAACCACATCCTTTACAAGAGTATCGATAATCTCCCCGTTGGTGCTGCCTAAATTCTGCCGAAGATCTTCGGGAATGTCGCTACGCTGAATCAGGCCTATCCGGATGGCATCTTCGATATCTTGCCCAATATAGGCAATTGTGTCGGTAATTCGAACTACACAGCCTTCCAGGGTTGCAGGCATCATTTCGACCTGCTGGCCTGCTTTTCTCGACCTGATATATTGATTCAATTCATCTTCAGTTTTGTCCCGCTTTGGTCGAAGCACCTGGTCATGCACTTCACCGTCGTGAGAAAGAATACCATCCCTGACCTGGAAGGTGAGATTTAGTCCCCTCCCCTTTTTTGCCACCTGGTCCACGATGTGCAGACTCTGCAGGTGATGATGGTACTCTCCTATTCCATATGCTTTGCAGATATCGGAAAGAAATTTCTCTCCGTCGTGGCCAAACGGTGAATGACCGAGATCGTGGGCAAGTGCAATTGCTTCAACTAACTCCGTGTTCAATCTCAGAAATTTTCCGATGGTGCGGGCAACCTGCGAGACACTCAGCGTATGTATGCTGCGCGAGGATAACATTTCATCCAACTGGGATGCAAAATAGATCACCTGTGTCTTGCCGGAATATCTTCTAAACGCTCCGCTATACAGGATCCGGTCTCGATCCAGCGCAAAAGGGCTGCGCGGTCCTTCCGCCTCCGGCGACAACCGGCGTGCTTCACCGCTGCGAGTTGCATAAGGAGAGAGATTGGACTCCGCCTCCCCGGTAATCTTGTTGTAAAGATCGATTAAAAATTCATCAACATCAGAGCCGTTCATGTATTTTCCGGAAAGGTTGATGACAATATTTACGATTTACTCTTGTTTATTACAACACCCTGCAGAGAAAACCACCTTGATGTGCCGCACCTCTCGAATGTTTCTATTTGAAGACAGCGTCATAAAAAGGATCAACGATGTCATCTGGTTTTCGGCACGCAAAACACTCTCAACATCTGAATATAACTTCAATCTTCCCAAATTGTTCAGTTGAGGACATGCCTGCTTCTGCTGCAAATCGACCGTTGAGTTTTGTCGCAACATAATTTCTTGATTCGCTTGGTCTGAAACGAAATCTCAGGAGGAAATGTTGGGCACACTCCATATATTTGTCGATAAGGACTGCAGCACATTTGGATCCTTCCTCCCCTACAATGCAGCGGATATCATCGGATAAAGTCACCTATCCTATGTTTCGATGCTAATTCCGCGTCGGGCATCACTTTCTATCATTTGAAGCAAATCGCTGATAGAAAATTGTTCCTTCTTGGTAAGAAAAGAAAATATCATTGGGAGGTTGACACCGGAAAGCACATGGAAACCGGGATGAGCACGCGCCAACATCCTGGCTACCGTCCAGCAATTCCCCCCCCTCAGATCCACCATAACGACAGCTTGCTCAGGATTCCCTTTGGAAACAAGAAACTTTTCAAGGTTTTTGAGAAGCTGTTCAATGGTCACTTTATCATTCGTAAAAGGAAACAAATCATGGTGGTGGCCAAGGATGGTCTTTGCAGCAGTAGTTAACTCAAAAGCCAGCGATTTATGACAAATGACAATTCCGATCATGTTACTCAAAATCTTTATCCAGAAAATCTCGCATTTTTAATTCCAGCAGGTGTTTTCTTTCCTGTTGTCGCATTTTATCCATAAGCCGTTTGTTAAACTCTTTTGGTGTATGGTGACCATAAATTTTTAGCAATTGGTTTAAGGCTATGGTTTCGGCAATCACGGTAATGTTCTTTCCCGGGTTAATCGGCAAAACCACGAGGGGGATCTCAACCCCCAGGACGGTGGTCATCTGCTCATCCAGACCGGTGCGATCATAATCCACATTGGAATCAAATTCTACTAACTGCACTTCGACCTCAACCCTTTTGTGAACACGAACTGCACGCACGCCAAATATTGCCCGAGAATCGATAAGTCCAAGCCCCCGGATTTCCAGGTGGTGTTCGGCTAGTTCCCGTCCTTCTCCCATCAGAATTTCTTCTGCCTTTTTGGTAATAATTACTACATCGTCAGCAACCAGACGATGCCCTCTTTCCACCAGATCGAGCGCAATTTCACTTTTGCCAATTCCACTCCGGCCGGTAAATAAAACCCCGATTCCGTATACATCGACCAGCGTGCCGTGAACGGTTGTTTTGGGGGCGAATTCGTTATTCAGGTAATCATTCAGCAGGTGGGCAAAGGTTGTGGTGGAATACTTTGAACGGAAGACCGAAATCTGTCGGCGCGTCGCAATCGATATAAGCTCCTGCGGAACATCGTTATTATCTGTCACAACAAGGCAGGGGATCTCATAGCTGAATACCCTTTCAATGCTTTCCCTTTTTTTCTCGTTGGGCAGACTAAGCAGAAACTGAATTTCGGTGTTGCCCAAAATCTGGATTCTATCGTAAGTAAAGAGGTCCAAGAAACCGGTGAGCGCCAACCCGGGGCGATTCAACTCCAGAGTCGTAATTTCCCGTTCGAACCCGGCATTTGAATTAAGCAATTGCAGTTTCAGTTTCTTTTGATTGTCAGAATAAAATGTGCCGATGGTAAGTTTTCGTTTTAACATTTTATTCTCCTCAGTTACCTGAATAATTTGGAAAATTTTATGTTACCATGCAATGATATTTTGCGTTTTTGTTTAACGAATTAATAAATTGCAGCTATTCGTACTATCGTGCCAGCTCCTGATTCTTGAATTACCGGGCCGTTCGCACTTTTTATGAAAAAGTATTGCCGCGCTGAACAGACCACCTTGCGTCATGAAAATGCAAAACAAAGGTGACAAGTAACATGTGTACACATGATTTCAGCACTTCGCCGTGGCAACCAGCATAGTAAAATTGGGGTTGCATTTTCTTCTTTCCATAAAAAAACTCCCGCAAAATGATTACGGGAGTCAGTATTTTATTCATTTTATATGACACTTTAAACGCTTACTGGCTTTACTTTTGCGGGAGATTTTTGTTTCTCCTTATATCTTTTTAATTGTCTCTCTGCCCTGTTCAATGCCAAATCAAAAGATTTGCGCATATCTTCTCCTATTTCTTTGATAATGATCTGTTTGCTATGAACGTTGATACGGAATTCAGTGTAGCGGGATAATTTCTCCCACCCCAGGATGATATCCATATCCACTATCCCGTCATAATAGCGATCCAGTTTCTGCGCTTTTTCCTCAACATACTCCTTCAGATCATCTTTTAACTTAAAACGCCGGGCAGTGATACTTAAGTTCATGAAAACCTCCTTAAGAGTTTAAATGTTTGGATTTTGCATCTCTTTTGGATCGTGGGTGTGCATTTGCATATACGGATTTTAATCGGTCCATGCTAACGTGTGTGTAAATCTGTGTGGTGGAAAGACTCGAATGTCCTAATAATTCTTTTACTGTAAGAAGATCGGCTCCCCGATCCAGGAGATGTGTAGCAAAAGTATGCCGCAATACATGCGGACTCAAGTGTTCCTCCTCCGATATTTGTCCCAGGTATTTTTTAACCATATTTTGAATAGCTAGAGGATAAAGCGGTTTCCCTTTGAGGTTCACAAAAACAACTTCGGGATATTCGAATACCTTTATTTTTTCCTCCCTGATCTTTAGATACTCGCTTACTGATTTAGCAGCATATCTGCCAATCGGAACCATGCGTTCCTTTTTTCTTTTTCCTTCTACTATTATATAATCTCTCTTCAGATAAATTTGTTTCAATTTTAGTTGGATTAATTCCGCAAGGCGAATGCCGCATCCATAGAACAATTCCAGAATGGCGCGATCGCGTAGGCCAATGAAGGTATCGCCGGGCGGAAGTTCCATTAATTTTCTCGTCTGCTTTTCATCTAACACAACAGGCAGCATTCTATCCAGTTTTGGGGCGTGAACTGCAGCCGCCACATTTGTGTCGTTAACCTGAATTCTTTTGAGGTATTTAAAAAATGATTTGATTGCAGATAGTTTGCGAGCAATACTTCTTTTAGAAAGTCCATTTATAAATAGTGCCTCGACAAATTCTCTTACATGATTACTATCGACCTGCTCCGGCACAACTTGACCGGTCGAAGTGCCGGAATGTAAAAATTCAATAAATTGTGATAAGTCGGTTTGATAGGATGTAAGCGTGTGGGCGGAATAGAGCCGTTCCGATTTCAGATAATCCAGAAAATTATCGAGATAGGTCCACATTAATTCAATTTTTCTTCCAGTTTTTTTGTTTTGCAACTGGGGCACTGCAGGAGGTATCCCTGGGCCCGGCTGATCTTTTCTACCATGAATGGATATCCGCACTTCTCGCATGCAATATTCACCGGTTTATCCCACAGGGCGAATTTGCATTTGGGATAATTGCTGCAGGAATAAAAAATCTTGCCCTTGCGGGACTGTCTCTGGACTATGGTGCCGCCGCAGTCAGCCTCCGGGCAGGTAACTCCGGTACTGATTGGCCGTGTATTCTTACATTTTGGGTAGTTCGAGCACGCCAGGAATTCGCCAAATCGGCCTCGTTTAACGACCATCGGTGCCCCGCAAACATCGCAGATTTCATCGGTTATTTTCTCTTCCGGCTCTTCCAGGGGCTTGGTATTCTTGCATTCAGGGTAGCCCGAACATGCGTAAAAACGTCCGTTCCGCCCCCAACGGATAACCATCGGGCGGCCACAGATTTCGCACTGGACTTCGGTTTCTTCCTGCAAATCTTTTTTGATCTCTTTTTTGTGTTTTTTCACACTCTCTAATGCATCGCTAAAGGGAGCATAAAAGCCGCTCAGGGTGTCTTCATAATTGGCTGCTTCCTGTTCTATTTTGTCAAGATTATTCTCCATTTCAGCCGTGAATTTTACATTAAAGATATCCGGAAAATGGTGTACTAACAATTTGTTCACCGTCATTCCCAGATCGGTTGGCATCAGGGTTCGTTCTTTACGTTCGGTGTATTTCCTGTTGAAAAGTGTGGATATGATCTGGGCGTAGGTGCTGGGTCTCCCAATACCCAACTTATCCAATAGTTTTACGAGCGAGCTCTCCGTAAAACGCGGCGGCGGCTGGGTAAATTTCTGCTCAATTAAAAGATCCTCCAGCCGCAGAACCTGGCTCTCGCTCAGATCCTTCGGCATTCTTCCGGCCTGATCCGGCGCGCTTCCATCGCCATTCTCATCGGGTTGTTCATCGTAAGCCAGGAGATAGCCACGAAATGTAATGACTTCGCCTTCTGCACGAAATTCGTATCGCCCCGCTTTTATGGTCACGATGGTCTTGTCCGCCTTTGCGGGCTTCATCTGGCAGGCAACAAACCGCCGCCAGATTAGCTCATAAATCTTATATTGATCGGAAGTAAGGAATTTCTTCAGTTTTTTCGGCTCAAAATCCTGCTCAATATAAGTTGGACGAATCGCTTCGTGCGCATCCTGTGCCGACTTCTTTTTGCCGTAAACATTGGGCTTCGGCGGAACATAATCGGGACCGTAGGACGACGCAATATAGTTACGGATGTTCTGGATTGCTTCCTGGCTGATTCGTGTTGAGTCGGTTCTCATGTAAGTTATAAGACCAACATTTCCCTTTTCTCCCAAGTCGATGCCTTCGTAGAGCTGCTGGGCAATACTCATTATCCGGGAAGTCGTCATTCGCAGGCGGCGAGAGGCTTCCTGCTGCAACGTGCTGGTAATGAACGGCGCGGGTGGATGCTTGGTCAATGTCTTTTTTTCAATCCCGGAAATTCGGTACGTTTCTTTGAGAAGCGCTGTTTTATGCTGCTCGGCCTCTTCCTGGTTGGCGATCCGGAATTTTTGGGGATCCAGAAGATTTTCATCTATTCTAACCAGGCGTGCTTTGAAGATTTCCTTCGATGGTGTTTCCAGCATGGCGTCCACAGTCCAATATTCCACCGAAACAAATTTTTGAATCTCCTCCTCGCGCTCGCAAATCAAGCGAAGCGCTACGGACTGGACACGGCCGGCGCTTAAACCCCGGAAAATCGTTTCCCATAACACCGGGCTGACCTGATAGCCGACAATGCGATCCATTACCCGCCGTGCCTGCTGCGCATTGACACGATTTACGTCAATGGCCCGCGGGTTCTCAATAGCTCTCAACACGGCATTTTTCGTAATCTCGTTGAATTCGATCCGGGTAACCTTGCCGTTTGCATTCCCTAACGTTTGTGCGATATGATACGCAATCGCTTCGCCTTCACGATCGGGGTCTGTTGCCAGCAGAATTTCTCCGGCATTCTTTGCCTCGGCCTTCAACTCCTTGATGATTTTATTTTTGCCTTTTATTGTGACATACTGCGGCTTGAAACCATCCTCAAGATCGACACCGAATTTCGTCTTGGGCAAATCGATAATATGTCCTATCGAAGCGGCAACTTTGTAATCTTTGCCAAGAATCTTGTTTATGGTTTTGGCTTTTGCCGGAGATTCGACAATTACCAGCTTTTTCAATTTGATTGTCATACAGCCTTTCTTCCTGCGCAAATTGGGATTTCTTTGATACCCTTGGAATCGCAGGGTAGGAACGAACACCCAACTGCTATTAACATAAACAATGCATATTAAATTTCAGGGAATCGCGTATCAATGAATTTTGTCATTCCCGGGATAATACAGAGCGTCCGTATCGGAAAAACCAGTTTCCTTCCCTAATAGAATTTGTGTTGTAACCGATTTGACATCCTCCAACGTAACCAACTCCATACCCATCATAAGACAACGATCCAGAATATGTTCCATCTGAAGTGGCGAAACCAGTTTTAATTTTTGAATCTGAATCAAAAAAGCGTAGGCTTCACCGGAAAACAACTTACTTTCAAATTGACTTAATATTCTCAGGTTCCCCGTTTCGCCGCCGGAACCGTCATCATTCTTCCTTTTCCCGGTGGGACGATCAATAAATTCCGCTATCCATTCAACGGCTTCCTGAATATCCTTTTCAGTATAGCCTTTTTCGAGCAATTTCTTTGAAAGTCTGTCTATATCGGGGAAATATGGTTCTTGCAACTGATTTATTTCGGCAATCAGGAATTCAATAATCTCAATGATTTTTTGTTGCATCTGTTTCCCAGTAATTTATGTCAAATTTAATGAATCGATAATTTAAAGCAATACTTTTTTATGGAATATTCCCCGGAGTTAAAGCCCATTTCCCAATCTCTTATTTTTATGGATGTTACGGTATAGGACATCCTTCTTCCCGATTATTACCATCGGCTTGTATATTTAAACAAACAATTTGTTCCAAAATTTAGTTTTTTTATATTTCACTAAATAGGGGTAGTCTTTATGAAACGCAGACAATTTGTCAGGATGTCGCTTCAGGCAGGAGCCGCCTCAGTAATTTTGGGTCAGGGATTTAACTTGCTTGCAGCTCCCCCCGAGGAACCCGAGGCAGTTTGGATTAGCGGAGGTGAGCCCGAGGGATTATTAGCTGCCGCTTTGCAGGTTTATGGCGGAATGCAGCGATTTATTTCGCGCGGCGATGTGGTTGTCGTAAAGCCCAACATCGGATGGGACCGCGCGCCGCAGTTCGCAGCAAACACCAATCCCGACCTGGTGGCGGCTGTTATTAAGGCCTGTTTCGATGCAGGTGCTTCAAAAGTTAAGGTATTTGACCGAACGTGTAATAATGCGCAGCGTTGCTACCGCAGCAGCATGCTGGAAGCAGTGGCAAAAGAGCATGGCGCCGATGTGGAGCAAGTGAGAGATTTCAGGTTCAGGGAAATCGCATTGCCCGGCGGCGAAATTCTGAAAAAATGGCCGGTTTACAAGGATTACCTGGAAGCGGATAAAATCATCAACATTCCTATCGCCAAGCATCACTCCATGGCGCTGGTAAGCGGTGGGCTTAAAAATCTGATGGGTGTTATGGGCGGAAACAGGGGCGAAATACACAACCATTTTAACAAAAAGCTAATCGATATCGGGTCCAATATCCTTCCCACGCTTACGATTATTGATGCCTACCGAATTCTGCTTCGGAACGGGCCGGTGGGCGGAAATTTAGGGGATGTAAAACTCACAAAAACGCTGATCATGAGCCGGTGCACGGTTACCGCGGATTCATTGGCACTGCGCCTCTTCAACCGGCAGATCGAGGATATCCCTTACCTGAAGGAAGCGTATGCAAGAGGTTTGAACAAGTTTGATCCCGCGAATCTGAAATTGCAGCGGGTGGATCTGAGTTAAAATGGCACTTACCCGTAGAATAGTACAAGTTTTCTTCCTGCTGCTGTTTATTTTTCTGTTTTTCAGCACACGCTATCCTTACCAGGTTCCGATTCCCGGTGACCTGTTTCTGCGAATGTCGCCACTGCCGCCGCTTTTTTATTTTATCGACAACCTGCGATTGCCGTTGTTTTTCTGGCCGGCAATTCTGATTTTGCTTCTTACACCTTTCCTGGGCCGGTTCTTCTGCGGCTGGATTTGCCCGCTGGGGACTTCGCTGGATGCTGTGAGCCGAATAACCAAAGCACCTTCAAACAAAATCAGCGGAAAATGGGTGAAGCTGAGGTGGATAAAATTTGCAATTCTGGCTCTCGTAATTGTCACGGCTGTTTTTTCATTGAATCTGTGGGGTTATTTTGATCCGATTTCCATTCTTACCCGGATAACCGCAGTAGTTTTTTACCCCTTATTTACTCTCATTTCCGACGGGATTCTGCTAACTGCAACAAAATCCGGCAGACTGGAATCGATTGCGTACCCGGTTTACGACTGGTTCAAAACCGTTGTGATGCCGGAAAATCAATTTCACATTCAGCAGGTCCTATCAGTGCTCATTTTGTTGCTGGTAATTTTCGGATTGGAAAGGGTTTCCCGTCGCTTCTGGTGCCGGAACATCTGCCCTGCCGGTGCATTATTAGGCTTTCTTTCCCAGTTCCGGTTCTACGAACGGCTGGTAGCTGATAGCTGCCCGGTTTGTAACAAATGCCAGACTGAATGCAAAATGAACGCTATTCCGGCAGGAAACGTCCATGAAACCAATAAAGTAGAATGCATTGAGTGTTTTAATTGCGGCGAAATATGCCCGCCTAAAGCAAAATCAATTACCTATCGTTTTCGCCTGAAACCGTACCACAGCAAACCGGATTTTTCACGTCGGCAGTTTATCCGTACCGCCGCAGGGAGTTTCGCGACATTAGGACTGTTGGGAATCGGTCTCGCACATAAGAATGAAAATGATCGCCTGATACGGCCCCCCGGCGCATTACCCGAAAATGAATTTACAGACCGCTGCACCCGCTGCCTGGAATGTGTGCGAATTTGTTCCTCCAATGGTGCCTGCCTTCAGCCGGACGGATTTGACAGCAGTCTTCTGAATCTCTGGACACCGGTTGCCAGGATGCGTGAAGGTTATTGCGAGTTCAACTGCAACCTGTGCGGACAGGTGTGCCCGACCGACGCCATCCTTCCGCTGTCGCTCACTGAGAAACAGAAAACCCCAATGGGATTGGCCTATTTCGATAAGGACCTCTGCATTCCATACGAGCGAAATGAAGATTGCATCGTTTGCGAGGAACACTGTCCGACGCCGGATAAGGCGATCAAATTTGATATTAAGGAAGCTCAACTGCCCGATGGTGAAAGGCGATTCGTGAAGTATCCATACATTCGCCGCGATTTGTGCATCGGATGCGGTATTTGTGAATTCAAATGTCCGCTGCCAAACAAACCCGGTGTGTTCGTTATACGGGAAAATGAGAAGCGATTGGACCAGCTACCGGATGCATCACCTGTTGCATGATCCACTTCCCCGGTATCAAAACTGTCAACAATCTGTTTTTGCGGGAATCGCGATTGGGAAGTGCCAATCAAAAATATGCGTAAAATGAACTACCATTTGCTAAACGTCAGCCTGGTAGTTCCTGGGCTTCATCGATCAGCATAACAGGAATGTCATCTTCTACCCTGTAAACCAGCTTACATTTGTGGCAAATCAACTGGCCGTTCCGGTCGTCGGTGCTTTCCGGTTTATATTCCAGATCTCCTTTGCATTTCGGACAGGCCAGGATATCCAGTAATTGCTTATCTAACATGAATCTTTCTCCTTACTTCTTTTTGGACCGGGTCGCCGGCGCTTTTTCCTCATCAACCCAAAAGCCCATTTTTTCGAACTTTTCCACTCTTCTCCTTACCAGTTCCTTCACTTCGATTTTCTCGAGCCTGTCGATTTCTTCAACTATTTGTTTCTTTAATATTTTGGCCGCTTCGTCATGATCCCAATGGGCGCCGCCGGGAGGTTCCTTGACAATCTTATCGATTACCTTATGCTCAAGGAGGTCCGGCGCGGTGAGCTTCATGGCTTCGGCTGCCAGGGATGCTTTCGCGTTGTCGCGCCACAGAATTGCCGCACAACCCTCGGGAGAGATCACCGAATACCAGCAATTTTCCAGCATGAGGATAACATCTCCAACCCCGATTCCCAAGGCGCCGCCAGAAGCGCCTTCACCAATTATAACAATAATAAGCGGAACCGGTAAATGCGACATTTCAAGCAGGTTCCTCGCAATTGCCTCCGCCTGACCTCTTTCTTCGGCGCCGATCCCGGGGTATGCTCCCATCGTATCCAGAAGGCAGATAACAGGCAAGCCGAACTTGGCGGCCATATTCATCACGCGTCTCGCTTTTCGATAGCCTTCCGGGTGCGGCATTCCAAAATTGCGATACAAATTCTCTTTTACATCTCGACCTTTCTGATGTCCCACAATAGCGACCGACCGCTGATCCAATTTTGCAAGACCGGCTACGATTGCCGGGTCATCCGCAAATAAACGATCTCCGTGTAGCTCGATAAAGTCTGTGAACATCCGTTTTATATAATCGAGAGAATAGGGACGGTCGGGGTGGCGCGCAAGCTGCACACGCTGCCAGGGCGTTAATTTCGAATAGATCTCTTTTCTTAATGTCTGCGCTTTTTTGGTAAGACGCTTGATGTCGTCGGATAAATCGAGACCAGTTTCCCTCGCATATTCCTGCATCTCGATGATCTTCTTCTCCAGCTCAACCACCGGTTTTTCAAAATCAAAGATCATTCTAAAGTTCTTTTTCAGCATAGATTCCCTCGTCTAAATGCGACCAAACAGGCTCAATATTTTCAGTTTCCATACGACAAATACTGCCTCAAACACTATTTTCCTCGACATTTTCGATGAGCCTTCGGTTCGATCATGGAATATGATAGGAATTTCCTCAATCTTGAATCCCCGTTTCCAAGCTTTGAAGTTCATTTCTATCTGGAATGAGTAACCGCTGGAATTTATCCCATTGAGAGGAATTGCTTCGAGCACACTCCGCCGGAAGCATTTGAACCCACTGGTACAGTCGTGGATGGGCATACCAGTTATGAATCGCGTATATTTACTGGCCATAACGCTAATGAAAAGTCGGATCAGAGGCCAGTTTATCACATTTACACCTGTTAAATATCGTGAGCCAATGACCAAATCCGCATGGCCGATAGCATCCAGGAAATTCATTATTTCTTTTGGATCATGGGATAGGTCGGCATCCATTTCGAAAATATAATCATACTTATGTTCCAAAGCAAAACGAAATCCGGCCACATAAGCTGTCCCCAATCCCATTTTACCTTCTCTCTCGATCATATAAATATGTTCTGTTTGCTGCATGAAGCTGCGAATCACCGCCGCTGTGCCGTCGGGCGAGTTGTCATCGACAATCAAGATATCAAGATGAGGAAGGTTGAATCCCAACACAATATTCAATACCTTGGCAATATTATACTTTTCATTATATGTAGGTATAATTACCAGAATTCTTTTATCGGTCTCAGCCATGATTCTCCATTTTCCATTTAAGATAAATTAATGTCTCTCTAACGGTTCTCGGATCATAGCCCAATTCTTCGAGGGCCAAATCGATTTTAAGACCCCCGCGCAGAGGACGATGCGCTGTCTGCTTCAATTGCGAAGTATCTATTGGAATAATAAGGTCCTTTGAAAAATTAAAGATTTCCGCAACCTGGAGCGCAAATTCAAACCGGTTGAGATACTCCTTTCCGGCGATATTGAATATACCTGTTGCATTCCTGTCAAGTACCAGGCCGGAAGCCATTGCCAGGTCATCGGCAAGCGTGGGATTATTATACTGGTCGGTGACAACCGTTATTTTATTTCCAGCCGCAAGATTTTCCCACACCCACAGGAAGAAATTTCGTTTCACATTTAGGCCGGTACCATACAGAACGCAGGTTCTAAGAACTGTAAAGATGCACCCGATCTGCAGCAAGACATTTTCCGAAGCCAGCTTCGATTTGCCGTAGTACCCCAACGGATTGGGTCGAGCGTTTTCATCATAAGGGCCATCATCACCGTCAAAAAGATAGTCGGTGGAATAATGAATAAGATGCGAATGATACCTTCGCGCAAGCTCGGCGAGATTTTCGACGCCTTTTACATTGATCTGCCAGCAGAGTTCTTTGTCGTCCTCGCATGCATCCACGTTGGTGTAAGAAGCGGCGTTGAGAACGTAGTCGGGTTCGAAATTTTGATAGGCTTCCTTTAACTGCAGCCGGTTCATAATGTCCATTGAGATATATTCCCAGCCGGCAGGAGTAAGATAAGCTTGTTCTTCCTGTCCGCTGGCCAACAACTGGTAATCCTCCTTGAAACGATTTACCAATGCCTGACCAAGCAGCCCGTTTGCGCCTGTTATTAAAACTCGCTTCATGGCGAGGTCTCAACGCTCTTCAATTTATCCATCTCCAACAATAGATTCTCCATTTCGCTGGTTCCTTTTAACAAACAGTTGGCAGCAGCAGCAAGGTTCGCAAACTCCATTGCCTGGTAAATATTTTGACCACGCACGATCTCGGAAACGAAAGCTGCTCCGAACACATCTCCGCAGCCTGTGGCATCAAAAAACCGATCTAAGCTGTAAGCCGGAAAACCCTTGAAACGTACGGTGCCCTCCTTGCGGAAAATTACTTTTGCACCGCGATCTGCCATGGTGATAATCAAAACTTGCTCCGGTCGCAAATACTCCTCAAAGAACGCCTTTTCATGCATCTGCCCGCCGGCAATAATCCCGTATTCCCTTTCATTCATCTGCACAAAACGGGCACCTCGCAGCCAATCCCGTATATTATCGGGACGTTGCGGATACCTTCTTCCCATGCTGTCCACTCCCATCACCAGGAAATGAACATCGAGGTAAATGTTTTCAAAATGGGATTGGCTAAGTCTGAGGAAGGCATCGAGTGAAATATCCCAGCCGGTGATCATGTTGACAATATAAAAATCTGCGCCGGTGAATTTTTTGATATTCTCCCACTCCAGAGAAGGAAATTTGAATAAAGCCCTTTCCTTCCTCTCTTCCCGCGAGATGTATTCCAGAATCACTTCGTGATTTTTTTGTTCGATGCACACCGCGCCGGAACTATCCACATTTGGAAATTGATTCAGCAATGAAAGGATAGCGTGGTAGAGATCATCACCCAGATAGGAAATAGGAACTATTGAGGCACCATTCCCGACAAACTGGGATAGTGACGAAACTGAATAATAGATGCCCCCAATACTCTGTATCGGAGATTCTTCGAAAGGAATAATTAAATCCTTATTGATGGTTCCTATGACGACTATTTTCATTTCGGAATACGACATTGATTTTGTTTGAACATCTTCAGACGCTCCGCAACATCAGTATCGGATAGCGCCACGATTTGCGCGGCGAATATAGCAGCATTTCGTACGCCTGCCTTACCGATTGCCATTGCTGCAACCGGGACACCGGCAGGCATCTGGACTATGGAATATAGTGCATCCTGGCCTCTGAGCGGCCCGGCATCCAGCGGCACACCGATTACAGGTAGGCGCGTGAAAGCTGCAACCACTCCCGGAAGGTGGGCCGCCAATCCCGCACAGGCGATAATTGCGCTGAATCCGTTTTCTTGCGCGGAGGCCGCAAATTCCTTCACCTTTTCCGGTGTGCGATGCGCCGAAATAACGAACAACTCGGCGCCAATATTGAAATATTCAAAAAAGGGCAAAACCTCCTGCACTACTTCCCGATCGGATTCACTGCCCATAACGACAGCTACCTTTGCCATTTCCTTCTCCCGCAATTTTTAATTTTCGACATATTCCTATATCCGAATCTCTAAAATAAGTTTCTTTTCTATTCACATCACGATTTTTCTTATTTCTTGCCGGCCGTAGTGGTCTGGCTAACCCAGATAATTGGGTGATCGTATTTATTCACTCTTCACCTGCGGCTTCATTGCCGGCTGTTTTTGCGGCTCGAATGTATGAATGATTACATCCAATTGATTAAGGAACGGTATTTTGCGCTTGCCTATCGCCTGCACGTAATAATCCAGCATGTAAATTCGATTGTAGTCCCTGTCAATGAATGTTATATCACGGAACGGTCCGCCAATCATCAAACTGTCGTTTTTCCATGTTCCTTCCAGCCGCACCGCCTGCCATCCTTTGAAATCGACGGAATAGGCATGTGTCTCATCTTCAACAATAACATCGCCGGAAAAGACCTCTTTTGCCATCCTGTTTCGCTCGCTGATTACCCAGCGGGGCGTTAGCTGGAAATTCTCCGGCACCGGCTGCCAGTGCACCAGAATGGAGCGATCCGGATTCAGACGTCGGATCCACACGAAATTGTCTGTCGAACTCTCATTGGCAATAAAATAATCGTGCTGAACGCGCATGGTAAAGGGGAAATGGTCCGCAATATATTTCTCCAGATCTTTCTGTTCCATGTTCGCGAACATTTCTTTTTTCAGCCTCTGGTAATAATAGGTCTTGAAATCCTTATACACAAGGTCGCCCAGATCAATGGTTTTTTGAATCATATCGTCCGGATTTTTTGCCACAAAAAAAACGACATACTGGTTCATAGCCCAGACGTCTTTTTTGGGAATATAAAAATATTTGCCGGTTTCCACCCCAGCGATAATTTCCGGGTTCAGCAGATTCT
Organism: uncultured Calditrichaceae bacterium; assembly: GCA_964624795.1. Classification (GTDB taxonomy): domain Bacteria; phylum Calditrichota; class Calditrichia; order RBG-13-44-9; family RBG-13-44-9; genus CAZUZS01. The sequence continues at coordinate 68,928 of CAZUZS010000004.1, forward strand.
GCACATTCACAGAAACCGGGTCTTTGCTGTCCAGAACACCAAGAAAGAAAATGTTCTTATATTTTTTGTACTGGTCGAAGCGGCGAAATGGCACCCAGTGGAGAAAGAATTCGCGCTCCATAATTGGAGTTTGAATATACTTCCCAAATACCTCGTTCAGTGCATCCTTATACTGGGGCCAATCCAGGGAATCCGCAAAGACTATGATCTCATCGCTACCGCCGATTGAGTCGCCCATACTGGAACAATTCCAGGAGACAGCACTAAACATTAACAATGTAATAAGAATGGAAATAACAGCCGCTTGTTTCATGATATTTCCCCTTCACTTAAAATATGAGTTTCAATGCCTTTTTGACGATAGAAAAGGAAAAACGCTCCACCGACAAGACTTATAATCATCGGTATTGCGGCAACTAAAAAAGATAATGAAAGAATGTAAGAGGGTGAAATATTAAGCCTGGTGAGGAGCAGCATGTATCCGCTGTCACGCACCCCCAGGCCATTAATGGATGGCATGAGGCTGAAAATAAAGGTCACCGGAACAACCAGGACAAAATAGCCGAAGGCAACCTGGCGCATGTCTAACGAGCCCGCCAGTATATAATTCATAACAATGAGCATAAACTGGGCGAGGAGAGAAAAGAAGAACGCCCCTAAAAGAACCTTTTTCTTGTTCCTGTAGAAATGCAGGGTGTCAAACACTTTCGAGACCTTGTCGCCGATATCGTAGAATGTAATGAGAGACAGCAGGCCACTGAAACGTCTGTAAAGCCGCCGGCTCATTATTACCGCCAGGAAAATGGCAATAAATGCAGCCAGCAGAATTGTCAGGTAAACAATTCGTCTGGTGCGAAAATAGTCCATGAGCCAGAACAGCGATATCCCTGCCAATGTGAGGGTTGCCAACACTCCAATCAGCCTTTCCAGAAAGACCGTACCCATGCTGGCTGAACGGTTGCCGCTGTGTTGACCGAGGTAAAACGCCCGGCTTAAATCGCCTCCGATGCTGGTTGGCAAAAAATTATTGAAAAAAAATCCGATCAAATAGAAGATGAACAATTTTGAAAATCCTGTTTTCAAGCCATAGGAAGATATCAGCAGGAGCCAGCGCCCGGTAAGAAAAACTACCGAGAGCAGAAATGCGCCGGTAGCAAAGAGAATAGTTTCCAGACTAATTTGTTGAATAGTATTTATGATCTTTTGGACATTGGCAATCTGTATTAAATAGTAAAGCAAACCAAGACTGATCGCAATGCGAAGAATGTTGATAATTGTCTTTTTCATCCGGTCTCACCAACATAGAACTGAAATCGTACAGATAAAAGCCTCAACACAAGCACCGCACGATTCAAGTCGCCGAAATAAATTTGTTGGCAGGAGGCAAGGTATCATCGGGAAAGAATAATGAGGCGATCATCTGCTCCGGGATTAGTATCCTTCTATTCAGTACAATAATTGAATGGCGGCGGCACCCGAATCACTATCAAAAATCAGATAGCCGGGTTTGGCAGCCCGGCTATCCCAAACCATGAACTCTGGCAAACAAATAGAAAGATGATCTCCCCTATTTTAATGCAGACGTCGTACCTCTTCTTTTGCTCACGTAAGGCCTCCTACCTCAATTCTTACCTGCAAAAGAAAAGAAAATCAATTTTTATTTAGCGCTTCCTTCATTTTTTTTCGATAATCTTCCAACCGTTGCTTCGCGTTCTTGTCGCCGGGATTTTGTTTTACCCAGTCCTCCAATATTCTGACAGATTTTTCATACTCCTTTTTCCCAGCGTAAATATCCACAAGATACCCTTTAGCCCGAACATTGTTGGAATCGGCTTTCAGCACCTCCTCAAATGCCCGCTGGGCGGCATCAAGCGCCCGGATATTGATCAAAACCTTGCCGATGTTCTCCAGGGATGAAGGTTGATACCTTTTCAGGTTCAGGCTGTCCAGGGATAGCAAGCCGGAATAATACTGGTAGGCGTCGATCCATTCCTCTAGCACCGGATTGGTATAAGGAATAACCGATGGAGGAATTACCTCCTGCATTTTCTGAATTACCTCTTTTACCTTATCCTTCTGATCATGCGACACATAGTAGTTGGACAATTGAATGAATGCGGAGCGATAGTTTTGCAGAAGAGCGAGAATATTGTCATTGTAATAAACATTCGGATTATTCAGATTTCTGTAATGGTACTTGTACATAAGATTATCATACAAGATATCAGGATCGATACTCCAGCCGCGCATAGGTGTAATGCTAAATGTCAGCCCATCCATTCGAAGATATTGCTGCAATCCATCCAGCATATTGTCGCGTGAACAGGTAACGGCAAAATACAGCGGCTTTCGGAATTTGTTAGCATACAGCGTGTTCAGGATCATATAATCCTGTACTCGCAAATAGCGGCCGTAAATCTTGGGGCCGAGGCTAAATTCCAGCTTTGTCGGAAGTTCGGTTGTCGGATTCAACTGAAAACTCGAATTGTAGGCATCCATTTCGTTTTGCGCATACTCCGATGGAATATCAATTTCTATCTTCTTCTGCTTCGGCCACGGCATTGGCATCGCCTTCTCGATTTCAGCATCAGACAAAGAGATCGGGACGGTCGGCTGCTTATGCTTAAGCTGCATTATATACCAAGGGGTGTTTAGCAAGCTCAAATTGGCAACCCGAACATCTGTGCGCACGCCCGGCACTTCCTGCAAATACCACACAGGAAATGTGTCATTATCGCCATTGGTATAAATAACGCCGTTCTCATCGCAGGACATCAGCATATTATACGAATAATCGTAAGCTACATAATTTCCGCTTCGGTCGTGGTGGTGGTAGTTCTTCACCAACACCTGAACAGGTGAAAAAACAAATAGCACAATAGCCATCGCCGAAGGGAAAAATGCACCGCCTGCCCTGCTTTGAAGCTTTTTGGAAATCCATTCGAGAATCGCCGCTGCGCCTATCCCTATCCAGATGGAATAGGCGAAAAATGAGCCCACATAGCTGTAATCCCGCTCTCGGGGCTGTGGATCCGGCTGATTGAGATAAAGAATAATCGCCAGGCCGGTCATAAAGAACAGGACAAACACAGCCAGCGCCAGCTTCCAGTCCTTCCGGAAATGATAATATGCACCGGCCAAACCGAGGAGGAAAGGAATGGCAAAGAACTTTGTCATACTGAAATTATCGCTACTTTCGTCTTCGCCCATGAAATTCCACAGAAAGTAACGGACATACATTTTATTCACCTGGTAATTCCAGAAGAAATCCCACACGCCGGTATATCTCTTTCGATTGGGAGATTCCGCAAGGACTTTTGCCCGATCTAAAGTGTGCTCACCATACTGTTCCCGTTCCATGTAGCTGATAAATTTGTCTATAGTTTCGGGATCATTTTCGTCAATGTTGGGATCCATGCCGGAGCGAATATAGATCATCAGGTAGGTGGAGTAACCAAGAATAATCAGGAAGACGGAAGTCAGCAAAAGCGCCAGAACATTTTTGCGATTGTTTACCGCCCAAGCCAGCGCCAGGATCATCACCAAAAGCAGCACAAGCAAGCCGAAGAAGCCGATTGCGTCGGCGACAACAGGTATGCCCTGTACCAGCCCGGGATAGATCATGGCGGTCAATAAAAGTCCGACCAAAACGAGGTAAACAAAAGTAGTTTTGTTTATCGGATATTTTTTGTAATAGATAATCAAAAAGACCATCGGCAGCGCCAGAACATTCAACAGGTGGACGCCGATCGCAAGCCCAATCAGGTACATGATAAACAGCAGGTATTTTTCGTTACCAATGTGCTCGGATCGCTCGCTCCACAACATGATAAGCCATACTACCATTGAGGTAAACAACATAGAAGCAGCATAAACCTCGGCTTCCACTGCATTAAACCAGAAGCTGGTTGTAAATGCGAAAGTTAGAGCGCCGATTACACCGCCCAGATAAGGGATAATTTTTGCGAGACCTTCACGAACATCCCCCATATACTGCCTGATCATAATCACAATAATGAGATACAAGAACATAACAGTGAAAGCGCTGGATAACGTGGAAATGAGATTCACCCGTTTGGCGATATCCCCAAAAATGGGTATCAAGGTAAAAATACGACCCACCAACAAGAATAGCGGAGATCCCGGTGGATGGGGCACAGCCAGTTTGTAAGCGCATGCAATGAACTCGCCGCAGTCCCAGAACGAGACAGTAGGGGCAATGGTCATGTAGTAAACAATAAAGCTGAATAAAAAGACAATTCCGGCAAAAACACGGTTCAAATTCTTATTTTCCATTAATCAGAAACTCCTCAATTGTTCTCGCAAATTAGTTTGAATCTAAGATAGAATACACCCTTTTTAGTTCGGAAAATTTTTTTCTTCGCCTTCCGAAATATTCCCACACAATACTTCCGGGATAGACCAGTTTGAAAACATCATCATCTCCCAGCTTCCGCAATTGCTGAACGTTCTGTCGCTTTTTTCGCATTAAGAGCGGGTGCGTCAGAATCCAAAAGTAAGCCTGGACAATCGCGTAAGCGCTCCTCCCTTTCCCCTTTAATAATTCACCCGCTAAAGCCGCCAGATCCAAAAAGGCTCTGTAGAAAAGAACCTTGATTAAATTAAACAACGATAGGTTCTTTACCAATAGAAAAATGTTGTTTCGGTAGTTCCAGAAGAGTTTGCGGGGATTTTCGGCAGAAAGCGTCCCGCCTCCTTTATGCCAGATGCGCGCTTTTGGAATGCAGCGAATTTTCCAGCCGGCTAACCGCATGCGCCAGCAAAGATCAATTTCCTCCATGTGCAGGATGAAATCTTCATCCAGAAGACCGACTTCCTTCAAAGCCGATTTTCGCACGCAGAAACAGGCTCCGCTTGCCCAGAAAACATCGATTTCATCGTTGTACTGTCCCTGATCTTCTTCGAGAGTAAAGAAAACACGACCGCGCATGAACGGATAACCAAAACGGTCGATAAATCCACCCGCTGCGCCAGCATACTCGAAACACTCCTTCCGGTTCAAATCCAGCACTTTTGGCTGGCAAACCGCCATCCGGGAATCGTTGCTGAAGGCTTCCACGATGGGTTTCAGAAAAGCGGGATCCACTTCCACATCATTGTTGATCAGGCAGATTATTTCGCCCTGTGCTATTTTAATTCCTTCATTATTCCCACGGGCGAACATGTAGTTCTTCTCATTCTCGACTATCCTGACCTCCGGGTAATTCCCGCGGGTGAATTGCACACTGTCATCAGTTGAGGCATTATCCACAAGGATGATTTCAAGCGGGGAATAATCTAATTTGCGAAGAGATTCAAAAAATGGGGCCAAGTAATGTCGTCCATTGTAATTAACCGTTATTATCGAGACCAGGGGCTTTTCATTGCCGGATTTCTTAAACTCATTCTGATGCAACCGAAAGACCCGCCCTTTTTATCATCCATACTGAATATTTAATCTCACCTCTTCTGATCCCGAAAAAGGGTTAAATTTCTTTAATGTTGATATTTAAAGCAAGCTATAAAATATTCGAGCATTACACCAATTTTTCACCGCCTCTTCCCTATTCACCCGTTATGGCGCCAGGATTATTGCTATCCTTTTCTTCTGTGTCAGATTCATTAACATAGTTCAACTGCAAATCCGAAATTGTTTGTTGCAGCAGGCGGTCTTCGTCACCAGTCCGGTTGCCCTTTGTTTTGTGACGAAGCATATCCAGCATGTCAATACTTATCCGTGCTAATTCCATATTCTTTTCAATCTTGTCCGTGACCGGGTTTTTTAGTTTGCCTAAGCTTATCCAGGCCTGCATCTGGAACTGCTGTATCAACGTAATAAAAAGTGCTCCTAATTTTTGTTCGTCTGTTAATTCTGCCATTGCTGCCCCCTGGTTCAATTTGCTTTAATTACTCATGATCAGGATGTTGGTTCCTCCTGTCATTTATGCATTTTTGTTTTCGCTGCAACTTTTTCCTGCTTAATTTGTTGGAAGTGAAAATTGAAAGTTAAGCAAAGATGGAAATCGATAAAATAGAGTCAGAAGCATCACAAAAAACGCCACTCCTGGGGCTTACCATTTCGCAAATTGAAGAAGCGCTCGCACCGCTGAAAGAGCCGGCATTCCGGGCCAGGCAGATCTATAAGTGGATCCACTACCACAACGTGGACTCATTTTCCGAGATGTCAAATATCCCCAAATCGCTGCGTGCCGAATTTGAGGAACGATTCGAGATCAAGACCCTGGAATTAGCGCAGCAGCAAATCGCACCGGACAGAACCGAAAAATATTTATGGAAACTGCCGGACAACCGATTTATAGAAAGCGTCCTGATCCCCGAGGCACGCCGAAACACGGTTTGCATCTCTTCGCAGGTTGGGTGTTCCCTCGGCTGCAAATTCTGCGCAACTGGCTCCATGGGCCTTGTCCGGAACCTGACACCGGGCGAGATTCTGGAACAGGTGCTCCAAATCAAAAAGTTAAGCCAGCACCGGGTAACCAATGTGGTTTTTATGGGAATGGGTGAACCCTTTATGAACTACTCCCGTTCCGTGCAGGCCAGCCGTATTCTGGGCGACCCGGAGGGCGCAGCGGTGGCGACCAGGCGCATCACATTTTCCACAAGCGGGGTCGTTCCCAAGATTTACCAATTTACCGATGACGCGATTCCATTTGGGTTGGCGATTTCTCTGCATGCTCCAAATCAGAAATTGCGGGAGCAGATTATGCCCATTGCTGCAAAATTTCCGCTGGATGAACTGATGGAAGGCGTCCGGTATTATATGCGGGCCAAAAAGCGGAACCGGGTCACATTTGAATATGTGTTGCTTCACGGCGTGAATGATTCATTGGCCGAAGCGAAACAGCTTATCAGCCTGCTGGCGCCTATCAGGTGCAAGCTGAACCTGATCCCCTGCAACCAGAATTATTTAGGATACCTGCCGCCACCGCCCGATCACCTGGAAAAATTCGCATCGATTTTGATGGATGCCCCCTTTACGGTGACCGTGAGGAAGAATCGCGGGGAGGAGATCACTGCCGCCTGCGGCCAGCTTGCCGTGGAAGTTCAGGAAAAAACGATTTTTATGAAGGAAAATAAAGCTGCTGTGCCAGACAGCGTTATTTGATTTGGTAGTACACTTCCCGGCTTAAAACAACTTCTTCCTTTTGAGAAGGTACCTAATCAGCGCCCGGTCGAACGGCTCGTTGGTCATGATATTCTGAAAATCAATGTGAAACTTCAGGCATTCGCGTTGCAGTGTGCCGTAGAATTCATCAACCAATCTGCGATATCGTTCCTGCAAAAAGAAAGGCTGCGTTTTCATTTTCTCGCCAGTTTCCATATCAACGAATGTCGCGTCATCTTTAAAATCGAAAAAGCGGTCGCTGGGATCGAGAATATTGAACACCAAAATTTCGTGATTGTAATGCCGAAAATGCTTTAGTCCCTGCAAAATTTTCTCCGGCTCTTCATAGAGAAATTCGGTGAGCAAGATTACCAGTCCGCGGCGTTTAATCTTCTCCGCCATGGTGTGGAGTGTTTCACTTATCACCGTCCTGCGCTGCTCCAACTTTATGTCGGAAAGGTCCTTGAGAACAAAACTCAGATAGCTGGGCGTCGATTTGGGCGGCAGGAACCGGTGAATCTTATCCGAGAAAGTGACCAGCCCAACCGCATCGCGCTGCTTAATGAATAGGTACGAAAACGCGGCCGCCAGGTAAGTCGCATACTGGATTTTGCTGATTTTTTTGCTGGCATATCCCATTGAACCGGAAATGTCCAGGAGAATATATGCTTTAAGATTCGTTTCCTCTTCGTACTGCTTGATGTAGAAGCGGTTGGTTCGCCCATAAACCTTCCAGTCGATATCGCGGATATTGTCTCCCGGCATGTATTGGCGATGTTCACTGAACTCAACGCTGAAACCGTGATATGGACTTTTGTGCAGGCCAACCAAAAAGCCTTCCACAATCATCCGGGCAATCAATTCCAGATTCTTTATGCTGGAAACAAATTCCGGCCTTAGATATTGCTGGATGTTCTGTGCGTCATTTTTCATAATTCTCTACTTTAAGATCGACCAACTTTTTATATTTGCTAAAGTAAGGAATTAATCCGGAGAGCCAAAACAAAATTTAACAGAGCCTGTAACTAAATTTATTCAGCATTCATCAAATAGCCGACTTTATGAAATATAAACATGGAGATGAAAAAATGGCAGAGACCAAACACCACAAAGTCATTATAATCGGTTCGGGTGCCGCCGGCCTGACCGCCGCACTTTATACATCGCGTGCGAATCTTGATCCACTGGTTATCCAGGGTATTCAACCAGGCGGACAATTGACCATCACCACCGAAGTGGAAAATTTTCCGGGGTTTCCACAGGGAATACAGGGACCGGAATTAATGGACAACATGCACAAGCAGGCCGAGAAATTTGGCACCAAGTTCCTGTATGGAACTGTAACAAAAATTAATATGAAAAAAAGGCCGTTTGAGTTGGAAGTGGAAGGGAAAAACCTGACTTGTGATGCCTTGATCGTTGCTTCCGGGGCAACGGCGCGCTGGCTGAATATTGAATCGGAACAAAAGTTGATGGGCCACGGTGTCTCTGCTTGCGCTACTTGCGATGGCTTTTTCTTTAAGGATCGGGAGATTGTGGTCATCGGCGGCGGCGATTCCGCAATGGAAGAAGCCACCTTTCTAACCAAGTTCGCTTCGAAAGTTACCGTTGTTCACCGCCGGGACGAACTTCGCGCTTCTCCCATCATGCAGGAAAAGGCTTTTAAAAATCCGAAGATTGACTTTCTCTGGAACAAACAGGTCGTTGAGGTGCTGGGTGAACCGGATACCGGCGTGAAGGGTGTGCGGATGAAAGACACCGCGACCGGCGAAGAAAGCACCCTCGAGTGCCAGGGAGTATTTTTGGCCATTGGGCATGTGCCGAATACCGAGATCTTCAAAGGCCAGCTCGATATGGATGACAAGGGCTATCTCATTACGGAAGGGAAAACCACAAAAACCAACATCCCCGGTGTTTTCGCCGCCGGCGATGTGCAGGACACGATTTACCGGCAGGCAATCACTGCGGCCGGGTCGGGATGCATGTCAGCTTTGAACGTTCAGGACTACCTGGAAGAGATGGAATTCGCCGAGGCGAAAGAATTTGAAGAGGCTTAAAATAAGGAACCTTTGGACGGCCGCCTATTTTGCGGCCGTTTTTTTTTATCTTACTCTTCCTTCAAAAGATTAATAATTTCATCATTTTGTGGAAACCGGTACTCTTTCTTTTTTGAAAAAATCAATTTTCCATCCACTTCTACTTCAAACACTCCGCCACGGGATCGGACAAGTTTCGACTTGATGCCAATTTCTTTTTCGATTGCCTCTGCCAACCTGGCAGCGCGGGGCAGATAATTTCATTCGGCACAATATTCTATGGATATATTCTTCGCCATGAAGCCCTCCTTTGATTTCAAATTCGACAGGAATTATACGCCCATACGTTAAATAGCTCTCTAACCGGCAACTATTACCATTAATCAAAACGTACGTTTGATCCCATCGAGCATGAAGCCGGCAAGCACGCTGTGACCAGATATCTGAGAACAAACCCGGACCATTGACAAAGCACCGGAGAACCCCAAATTCAGGAATGGTCCGAATCAGGCTTTCACATCTGCCGCCAGCCCCTTTGTCCGAATTTGGTAAACAAATTTCTTGATTCCCAGGTAGCCCAAGAGCCAGGAAATCAGCGTGATCGCTACATAAATCAATATGTTGAGCGTGTCCTGCGGATTGAGCGGCCACCATGGAATGATGGTGATCAACCAGTTCCATATAGTGGGGAACGCAAAATAAATTGCAATTTGTAAAAGCTGAATGATGATTTCGCGCAAGCTCATACTGCCTCCATCATTTGTTCACTAAAAATATAGAATGATGAAATTAATTTTACAAATGAATTTAACGCTTTAGTAGTTTAGCGCCGGTTCCCGATATTATCCCGGCCCGTTCTGCCCCGGCATAAAAGAATCTTTATCTTCTCCTCCCCGGTTAAGCACATTTTCTCAATTACCGGTTGTCGATTGCGCGCCGCGAAATACGCCTCCCCCTGCGGTTCCTGCAAAGATTTTACCAGAACTGTTTGCTGCAATTGAGGTTATGGTCAAATTATTCAGTCCGGAATTGATCTGTTTCCACAAGGCGCCACGGTTCGTGCTGTAAAAGACACCGTCCCCGTTTGTGCCGGCATAAATTATGTCAACTGAATTTATCAGCAAAGTTGTCACATAAGGATAGGACAGCCCCTCGTTTTTTTGCGTCCAGGTTGTTCCCCCATCGGTTGTAACAAGGATTCCGCTGCCGAAAGCACTGACGTAAAAAACTCCTTCGGAGTCCATTCCCATTGCGGGAATTGCGATGTCAGCCAGCGGCTGGGGTAATGACAACCATGTTATGCCGTTGTCATTCGACCGATAAATTCCGTTTTTGGCCGTACCAGCAAAAACCCGACCGTCAATTGCGGCAAAGAGTGACAGAACAATCCGTTGGCTCAATATCGGACCACTCCATGTGCTCCCATTGTCCCATGAATAAAACAAGCCGTCGTTGGCTCCAGCAAAGATTCTGCCGGCCGAATTAGCCGTCAGTGCAAGAATCGAGCGGTCCGTCAGTCCCACGACGTCCCAGTCGGCATTTATGTCTGTAGATCGAAAAATCCCCTTATTGGTGCCGGCAAAAAAACTGCCGTTTGGCCGGCGTGTAATGCACCAGACGAGAGAATCAGTCAATCTCGTCCGCTGCCAGGTGTTCCCTTCATCCAACGAGTAAAATATTCCATCGTTGGTTGCTGCGATTACCTGGTCCAGCGAATCTATATACAGTGAGTTGACAAAACTACTTTCACCTGCCAGACTGCCAGTCGCCTCCCAATCGGTTGTAATAACAGGATTACCATTGCTGGGATTGGTTCTGGGTTGCGTTGCCTGCCTTTTTGAACAGCCAATGGAGGTCATCTGAATAATAAGAAACAGCCCCAAGAAGACAGTCCTAAGGAAAATTTTTTGCGACATACATTGAACCTTTCACTCTTAAACAACCAATTATGCGTGAATTGCCCACAATTTAAGAAATAAAATCCCGATCTCAAAATTATAGTAAAGGAATGGCCGTTTAAACTTGTCGTTTCATCCGGCGCATGGAAACAACCAGATTTTGTAAAGACTGTTTTTCCATGACTTCGAACTTATGACGCCAGATTCAGTAGTTTAGCTAAGCAAAATCGGCAATTTCCGGCGGAATTTCCCCCAAGTCATGAACGTCTTGTAATAGTATGCCGGATTGGTTATATTAAAAAGGGTTATAGATGATAATCTATAACCAGCGATTAAAAGAGGGCGCAATATCAGTTTTACATTCGTTTCTGTCTCCCCTGTTTGTCCAGGTCGAAAAAAGCGCACATTCAGGCGGATCGTATCATTCCCGACAAATTAAGTATTGTTTAAATTAATTAAATAAATAGGAGAAATCATATGCAGGAAAACATGCCATTCGATCTTAACCAGTTTCGCCCACCAAACCTCAATCCCAGAACAATCCGGTGGATTGCGGTGGGCATCCTGGCCGTGATTCTGCTCTACACTTCAATTTACACGGTTGAACCGGAGGAGGTGGGCGTCATTCTCCGATTCGGAAAATATACGCGGACAGTGGATCCCGGACTGAACTTTATACTTCCATTCGGGATTGAGACGCTTCAAAAGGTGCCGGTGGAACGGCAGCTCAAGGAGGAATTCGGATTCCGGACCCTCGAGGCGGGTGTAAGCACCAAATATTCCACCCGCAGCTATCAGGATGAATCGCTCATGCTTACCGGCGATCTCAATGCCGCCGAAGTAGAATGGATCGTGCAGTACCGCATCGCCGATCCATATAAATTTTTATTCAAGGTCAGGAATACGGTTCAGACCTTCCGGGATATGAACGAGGCCGTGATGCGGGAAGTTGTTGGCGACCGCAGCGTGAATGAAGTGCTCACCATCGGCCGAGTGGAAATAGGCAATACCGTCACAGTCAAACTGCAGGAATTAGCAGACCAGTATGATACCGGCATTAAAGTGGACCAGGTGGTTCTGCAGGATGTGAATCCGCCCGACGAGGTGAAACCGGCATTTAACGAAGTAAACGAAGCGCAGCAGGAACGGGAAAAATTAATCAACCAGGCGCGCTCCGAATACAATAAGGTTATTCCCAAAGCGCGCGGCGAGGCCGACCGCACCATCGAAGAAGCAAAGGGGTATGCCCTAAAAAGAGTGAATGAGGCAAAGGGTGATGCTGCTAAATTCAACTCAATTTACAGGGAATACGTGAAGGCCCCGGAGGTAACCCGGCAGCGAATCTACCTGGAAACCATGAACGATGTGCTCTCCAAAGTTGGACGAAAATTAATCACGGATGAAAACAGCGCCGGAATATTGCCGCTATTTAATCTGGAGAAAGGAGGGCTGGAGAAATGATTAAACCTAAATATATTGTTATCGGAATAGCATCTTTGATAGTTTTTATTCTCGTCGTAGCCTCAGCTTATGTTGTGAATGAAAAAGAACAGGTCATCATCACACAATTTGGCAAACCGGTAGGCAATCCTGTAATCAATTCCGGTATTCATTTTAAAATTCCGATCATTCAGGATGTGAACCGTTTTGACAAACGGTTCCTGGAATGGGACGGCTCTCCCAACCAGATACCCACCAAGGATAAACGTTTTATCTGGGTAGACACCTACGCACGTTGGCGGATTACCGATCCATTGCTCTTCTTCCAGCGTCTTCGGGATGAGCGGGGAGCTCAATCGCGGTTAGATGATATTTTGGATGGGGAAACCCGCAATGCGGTTGCCAGCCACGATCTGGTGGAAATCATACGCACCACAAACCGCGATATTCAGGTGGATGAAGTTCTGGAAGAAGTGATGGAATCCGATCTGGACATTAAAATTAAGTACGGCCGGGACAAGATAACCAAAATGATAATTGAAGCCGCTTCACCCCGCCTGGAGGAACTTGGTATTGAGCTGCTCGATCTAAGGTTCAAAAGGATCAATTATGTGGACGAAGTGCAGCAAAAGATTTTTGAGAGAATGATTGCAGAACGCAAGCGAATTGCGGACAAATACCGCTCGGAAGGACAGGGAGAAGCCTCCAAAATTTTGGGAAATAAAGAGCGCGATTTGAACCAGATTGAATCCGAAGCCTACAAAACCGCCCAGGAGATTATGGGCAAGGCAGACGGCGAGGCAACAACCATTTATGCCAAAGCCTATAATCAAAGCGAATCGGCCAGGGAGTTTTACCGGTTCCTGAAGACCATGGAAACCTACAAGACAACGCTCTCGGATAAAGACTGGCTAATCCTCTCCACCGAGGGCGATTTCTTCAAATTCTTGCAAAAACAGACGGGCAAATGATACTAAAAATGCCCGGAACATTTTATCCCGGGCATTTTTCCAAAATTACGAAATCAAAACAATCCAGTGTTTTAGGGCACTGGATTTTTTTATCTGCGAAATCTCCCAATGAACTATTCCGCTAATTCTGCCTCCGCCATTTTGGTGTAAACATCGAATTGAGGCGGCTGCTCGAAATGTTTTTTCACCGCGCACTGGTTGGCCGAGCGCACCAGCGCATCATAATATTTTTCCGGGAATTCGGGCGGCACCTGGATTTCGAGATCCACTTTTCCCACCATCCCTGTGAACGGATTGCTGTGCATGCGCTGGACAATCCTGATTCCGTCAGTGGGAAGACCGCGCTGCTTGCAGAATCCCAAAACATAAATTCCGGCACAAGTGCCAATTGATGCTAAAAACACTGCAAAGGGCGTCGGGGCCGATCCTGGCATTCCGTTCATCCCCGGCTGATCGGTCTTTACCGAATAGGGTCCGAAATTTGCGTCAACCTTCAAGCCGCCGGGAAAATCAATTGTCATTTCCATAAGAAACCTCGTATTTTTTTCTTTAGTTCACTCAGTTGTTTAATACAGGTAAATAGATGATCAGGCCGGAGAAAAAGTTACAGGATTGTTGAAAAATGCGAGAGCCGTCCTTTAGAACGGAATCTTCAGCACCACACGAAAAATATCATCAGGCGGATCATTTCTTGCAATGATGGTTATTCCATTTAACATGAATTCCAGAGGCTGCCAACCGGTTTTATTTTCGTCCAGAAATGCGGAAAGTTCATATTTGCTGCTGAACTGTCCGACACTGAGATGCGGAGTAAACCCATTTCCGAATTTTCGGGTATCGTCACATTCCGGGACTATTTTCCACAGCTCGTTTTGCAGCTGTTTTATCTCCTCATCTGGCTCAGGTTTGAGCCAGAGGGTGAAGCGATTCTTTCCATGCCGGAAAAAGCGAAATTCATTCAGGCAGATTTTAAATGGCGAAAATTTGCTGCACACCTCCTGAAATTGCGGCACCAGTGATGCAAACTCGGACTGGGGCAAGAACGGGTACAGTAAATTACTGTAGTAATTGATGGTTCCCTAAATTCCATCAATGCAACGCGAATTGCACTAAATTGATTATTTCCCTTTTGGATCATTATAGTTTTTATTTCATTCTCAAGTTTTAGAACCGGTTCGTTCCATTGAGGCATGGGTGAACCGTAAGCAACAATAATCAAACCATATTTTTCTTGAGCATAAACAATAATGGATAATAAGAAAAGTAAAACAGCCATCAGTGTAATCATTTGCAGCCTTTTCATTCCATAATGTCCTCATTTATTATTTTAACTGTGATTATTCCTTCGCTCCGCATAAATAATTGTTTTAGAATTAACACAATATGGCTGAAAACAGGTTTCATTCCCTGGAAGAAATATCCCGGAGGCTCTACACGGTGTTTCCGGGGGTTCAGCTACTCATTCATTAAAGTCAATAACTTCTTCCCCAACGAACCGAAAACACTGAATTGAAAGCGAGAGAACCTTCCAGGATTAAATTCATTGGCTGTTTCGGAATTGAAATAGTTGGGATAGTTTTGCTTCCGTTCTTTCCCGGTTCTCTTCACAACTACTGCTTGTAATTTTTTGGCATTGTCGAAATTATTACGTGCTTCTCCTGAGACCTTTGATTATATCGATCCCTTCCAGTTTGCCCGAGCAAGCGCAAAAAATTTGCCTCGCGCTTCAGCAGTCATTTCAAAAAATTCAACCTGTAATTGCAATCCGAGCTTTTCAATAGGCTGACCAATATTATCAATCAAAGCGTTTTTAATAGCTTCCGGTATTTCTCGTGTGGGCAGTGTCATTGCTACCTTAGCAATTTTGTCTTGAACTGAGACGTCCAGTATCATTCCTAAATCTCCCAGGGTAGCGGCTATTTCAGGGTGTTCCACATATTCAATAGCTCTCAAGACATTTTCTCTGGTAGTGCTCTCCTTCATAACGTACCTTTTTTTTGATTTCTATCAGAATTTAGGTGGAAGAATTTATTATTAGTTAACAATAGTTACCCGGAACATCGATGATATCCCATATTTGTTTTCTTTTCCGTTCGCCCTCAAGCAATGATCCAATGTCAAAAAATTCATCCAGCGCCGTATGAATAAGTTTTTCTAAGGAAATATTATGATACTTTTTGTATTGTTCAATCTTTGCATAAAAATCAGGCGTAATGAAGCAGTTAATTTCTTTCGTTCCTTTCATGATTTCCTCCTTGTTAATATAAATTTTGGAGTTTTTTCTTATCAATTTCACTTTTATTGTTTTGTTTTATTCTGGAATTTTTTGAAATTGATAATTACTCCTGTTTCAAAATAATCATCATGTATTAAAAGCTTTTTATCCTCCCCCACCAAAATAAAATGGTTTCTCTCGATTTCCTTTATGATATCATTATTACTTAATTCCGCTAAATGCCACATCGGTATATTTGATTGATTATGTTTAGGAAATACAGATAATATTCCACTGTCTTTTAAGATAGCATTTATGGATTGGTAGAGTTGTTCTCGTTCATATTGGTTTAAGTAATGGAGTACATCATATAAAAGTACGGCATCAACGGAAACGGCAGGTAAATCGATGTTCGGTTTGTCGGAGATAATTGGCATAATATTACCGAGTCCTTCAGCTTTCGCGGTTTTTATCAATTGATCAATAGCAGATCTTTCGCGGTCAATGGCATAGACTGTACCGTTGGCACCGATCACCTGGGCAGCAGGGATGGTGTAATGCCCGGTGTTGCATCCAAAATCAACGATGAGCTGCCCTGCTACGATCCCAAGTTCCTTGAAATACTGTACTCCTTCATACATAATCCAGCGTTGCACATCTTTATTCATTTCAATTCGATTCCAGTTTTTCAATTGGGGCTGATTTTCCAAATAATTGCTTCAAACAGATCGGACGAAACGAGAACATGGGTACTTGATCACAATATCGATGATACTCATCACCAAATTTTTTGACAGTCTGAGGTTCTTCAACCAGTTTTATCATGATAATCATAGTAAGCATTTCCAATGGAGCAATGATCAGAATAAAAGACAATGATCCTACAATAAAGGCAATAGCCCAGGGAAATAAGAGTAATCCGAAATGCATCGGGTGACGCATACAGGCATAGTATCCTTCGGTGACCAGTTTATTGGTTTGAAGCCTGGGGAGGTTTCCTTCTCTGCCTAAACTGGCCAAAAGCCTGCCGGTATTCCGGCTACAGTTTATTACCGATCTTAACATTATCAGTCCAATAATAAAACCGATGACATGAAGCCATGGATTCATGATCCATGATTTAAATAAAACCGTATCCAACCATATACCGGCCGCACTTCCGCCAACTAACATAAATATCCAAATTAGAATGCGTATCATTTAAAATCTCATATTTTTTTCTATAGATTCTTTGCTGTAACATAAGCATCGCGAATGGCATCCTGAGCTTTCCCGACTTTTTTGGCATCGCCGATCAAAAATACGGGCAATTTATCTTTTAACTGGTCATACAATGGTGAAAAGCTTTTCATACCTGTGGCGACCACAATCTTGTCAACATTCTGCAATACTATTTCTTTTTCACCCGATAGAAAAACTTTAGTGCCATCCACTTTTG
Source organism: uncultured Calditrichaceae bacterium (assembly GCA_964624795.1). Taxonomy (GTDB): domain Bacteria; phylum Calditrichota; class Calditrichia; order RBG-13-44-9; family RBG-13-44-9; genus CAZUZS01. The sequence goes on from CAZUZS010000004.1 coordinate 86,052, forward strand.
CAACCTGATAACCAGCATATATGGGCACCTTTTTCATTTTGAGCTTTTTCAAAGTCATGGCCTTCTCTATCATTTCCATACCATTCGCAATTTCTTCCAGCATTTCCACGATCATAACATAGTTGTCCTTTTCGATCAGTTTGTTGGCAATTTCCACCCCGATTAATCCACCACCAATTACCAGAACCTTTTTGTTCTCCGGCAAATTTTCATCCAATAAAAATTCCGCCCAATAATACTCTTTCAGGCCTTCAATTTGGGGGAAAACCGGAATGGCACCTGTTGCAATAACAACACTATCATAACCACCGGCGAATAAATTATTCTGATCCGCTTCCTTTTTAATAACCGGAATGTTTTTTTCTTTAATTTCATATTCGAAATAATCCACAATTTCTTTCAGGCTTTCTTTATTAGGCGGCAGGCAGGCCAAATTAAATTGCCCCCCAAAACGGTTCTTTTCAAAAAGAACCACTTCGTGTCCTCTTTCTTTCAGCGTTAAAGCCGCCTGCATTCCGGCTAATCCACCGCCAACCACCGCATATCTTTTTCTATCGACTGCTTGCCTTACTGGCACGTCATCATATCCAACCAGCGGGTTAACCACACAATGCAAACCCTGCCCGGATTTGACTCCTCCCAAACATCCTTCTGAGCAAGCCAGGCAAGGCCTAATTTTTCCTTTTATCTCGTGAAGATACTTACCGACAAAATCGGGATCTGCCACAAGCGCTCTTCCTAAAGCGATGAATTCTGCACCGTATTCTTTCTTCAAACTATCGACATCAGCAATAGAGTTAATCCGACCGACATAAACAACCGGCAGTTTTACCTCTTGATGGATCAGTCGCGCCAGTTCCCAGGTTTTTCCTTTGGAAACAAACATGTGCTGAAAAAACCAGGGGGGAGTGGAACAGACGGTTCCGGCAGAAACATGCAATGCCTTAACTCCTTCGTCCTTTAAAATTTTAGCAAGTTCAATCATTTCCTGGATTTTTATTCCATTGGGAGTCATTTCATCGCCGCTAATTCTAACAATGATGGGCAGATCAACGGCCTGTTTAATTTCGTCCAAAACCCCAAGAGGAAAGCGAATCCGGTTCGCGAAACTCCCGCCATATTGGTCAACCCGATCATTCACAGCCGGTGAAATAAATTGCGCCAGCAAATACCCGTGCCCCATTTGCAATTCAATGATATCAAAATCAGCATCACGAGCCCGAATTGCTGCATCTTTAAAAAGTTGAATAACCTTTGCCATGTCTTCCGGTGTCATTTGTTGGGGAACTGCGCCTCCATTTTCACACTGTTTACCGGTTGAGGAGAGAAAATAATTTCCGGGGATTTTGGGATTCGCCATCCGTCCGGGATGATTGAGGTGGGCTATCACTTTAGCGCCTGCTTGATGAATTTCACTATTAAGCCTTTTTAACTCTGGAATTTTATCATCATTATCAATCCCAATCTGAGTCGGGATCTCCCGCAATCCCGGATTTAGATACATCGGCTCCAGGGTAATTGCTCCTAGGGATTCACTTCTTTCCCTATAAAAACGGGTATGTTTAGCATTTACAAAACCACTGCAATCGCTATAGCCAAGCTTTATCGGAGCCATAATGAACGGATTTCTTAAATTGAGCATACCTTTCTCCTCCATACATTAATAAACTTCTATTACCCGCCCAACACCCCCTTCGATGTACTGTTGAGGGAATCGGGTCTTAAGCTCCGATTTGTAAATCGTGCAGTGGGTAGCGCAAATTAGCTTCAAATCATTAAATAAATCAAACTGATCAAAACCATGAAGTCCACCAATAATTCCGTAGATATATCCAAACTGACCGGCAATATCTAAAATTTTATTCATTTGGGGATGTGAGCATCCCACAAATATTGTCAGTCCCTTTTCCGTTTTGACCGCCATCGCCTGTTCAATTCCTTCCAACTCCCCGGTAGAATAAAGGCCATCGGAAATTTGAGTTGGCCTGTATAAACATACCACTCTCCCAGCATTTTGTATGTCTCTCAAGGAAGGTGGAACATAAATATTTGCTCTTTTGTTAATATCTGCGAATTCCAGAAGTCCTCCAACATGATCAAAATGGTCATGGGAAATAAATACTGCGTCAATCGCGGTAGGATCAATTTTTAATTTATGCATATTTTCAAGCAAAATATCAGCGTTTGCGCCGGTGTCAAAAAGAATCCTTTTATCATTTGTTTCAACAACACAGGAAAACCCCCAATCCTCTCGTAAATCTTCACTTGTGGTGGTGTTATCGAAAACAATAGTCGCTTTCATTATTTATCCTCATTATTTAATTATTTAACAGACATGCCTAACCTCGTTTTTTATGTCGGTCCAATTTTCTCAGATAGAATTTGTTGCCTTCGAAAGTCGTCTCCAACAATTTTTCTTCGTGAACCATCTGGTGCACAATCAACCAGTCACTGTTAGAACGCTCAAGAAAGCTGTTTACAGCATCGGCACGCATGGGATGAACGGCAGTGATACTTAACAAATCTTCTTCCACATTTCCGGTGAAAGCGAAGGCATTTCCTTCGTAACCGATTAGCAATTCTACCTGAGGTATTTTTTGTCTCAAAATGTGATAGGCTTGATTTATTTTTTCTTCCGCAGGCGCTACCGCATAGCTCTCCGCCGGGGGACGAGTAGGGATGGCGAGATAAGCTACAGAAGGTTCTATTTGGGCTAAATATTCTGAAACTTGCTGTAATTCTTTCTGATCATCATTTACTTCTTTAACCAACATGGTTTCCGTTACTAATTTTCCTTTGAATTGCCCCGCAAAATTCATAATCCCATCTAAAAGATTTTGCAGATGCAATGTATGGTGCGGACGATTAGCCTTGCGCCAGGTAGTCTCTGTTACTGAATCGACCTTCACGGAAACCCAATCCGCTTTCAACAACTCCTCCCGCACTTCTTCCCGTCCAATTAGGGACGAATTGGTAATCACCGCAATTGGGATTTCCAGTTCTCTCAACAATTCAATTTCCTTACCTAAATTGATGTCCAGAGTAGGCTCCCCATCCGAAACAAAAGTAAGGAAATCAAGTGGTTGCTTGTTTTCTCTTACCTGCCCGATCTTTTGGCGCACTTCCTGTAGAACCTGTTCTGGCGGGTAATATGCCTGTCGTTCTATCCGCATTTTAATGGTTCTGCCCAGTTGACAATACACACAGGCATAGCTGCAAATTTTCGGTGGAATGTTGTTTATTCCCAAGCTGTGCCGCAATCTTCGGGACGGTACTGGGCCAAATACAATCATAATGATCATTCCTTTTTTTCAATCCTTCAAAATATTTTTCATTTATCGTGGAATTCGTTTCTTCTGCTCCCAAAATTCCGTTTTGCTCTCTTCATGATCTGGATTGGGCGCGATGCAATCTACTGGACAGACCTTTTATTAAATAAATTTGCTCTTTATCAAATTCATTTATTTTGAATAAACTTAATCTAGCAACCAAAATCCAAAGCAGTTTTGCCAACCAACTGGCTTCTATCTATAACGGATCCCATATTACCAAAATTGTGGCTCCTTTTTCTGAGGTAAACGGCCCATGATCGATTCCTTTGGGAATCAGCCGAAAGGTACCTTCTCCATACGTCTTTCCATCGCTTTCATATTGCCCCTCCAAAACAAAATGTTGTTCGGTGGTCATATGAGAATGTGCTTCCATATCAAAACCAGCGAGTATTTTAAGCAAAAAAGTCCTGGCACTTTTTTCTTCCCGAAGTATTTTTATTTGGGTTCCTTTCGGATACCCCTGGGCATCCTGCCAGGGAATCTTATTATGGCTGATAAATAAATCCATCATGATAAACCCCCTTTTTGTTATTTTTGGTTGACAAATCTTCTCAGTCAATTTGTATCACTTTTCCCACGCCCATCTCGATATAGTCATTACCATACACCTTTTTAAATCGAAGACGGCAATTTTCTTCACAGCAATGACAGGGCGCTACTTTTTGCACTTTTAACATTTTAAAAGCTTCAAAAACTATTAATTTTTCTGAATCCGAAAGGCCATAAAAATGGAATCCGCCAAGAGCTAAATAAATAGGTTTGCCTGGTAAGACTTCTTTTGTCTTCTGCAAAATGGGTATGATCCCATGATGCGCACAGCCCGTTACCACTACAATGCCCATAGAAGTATCTATTGCCAGGGCTTGTTCTCTAAAAAATCCCGTAAATGTACCGAGTGTAAACAGCCTTGGCTTTATTTCAGAAAATTCGGCTACTCGAATGGTTTTTACTCCTGCCTTTTCGATAGAATTGATGATGCGTTTAGGAAAAGATTCCGGTATATAAGCGGATACCTGCGGATTTATTTGTAAGAACTCATTCAGGCCCCCAATATGGCCCGCCCTATTATGGGATAATAAAACAATTTGGACTGTTTTGGGATTAATCCCCAGCTTTTTCATGTTTGATAAAAGAATATTACCGTCTCCGCCTGTATCAAAAAGTAGAGTCGTTTCACCAACCGCGATTAAACATGAAAATCCCCACCCGGTTTTAAGGCCCCGGATATGTGCCATGCTATCGTAAAGTAAAGTTAAGCGCACATCTTCAAATTCTTGCTGCCAGTTATTCAACTGCTCTAAATGTTTCATAAATATTTCTTTCGAATTTTAAGTAATTGATTCGAGTCTTTTTGCTCCGTTTCTTTGATTTCTTTAGTCAGTAAAAATCTTTCGACCGGAAAGGCATGATCAATAATAAGTACGCCATTCAGATGATCAATTTCATGTTGGAAAACCCGGCTTATCAATCCATTTAACTCGAGTTCTTTCTCTTTACCTTTTAGATCGACTCCCCGAACAAGCATGGTGTAATTACGCCTTATTTCTACATGAATTCCCGGTAGACTTAGGCAACCTTCCTCGAACCGGTCCTGACCCCTCTTTTCAATGATTTCCGGATTTATTAAAGTAATCAAGCCTTCCCCAACATCCGCAATAATAACCCGTTGAAGCACGCCTACTTGCGGTGCTGCCAGACCGATGCCATCATTTTCGTACATTAGTCGGGTCATACTACTGAGGAGATTATGCAAATCACTATTCAGATTCTCCACGGGAAGTGCTTTTTGGCGTAACATCATGTCAGGATAAATTCTTAATTGAAATTTTTTTGACATTTTTCAGCACTCTTGTTAGTCAATTAAAATCCAAGTGCTACACTAACAGCACCAATTGCAAAACCTGTCAGCAAGTTGATTGATTTGATAAAAATGAAATCCCTCCGGGAATGAGCGAGCACCGGCAGCATTCCATGACCATCCTGCACAATGGAGCTGGCCATGAGGATACTGAACGGAACGGCACCTTTGGCAAATAATGTGACGAACAGGAGATGTGGTCCCGATTCCGGAATTATTCCCACCAGTGATGCTACACTAAGTACTATCCAGTGATTTTTCTGAAAAATATCGGTGAGATGTAATTGATCAATAAGCAAAAACAGGATTAACAACGTTCCAAAAGTCCATAAAAATATCCGGGGCACATGCTTGCGGGCCACATGATTCCATAAATGCTCTTCCAGAAAATGATCTGGAACGGTAAATACAATAAAAAGTGCAAGCCCGGTAACCAATAGAATGGAAATGCGTACCCAATTCCATACCGGTGGACCGATTTGTCCGGTAAGGACTGTGATTGTAAACACGGATAAGAAGACCATTAACACTGTCCGAAAAGGCGAGCGATGTTTCCACTGTTCCAGGATTTGATCAGCCGGAAAACAGCGGCAGCTCACGAAAGTATGCAATTCGAAGCCTTCGCATTTTGCTGATTTGCGGGTTTTATATTGGCCAGAAAAAACATCCGTCAAATACCCGGCTAACAATCCGATAAAAAATAGCACAATCATTAGCAATATGGCATGCCTCGGTATCATTGCCAGCATCACAAATGTCTCATCACCACTGGTGGCAATCATGGCAGCCACAACTGCTCCCAGTGTAAGTATGCGGTGCGAGTACATGGCTACCACAATAAAAGCGCCCAGGCAGCCGGGTATGACGCCCATGAATGCAGCAAAAATATACTGCCCCCACCGGGAAGCAGCCAGGTGCTGCCGCCAACTGCCGCTGCTAAGCACATTGATATATTCAATTACCAGCATCATTACAAGCACAAACCCGGTAATCATTAATGAATGATTGAAAACGCCAACCATATTATTTCCTGGTTATAGAAAATAAAATCATGTTATCCAAAATGCCGTCCTTCATATCTCGTCCCCAACAGGAATACAATTAATAAAGTTTATTCACTTTTATCATCATCAATCATCCTTTCCCATAACCGGATTGGAACAATTGAATTTCATCAATCGATTCCGATAACCAAATACCGTTTGAATCGTTTCAATAGCTGCAAATCCGGTTTTTTTCAAATAATTAGCAACTTCATCAACAGAATAAAACGCGGCGATTCCATCATGTACCTTTATCCAAAGTTTACCTGAGAATTCACGCATTGTCTTTGCCGGTTCCACGCCTTCTTTGATGCCTAAGGGCAGCGAAAATCTTCCGGTTCCAATGCCGATTTCAATTCCCGTTTTCCTTTCCGGAATGAATTGACGAACAGCTTCAACTTCTGATAAATAAGCATATCGGTGCTTTTCGAACCATTCTTCGTATTCTTTCAAATATTTTTCAAAAGGTTCTGTGCGGGGCATCTGTGTTACCTCATCAATCAAATTATTGTTACTTCCTTATAAATTATTTGGGACTGTCTTCCAATATTTTTCAATCAACGCGTTCATATCATATTTTAGAAATTCACGCAAAGTCTCGCTTAGGCATTCTTTCTTAAAATTAGAAATGGTATTATCCACTATTTCTTGTGCTCTTTCGCGAGAGTCCGCTGAACGAATTTTTTCCTCTATTCTGCCAAAATGTTTGGCAAGTAATTCGTCTATATATGGATCCCCATTTGAAACACATTGATTGTCAGACGATATTTCCTCAATCATTTATCATGCTCCTGTCTGATCAAATATTTCTTTCATTTTACACCATCCCCGGATATAAAATGTGTCAAATTGCCATTTAAATATTGACTCATTACCTCCTGCACTTCTCCGCTGATCCAGGGAATCACCTGAATTTTGTATCCCTTTAGTTTTTGGGAATAAAAATCGGTAATCCCGTTACAGATCAAAACATCAATTCCCAATTCAAGCAACATGTTCAACTTTAGCGAGGGATTCGCCCGTATCAAATGTACCGTTTCGTGACTCTCAATCTTATTATTTTCCACAGAATACAGAAGGATGTTCTCACTACAATCCAAACGATTCGAGATTCGATTTTCAAACACTGGTATGGCTATTCTTTTCATCGACCCAACTTATTTTTAGATGTAAATCTTGCAATTCACAAGCCAGGTCGATCTATAGCAAGTTTTTTATACTATTCTTTGATGTTTGTAAAATCTGTGCAGGCGGGAAATAATAATACGAAAGAAATCTGTCGCAACATTGCAACTTATCGCATGCGACAGTCGCAGACTTGCAAGGATTCAGGCTAAGTCAAACCGTACTTTTTCATCTTCCGGTAAAGGGTGGCGCGATGCATGCCGAGTTCTTTAGCCGTTTCCACTTTGTTGCGGTCGTGTTTCTCTAACGCTTCGAGCAATTTTCGTCGCTCGGCATCTTGTAAGGGAGTAAATTCCTCTGAAAATTCTTTAAATTCTTTTTCTCTTTCCAAAAGTTCCGGCGGCAGATGTGACAGTTGAATTTCCGCTCCCTGACACATCACAAAAGCGTGTTCGATAATATTTTCTAACTCCCGGACATTTCCCGGGAAATCATAATGCATCAGCGCACTTAATACTTCATCGGAAATACTTTCGACCATATACCCCATTTTGCGGTTATGCTTTTCGATGAAATAGTCGATAAGAAGCGGAATATCCTCCCTCCGCTCCTTCAAAGGCGGCAGTAGCAGCTTGACAACATTGATCCTGAAATACAAATCATCGCGAAACGTACCTTTTTTTATCAAAACGGATAGATCATCTTTTGTAGCTGAGATAACTCGTACGTCTGCTTTTTGGGGGGCTATGGCACCCAGAGGCTCAAATTCCTTTTCTTGCAATACTCGCAGAAGTTTAACCTGCATGGCCGGTGAAAGGCTTTCGACTTCATCAAGAAAAATGGTACCGCCTTTGGCCAATTCAAAACGCCCTGGCTTGTCTTTTACTGCCCCAGTAAAAGCACCTTTGCGGTATCCGAAAAGCTCCGATTCCAAAAGAGTATCCGGCAAGGCACCACAGTTAATCGCGACGAACTTTCCTCTGCTTCGCAGACTCAAATTATGAATCGCCCGGGCGAACAGTTCCTTTCCGGATCCGCTGGGTCCCTGAATCAATACGGTGCTTTCACTTTCAGCTATGGCGGGCAGTATATCGAAAATTTCTTGCATGCGATGGTTCTTAGAGATAATATCTTGGAAGGTGTATGTACAATTAATTTCTTTTTTTAGCTCCTCAAAAGAAGATAGATCCCGGAAGGTTTCCACACCACCCATTTTATTGCCTGTCTTATCTCTCAGCACTGCGGTGCTGATGCTGACCGGAATAATTTTTCCGTCAGCCCGCAGGATATTGGCATGCCTGTCCACAAATTCCGCTTCTGATTTTAAGGAGCACCTCAAGGGGCAGGTCTTCTCACAGATATTTGCCTTCAGCACCTCAAAACAGTATTGCCCTATTGCCTTTTCATGAGATATGCCCGTGATTCTCTCTGCAGCACGATTGAAAGAGGTGATTTTCATCTTTCTATCGACTGTGAAAACCCCGTCGGCAACACTATCCAGTATAATGTTGGTGTGTAATAATGTGAGCGGATTTTTCGATTTCTTCAGCATATATAGTCTTAAAAGCCCATCTTTCAAACTAAACTATGAAATTTTTTTAATTTTTGCAATATTCTACGAATTCAGCTTCCTTGGAAAAAATTATGTCGGTTCTAATTTTACATTGTTTTTATGGTTTGATCTTTGCTTTAATCAATAGTGCAAATACTTCTTGGGCAAAAAAAAAGACCTTCCTTGAAAGGAGGTGAAAAAATGCTAAATCTTCTAATATCCATTGGCACAATTAAAATCTATATTTTCTTAGGATTGGTAATTTTAGGACTTGCTGTCTTTGTAGCTTATTCCATGATTTTGGAAAGAAAAATAAACCGGAACCAACACTCGCAATTTAGAGATCGCTGTAACGCCGAAAAAACAAAATTTTATGATTAATTTCAACTTGACAAAATGCCTATTTCAGAGATTTTAATGACTCCTGCTGACATACCTGATTAAAGCATCCAGTGTCAGGTTCCATTTCTCACATCTTATTAGTCTGGTTACTATTCGGAATCACCCGATTTTTTTTGCTTTTTCTTTTCAATTAAATCATGATGGTAGGAGCCTTCCCGCACCATTTTAGCGCCGCAATCAGGACACCGTTCCTGCTGACAGGGAATGCCCCTCCGATGGGGAATCTTTGCTCCACATTTGGGGCAAATGCAGGAACCACCACTGCCCAGCCCAAACCTTTGGTTGGATTGCATTTTTTCTCCTTCATTTATATCATGGCGAAGAATTCGTCATTCGTGCCTTTTCCGCGCAAGTAAATCTTTATTTGCTAATTATAAGCCTCCCGCGTTTCTTCATCGCCTAAGATGGGCGTTAGCATTTCTTTCCAATCCACCGCTTTCCAGGTATTCAATTCTCGATGTGTTTCAACGTAGCTTTGCGGGATTGGGTGAGTTCCAATTACTACTTTCAGATCGTATTTTGCACTAATGAATTTTTTGAAGTATGAAAGAAATGGGCACGGCGGGTAGCCCACAACCAGACCGGTTGCCAGATGGATGACCTCAGCGCCATTTTTTTTCATTTCCGCCGGGGCATATTCAATATTGCCACCCGGACAGCCACCACAGGTGGTGTAGCCCACCAACTCTGTTTCCTTTTCATCGTAAATACTGAAAGCACCCTCACGATTGCGCAGCGCGCGGAAGCATTTCCCACCGGTGCAGGTGCGATAGCGATCACAAATGATAATGCCAATCTTGATTGGTTCTTTCATTTTTCAGATCCAGTCCGATTTTTAGATTCGGTTTTGCGCTCAATTGCAGCTTCTTTTTCACTGGTCACGGTTCGAAGCAATTCCTGCATACGGATATTGCGGGAACCGCAAATAAGGGAGCCACGCTGTGCTCCACATCCGAAGTGAACTGCCGGATTATTCCTCTTTTCCGCTGGTGGATTGGGCTTTTGTCATTTTCTCAATCTGCCGGCGCACCGTATTCAACTCTTTTTCCAGGTAAGTAGCCTCCTGATTCAAATCCTCTAATTCTTCCTCCGGTGTGAAGGCACGATGGTCAAACGGTGCCGCCCACCTGCCACAACCGGGAACACCTGTTGCCCAAAAGCGGTGCCGCCAGCCACGGGCGCGACCCATTCCGCCACCCCATCCATAACGGGGTCTTTCCGGCCAATCGCCCGATATGCAATATCCGCGACCCCAACCGGTCATAGGTCCTCGTCCTCCGGGTCCTGTTCTGTCAAATCCAGGCATGATAAATCCTCCTTTGTTTAAATGAAATGTTTGGAAATGGTATTTTAGGTTTTAACATAATTTCTGCCCTGCTTTATATTGATTTTTTTATCTCGTGTTTTTTACCCTTTAAACTTATGCCTGCTTATTATTCAGCTAATCAAACATGTGCATTATCTGATTCCATATACTTTTTATTTCTTGGGCTGCCGCACTGTTCGAGTAGTGAATTACCGTCTGCTCCTGCATGAGCGCCTGCACCACTGCTTCATCGAATGGGATGTGTCCGATTACCTGGCAATTATTGTGAGTGGCGTGTTGCTCAATTTCCCGGGCTATTTCCGAATTGATATCACATTTATTAATGACTACCATGATGGGAATTTTAAATCTGCCGGCTAAAAGGATTACCCGCTGCAAATCATGCAGTCCGGAGACAGTCGGTTCGGTGACGACTATAGCCAGGTCCGCGCCGGTCAGGCTTGAATTAACCGGACAGCCGATTCCGGGCGGCCCATCCACAAAATACCAGTCACGATGACTACTTTCCGCCTCCTTTTGTGCCTGACTTTTTACCTGGCTGACCAGCTTTCCGGAACTACCCTCTCCCGGTTGTAGTCGCGCTCCGAAGAAATGACTGTGGTCGAAAATTCCTTCCTGGTAAATCCCAGTGGATGCATTTTCGAAATCAATTGCCTGTTCCGGACAAAGACGAAAACAGAGGCCGCATCCTTCGCAGGCAATGGTGTCCACCTGAAAATCATTGATCGCATTAAAACGGCAATATGCTTCACACAATCCACATTTCGTACAGAGGTCCTGGTGAATAAACGCCTTCTTTCCTCCAGAATAGGGCGTTTTTGAAATTATCTCCGGTTTCAGCAGAATGTGCAGGTCCGCTGCGTCCACGTCACAATCTGCCACTACCTGGTTTTCGGCAAGGTCTGTCAATGCGGCAGCAAGCGTGGTTTTCCCGGTGCCGCCTTTTCCGCTGATGATAACAATTTGTTTTGTTTTATTCATTGGCCGCCTGTGCGCATTATTGGTTTTATCAGTCAGCTTTTCGCTGAATTTAAATTTGTTGTTAAATCGTGCGCTTTTTGTCCAAGCTGCAGCTGAATATCCTGCAAAAGTTCCTGAAACCGAGATTTTAATTCCGGAAACAATCGCACCGCAGGCTCGCCCCGGGAATAGGCCTCTGCCAGTCGTCGATCAAACGGCAGTTTCATCAGAATCGGAACCTGTTCTTCCTCACAGTACTCTTCAATTAGCGTTGATGATTCGATGGATTTGTTTATTAATACCCCGAACGGTAGATCCACAACACGTAGTACTTCTACAGCTAACCTGAGATCGCTCAAACCAAACGGAGTTGGTTCGGTAACCAGCAGGCAAAAATCAGCATCCCGAACCGTTTCCACCATAGAGCAGGCAGTGCCCGGCGGGGAATCAAGAATGTTAACAGCACCTGTCCTGGTTTTGGCTTTCACGCGCGAAATCAATGGACTTGCCATCATTTCTCCCACATTCAGGCATCCTTCCACAAAACCGCATTCCTCCGGATAAATTGTTCCCTCGCGCAGAACTCCCATGGATTTCCCAACCTCCCGGATAGCATTTTGCGGACAAAGATAAGAGCAGGCCCCACAGCTGTGGCACAGTTCATCAAACAGCATTACCTGTTTCGGCAGAACCATAATCGCATGGAACTCACACACCCGGCTGCATTCCCCGCAGAAGTCGCAACGATCATAATTAAATTCAGGCAATAAGCGTGCAATGCTTTCCTTCTTCTCGATATCCGGATTTAGGAACAAATGGCCATTCGGCTCTTCAACATCACAATCCAAGTATACGGCTTCGGTCACCGAGAGCGCCAGATTGGTAGCAATGGTTGTTTTTCCGGTTCCTCCCTTTCCCGATGCCACCGCGATTCTCACTCTATTTTGCCTCACTAAATTTTAATTCAATTAACGGCAAGATCAGCAGATTTTCTGACCACACTTTTTCGCGGGGATAATGAATACGAAAAATTCATCACGCCCGCTTTCCCATCTCAAATCACCGTAATCCAATTCTAATGGCAATCACCCTGGTGTCCGGCGCACGGTTCATAGCCATTTAATTCGCCCTGCAGGTAGTTGTAAATGGCATCAACAATTTTTGCGCCGGGGGAGGTTATCACCTCAATATTAAAGGTGTTGAAATTGGCAATTGCCCGTCTGCCCATTCCACCCGCTATAACAACATTGGCACCCAGTTCTTTTACATAATACGGCAATTCGCAAACACCGCGGTGTTCGCCTAACAAAGGATTCGGATAGCTCTCTTCCTTGACCACCTTTTGGTTATCGTCCACATCGTACACCATAAAGCGTGAACATCGGCCGAAATGGTCGGCGACTCGCAATTCTCCTTCCGGGTGATCAGCAATAGTGATAGCAATTCGTTTCGACATGTTTAAAACCTCATTTTAAATTGTGAATACTTTCGCATTTTCAGGCATTGTTTTTCATATGGTCCAGTCTTCGGTTTAATTCGTCCAGCCGTTTTTCCATATCACTAATATCTTCTTTAATCATGTTGATCTCGTTACGATCTGAGGTTCCTTTGTTCGTTTGATTTTTTGAAGCAACGGTTTCCTTTTCGCTTGGCAAATCGCTTGCCGGGGATGGACGCGGCTTGTTTTTTGTACCGCCAGGCTTGCCGGCCGGTTGCTCACTGGGGATCAATTCCTTATTTTTCCATTTCATGATCATATCGCGTACCGGCCCTTGCGCCCCTTCAAATATTGGCACACCAGCTCCCTGGAGTGCCCGAAATGCATTGGGTCCGCAACTTCCGGTCAGTACCGCTTGCGCACCTTTTGTCAGCACCAGTTGTGCGGATTGTATTCCCGCCCCGCCACCAGCTTCCACATTTGGATTGGGAAATGCTTCAGAATCCAACGAATCAGGGTCAACGACCAAAAAGAAAGCCGCTCGTCCAAATCGAGGATCAACATCGGCATCCAAGCTACCATCAACAGCAGAAATCGCAATTTTCATTCTTCGACTCCTTTATTTTCATGAAAGTTTTGATATTTCCTTCTATCTATTTTGGCGGCGTCCAGATTTTAGCCGATGGTCTTTGACTCCACCTCTATTTTGAAAACCAGGGGCAAAATATTTTTGCTTCCAATGTTTGCCTGTTCGAAGACCTATTCTTCCTTCATTTGGAGTAGTTCAATCTTTTTTCCCGGAAAATTATCGATATCAATTTTCACTTTACTATTTGCCTCCATTATTTTTCATTTGCCACAATCACCATATATTGATAATGGTAATCATTATCAATATATCGAAATAAAATTTAAGCTTCAAGTCTTTTATAATTTTTTCACATTACAAGTCATGTCACACAAACTTTTCCAAATCAAAACAAGAGTACTATTCGCAAAATTAATTTATCAAGAATATGGGATTCAATATGATGAAGTGCGGGAGTAGTGAGAGGAATAACAAATCAACTTAGGGGTTCGCGAATATCGTAATTTTCCACCCTGCTTAAGGAACCATTTGCCGTTCCATATCCTTATTAGATGACTCAAATGCTTTTAAGATTTACTCAGGCCGGAGAAAAAGTTACAGGATTGTTGAAAAATGCGAGAGCCGTCCTTTAGAACGGAATCTTCAGCACCACACGAAAAATATCATCAGGCGGATCATTTCTTGCAATGATGGTTATTCCATTTAACATGAATTCCAGAGGCTGCCAACCGGTTTTATTTTCGTCCAGAAATGCGGAAAGTTCATATTTGCTGCTGAACTGTCCGACACTGAGATGCGGAGTAAACCCATTTCCGAATTTTCGGGTATCGTCACATTCCGGGACTATTTTCCACAGCTCGTTTTGCAGCTGTTTTATCTCCTCATCTGGCTCAGGTTTGAGCCAGAGGGTGAAGCGATTCTTTCCATGCCGGAAAAAGCGAAATTCATTCAGGCAGATTTTAAATGGCGAAAATTTGCTGCACACCTCCTGAAATTGCGGCACCAGCGAGGAAAACTCGGACCGGGGCAGGAACGGGTACAGCAAATTAATGTGCGGCATCCAACGGCGGAATTGGCGGTCATGCGTCCTGCGAATCTCCTGGATTTGCTTCCAGATATCCTCCGTCGGAATAATCGCAACAGCGGTTTTATATGTTTTCAGTTCCATTTTGCCAAAAACAAAGAACCCCGGTGAATCCCGGGGCTCTTTGCCTTAGAAATTTACTTCTACTTCACCAACAGCAGTTTGCGGGTCATGAGATGGGCACCATTTTTCAGGCGATAGAAATAAAGCCCGCTGGCGACATCGATCCCCCATTCATTCTTGCCGTTCCATTTTGCCTGGTGCACGCCGGGAACCATTTTTTCATTTACCAGCGTTTTCACCCGCCTGCCCAGAATGTCGTAAATCTCCAACGTGGTTCTTTCCGGACCGGGCACCGAGAAGGTAATGATCGTTTCCGAATTAAACGGGTTGGGATAATTTGGGGAAAGTGAGAAAGTCGCTGCTACATTGTCACCGCCATTCTGCACGCCGGTGGGAATCCCAAACCACTGCACAATATTGTTCATCAAAACGCGTCTGTCATTCACATCCGGGATATTCTCGTAACAAAATGTTAAATAGACAAGCTGGTAAACGCCGTCATATTTCAATCCGCAGGTGTATGTTGTGTTCTGATAATCGTAAGTGAATATTCCGCTACTGCCGCCAATGGGATTGATCTGGTCCACCCAGTTATCATAGATATTCAGGCCTGTCACAAAATCACCGGAGATGGGATCGCCTGCAACGCCGTTGACCAGCGTGGTGTTAGTGGAAGGCCCGTCTCCCAGGTAGGTCGCTTTTAAATAATTCCCATAGAACGGATCGTTATGAATATCGTAACCAATGTCAACGCCGCTGATGAAAAGTTTTCCGCCCCCGTCGAGATAGGTGGAAAGCTTCTGTTCGTCCGAGGACGTGATCGTGGACGAATAAGCGTCTCCGCAGAACCAGATCATAAATTGGTATTCCATCATTTCATCCGCAGCCATCTCCGGACTGCTGACATCATAACTGATGCCAAGACTGTCCAGTGCTGCAGTATAGGGCGAAAGGCCGTTTGCACCATCATCATCTTCCACGATCAGATACAAGCCACGATTATGAATAACCAACCAGAAAGAGGAAGACGTCATGTATCCCTGGTAATTCATTTCAACTGTGAATGGAATCTCGGTGTTTGCCGGGATATCCGGGTTTAGCTGAACGACAATTGCGTTACTGCTGGCGATGGTATCATTGGCAGCAACCGAATCCACCTGCCAGGTGTCGCTGTGAATGGTTATCCAGGAACTGCTGCTCTGTATCGTGGCGGTAATATTTTCCGCACTGCGATTCCCTAAATTGGCAAAATTTCCGGTAATCTCAAGGGTCTCGCCGGCATCCGGAATGCCATTTCCATTTCCCAGGCTGGAACCGCTGGAATCATCATCGATGTGGGTGCGGATAAGATGGACATACGGCCGGGTCTGGCCTTCCGGGATTAAGTATGCATCAGTTGAAAAAAATTCATAAGGCTGCAGGGAATGATAAAGCGTATCAGGATCGAAACCTGTCGCAGTAAACACAAGTTCATAATTTCCGGTGTTCAGTGGCGGGGTTGTAAAACTTCCCTGCGCACCGGTTTGAACGGAATCCCCATTATAATAAACCTGCGCCTGGGGAATGGGCGCCAGCGTTTCCGCTGAATAAACATGGCCGGTAATACGCGCTTCTGCGATCTCGGCCAAAGAAGCCAGCGTGGCCACTACCGATTTCGTTCCAAGTTCTGCCAAAGTCTGGTTGTTGGCAGATGTCCCGAGCACATCCTGCGAGGAATGAATATAAGGGCTGTAATGATCGCTGTCCTCAAAGGGAAATATTGCCTGGAAGCCGTTCTGCCAGAAAGAGGCGTGATCGCTTGAAGCGCCCATCGGAAGTGAGCCATTCACAATGGCAAGCGTCGGCACATACAACTGGCAAGCCGCACGGTAGTCTGCATAAAGGGGATCCGAACTGGTGTTGGACAATACATCCACATCAATCGGATCGCCCGGCTGCACATAGGCGATCATGTCCATGTTGATCATACCTAAAATGTTCTCGCCCTGCTGAGCCGCCTGGGAGGCGTAGGCAGCGCTGCCGTAAAGTCCCAGCTCTTCACCGGAGAAACTGACAAACTTGATAGTACGCTGATAGTTTAGTGGAGACATCACGCGCGCTGCTTCCATTATCGCCGCGGTTCCGGAGCCGTTATCATCGGCACCGGGGGCGCCGGTAGTGTAGGCATCATAATGTCCACCAGCCAGGTAGATTTCATCAGGATAAACAGTTCCGTATTTTACGGCAATTACATTGGGGATCCAGCCGCTGTGATAATCCTGGAAATATACGGTATCGAAACCCAGGCTTTCATAATAGTCCCGCATAAAATTGGCTGCGCCCATAGCAGCGGAATTGGTGGTGTAGCGTTCCATGGTCTGTAGTTGGCCAATGTAATGCCAGACAGAGTCGACTTTCACACTGTCCACCATTTCCTGGATGGCGGCATTGAATTGGATTTGGGCAGGCCGCAGCGATTTTGCTGCCAATTGCGCAAATCGAATGGGCCGATCATTAATGCGCACAATCTTAAAAGAATGGAAAACCTCAAAATCGTTTAACACCTCATACCGGCTCCTGAAAAGCAAATAATCGTTTTCCGATTTCAGGATCGTTCCGTAGGCGGAAATATCCTTCAACTCGCGGTTGGGGATTTTATAAAGCACAAAATAACCGGCGCTTTTATCCCATTCTCCAAGGCTCGTTTCCCGGGGATTTTCTGCCTGCCAGCCATCCTGCTCCAGCGACAGAACAAACTGATTTTCGTAAAACACGGGTTTTTCCAATCGCTTCGCGATCGATTCCGCATCCGCGCTGCCGGCCGCAAAATGGTAAACCAACTGCTCTGACAACCCCAGCGCGTACAACAGAAAAATGGTCATAAAGACAAAAAATAGTTGTAAAGTCCTGTACTTCATCTTCCAAGTCCTTTCTATTAGATCATAAATCCGTATAGTTACAATTACAATCGTGCGGCGCTGAGATTGGCGGCTGCATTTCCGACTTCCGACCAAACCCGCAGCAGGTTTTCTCCGCAAATCTTTTTAATATCGGCGTCCGAATATCCCCGCTTTATCAATTCGTAAATAATGTTGGGATACATCGATACATCCTCAATACCGGTTGGCAGGCTGCTCACACCGTCAAAGTCCGACCCGAGTCCCACATGATCTACGCCAGCCACTTGCACCGCATGATCGATATGATCAACCACCAGCGAAACATCTCCGGGATCAAGCTGGTGCTCATCCCTGAATTTGCGAATATAGGCAATCCCGGCGGAATCGTGACTGGTCAGGTGATGGTCGGTCAGATATTTACGGATCTCGTTTCTTGTTTCGTCGGCCTTCTTTTGGTATTCGCCGCTCATAAAATAGGAGCCGAATGTGATTTGTATGACACCGCGCTTTTCCGCCAGCAATTTGATCATCTCGTCACTCATGTTGCGCTCAAATCCCGGTGTGTAGTAACGGCAGGCGGAGTGAGAAGCAATTACCGGCGCCTTGCTGATTTCCATGACCTGGTAGAAGGCATCATCGGTAATGTGCGAAACATCCACCATGATTCCCACGCGGTTCAATTCCCGGACTACATTCTTGCCGAAAGGGCTCAGTCCGTGCCACTTGTGTGCGGTGTCGTAGGAAGAATCGCAAATGCGGTTGTCTTTTCCATGCGTCAGCGTAATGTAGCGGATGCCGCGATTATAAAAATACTGAATGTTCTTGAGATCGTCTTCGATGCCTTCCCCGTTTTCCATTCCCATTGCCAGGGAAAACTTACCGGCGCGAAAATTACCCAGCACATCGGAAGGAGAGACAGCCAGCGCAAATTTGTCCGGATATTTGGCTGCCAATCCATCAAGCAAATCTATCAGGCTGTCTGCATGACTTTTGCCGCCGCCTTTTTCCTGGTAAGAGGGCGAGATAAAAACGGACATGAAAGCGGCGTTCAAACCGCCCTTTGCTGCACGCGGGTAATCGAAATGACCGGTTCCGGTTTCGGCTGATATATCTTCTTCACCACCTACAAAGGCGTGCCGAAGATCGATATGAGTGTCCAGAATGATAAATTCTTTTGACAACCGTTCGGCCTTCTCATGCATTTGATTATCGGTCAACATTTTATCCTGTTTCTGGCAGGATGCCAATATGACAATCATCATCAGAAAAAAAGCATACTTCGCATAAATCATTTTCATATTTCCTCTTATCAACGGTCACTTCTTGTGAAGGACGATTGCATCTCAACAAAAATGTCTCAAAAATTTCTAAAAAATACAACAGCTTAATAATTTTGTGATTTCCGGGTCAGTTGAAGATACCGACCGGATCATTGAAAACCGGAATATAATGATCTCCGGTTTCTCAAGATTATCGATCCCAATTGGTATTTCACAAATACTCGATATCGTGGATGGGCGTCTGATGAGATTGGGATGTCAATTCTGCTGTTTGTGTACTTGCTGAAGCAGTTGCCAGAGCACATTATTAAATTCTTGCGGTTTTTCCATGTTACTCAGATGGGCTGCATCCGGAATGATGTTGAGTATGGCTGCCGGACAAAGTGCAGCCATGGCGCCCGCCTCCTCCACACTTGTGATTGTATCCTTTTCTCCGGCAATGATACTCACCGGAAAATCCATCTGCGATAGTAACCCGGTTGAATCCGGTCGTTCTGCCATAGCCTGAAGTGCCTGAATAACACCGGCCGCGGTTCCTTCATCCATGAGGTTTTCCACCTGTGCCACAAGCTGTGGATTGTTTTCGCGGGTTGAGTCGGTCAAAAACCTCGTCAGGTGAGATTGGATTAATGGCGTGAGGTCCAGTGTCTTCTTTAAGGAATCAATTATCGCGTAGCGATTTTGTCTTCCTTCTTCAGTGTCCGCTGTGGCCCTGGTATTGGCTAATAGAAGTCCGGCAAATAATTCAGGGTGCTTGCGGTAGAGCGCAAACGCCACATAACCTCCCATGCTCAGGCCGGCAATCACCGCTTTTCTGACTCTTAGCTGCTGCAAAAGCCCCCACACCTTGTCGCCATAGTCCGAGATGTTCATTTTTTTCTCGGTTAGTGTGCTTTTCCCAAAACCGGGGTAATCGAGGGTGATGTAGCCAATGCCGTTTTGCCGCAGAAAATCAAATTGAGGCTGCCACATTTGGTGGTTGACCGGAAAAGCGTGGAGAAAAACTACCGGAGTCGCAGGGTAACTCATCTCTATATAGATATTTTTTTCATATCGTATCATGATTTGTCCTTCCCCTCGTAATCGTCCAACTTCTAATCTTAAGATGCAGCCCTTTTCCCGGACAACAGAGATTCCTCATCGGCTGCCGTCCGAAGCCGAATTTACTCCGGGAAATATTGCCTGCACCATTTGATGATATCCTCATGGAAGCGCGCCTCCAGGAATTGTGCCTGCAGGATTTCATCATCCATATTGCCCGCCATCTGTTCCAAAAACCGACAAAATTCCTGTAATTTTTCCCCGAACGCTTCTTCGCTGCCGTAATTATGCTTCAGCCTGACCAGCTCGCAGGTAGCCAAATATTCTATTTGCGGCAGTTTCCATTTCCTGGAAATTTCGAGAGCCTCCCCCAATGCGGATTCGGCTTCATCGCCCTTTTCCTCTGAAAGAAGCGTTTTTCCCATGAGATAATTGGCTGCTGCGATATATCGCGGTATTTCACTGGCTTTGGAGAACATCAGGTTTACCACTGTGCGCGCATGGCTGATGCGACCCGTTTCCAGCAGCCATAACGCAAAGTAAAAGAGATAGTTCAGAGAATCAATTGGGTGTCTGCTTAAATTAAGTATTTTCTTGGCGCTCTTAAGCCGAATCCTGGCTTGCTTGTAGCGTTTTTGTTGCAGCTCATAATACGCCATGTAAAGCAAGGATTGCAGGAGCACTTCCTGTTGCTGGTTGGTCTCGGCCCATTCCCGGGCTTCGTTCAAATATTGGTAAGCCTGCATCAAACCGTGGGAGAGCAGGTACAAGTGACCGAGGTGCAGTTTTATTTCATTCTGCTCAGCGAACAGCCTGTGCCGGTAACACAATTCCAGGCTTTCCCCTAACAGTCGCCGGGCTGCACCATAGCGGGCCTGCTCCTTATACATAAGTGCAAGCTGCATTTGGGCTTGCACCAATAGAAGTGGTCGATGCTTCACATAAAGGCTACCCACCATCGCTTCAAGATGGCTGATAGCCAAATCCCATTTACCAAACTGAACATATATTTCGCCTAAATAGAATCCCAATTGCAAATATAGTTGAGGTTGATAGAACCGCCGCAGCAACCGGCGAAGCTCCATCGCCGATTGATACGCCGCCCGGTAGTCTTTCCCGTGCAGGGAAATCTGGATTCGGTCAGCCAGCACCGGTGCCATATATTCTGAACGTTGGGGCAAAGTGCGAAAGAAAGTCAATATCCGATCAATTAGCAATTCTCGTTCATCCGGATTGTCCTTCAGAAGAGGTTTGAGCTTGGAATAGACCTGAAAAATACCGGCAATATCTGCGGTTTGTTCGAAATACCCCATCGCTTCCCGGTAATTTTTCAGCGCATAACTGAAGTGCGAAAGGTTCAGCTCGATATCACCGGACAGCGCCATACATTCGCCAACGGTGGCAGGATCACAAAACTCTTTGACCCGCAATTCCCGCAAGATGTAGCGGGCTTCCTGGTAGGAATCCATAGCAATCAGAGCGCGTGTCATTTTGATGTTCACTCTCAACCATTGCTGCATATCCGAATCGGTGAAAGGGCGCGGCCTCGATGTGAACGCTTCGCGTAATTTTCGCAGCACCTCAAAAGCATTCTCATGTGCTCCGATCTGCAGGTAAAGTTCACCAAGCTTTTCAAGGATATTATTAGAATTTGAAATCAGGCCGGGATTAAAATGCCAGATACGAATAAGAAAATATAGACGATCGGCAGCTTCACTAAGTTGGCCTGCCGAAAGGTGCATTTCTGCTTCCTTTTCCGCAAACCGGATGGCAGGTTCCAACAATCCCAAATCATATAGAGATTGCGAAATCCGGTAAACCCGGCTCAAACGGTTTTGATCATCCAGCTCCACGATTTTTAGCAGCAGGTCCTTGATCTCGTCCAAAGGATGGGTTTGCCGAATCCAGTTTTTCCAGACGGGCATGCTTAAACCGTAAGCTGTTTCGCCGTCGATTTCCGACTTCCGGAAAAATCCGCCGCGAAGCCAGGCCATGACCTCATCCTGGGGCACACCAAGTTCCCTCAACATCAGGTCAAGATCAACTGCTGCAATTTGTTCATCAAGATGGGCGGCGAGCATGAAAACACTCCGAACATCCTCCGTTAGCGATGCAAATGCCCCGGCAAATATATGTTCCCATTCTCCGGAAATCTTTATTTTTTGCAGCCTTTTCACGTTCAAAAATTCATCCTCGATGCTGTCGATCAGGGGACGGTAAACTGCTTCCAGAAGAAAACGGATTCGGAGAGGATTTCCTCCCGTTTTGAGATAGCAATGATTAGTGATGAGCCGGGCGTTGATGGTGGATGTCTGGAAATTTTCCTGAACGCTGCGCTCCACTTCCTGCAAAGACAATTTTGTGAGTGTGAATATTCGATCGCTTGCCATCCTTGCTTCATCGGGATTTTCGGTGTCTTCAGTAAAAATAAAGAGGGCGGGCAAATGCGAAACCGATTCCACTAAACCTTCTATCTGCTCTGTTTGCAAACGGCTGATGTGTCTGACGTTTGCAAATATAAAAAGCAGTACCCTATCTTTTGCCAGGAAAGTCAGGAATTGAAGGAAAACATTTTCAACCCAATTTCCTGCATCGTATTTCCTGTGATTTATTTCTCTCAGGGTCGCTGTAATATCATTCTGCAAGGGCCGGGAAAATACTGCCAGGAATTCCTTAAAATGATCGAGTTTCCTTATGTAAAATTGCCGTAATATTTGTGATGGAAGCTGCGAAAGCGGCGTCGGGTCAATTTCGAAATCGTGATGGTGAACCACGACCATATTTTCGGGCAACCGGGATAAAAAATGGTTGACCAGTTCACCTTTTCCCGTCCCCTGAACACCCGAAATCGTAATCCTGCGCGGTGAATCTCCCGAGGGTTGACCAGCCAGAGCAGCCAATTCATCCAATAGTTGACGGTGCACCCAGAGCAGCGCGGTATCTTCATATTTTTCAGGTGTGACTGTCATTGTTTTTTCTTTGCTTGCCCGGCAGCCTGCCGGAATTGATAATGGAATAAATGTCCCAATTCAGAACATGAGGGGTTAACATAATCCCCGGAGAAACAGAATGACACAATAGTTGGCGAAAGGCCGCATAACTAAGATCGTATTAAATCTCCCGATTGTAAGATTAATCTACTTCTTCCAGGATGGCGGTAAAATGTCGCAGGAATGGCGGATCATTGACCATTCGCAGTCCTTTTAGCTCGCCCAGATTATTTTTGATGCGCAACATCGCATCACCCACATAATCAAGATGAGAGGCAGTGTAAACCCGGCGCGGAATTGCCAGCCGCACCAACTCCAGTTCAGGGTGGTGCCACTCACCGGTTTCCGGATCTTTGGCAGCAAACATCAGGCTGCCGATTTCCACTGCACGAATTCCGGCTTCGCGGTAAAGTGCAACCGTGAGCGCTTGCCCGGGGAACATTGCCGGGGGGATTTGTGGCAGCAGCCCCTTGGCATCGACATAAACAGCATGCCCTCCAACCGGTTTCATTATGGGAATTCCGGCATCGTCAAGAAGCTTGCCGAGATAGGCGGTGTGCTGGATGCGGTATTCCAGGTAGTCTTCGCTTAACACATCCTCCAGTCCCCGGGCAATCGCCTCCAGGTCCCGGCCGGCCAAACCACCATAGGTCGGAAATCCTTCCCGTAGAATTAACAGATTTTGCAATTTCTGGTAGAGGTCTTCATTCCTCAGGGCAATAAAGCCGCCAATATTTACCAGGGCATCTTTTTTGGCGCTCATCAGGCAGCCGTCGGCAAGTGCAAACATTTGCCGGACAATCTCCTTTACGGTTCTATCCCGGTAGCCCGGCTCACGCAATTTTATGAAATAGGCATTCTCCGCAAACCTGGCGGCATCAAAGAAGAGCGGTATTTTATGGGCATGGCAAATCTCGCTGATTTGCCGGATGTTCTGCATGGAAACCGGCTGGCCGCCGCCGCTGTTATTTGTAATTGTAAGCATTACTACCGGAATGCGCGCAGTGCCGTATTTCTCAATTGCCGCTTCCAGTTTATTGGGCTCCATGTTTCCCTTGAACGGATGTTCCGTGGCCGGATTCAGCGCATCGTCAATGACACAATCCAATGCTTTGGCGCCCAGGAATTCCACATTGGCGCGGGTGGTATCGAAATGAATGTTGTTCGGGACTACATCCCCCTCCGAGAGGAGGGTGCTAAAGAAGATATTCTCTGCTGCCCTGCCCTGGTGCGCCGGTAACAAGAATTCGTACCCGGTAATCTCACTCACCACATCTTTCAAATGATAGAAATTGCGGCATCCGGCGTAGGATTCATCGCCCATCATCATGCCGGCCCATTGACGATCGCTCATCGCTGAGGTTCCGGAATCCGTGAGCAAATCGATAAATATGGTTTCCGCCGGCAGACGAAAAACATTAAAACCTGCCTCCCGGATGAGTTTATCTCTTTGGGCCTTATCCACTAATTTAAGGGATTCTACCATCTTTATGCGAAACGGTTCTAAGGGAAGCTTCATTCTAAAATCCTTTCCTTCCACCCCACGGCCCCTCCTTTCCAATGTGTGGAATCAAATTTCAATTCAGCAAACCACTACGACTCTTTGGCAGAGCAGCTTACCATTAATAATTCTCGATAATCTCTTTGAACTTGTTGATTGGAAACGGTTTAGGGAGGAATGTGATATTCTCCTTCTCCAGGAGTTCCTCCAGCTCTTCATCGGGCGTAAAACCGCTTGTGAAAACAACTTTTCCACGGTATTCCGGCTTTTCTTCCACAATCGCCTTGTATAATTCAATCCCCGGCATATCGGGCAAAGTCAAATCTATAATAAGAAGATCAAATCGCTCTTCGTCAAGTTTTGAGCGAGCCATTTTCGCCGATTCGGCACCGGTGCCATCAAGACCAAAAGCCTCGATCATTTTTAAAATGATCTCCGACAGCGATTGCTCATCTTCAACCAGAAGTACCCGCTTACTCGGCATAAATTCACCTGTATTTATTGATTTTTGATATCTAAAAAATATTAAATACTCCGCAATAAAACACTTCCTCCGGCGACCTGAATAATCATTGCAAAAGTTGATCTATTGTCGCAGAAATGTCCAAAAACAGAGAACCGGGCAGCTCTGCCCGGTTCTCCATGGTACTAAACTTAATATCCTGTTGTTCCATACCGCCCGTTTTCCACGAGCCAGGCACTACATTCCAAGTGTTAATTCCCGCGTTACAAAAAGCAAATACATCCGACATTAAAAAATACCTCTTTACAGATCTCGATGGGGGTGAACAGGTATTTATTCCCCGCTAATATTCTTATCTATCCGAAGATCATCAGCCAGCCAAATCGGCCTTGTTTTCCGTTGGCGAACTCTTGGCATCCTCATTTTTGCTATCCGGTGGCGCAGTCGGCGGCGAAGGACGCTTTTTGGATGCCGTCGGCTCTTCTTTCGTGAAATCAAGATCGTCCTTTATACTTGTGGTAGCGGTCTTGAATTCGTTGATCGACTTGCCCAGTGAACGCGCTAACTCCGGCAGACGCTTCGCTCCGAATAGAATCAGGATAATTAAAAATATGACCAACAACTCAGGCGGGCCAATACCAAACATGTGATTTCTCCTTCTTTTAAAAAATAATATAATGTAAACCGGTGAAATTTAATCCGGTTTCTAAAAACAAATTTTACTGCGCCCAACGCAGAAAATAGGCAGCGAGAGCTATTCCCAAAACACCCGTAACATTTAATTTGAGACTGAATCCCAGGGTAAAAGTCAGGATAATCAGGTTGAGCGCTGCAGGCCCCAGGCTAAAAACGGCAGAGCGAAGAAAAAATTCTCTCACTACTCCCTGCGGTAGAATCAGTCCCAGCACCTCACCCAATACGCTCCCTATCAATGCACCTAAAACGATGATTACCACGATCCATCCTATACTTTTCTTGCGCATGGGATCATTCTCCTCTTTGTTTAAGATCTCATGGATTCAAAGATTCTGCGGCCGTCATCCGAACCCAACAATGCTTCCACCGCCCGCTCCGGATGCGGCATCATTCCCAGGATATTTCCCTGCCGGTTTATAATGCCGGCAATATTGTCTACCGAACCGTTGGGATTGGCTGTATCCGCAGTCTCGCCATCCGGAGTGCAGTAGCGGAAGACAATCTGTTTCTCATTCTCTAATTCCTTCAGGCCATCTTCATTAATAAAGTAATTGCCCTCTCCGTGCGCCACCGGTATTCTCAGCACTTCCCCTTTGTGCAGTGTTGATGTAAACCGGGTATCGGCATTTTCGGTGCGGATGTGAACATGCCTGCAAACGAAACGAAGGTTTTGATTTCGCATTAGCGAACCGGGAAGCAGTCCGCTTTCCGTTAAAACCTGGAAGCCGTTACATATTCCCAATACCGGCCTGCCCTGCCCTGCAAAACGGACGACCTCCTGCATAATCGGCGAAAAACGGGCTATTGCGCCGGCGCGCAAATAATCACCGTAAGAAAAACCGCCGGGAAGCACCGCTGCATCGTAGCCTGACAGCGAGCCTTCGCGATGCCAGACAAAGTTAATGTCGTCACCAATCACTTTTGACACCGCATGATACATATCATGGTCACAGTTGGATCCGGGAAAGACAATCAGGGCATACTTCAATTTTATTCCTCAAACAATTCATATACATAATCTTCGATCACCGGGTTGGACAATAGTCTGCGGCAGGCGTCTTCCACCAGTTGCCTGGCTTCTGTTTCATTGATAGTACCGACTTGCATTTCAATCAGTTTGCCGATCCGAACATCCTGGATACTGTCAAATCCCAGATGATGCAGTGCATTATTTACGGCTTTTCCCTGGGGATCCAGAATGCCGTTTTTTAGCCTCACCTTGATCACTGCCTTCATTCACATTTTCCTTACTCTTATTTCGTGGAAGTCCGACGCCCCCAACAAGCTGCAGCCAGCTCAGCCGTACCGGGCCGGAAAGGACATACAGCAGGGCCAATGGGAAAAAGGCCTCTTGCGGGAAAAAGATTATCAGCATTACCCCCACAAGTGCAATTAAAAATTTCACCCGGTTTTGCGTGCCTTTTTGCAGAGAAAAGTTGGGAAATGTCTCATACCGGATTGAGGTGACCATCATTATGGAAACCATCAGAATAATAAATAGATACACCTTCTCCCAGCGCAGCCGATCCCATATTTCGAAATTGAAAACCAGAAATGTTGCGATTGTTATGGCCGCGGCCGGGATCGGTAATCCTTCGAAAGCTTCTTTATCGAAATTTGTTTGCCGGATATTAAACCGCGCCAGCCGAACCGATCCAAAAACCAACGGCGCAAAACTAATAAAAAGTCCGACTGTTCCCCAATGACTGAACACGACCTTGTATGCAAGGAAAGATGGGGCGAAACCAAACGAAACCACGTCTGCCAGTGAGTCGTATTCGACGCCGAAGTGCGAAGCGGCGTTGGTAAACCGCGCGACCTTGCCGTCCAGCACATCCAGCACTGCCGCGGCAACGATTAGCCATGCAGCCTGAATAAACTTCTCGTTGGACGCCAATACCACGGAGAAATAACCAAAGAACAGGTTCCCCATGGTAAAAGCGCTTGGTACCCAATTGGTTTTTACTTTCACTTGAAGACCCCGATAATTGATTCACCCCCGCGGACATTATCACCTACTTTGACACTCAGGTCAACCGAATCCGTATTAAAAAAAACATCGGCGCGCGATCCGTAACGAATCATACCCATCCTCTCGCCCGCTTTCACACGATTTCCGGCTCGCAGATCGCAGACAATTCGCCGGGCTATGATACCCGCAATCTGCTTGAACATAACCTTATGCCCGTCATCCCCGGTAATTCCGATCATGGTTTGCTCATTCTCAACCGAGGCGTCATCCTTGAATGCCGCCATGAACCGCCCCCGGTAATAGCTGAAGAATTCCACTTTCCCGGAGATGGGAACACGGTTGACATGCACATTAAACACCGAGAGAAATATGCTCACACGTGTTACCTTATGCTTGAAAAAATCATGCTCCTGAACTTCCGTAATTTTAACGATCCTGCCATCCGCCGGTGATAAAATTGCCTGCAGATTTTCCGGAATTACGCGTTCCGGATCCCGAAAGAAAAACATATTGAAAACGCTAAAGATAAAACTAAGCGCGGCCAGTATAACCGGCACGGGCTGGCGAAAAAATATCGCAAAAATCAAAAATATCGCAAAAATGATCCAGCTACCGGCTACCAGTCCTAAGCCATATTTCGTAATCGCCATTGCGCGCCCTTTTTTATCACTTTAGGAGTCGATTCTGTAATTTGGGATAAATCTGTTTGGCCGTCTCGGGAGTTATCAGAAAAGAGCCCTTTTCCAGCTTATCTCCATCAAGCGTATCCCAAACAGTAAAGTTATCGGGAGAAATTTCATCGCCCAGCAAAACCTGGCTGCCCCCTTTTCCAAATTCCAGCGAAAAATTAACCAATGTGAGCTTTTTCCTGTAAAAAAAAGATTTAAGCACTGCGTTCACTTTGGTAGTAATCCGCACAATAGCGCTCATTTCCGCCCTGTCACACAACCCAAGCGCAAATGCGTGATAATCATTAATCAATGGATTTTTGAGCTTGCTATTCTTCAGGTAGAGCTCTAAGATCGGTGTCTCCAATATCGTGCCATCCTTCAGGCCCAACCTCTTCGCCAGGTTGTCGGTGGCAATATTCCACACCGACATGTACATCGGAAACATCTCCAGTTTTTTCACCGCGATGCTCTTACCATCCAATTGACGAATGAAATGCGTGGGTACATTGTAGCTTCCCAGGTACTCGAACAGGAATGTGACAATGGAAGCGTTTATCTCGCCTTTGCCTTTTATGGTAAGCTTTTTGTTTGAACTCTGGGGCAAAATATCCAGGAACTCCATGATCAACTGATCACTTTGCTCGGTTTTGAATATCTTTTTGGTAGTTCCTTCAACAATTATTTCCTGCGCCTTCACACCAACCTCCGTTTATTATAAGAGATTCAACTTTTCAAATATATAATTTACATTCTTTAAGCGATATTCCAAATTGCAAATTAAATCAATTTCAGAATTTTTCAAGTGTTTCGAAATTTCTTTGTCGGATTTTAAAACTTCCGTGAAATCCGAACCCTTTTCCCAAACCTGCATCGCACACTTCTGGACCAAAGCGTAGGCTTCTTCCCTGCTCAGGCCTTTCTCGATCAATTTCAGGAGAACCGGCTGGGAAAAGATTAGCCCATGCGTCAACTCCACATTCTTCTTCATTTGTTCCGTGTGGACAGCCATTCCGCTAATTACCTGAATGGTCTTGTGGAGCATGTAGTAAAGCGTAATTGTCGCATCCGGAATAATCACCCGCTCAACTGAGGAATGGGAGATATCCCGTTCGTGCCACAGGGCAACATTCTCGAGCGCCGAAGCAGCATATCCGCGCAGAAGCCGGGCCATTCCGGCAATCCGCTCGCAGATAATCGGATTTTTCTTGTGCGGCATTGCGGACGACCCCTTTTGTCCCTTTCCGAACGGTTCTTCCACCTCCAGGACTTCGGTTTTTTGCAGATGCCGGATTTCCACCGCTATTTTTTCCAGGCTCGCACCAGTGACTGCCAGTGCATTCAGATAATCGGCATGACGGTCGCGCTGTATAATTTGGGTAGAAATTGGCGCCGGCTTCAGCCCCATATTTTCGCAAACATATTCCTCTATTTTGGGATTCAGGTGGTCGTAGGTTCCCACAGCACCGGAAATCTGCCCGACGGAAATGTTCTCAATAGCGGATTTCAGACGTCCGATGCTTCGAAGCGTATCGCTGTACCACAGCGCCAATTTCAAACCGAAGGTAATTGGCTCAGCATGAACACCGTGTGTACGCCCGACCATCACCGCATCCTTAAACTCCAGACTGCGCTTGGCCAGAATTTCCGCCAGCGCTTCCAGTTTGCCGGTCAGCAAGAGGCCAGCCTGGCGCATTTGAGCGGCGAGGGTAGTATCCAGAATATCGGAGGATGTCATTCCATAATGAATATAGCGCGAATTCGGGCCTACATACTCCGCCACATTGGTCAGGAAAGCGATAACGTCATGCTGAACCTTCTCTTCGATTTCCAGTATCCTGCGGGTGTCAAAATTCGCTTTTTCGCGGATTTCCTGCACCGCCTCCTTCGGAATTACACCGAGTCCCGCCTGCGCTTCACAGGCCAGAATCTCAATTTGCAGCCAAATTCTGAACCTGTTTTCATCTTCCCAAATTTTTCCTATTTCAGGAAGCGTGTATCGTTCAATCATTTGATCAATCCGGTTGTTGGATTAATTTTACCTTAACATTTTGTTCTTTTCTGTTACGGATGATGACAAGATTTAGTTCATCGCCAACCTGTAAATCCACATTATTTAATAGACCCACAAGACCCCTGGTATCGTTTACCCCTTTGCCATTGATTCTGGTAATGACGTCCTCAGGCTCCAGGCCGGCCAGGTCGGCAGAGCTTCCCTTTTCCACCTGCGTAACGATAACGCCATTTTTGATGTCCAGCCCCATTGCCTTCCCGATAACCGGGCTCAGGTTCTGCACCTTCAATCCCAGCCAGAAATTGCGGTTCACACTGCCATTCTGCTTAATCTGATCCACGATATCCCGTATGCGGTCGATGGGAATGGCAAAACCGATTCCCACAAATCCTTCCTGCGCTGTATTGCCGGTGTAAATGAAAGTATTCATCCCGATCACCTGCCCCAGCGCGTTCAGCAGCGGGCCGCCGCTGTTCCCGTGATTGATTGCGGCGTCGGTCTGGATCATATCCATGTAAAGACGTCCGCTCTCCGGAATCCGGCCCCAGTCGCGGTTGATCGCACTGATGACGCCCACCGTTACCGTCGGCTGGTTATTCAGCTCGAACAAGCCGAAAGGATTTCCAATCGCAATCACCCATTCCCCAACAATCAGGTCTTTGGAATTTCCCATCTGAAGATATGGCAAATCCTGTCCGTCAATTTTCAACAACGAAATATCCGAGATGCGATCGGTCCCAACCAATTTGGCATTATGCCGCTCGCCGCCTGAAAGCGTCACCACAATTTCCTTGCCATCCGTCACCACGTGGTCGTTGGTGACGATATAGCCATCGGAGGAAATGATGAAACCGCTGCCCAGGTTCTGAATCGGCTTTTCATATACCTGGTCCCGAAAAAGCTCCGGAAAAATTGAACGCCAGACCGGGTCTTCCGTATAGAACGGACTGCGCCGGACATAACGTTTTACCTGCATTACATTAATGCCTACCACCGCCGGACCGGCCAATGCGGCAGCACGGGTAATCGCCGTGTGGCGGGATTCGTATGCGTCTTCATTTGCACTCTCTTTCAGGGATGAATCCGTCTTTGCATATGCCTGGTTTAGAAAAAGCGAGTCATTTCCCCTGCTTTCTTCTGTGGAGCGCGAACTGCAACCCTGCATTACAATAATCATCAGCACCATGGCTCCCGCTGCTGCATTTTTCCAAAAACATCGAAACATCAATATGCCCCTGCTTTACTTTTAGGATTCGAGATTTCCTGCACTCAAAAACTCCTGATTTATTTTACAGTATCCAGAGCTTCGGGTAATTTTTCAGGAACCGGCAGGTTTAAAAATTCTTCTTTTCAATTTCCTCATAATATTTTTGATCTCAGGCTTTATGCTCTGTCTTTCATAGACAAGATCCAGCAAGCCGGGTGTATTTGCCAGCCCGCCGGATTCAGTTCCCTTCTTCTGAATCCACCCCCAGCGGTCGTTCACCCTCGCGTTCCCGAAATCGGGATGCTGACCGGCAAGCAGGGTGAAAATCTTTTTGACCTGTGGAGTCGCTCTTTCTTCCTCCGGCATATTCCTGACCATTTCACTGTCCTTCAGACCCATGCTGCTTTCGTAGGTCCAGTACAAATCGTCGAACAACAGCCAGCCGCCCGGCCTCAGCAGCTTGCCCGCCAGAAAAAATGCCAACCCATCAGTCTCCCAGGAATGTGCACCATCTATAAAACAGAAATCGAAACACGGGCGGCAAATACCTTCTGTGGTTTGCTTTTCGATAATCTTCATTAGCTCCCAGGTGTAGCTGGTTTTGGCAAACACCGGCTCAACAAATTCACCGAGGCCGGTCCGGGCGAGCGTTTCATGAATGTCCGGCGTGAGATCCCTGGCCTCCTCCCGGTCGATGGTAAGAATGTGACCAGCCTGCTTTTCCGCCAATGCTGCCGCCATGTAACAAGTGGAAGTGCCGTGCGCAAAACCCAACTCCAGGATGTCCGGGAAATCTCCTTTAAGAATAAAGTCGTACAGCACACGCCCATCGTTTGGCGGCGTTGCCGGAATGTCCTTCAATATTTTCGCAATTTCATCAAATTTCATTTCAAAAACAAAATCTCAGGTTGCATTCTTCATTCTCAAACCGCAATTGAATTCTATTTTGTCCCTGGAAGAAAGCTCTCGGACCTCATTCGTAAAGCACTTCCTCCAGGAACAGCCCTTTCGCGGGTGCTGCGGTTCCCGCCCGTTCACGATTTTTCGCATAAAATATTTCCGCGAATTCTTTTTTCGCAAACCTACCGCGGGCGACATCGATCATGGTGCCGACTATGGTGCGAACCATCCCGTGCAGAAAGCGGTTTGCCACGATGCGGTAGACCAGGAATCCGCCCTTCTCGTACCACCTGGATTCGAACACACGGCACATCTTGTGTGCGCTCTGAACTTCCAACCGCGAAAAAGAGGAAAAATCGTGCTTACCAACCAGCATATCTGCCATTTCCTGCAGAATGCTTCTGTCCATCTGCTGAAAGAACTGCCAGCAGTAGCGGCGCGACACTGCGGTTCTTTCCTGCCGGATAAAATACTGATAAACCCGTTTTTTCGCGTCGAAGCGTGCATGGAAGCCGGCAGGCACCTCCTCCGCTTTTTTCACCACAATATCCCCCGGCAAATGCCCGTTCAGGCCCATATAAATTTTTTGCAGCGGCAACTCTTTTTCAATTTTGAAATTTACAACCTGACCCCTGGCATGGACACCGGCGTCGGTGCGGCCTGCTGCCAGCGCAGACCTTCTTTCCTGTGTCAATTTAAAAATCGCTTCCTCCAGAACTTCCTGAATTGAGATCGCATTTTCCTGCCGTTGCCAGCCGTGATAACGCGTGCCGTCGTATTCCACTAAAAGGCGGATATTACGCTCGCCCATACATCGTCATCCATAAAAGAGCAAGATGCGCCAGGACCAAAAATCCGGCCAGAGAAATATGCCGAACGTTCAGAACCGGGATGGGAGTAAATTTTGCGCTGCTGTTGCGCTCCGCAAATTCCGGATAGAGCTCCTCCGCCCTGCGCAAAAGCTCGACAACAAAATCGCCGATTACCCCTGCGATTTCAATAAGCCGCCCCCGAACGCCCCTTTTCTCGCGCGGCGCATTCTGCAATTGCCGGCGGGCGAGACTCCCCCGCCTGAACATCTCCGGCAGCAGGTAAACAACAAACAAGCTCATTCGCCCCAAGCGCACAGCCGCACTGCCCTCTCCTTTGGGGCCCCCGGGAATCTTGCTGAAATAATAATACAGCTCGGTCCTGGTAGCGGAATACAGGGCGACTCCCATCACCAGGAAAATAAGGACAAGCTGTTCCACGGTAAGGAGTGCTTCCGTAAGTCCGCCCGACGTGAGCCTGATTTGTTCGGAAATGCTAAAAATAATCTTACCATACCCGGTGAAAGCGCGGAAAATAAACAGTATTGACAGAAAAATAAGAAGGCCGTAAGAAAGGGAGTGGAAGCGAATAATCCGGATTCGCTGTGACTTCAGCACCGCGGTCAAAATTAAAATTACGACCAAATTGTACCATACTGATTTGAAGAGCAAGGCAAATACGATAATCGCGGCAGCAATCGAAATTTTATAAATCAAATTCAGTCTTCTCAATTCAACTATTTTCATAACATAACAGACCGCAAAATATAAAAAAAAATTGAGTTAAATCAAAATGGATTAAATGAGTTGGTTTGCGTTGGAGTTAAACTGAACAGAGTTACACACAGATTCGGCAAGATTTGTACTTGTGACCTGAAATTCAAACGGTAGGAGTACCACTGTGGTACTTGAGGCGGCCGATCTCAATTGATTATGATCCAAAATCTAAAGGATAAAAGAAGCCCTCCCGCATGGACGAGAGGACTTCGGTTCAATGGTGAAACAAGTTTTAATTTATTTCCCATTAGAGAGAATGGTGACTTTTTTATTTCAGGAACATCATTTTGCGGCTGGCAGTGTATGCCCCGCTCTTTATCCGGTAAACATACACACCGGAGGCTGCCGGATTTCCTTGATCATCCAGGCCTTCCCATACTATTTGGTAGTTACCGGCTTCGTGCGTGGAATTTGTCAGGGTTCGTATTTTGCGGCCCTGAATGTCATAGATTTCGAGCAATACAACTCCACGTTCCGGAAGGTCAAAGGAAATAGTAGTAGAGGGGTTGAAGGGATTAGGGTAGTTAGCATATAGCTTGAACTTTTCGGGCACAAATTGATCGTTTAAGGTTGCTACTTTGGCAACCAGCTTCTCGGATCCGGGAGATGATTTTTCATAAAACT